>FR880047.1:0-2610 GCA_000435175.1 Clostridium sp. CAG:245
CCTTGGCAGCAACACTAAATATTTGCGAAACATCTTGATCTTTCAGCACTAATGAAAATGTTAAAATTATAAGTAATATAAATATCGTCAAATTAACTAATATCTTTTTTATTTTGCTTTTCTTCTCTTTTTCCATGTTATCCTCATTTTCTATATTAAATTTATCATTCATTTGTGACTTTTAAGTGACTTTCGCCCAAAAAAGGGTGTCCCTATTGGGCGAAAATTGCTCTTACTTTTGGTAATAAATAATGACTGCCACCTTTTCCTTTTACGTTTTCTACCATGCTTACTACTAGTAATAAGCTCTCATCACTTTCTCCTACGTTGAATGCATTAAACCAGCCTATTTCTGTGCCTTCGGTATCGTCCTTTGATTGTTTTATTTCTGCTGTTCCTGTTTTTCCTGCTATTGTTTTTCCTTCAATTTTTGCTGAATGTGCTGTTCCACTCGGATTTTCTACAACTTGTATTAAGCCGTCTCTTACTTCGTTTGCAGCTTCTTTTGAAAATGCATTTTCCTTGTAGTATTTAGCCGTTTGTGAACTTGCATTCTCTTTATACTCCAAGTATGGCATTATCATGTTGCCTTCATTTACAAATGCTGAGTACATCATTGCCATATGTATTGGGTTTACTAAGACTTCTCCTTGACCATATCCGGAATTTGCAAGTTGTGTTTCGTTTGTAAAGCTTTCACTGTTTGAGTATGAAGACTTGCTTATTGTTTGTGGAAACTCTATTTGTTGTCCAAACCCTATATTTTTTAGTGAATTTATTAGATTTTTGCCTCCTATTTTTAAAGCAGCCTTAGCAAAATATATGTTATCTGAATGTATTAATGCATTTTTCAGATTTGCAGGTCCATTATACGTAGAAAGTGTTGTTATATAGAAATCTCCCCAAGAACTATCGTTCTGCCACTTTG
This sequence comes from Clostridium sp. CAG:245, assembly GCA_000435175.1. Lineage (GTDB taxonomy): Bacteria > Bacillota > Clostridia > TANB77 > CAG-508 > CAG-245. The sequence continues at coordinate 929 of FR880047.1, forward strand.
TTCCGCTTCTTCCAAAGTCATCATCTGCTGAAAAAGCACCAGTAGTTAACCCTATTGCGCCAATTATCGGTTTAAACGATGACCCAGGAGCATATGTTGCCAAATATCTATTATATAATAAATTATCTGGGTTTTCCGTTAAATTCTTATAATCTGCCGTTGTCATTCCTAAGCTAAAATCATTAGAATCAAATGATGGGCAACTTGCAAGTGCAAGCACTTCTCCCGTCTTCGGGTTCATAACAACAACAGCACTCTTGTCATCTTTAAACTGTTCATATACAGTCTGTTGTAATTTACTATCTATTGTCAATTTCACATCTTGACCGTCTTTTTGTTCTTGTTTTGCAATAGATGTTTTCTTATTTCCATTTGCATCTTCTATGTAAATTTCTGAACCGTTTACTGCTCTTAAAGTACTCTCGTAAGCACGTTCTAATCCATATTTTCCAATTTTACTACTCGAAGTATACCCATCTTTTGCCTTTTCTTTCAGCTCTTCCGCATTTATTGGTTGGATGTAGCCCACTAATTGAGAGGTTGACACTCCCTGTGGATATATTCTCTCATCTGCATCAATTATTTTTATTCCCTTTATCTCTAGTAATTTATTCTTTAATTCCATTTCATTCTTTCCCACAGTCTTTAACGGAACAAAAGTATCAGCCTTGACATATGATGCCGAAAGCTCGCTATTTATACCATCTGAAGTCATATTTAAAAGTTCAGCAATTTTTGCAATATCTTCTTCCCTATTATCACTCATCTTTCCAGGAACAAGACCTATTTTTGAAGCAACTCCGTTTGTTGCCAAGTATTCTCCATTTCTATCTAAAATACTACCTCTCTTTGCTTCTATGGTCTTTACCCTTACCTTATCTTCGGTATTCAACTTTGGAAAAATCAAGTTAGACGTCCAATCTATTTTATATTCTTTTTCTTCGTTCAATTCAAGAGTTACAGTATTTGTAAAGTCAACATGTCCAGACATTGTATCCATACTATTTTTATATGTAACTTTTGCTAATTTATTTTCATTTTCTATACTCTGTATGTCAACACTAAAATTTTCAGCCTCTATGCCTTCATAAATATTTTTATTTCTCTTAATAAAATCTTCTTCCGAAATATTAGCTTTGCTTTTTGATGACAACAAAGAATACATATCTTCATACTTCTTATCATTAATATATGAAGCAAAAGTCTGCAATACGTCTTCCGGTTTATTTTTAGGTTTATTGTTAAAATATATCGTTATTCCTATTCCCACAAATATCGCTAATATTAGAATAATGCTTATTACAATAATTATAATCTTCTTATTTTTCATTGCTATTTTCTCCCAATCTCTATTTTCCATTACATTATATCATACAAAACTACGAATAGCATCAGTTATATAAAATTTTTCGAAAACCAAAAGACCAGATTAATTACAATCCAGTCTTTTGCTAGTTACAACTTATTAATATTTATAATTTTATATATTATCCTGTCTTATTGTTTCTATAATGTTCTGCTTGTTTATTTTATTTAGTGAATATTTCATTGTTAGTCCTACTATTATAAATACAAATATTACAGAAATTATTATTGCTTGCCATGGTATTATAAATCCAAAGTCTATCGAATTTGTAAACGATTTGAATATTTCATATGAGCCTAAAAGCCCTATTGGAATT
>FR880047.1:2673-11133 GCA_000435175.1 Clostridium sp. CAG:245
GCTTTCTAGTCTTATCATTTTGTTAAATTCTTTTGTTGTCATTCCTATTGATTTTAGGTTTGCAAATTCTTTTGAGCGTAGTATCATGTTTGTTGTTATTGTGTTGAATATATTAGTTACACCAATTAGTGTGATTACTGCTATGAATCCATACAAGAATATTGATACGAGTATTATTATCCTTTTTTGTTGATCTGCATACTCAGCTAAATTTGTTATCATTATATCTTCAAAGTCTTCGCCTTCTTTTTTAAGGTCTGTTAGCTTGTTTTCTATTTCTGATGGTTTTTGTGCATCTATGCATAGGTTTCCACTATTTAATTCACTCTTATCTTTAGTAACTACTGGATAATCTTCAGATACAAACAAGTAGCCTCCCTCTGTATAACAACTTTCATATCCCATTGGTCTTTCTGTTGTAATTTTAGATATTTTTATTTGCTTTTGCTCATCATCCATAGTAACTTCCATTGATTCTCCAGCTTTAACATTAAAATAATGCTCAACCTTAGATTTTCCTTGCCCTAGATAATGCATCATGTCGTCTCCAAGTATTGCTATATTTGAATAATCTTTCTCGTTCATTCCAAGGCTTTTTACATATGACTTGAAGTAGTCATTGTTAACCATAACAATTGTCAAACCTAGAGTATTATATTCATATTTTCCAACATTTTCTTGGAAGTCTTCTTCATATATCTGTTTTTTATTTTCTAATTCTTCTTTAGCAAAGTCTGTTCCATATTTGTTTACGTCTATCTCAGCACTAGTCTGGTATGAATAACTGTAGCTATTTATTCCGCTCCATGTCGCAATTTTTTCATATAATGCTTCATTTCCACCATTTACGGCTATGTTATAGCTCAAATCTGTATAATATGAACCTGTCATCATCTGTCCATAAGTTAAAAATGATGAAAGTGCTATGAATATTGATATACTTACAACTAGCGATACTACTGTTGTTCTGTATTTTTTTCTATTTCTTTTTAAGTTTTTGCTTGCAATTACTCCGCCTATTCCAAATAATTTTTTCGTTAATTTTGATGTTTTTATTTTTCTCGTCTTTATCTTTATATCATCTGTTCCACGTATTGCTTCAATTGGTGGAATTTTAGATGCTTTTATTGCAGGAATTAAGCATGATAAAAATATTGTAATGCCAGAGATTACTACTGAAATTAAAATTGCCATTCCTGGTACATTATACACAAATTCTGTACCTTCCATCATGTCTCCAATTAATAAATTTACTATCCATAATAAAATTATTATTGCAACAATTCCTAATAAGATTCCAAGTGGAATTGCAATTATACCAATATATAATCCTTCTAGTAAAACACTTCTTTTTATTTGTTTTTTAGTTGCTCCAACAGATGCTAGCATTCCATATTGTTTTGTTTTTTCAGATACAGAAATACTAAAACTGTTTCTTATTACAAACACACTGCTTACGATTATTATTACTATAATAACACTTGCAATTCCATATAGAACTCCTAAAGTGCTCTCACTAAGAACTCCTTCGAACCTTAATAAATCTGAATTAACTTCTACTTCAATTTCATTCTTAGTTTCCGCTTCTATTGTGTTTTTTATTTGATTCTTTACATTTTCATATTCTTTTGGATTTTTTAGAGTTACATAGAAGTTGGCTGTTTGTGAGTTTTTTATTGTAGCATCAGCTGTCACTGATTTTTCATTTTCTTCTGCTGATAAAATTTCATTTGAAGCATTTGTATTTAATTTTGTGCCTATTGATGTTATTTTGTCTGTGCCATCTGCATTTTTCTCATCGTTTGAATATGTAACTGCCGTATAGCCTGGTGCAGAATAAGGTTCAAGTCCTGTGTTAGGTCTTTTCATTATTCCAACAACAGTGTATTCTTTTTTCTGTCCATCAACGATTTGCTCCTCATAATCTTCGTTGTCTCCGGCTTTTCCAGTCTCTTGATATATATATTCTTTTGACGAACTTGCTAGATATGGATTTTTTTGATTAAGCTTACTGCCGTCCATTAGTTCTCTTGTTCCAACATTTAAAGTAATCTTATCTCCAACATTAATCTTAACTCTACCATTATCAATTAAATGTTGTGGAATAACAATCTCATTCTCATTTTGAGCCATTCGACCTTCTATCAATTTATATGCACCTTTTTCGAAGGCATTTTCATTCATAGAAACCACATAAATATATGGTTTATCCTCATTTTGAATACTCTCGAATTCACTGTATCCCAGCTCTTTTGTAGTATAGTAACTATCAACCGCATTGTTCTGCGTAATATATTTTTGCTGTTCCTGTGGCACATTAGAAAACGAAATATGATAATCACCATCACTATTCTTAATAAGATTTACAAATGTCTGCTGTGCACTTGTAACCAGCCCCGCAACCGCACAAACCAGTGCAGTAGAAAGCATAATTCCAATAATAGTAACAATTGTACGTTTCTTATTAAGTAATAAATTTTTCTTAGTCAACTTATTTAAAACATTCATTATATATTCTCCATCTTTTCGCCCAATAGGGACGCCCTTTTTGGGGCGAAATTAACTTTTCGTTTCCCAACAGCTTCCTTTACTGGACAAAATTTATATTATTTTTTCTTCTTCACCCAAGAAAGTGCGTCCCTATTGGGCGAAATTTTTCTCATCCTTTATTATCTTTCCATCTTCTATTGTTATAACTCTTTCTGCTTCTTTTGCTATTTCTAAGTCGTGAGTAATTATTACAACAGTCTGGTTAAACTTTTTGTTTGACAATTTTAATAATGATATTATTTCATCACTCGCCTTTGAATCTAAGTTTCCTGTTGGCTCATCTGCAAGCATTAATGCTGGATTATTTATCATTGCTCTTCCTATTGATACACGTTGTTGTTGTCCTCCAGATAATTGGTTTGGCAGATGCTTCTCTCTTTTTTCTAATCCTAATGTTTTTATTAGCTCATCTAATCTTTTCTCATCAACTTTTTGTCCGTCTAAGTCACATGGCAATGTTATATTTTCTCTTACATTTAATATTGGTATTAAATTGTAAAATTGATAAATTAAACCAATTTGCCTCCTTCTAAATATAGCCAGATTATCATCATTTAAGGAATAAATGTCTTTTCCATCTATGAACACTTTGCCTGAAGTTGGTCTATCCACTCCTCCTAACAAATGTAGTAACGTAGATTTTCCGCTTCCACTAGCTCCAACAATCGCAACAAATTCTCCTTTATCTATCGAAAACGAAATGTGGTCAACTGCATTAACCTGATTTTCACCTTTTCCATATGTCTTAACCAAATCTTCAACTCTTAAAATTTCCATTATATTTTCCTTTCCTTTCTTTTCAAATTTTCTTTTACTGGAATTATAATACATCATCAAAGTGACAAATAAATGACATTTGTAAATTTCTATTTCATTCATTAAAGAAAATTTTTTTCATATAAGTCACACAGATTTAATATTGATAGACTCAATCGAAATTCGTATACTAGAATTAGATATTATTAAAAATACATACTATAAGAATAAGCATGATAAAAAGGCTCAGTAGATGTCATTTTTAGATGACCCTAATTTTAAGAATGTATGACTCAAGGACAACATAAAAAATCTATTGAAATAAAAATGAGCGAATTTCTTCACTCATTTTTTTGTAGAACTTTTTTACATTCTGTTTATTATTTCAACATATTAATTTTAGTTATTTTTTGAGTTCTTTTGTAAACTCCAAATATTGTACATTATCATACACAAATTTTATGAATTCTTCTTTATCACTTAATTCTCCAATATATTCGCTCGGAATTTGTGATACAACTCCTCCCAATGATAATTTTTGAAATACGCTTTCAAATGCTAGTTTTTCTTTATAGTCTATTTTTTCATCTTCACTCGCATGGTACGAACTTGTATATTTTTCTTTGTCTGTTACATTTTTTATTACTCCAAATCTTTCTTTATCTATTCTTTCGAATGTTTTGCATACCTTTTGACTTGTTTCTCCATATAAGCAAAAACCTAAGCCAGAGGCTTTCTTCCACTTTTCAACAGTTTCTTTTAAATGCTTTACTATCTTTATAGCAAATTCTTTTCCATTTGATTCAGTGTTAGAAACTTCTTTCATCATCATTGTTGCTTCATATACTCCTACATATCCTAACGAAATTGTAGAGTAACCATCTTTCAAATATTTGTCTATTTTTTCTCCTGATTTTAAATGCGCTATCGCACCATATATCCAATGTATTGGGCTCGTATCACTTACTGTACCAAGCAAAGCATAATGTCTGCACAATAATGCTTCATGACACAATTCCAGTCTTTCATCTAGCAAGCTAAAGAATTTATCTTCATCACCATCTGCCACGATTGCAATTTGTGGTAAATTTATGCTAACAATACCTTGATTAAATCTTCCTTCAAATTTATATGTTCCATTCTCATCTTTCCATGGAGTTAGAAAACTTCTAAAGCCCATTGGCGAAAAGACATTTCCGCTATAATTTTCACGCATTTTTTTAGCCGATATAAAACTTGGTTCTTGTGTCTTATTTGCACATTCTAATGCAAGATGTGTTAAATAATCATATTTTTCACCATTTAAGCAGTTATTTTCATCGATTACATAGATCAACTTTGGAAATTCCGGATTAATATATTTTCCTTCTGCATCCTTCATTCCCTCAATTCTTTGCTTCAAAATTTCTTCTATTATAAGTGCATTTTCTTTTATGTATTCATCGCCTTCTCTTAAATACATAAATAATGAAACCAACGGACTACGCCCGTTTGTAGTCATTAGTGTATTTATCTGATATTGAAGTGTTTGTACACCACTCGTTACTTCTTCTTTTATCTTTTTATCTAATATTTCTTTTGAAGGCACGCCTCCAAACTCTTCCTTAAATTTTTCATAACTCTTTTTAACATACTTTCCCAAATGACTGATATCTACAGATTGTCCACCGTATTGTGTTGACGCAACTGTTGCAAGAATTTGTGCAAGCACAGTGCAAGCAACTCTAAAACTTTTTGGGCTCTCTATCAATTTTCCATTTATCACTGTTCCATTGTCAAGCATATCTCCAATATTAATCACACTAGAATTAAAAATTGGTTGTAAAAAATAGTCCATATCATGAAAATATAGTATTCCTTCTTCATGAGCCTTTACTATTTTTTCAGGCAACAACAGTCTCTTCGTTAAATCCTTAGAAACCTCTCCAGCTATATAATCCCTTTGTGAAGACGCAAGCACAGCATTCTTACGTGTTCCGTCTTCCAACATCTCCATATTTTGATTTTTTATGAGTCCAAGAATAGATTCGTCTGTGGTGTTCTTCTTTCTAACCAACGCTCTATTATATCTATAAATCATGTATTTCTTTGCAAGCTTAAACTTTTTCTTATCCATAAGTTGCTCTTCTATTATATCTTGCACATCTTCAACCAAAATTCTCTTTTTATCAAGTGACTCAATATATTTTATTATATCCTTAATATCTTGCTTATCTGCTCTTTCCTTTTCTGTAACCTCTTGGTTTGCCTTCTCAATAGCAATTGCAATCTTCTCTCTATTAAAATCTACTACACGTCCATCTCTCTTAATAACCTTCATAAATTCCTCCTTGGATTTATCTAAATTACTGCCTCTTTAGTTTCATTATAAATAATATTTTTTAATATAACTAAGCAGTATTATTTGCAAAACATTTTTCTGCCCACATCGACATAACTTACCTAAAAAACATTATCTCATAACTATTATACCTTAACAATTTATTTTTTCTGTTGCAAATGCAACGTTTTTGAAGTATAATTGAGTAAATTTTATTTACAAATTTAAGGACAATGTTAATGGAAATATCAGATATAATTGAAAACATTTCTTGTAATTGTATTAAGGTTCAACGTAAGACCTTTGAAAAAGGTAGTATTATTACAACTTACATAGAAAAAAGAAAACAAATTTGCATACTGCTTTCTGGAAAAGCAGATTTAATTAGATATGATTTAAACGGAAACAAGGATATAATAGAAAGTTTTGTTGCAACAGATATTTTTGGTGAAGCCTTCTACCCTGTTCATACCAACCACGAACTTTTTGTTTTAGCAATGGATAAGTGTGAGGCTCTTCTATTTTTGTATGATGACATACACGAAAAATGCAGAAGCAATTGTAAATTTCACACAACACTCGTATCTAGCTTACTAGAGCTTATATTAAAACAAGCAGTACATCAAAATACTAGAATAGAAATACTTTCAAAGAGGTCTATCAGAGATAAATTACTTACTTATTTTTCTATTCTTTCTAGTAAAAACTTCTCTAAAAATATTACACTTCCAATTTCAATGACTAGCCTCGCCGATTACCTAAGCGTAGATAGAAGTGCAATGATGCGTGAGCTCAAATGCTTGGTAGATGAGGGATTTATAAGCCGTGATGGTAATAAAATAAAGCTTTTATTTTAACAAATTAAAGCTTTATTTTTTAGCTTTTTCTTTCCATAAAGCCTCATTTATATTTTTTCAATAAAATAAGCCCATTTTAAAGTAAAAATACATATTTTTTATATTCTGATGTATATCACTTCATTTAAAACAGGCTTTGACGTATTCAAATTTGTACGCATTTTTTAACAATATTTAGTCATTATCACTTTCTATATTACTCTCAACTTCATAATTTTCGTTTTCTGTATTTCTGTTCTCTGTATTTGTAATATTGTTTTTTTCTTGAAAAATCTCATTATTTTTATTGCTCTCTGTATTATTTGTTATTTCCGTATTGGTTTCAGTATTTTCCGTATTGCCTGGCACTTCTGTATTTTGCTCTGTGTTTTCTATTTTATTTTCAATATTGTTATTTTTATCGCTTTCTGTGTTTTCTTTATCATTCCTTTTGGCAATATCATACTCCTTCCAAGGGTTGTCCGAAGCTGGATCAGTTGGGTCCCAACTATTTACCTCACTGTCTCCAGAAATTTTTCTTTCTGATGGCTTACCCAATGGTCCAGGGTTAGAATCTTTGTAAAAATATACTTTTGTTCCAGCCGCACAATTATCATATATCCATTTTGCATTTTTTACAGTAAGCCTTATGCAACCCAAAGAAGCTGAAGTACCCAATTTATCATACTCCCAATATTCTAAACTTGCATTATTATATTTCTCAGTATATGGTACAGAATGGAACAATATATTTCCAATTATTTGTGTTGCATATTGACCATACACATCACCTTGAAGCCCTTTCCATTCCCATCCACCATATTTTTTTAGTGAATAAGTTCCGCTCGTTGGGGTTGCAAAGCCAACCGAACAAAGCATTACCTTTACACAGTTTTTATATTCTCCGTTTTCATCTTTTTCATATACATTAACTACATTTTGCTTACAATTTACTTCTAATCTATATTTTGTACCGCTCGTATTTTTAGCTTTTTCTTCAGTTACTGTATTTTCAACTACTTCGTTCTCTTCTACACTATTTTCTATAATCTCTTCATTTACATCTTCTTCAATATTTTGTGTATTTACGCTATTTACGAATTCATCCGCTAAACTTTCTGGTTCCTTTGTGGCAACTTCTTTCGCAGTATTCTTACTAATTATACTTGCAGTTATTATCGTTATTAAAATAGCTAATATTAAAATTATAATTCCTAATATAATTCTTTGCTTTTCTTGTTTTTTCTTTCTATTCTCACTTCTTGATTGCATTCTAAAAATCCCCTTCATATGTTAGTAATAACATTATACATTTTAAGAATAGTCTAGTCAATAAGTTTCAGTCGATTATTTTCTGCCACCCTATTTTCACAAACCACACCCTAAAACCAGTCATTCCAAATTCTTATTACTTGGTACTTCTATTGATTTTCCATCATAGCTAAATTTCGAGCCATGGCATGGGCATTCCCAAGTTTTATCTATATTATTAAAGTACAGCTCACACCCCAGATGTGTGCAAATAGGTTTTACTTTAAAAATTTCTCCAGTATTTGCCTTATACACTCCAACCTTTTTATTATCTATTTCAATTATCTTGCCCTCTCCTATTTTTATATCATCTATTTCATCTTTTGGTATTTTAAACCTACTCATAAGTATTGATTTATTGGCTTCTTTTAACATATTTCCTACTTCGACTCTATTCTTTATTGGTTCTACTCTTCTTGCTTTAAACAAATCTTCATACTCATTTTCTTTTCCTAATATTTTATCTGCTATTATGTTTGCCGCAACATTTGATGATGTAATTCCCCATTTATTAAACCCTGTTGCCACATACACATTAGGCATCATAGCAGAAAACTCTCCTATATACGGGATTTTGTCGAGGCTTATGCAATCTTCTGCAGACCACTTATATAGCACTTCTGCATCTGGATACATTTTTCTCACAGCCGTTTCAAGCCTAGTATATCCATTTTTTAATTCCTCCGT
>FR880047.1:11180-17054 GCA_000435175.1 Clostridium sp. CAG:245
CCAACTGCTAATAGTAGCTTCTTTCCATTATCCTCGATTACTCTAAAAGACATATTTGGAACTTCGTAATTTATATACATTCCATCAAACAATTCTCTTTTTACATCAGCAACTATTGCATAAGATGTTGACTGATACATTTTCAAAAAATAGTAGCCCGGAATCTTTATAAATGGATATCTTGTTGTAATTACTACATAGTCTGCCGTAACCTTATTTTTATTCACATATACTTCATACTTGCCGTCAACTTTCTTTATATCTGTAACCTGCGAATTTTCATATATTCTACTATTATTATTCACGATGCATTTTGCCAGTCCATATCCATATTTCACAGGGTGAAGCTTTGCCTGACTCCTAAACTCAATCGCTCCTGCAATTTCCATTGGCAGCTCCGTTTTAGTAACATATTGGCACAAGTCTTTTTCTAGCTTATCTACTGCTCTTTGCTCTTTTTTCAATTTGTCTACTTCTGTTTCTTTTGCAGTAAAAACATATGCCTTTTCTCTCTTAAAGTCACAATCTATTTTTTCATTCTGCACTATTTCACTAATATTTTCTATTGCCTTCTGATTTGCCTTTAAATATTTTTTTGCAAATTCTTTTCCCTGCGAATCTATTAAATATTTGTAAAAAACTCCATGCTGACTAGTAACTTTTCCAGTATTTCCGCCACTTGTGTGACTACAAATTCTATCTCTTTCTAATAAAACAACATTAGTATATTTACTTAAATAATACGCTGTTGTAAGACCCGTAAGTCCTCCGCCAATAACACAAACAGAGGCCCTCATATCATTTCTTATACTCTCATATTCTTTATAATTTTTTCTCTCCTCTTCCCAAAAAGATTGCATAATTTTTCCTCCCGCTCCTTCTAAAACATTTATTACATATTTTTTCCAAGATTGAAAAATTTATGCAATTTTAATTATTCGCAATGCAAACTTATAGGCACAAAAAAGATGCCGATTTTATTCAGCACCTTTATTATCTATTTTTCATTTTCTTCTTTAATTTGCTTTTTCTTTTTTCCAGTTATACTAACATTGCTTACTTTTTCAGCAATCGCCTTAGTTGTATCTTCAACCTTTGTTTCTATTTCTTCTTTTTGTCTAATTGCTTCTTTCTTTATCTTCTCTGTTTGGTCTTTAATTTTTATCTTAACAGCTTGTAATTTAGGGAAAGCATCCACCAATCTTCTATGTAATGCAGACTTGCTTTGTAAAATTTCCCTTACCTTCTTAGTAATCTCTTCTGTATTATCAGTTTCTTTACTTGCAGTAATATCAGCCTTTTTAATTGCTTTAATAACAACTCCAGAAACAATATTATCAACCACATAAATTGCTAACAATGTTCCAGACACAATATTTAACCACATTTCTGGTATTAATTCTAGTTTTCCTAGCAAGAATGGATTTGTTACATATGTCACCATTAATCCCAAAATTCCAAAAGGAATTATTGTTCCTAAACAAACTCGTCCATTTAAATTAAACTTTCTTTGGCTATAATCCCACCATCTTGCCTTAAACATTTTTTCCATTACTAAACTGGTCAAGTATTCCAAAGTTCCGCATACGACTATCGCCATAACAAATAGCACAAGTGCATCATATTTATATCTTCCCAATAAAAAGGTTATTAGAAGAGCTCCATAGCCATAAATCGGACAATAAGGTCCAATTAAAAATCCTCTATTTATAAACCTTTTATACTGAATAATTTTACATGTAACCTCCATTATCCAACCTGCTACAGCATATATCATAAACAGCAAAAAATATATTCTAACATCATAACCTAGTATTGTCATAGAAAAACCTACCTTATAAATCAATAATTACATTAAATATATTACCAGTTATATGGAAAATTTGCAATACATTTATCATAAAATTAATCAGCATTTATATTAGCACTATATACCATTAGTCTTATATGCGAAAAGCAAATGCCTACTAGCACTTGCCTTCTTTTTCTTTTGTTTTATTTATCATATTTTGTTGTAGCTTTCGCTATAGCGAAATATATACCTTATATTCTTAAGAACAAATCTAAAAATTTTCAATCCTACCTCTATGCTTCTCTATAAAAGTTCTAATTTTGTAATTTAATCTGTTCTTCTTTTATAAGTGGATATCTTATAAGCTTGTCACCTTCCAAATTTTCTTTATTCATATTTACGGCAGTAATTTGGTGATTATCATAAGTTGTATAATAATAAATCCCTTTAGTAGCGTTACAACATGATGTATAAATAGTTATCTCATATTTATCATTGCCTAAATTGCAGCAACCTCTCTGTTGGTCAACAGAATTAAGAATATGGAAAAACTGGCTAACACTCTCTAATTCTCCATCTCCAGAAACAGAATTCATCTTAACAAATGCTGTTCTAACAAACCTAGATTGCGAAGATAAATCTCCTGGAAGTCCAATCGCTCCCATTCCACGGCTATAATTCTCTAAATCAAGTTTAGAAGAAAACGTGTTTTCTGGTGATTTATTTGACAGATGCATATAATTATTCAAATTAAACATTTGCTTATCAAACGGCGGATTATTAGTAAGCACACCGACTGGATTATCATATATTTTTATTCCATCCTCCACAGACTCTACAGTAATTGCTTTGTTACTATCAGCAATAATCCAATGCAATTGAGCAAGTGGCAACCTATCATTAAAAGGCTCATTCAAAAAATTCATATTTTGAATAAGCTTTTTCGCTTCATCAACACTTGAGCACTGCCCAAGAATCCATGGAATAAACTCAAACTGAGTTACATTATTTTTCCCTTCTTTTTCATCATGATAGACTGCGTTTCCAACAAAATTAAGTCCTGCAATTCCAAGCCCTTTCTCATTTATTGCATCATAATACAATGGGTAATCTTCTATCACATAAGCCATTCCAATAATAGCATAATGCGAATTCATCTCCCCCATTTTTCTAAAGTTAAACTTAAAATTTCGTGGAGTAATCGTAACTTCGTCTCCATATGAAAACTCATAGTCTAACGTACGTCCAAAATAAAAATCTTTAGTTTTATAAGTTGTAGCTGTACACATAATACCTCCTAATATTCACATTTTTTAAAACTGTTAATCTAAAAAAAACAAACCTTTACATTTACATCCTATCATAAAAAGGGTATTTATTCAATCTTCTTGTCACATTTGACCAATCAATAATATTGGTAATTAAAATATTATAGAAATCAAATAAAATTTTAGTTCAAATTGAAACTAAAACAGTCCCACATTTCTGTAGGACTTTTCATTATTCAATTTCAATATATTTCTTGCTTGGTAATTCTTTCTTGTCTTCCTTCTTTGGAACAACAATAGTTAATGTACCATTCTTAAATTTAGCTTTAATTTCATCTTCTGTAATGTTTTCTCCAACATAGAAGCTTCTAGAGCAAGCTCCAGAATATCTTTCTTTACGTACAAATCTGCCTTTTTCTTCGTCATTTTCTTCTTTATTAACACTAGCATGTACTGTTAAATATCCATCTTGAATCTCAAGTTTTATTCCTTCTTTGTCATATCCTGGTAAGTCAATGTCAATAATGTATTCATTTTTCTTCTCTTTAATATCTGTTTTCATTAGTCTACTTGCTCCCTCATTAAAGAATGAATCTCCAAATACATCATCAAATAAATCAAAATCATGTTTTCTAGGTATCATCATCATAAAAATCAACTCCTTAAAATATATTATGTGTTGACACTTGATGAGAGTGGCACATGTTTATGATAAATATTCTTTACCATTTACAGATATATTATACATCTATTTTTAGCAGAATCAAGCATTGAGTGCCAATTTTCACGTAAAATTCATATTTCTTCTAGGCTTATTGATAACAGCTCAATTCAGCGTATTATTTGTTTTTATTGAGTTATCTCTCATTATCTTCTACTTCTTTTACAAGTGCAGTCTTCATCTTATTTCTTTTTCCGCCATATATATCATCAAACAAGCTATTGCCAACCATTAGTACTCTCTCCGGATTTACATTCATCTTTTCACATGCCTTTACAAAGTTCTTCTTTAACGGTTTACACGCAAATCCTATGTAATCTATTCCATTTTTATTGAAATATTTTTCTATATCTTTGTTTACTCCATTGCTTACAATCATAATTTTTATCTTGTCTTTTAAGTCTTCAATCCATTCCTTATTAACCTTTGGAATATCCTTCATCTCTTTACGCAATGTATCATCTACGTCTAAAATTATTGCTTCAATTCCATATTGCTGTTTTAATTTTTCGATTGCTTGTATATCTAATTCATTTACTTTGCTTAAAGTCATATCTGGTTTTATAAATTTCGATAACACATAATGAACTAAATCTAATATTTTATCTGCTACCAATTCATCTAAAGTCTTCATAATTTGCTCCTTTGATTCATTTTATACGTTTAAAATAATTTATCCTATGTTGTTTCTTAATTTATTCTTTATAAATTCGAGAAAACTTTACCTAAACTATCATTTATAACAAGATTTGCTTTATTATCATAAGGAGTTGAATCCCTGTTTATCAATACAAGATTTCTGCCTCTAAAAAAGTTTATTAAACCACTTGCAGGTTGAACAGTAAGTGACGTACCAGCAACAATTAATAAATCAGCTTTTTGAATAGCATATATCGAATTTTCAATTGTCTCCTCGTCCAATCCCTCTTCATACAAAACCACATCTGGCTTTATTATTCCTCCACAACTACATCTCGGAATGCCATTGCTGTTAAACACATATTCAGCATCATAAAATTTATGGCAATTCATGCAATAATTTCGTAGTACACTACCATGCAATTCATATACAACCTTAGAGCCAGCCTTTTGATGCAAACCATCTATATTTTGCGTTATTACCGCCTTTAACTTACCTTTGGTTTCAAGTTCTGCAAGTTTTATATGCGTAATATTAGGTTGATATTTTAACGAGTTCATCTTTAATTTATAAAACTTAAAAAATTCTTCCGTTTTATTCATAAAAAACGTATGACTTAGTATTGTCTCAGGCGGATATTTATATTGCTGGTTATACAAACCGTCCTTACTCCTAAAATCAGGAATTCCGCTTTCAGTTGACACACCTGCGCCACCAAAGAATACAATATTATCACATTTGTTTACTAATTGTTTAAATTGCTGTATTTTATCCTCCATAATTATGCTCCTCTTTTATTTAAATAATTGTTTGAGACTGCTCGATTTTAAACTTTCTTTATGCTCTTGGAATTATTTCTCGTTTTCAAGGTCGTAAACCCATAAGCTCAAATGACCTTTTGCTTCTATTGGTTCATTAAAAACATGCACATCTTCTAATTGCCAGCCATAATTTTCTTGAAAAGAACTTTTTGTATAAATATCACTATTTTCTTTTAATAATTTTTCTTTGAATTCATGTGTCATCTTTATACAATCGACTAATGTTACTTTTCCTAAAATTTTACCTTGTGGCAATTCTTGAGGCAGATAATTTGCTAATCTTTTTACCGCTTCTTCATCAATTCCTTTACCAGCATGTATAAGTAACTCTCCCCTGTATTTAGTTTGCCAACTTCTAAATTCAAATCGCTTATCTCCTTGCATAATTAAAGTTGCCCATGGTTGCTTTATAGTTAAAACTTTCATAATTTACCTCGTTGTCTTAATATTATTTATAATTTATCTATCTACACATTTTAATATTCAAGATATATTTTTTTATTCCATTTTGATTATATCACTTTGTGTTAATTATTTTAATACATATTAACGCTTTTCTTTATATTTTATCTATGACAATAGCGTAAAATACTTGGTTTTTCAATTCTTGGTATGACCTTCGGGTTATTAGG
>FR880048.1 GCA_000435175.1 Clostridium sp. CAG:245
TTGCATTTAACTTTTCACTTGACGGAAATAGTCCGTTTAGATAACGTCTATCTCCCATTGTATAGGATTTTTAGTATTTTGTCACTTTATATAGAACATTTCCACATCTACTGTTCCAGTTTGTTCCAAAGCTTCGTAGATAGCCTCTTTTTCAGCTTGTTCATCTAGTTTTTGATTTAAATGAGACCTTTTATTTGCACTTTCCACTTTTTCAGCTAGCATCTTAATGAATTCATCAGTTCCATTTTCTACGTCTACAATGTAGCCATATTTTTCATCTTCCTTTATCCAAGTTTTTATGGTATTTTGATTTAATATAACCACATTTCCATCACTTAGTTTAAAACGGAGATAACTCTTCAAAATGGTATTTAAGTAATCTTTTCTACTTGCTAAATCTTCGGTTGTAACCTCCGGTTTATGCGCCGTAATAATTGTGAAATATACTTCACCTCCGCCATTGCTTAATTGTGCTATAGCAAAATCGACTGATTTTTCAATATCAATCTGTCTTCCCAATTTTTCTGGTTCAATATTAAAATTTTTTCCATTCCACACTATTCGTGCATTTTGAGGAATAATCATATTTTCAGCTTTCATTTCTGGAAGCTCTTTAAAATATTGTTTTAATATATTCCTATCAAAATGTAAAACAGAATTTATATTGTAATTTCTATTGCTCAGAAAATTTGAATGCTGTTTTTTTAATAATTCTTTAAAATCTTTCGGTTCAAGCACTAATCCAATCTCATCATAAGTTGGGTGTTCTACCATGTCATTATCAAAATAAAAATTACATTTTATTGCTTTAGTTCCCTGTTTTACTTTTTCTACTGCCTCGTCAACAGTACAGTAAGAACAGTCAACTGTTCCAATAAAAGTATTGTTCCAAAACCGTGTTTTGTAAAAAAAAATTAGATAACTCACACATAGCAACATTACAACTATTGTCAAACCTTTAATTGCTTTTTCATTCAGTTCTTGAAACATACAAAAATCCTCCTTGTTTTCGTGTAGACACAATTGTTTCTACATTGAATTTATAAACAATGTTACATATTATACTCTCTATTACTATAATTGTCAATTTTTTTATCCAGTGTCCTCTCACGCCACCGAAATACTGTCAACTTAAAGATATTTTATGTGTTTGTAATCAACATAATTTTTTAAGCTGATAGTTTCATTTTATTTTTAACACATACCCACTTACCCCAAAATGCAACAATATTTAGTTTGCATACTATCAATATATTTATTCTTTAGCCATCCAGATTAAATATTTATATTCAGCTTGTAGTTTTCCCTTCTGCATTATTTGGTACCATACATAATCTGTAAATTTCATTTTTCTTTTTCTTGTAAAGCACTTATAGCAACTCTTATATATGTTGCTATAAGTTGACAGCGTTGTAAGTTGCTGCCCATGCTGCGCACCAAACAAAAGCACCACTCGAATTAAGTGATGCTTTAAATTTACTATAGAAATCGCCCCACATTAGCCGTAAGCCGAATGAAATTTTAAGGACCTGCAACCAAGCAGGTGGGTGTCTTGTTAAATGTTCCTGGGTTTCTTAAGTTTATAACCTAAGCCTACACGCCACATTTAAAGGCGGACTCCCTTTTAGAATTTGTTGGTTCTAAAATTCCTTTCTACACGTACCACGTAGGGAATGTTTCGTTTCTGCTATTATACTATCATAAACAGAATAACATTGCAATACTTTTTTTAATCTTTCACTACAATTTCACAATCAAAATACGACAAATTTGCCAAATATTTTATTGCATTTTTTCTATTTTCCAATTATAATATTAATACTAGTTTATGGGTAAATCTTAAAACCTAAATATTTTTATGTAAGGAAATTATATGAAAAATTCATCACCTAAGAAAAGTAAAAAAATTTTAAAATTTATTGTTTTTATGCTACTTGTTATACTTCTTTCAGTTTTAATAAAAATCAATTATACAGATGCACAAAGAAAAGTAGCCTTAGAAAATACTATTGCAGACATGGCTTCTTTAAATTCTAAGCAAACATTTTCTATTGATAAAATTTATTTATACAGCTCTGCAAATGCGACAAACAATGAAACGAAAAAGTCAATGTGGAATTTAAATGTTTACCAATTTACAGATATTGCACTATATATTTCTGGTAATGCTAATAATAAAGGTCAAAACACTATTAAAGAGTTGTATATAGATAATGTAAAATTTGATTCTTTAAATGTTGGAACTCCTAATCTTCACTACAAAAATCTATTTGAATTTGGAAAATTTAACTTAGAAACAGAAAATTTAATTACAGATAGATTAAATTATCAAGTTTTAGAGCCTACAAAAGTAGATTCAAAATCTAATATAATAAACAATACTATAAGCACAGAAATAACTGATGCCAATGATAATGTTGAAACAACAAGTTTAAATACAGATTTATCTAATAGTATAAATAATTCATATGACATTTCATCAGCAGAAACATTAGATTACTCAAAACCACAAATATATTCTGACGCATCGAATCCTATTACATTAGAATATATAAATTTAATCAAAAGCAATTATCTAGTTTCAGATATTGAAAATCCTTTGGTTTATAATGGTTCTCTATTAAAAAGAGCAAGTATTGATTTAACTTCTATTTCTGGAAATATTAGCTTTAAAATTCATATCAAAAATATTCTTGGAGAAAATTATGTTGCGACCGTAAAAATCGCTATTCCTTTAAAAGATGACGTTTCTGGCTCTATTATTTATGATGGAAGTTTTACAAAAGAAATCACAACAAAAACGAATTTTAGTATTGAAAAATAGGATTTCTGGCACTTTAAATATATATCACTTATAAATAGATTGACTTAAAAGTTGATGGAGATAGATTTTTAAAAATCCCCAAAAATTATAATCGTTGACCTATTATGTAAAATGTAGTATAATATAAGTGTCCGATACTATTTTTTGGGTTTATTCAAAATGGAGGAACTTATATGAAAAACTCTAAAAAGAACGTCGCTACCAACAAGAAGGCTTACCAGGCTGCATTAATAAAAAAAGCTACTGCCAAAAAAACTAACGCAACACCAGCTGTTGATTCTGTAAACACTGATAACATCAGTACTACAACAGATACTGCACCGGTGCGGAAGGTAAATGACAAAGCTCTTCAGGATGCATTGGCATACCTTTTGTCGAACTATCCGGCAATTGAAACCACGAGGAAATCTGACTTTAAAGATGTTTTCAACATGTTATTGAAGCTTAATGTAGATTTGTCTTCTAAAAAAGACATTTCCGCAGAAACCGAAAGAATTTTGAATATTTTGGGTTTCACAAACAATAAGCATAATGTAACTAAAGAATTCATATCCAAATATGATATCCCTCAGTTGGTCACTTTCATGTTCAATGGCTATCAGGAGAAACACCCTGATTTCTGCAAAATTGAACCATCTGTTCTGCTTAAATGCTCAAATGAGCTTAATGCAATTTCTCAAAAATTTTGGCATCCTATTGTCATGTACATTGCATACATAAATGCCAGTAGAATGGATTCCAATAATGCTTCGAAACTGCTGAGTAGCAATGAGGCAGAGATCAAAAGTGTATTTGATAACATCAAATGTTCCACTTACACACGCAGTTTCCTCATTGATCTTGCTCCTGAACTGGGGCATATGCTTCAGCATTTGAACGATTCGGTCTCCAATCATGAGAACAATGACAAGCCTAATGGCGGATATACACCATTTACTGGACTTAACCCCACAGATTTTCCTGAATATATTGACGGTAAACAGACTGTGGATGACTCCAGTAATGACATTCAGGACAAAGAAATTCTTGAAGGCGAGCCTGCTGATAAAGCAATTTCTAAACCGGTTATGCAGAAGCAACAGCCTTCTGTTGAAGTTACACCTTTTGAGCAGATTGTAACTCCCAATGTGGACATTCAAAATTCCGCCGCAATCCGGCAGGATAAGAGGGTCCAAACATTGAACAGGGCAATTAATGCCATAAAGCAGTATGGTGATCTTCTTCGCCAGCTTGACCAAAGAGGCTTCTCTATTGATGACGCAAAATCTTTTGTTGAAACTGAGAATATTGGCTTCTCCATCCATAAGATGCTCACCAACAAAGAAACTTTTGACAGCATTGCTGACGTGGTAACAGCCTTGAACCCGAGCTAATGTATGTTAGCTCCTAAAACCCAGACAACCGGCCGAAACTCGGCTGGTTGTTTTTTATTTTTTTATCCCCTGTAATTTCACACTTCTACGTAAAATAGTCTTTTAATGTTTTCGTGTTTCATATATATATTTCTTGTTGAATCTACACTACAGTCATAACAATAATTCTTGTAGAACTTTTAGTCTCAAAAGATGCTCTACATATATCACATATTTTCTTCATAAACACTCGCCTCTGTCATAATAGACTTATTATATAACAAATCTTTATAATTTTTTTATTGTAAATAGTCGAATTACTTAAATTTAATAAAAAATAATCTGAATATCTATTGCTAGATTTCAGATTATTATGGCTCCTCGTGTCCGACTTGAACGGACGACCTATCGGTTAACAGCCGAGCGCTCTACCGACTGAGCTAACGAGGAATATATAAAATCTGGCGACAACCTATCTTTCCAACAAGGTAACTCGTGGGTATTGTCGGCACTTAAGAGCTTGACTTCTGTGTTCGGAATGGGAACAGGTATTTCCTCTTAGTAATAATCACCAGAAAAGTAATGTCTGCTTTTCATATTTGATATAATACCATTAAATTTATAATTTGTAAATAGTATTTCCAAATATTTTTAAAAATTTATTAATTCCTTAATAAAATTTAAAGCACACTCAAAAATACATAGAAGAA
>FR880049.1 GCA_000435175.1 Clostridium sp. CAG:245
TTTACAGACGATGAGAATGAAATTGCTAACAATATTTATAAAAAGGTAACTATACCAGATGAAAGCAAAGCGAATAAGAACAAAAAGAGAAATATTAACTAATAAATTGAGAATATTGACAATACAATAAAATTATGTTAATATAGTAATTGATGATAATAGTTAAAACAACAAAAGACAAGTGGATATGTCCTCTTGTCTTTTGTTGTAAAAAATAATATTATGGAGAAGAAAATGAAAGTTGATGTAAGTATAGGTGAAAATTTTTTTGCTCCTAAGTGCATAGACAGAAGTGAAAATTTTGATACTAGAAATTCACATGCAATGGCATATAGTAAGTGTAATTTTTCTTGTGCATTTTGTAAATATGCAGCAAAGACAGAGCATAAACCTAATTATATGGAAATTGAAGATTTTAGATTAAGAGTATTAGAACTAATAAAAAAAGGAAATATGTTTAAGTTTACTGGTGGAGAACCTTGTCTAAATATTTATTTAGAAGAGGAATTACAGATTGTTAAACAAAATAATGGAATTGTGTTTTTAGATACAAATGGTTCGTTACCAGCTATTGTAGAAAAATTATTAAAGAAAAATTTAGTTGATGTTTTAGGAGTTTCTTTAAAGGGGTTAACAAAAGAAGACGCTATTGTTACGGCAGGAATAAAAAATTCAAATTTATGTTGGGATAATGTATTAAAAACCATTGCCTTATCATCTAAATATAAAAATGTAAGAACAATTGTTACTTTTGTGGCGTATAATGATTTTAATTATGAAGATATGCAAAAATTTGCTGATATCTTAGATAAATTAGGAGATAGAATTTATTTAAAAATAAACAATTTATGTGGTGAAAAACGAAGAGATAAAAGTTTAAAACCATTAAATAAAGAAAGCTTACAGAAAATAATTAAACAATTTTTGAATAAAAATAAAAAATGGAAAGGAAGAATAATTTTAATTAACGATTCAAGAGCTATTACAGAATATAATGCAATAGAGTTTTATTAAAATATATAAGTAAAATGTGTTATGGTAAAATATGATTATTTGATGTTAAAAC
>FR880050.1 GCA_000435175.1 Clostridium sp. CAG:245
TTGCGCGGAAAATTACCGGGGCTAAGCTATACACCGAAATTGCGGATTTACATTTGAAAGACAATGTAAGTGGTAGAGGAGCATTCTGTAGTAGGAAGAAGCATGACCGTAAGGACATGTGGACGAAGCAGAAGAGAGAATGCTGGAATAAGTAGCGAGAGGATGGTGAGAATCCATCCCGTCGAAAATCTAAGGTTTCCCAGGGAAGGTTCGTCCGCCTGGGGTAAGTCGGGACCTAAGGAGAGGCCGAAAGGCGTATCTGATGGATAGCAGGTTGAAATTCCTGCACTACGAATATACTTAAAAGATTCAAGGGACGCAGAAGTGGAAGATAACCAAGTAAGAGGAAAAGCTTGGCTCGCAAGAGGGAGTGAAAATTAAAAGTAACGAAGTATCAAGAAGCACGCTGACGAGAAAAGCTTGAAGATATTGTATATAAGTACCCGTACCGCAAACCGACACAGGTAGATGAGGAGAGGATCCTAAGACGAGCGGGAGAAGCATTGTTAAGGAACTCGGCAAACTAACCCCGTAACTTCGGAATAAGGGGTGCTGATGTAACAGTCAGTCGCAGAGAAAAGGCCCAAGCAACTGTTTAACAAAAACACAGGTTTCTGCTAAATCGAAAGATGAAGTATAGGAGCTGACGCCTGCCC
>FR880051.1 GCA_000435175.1 Clostridium sp. CAG:245
AGTAGATAAAACCATTCCATATGCAGTAACAGCAAATGGAACATACACATTTAAAGTAACAGGAACGGTGAATGGAAAAAGTTATACAAAAAATGTTAGTGTAACAGTAAACCAATTTAAGACTGCAAAAGATTATGTGGCTGCAAATGTAGAAGTAACATATCCAGACGGAAAAGTATGGATTCCAGAAGGATTTAGAATTTCAACAGACTCAGCTTCAACAGTGCAAGGTGGAGTTGTAATAGAAGATAAAGACCTAAACCAATTTGTATGGGTTCCCGTAGCAGCACTAGCAGATTATAAGAGAACATGGTATACTGGAGAAGATCCATTTAGTGATAGTGACTATTCAGAAGCATTACCAGAAGATGAAAAAACAAGTGTAGAAAGATATAAAGGATTTTATATAGGAAGATATGAAGCAGGGGATAAAGAAAGTACAGTTGCAAAAACATTAAGAAGTTCAAATGATGTAACAAAAACAGTAACAATAAAAGCAAATCAAGCCCCATATAATAATGTAAGAAGAACACAAGCAGTTTCTTTAGCAGAAGGTTTTGCAACAAAGCAAGGATATAAGGCAAAAACAAAATTAGTAAGTAGTTATGCATGGGATACAACAATAGCATTTTTACAAAAAGTAAATAGTGATTATGGAAATAGTTCAGAAGAAGGAAATTATAAAGATACAACATTTCCATATACAGATATAACAGGAGCAAGTCAAACA
>FR880052.1 GCA_000435175.1 Clostridium sp. CAG:245
AAATTCCTTTGCATTTGTTACTTTTGGTTCGCTTTCCATTCTCCATAGTATTGTTACAAGCATACCTCTTGAGAATTTCGCATTTGGTCTAAATTCTGTGCTGGTTGCACCTTTTATTATTCCTTTTTCGTAACAATATTTTACAGAGTTATAATACCAATCTTGCTCATTTACATCTTTAAATGGTAGAACCACTGTTAAAATTAATTCTGCAGTTTTGTCTCCGACTTGAGCAGTTATTTTTGTTGTACCGCAAGAAACAGACTTTATAAGTCCATTCTGGTCAACAGTTACAATGCTCTCATTTTCAGAACGCCATACTGGCTCCCCAATATCATCTGGACTTTGTGGATTATATATTAATTGTGCTTGATAATTCATTCCATATTCTATTTGAACATTATTTTCATAGAATTCTATACTTCTAAGTTCATTTGTTACTTTTATTGTAGCCATTGCAAGAACTCCAGCTGTTGAACTCTCTAAATATAAGGTTGTTTCTCCTTTACTAACTCCTTTTACAACAACAGAATAGCTATAATTATGATAGCTTCCAATTGATATTCCTCCTTGCCCACTTGTTTGAATGGTTGCAATTTTAGAGTTTTCAGTTCTCCATACCGCATCAACATATCTAATATTTGATACCTGCAATTCTATTGTTTCTTCCACATTAACTTCAAAATCACTTGCTGCCCAGCTGACATTTAGCATCATTGATATTAATACAGTAATTAACGCCATTGCTAAAATTTTAATTTTCTTCATAAAAATATCCCCCTTTTATTATTTTATCTTTATACAATAATTGTAAATCATTGCAGCTGCTTCTGCTCTACTTGCTGTTCCTTGTGGATCTATTCTTGTTCC
>FR880053.1:0-4987 GCA_000435175.1 Clostridium sp. CAG:245
CACCTAAAATTTGGAAATTTATTCCTAGTTTTAGGTGTTTTTTTTATTTTTACTCTTAAAATAAGGTTCTTGAAATTATCATTCTCATCAAATTTGTAAATTTCACAAAATGCCCAATTTTACTTGACTTTTTGCCCATTTGCGTATAATATATTAGTAGAAAATTATGGATTAAAAAATCTATAAAAAGTTTGTGAATTTGATAAGAGTTAGTAAGAAATGGAGGATTCTATGGGAGAGGTTATAGTAATAACATCAGGAAAAGGTGGAGTAGGAAAAACAACTACAACAGCAAATCTTGGTTCTGCTCTTGCCCTAAAAGGAAAAAAAGTTGTATTAGTAGATACTGATATTGGCCTTAGAAACCTTGATGTTGTAATGGGATTAGAAAACAGAATAGTATACGATATAGTAGATGTTGTTGAAGAAAAATGTAAACTAAGACAAGCCCTTATAAAAGATAAAAGGTTTGAACAGTTATTCCTATTACCAGCTGCTCAAACTAGAGATAAAAGCGCTATAAATGAAGAACAAATGAAAGAACTAACTAGCAAACTAAAAGAGGAATTTGACTATATTATAATCGACTGTCCTGCTGGAATAGAGCAAGGCTTCAAAAATGCAATCGCAGGAGCAGACAGAGCTATAGTAGTAACAAATGCAGAAATATCTTCAATCAGAGATGCAGACAGAATTATAGGATTATTAGAAGCGTCTGAGATTAGAAATCCAGAGCTAATTGTAAATAGATTAAGACCAAACATGGTTAAAAAAGGAGAGATGATGGATGTTGACGATATTGTTGACTTACTATCAATCAATCTTTTAGGCGTTGTGCCAGACGATGAGTTTATAATTACTCAAACAAATAAAGGAGAACCTGCAGTAATAAACAAAAAAGCTCCATCAGGAAAAGCATATTTAGAAATTGCAAGAAGAATTCTTGGTGAAAATATTGATGTTACAATTCCGGGCAGAGATGAAGGATTTTTTACCAAAATAAAAGGCATATTCAGAAAAAAATAGTGGAGGATACATAATGTTTGAGAACGTAATTAATTTCTTTAAAAAGATTGGAAAAAAAGACCAGATAGAAGCAAAATCTAAGGATACAGCAAAAGAAAGGTTACATTTAGTTTTAATGCAAGATAGAGCAAATGTTTCAGCTGATTTCTTAGACATGATGAGACAAGAAATAATAGAAGTTATAAAAAAATATATAGATGTTGATGAAAAAGATATAGATGTGCGTCTAACAAACAAGACAAATGAGGATGGAACAACAGGTGCACCAGCATTATATGCAAATATTCCAATCGCCGGAATAAGGGAAGAAATGAAAAAAGAAAAAAATATAGAAAAAGAAACAAAAGAAAAAAAACAAGAAAATGTTAAAAAGGAAGACAATACAACAGAGAAAAAAAAGAATTCAGAAGAAGATGTAGAAGAGAAAGCTTCTGACGAGAGTAATGAAGAAGTTGTAAAAGATGATTCTAAAGACGAAGAGTTAGACGAGAGAACAGTTGATACATCTGATGACGATGAAAGCGTTGATGATGAGAGTGAAAAATCTGATGCAGAAAACGAAGATAATAAATCAGAAAATGATGATTCAGAAGATGACAATGAAGAGTTAGATAAAACAGATGACTCAAAAGATTCTGAAGAAGTAAAAGAAAAAGTATCAGCTAACAAATCTAATGAAGAATAAATGAGGAGATTCAATGGGAAAGAAAATATTAAAAAATATGGACTGGGGAATTCTCGTTTGTATAGTTATTTTATTAGCCATTGGTTTAGTAGCATTGTTTTCAGCAACGCAAGGCACAGAATATGAAGAATTTAAGAAGCAGATAATGTGGCTTGCTATAAGTATTCCAATAATGATAATTTTAACATTTGTTGATTATAATACAATATCGAAAATTTCTCCAATATTGTATGTACTAATGATAATTTCACTAATTGCCGTTATGTTTACAAAAAGCGTAAATGGTGCGACAAGCTGGTTTACAATAGGCTCGGTATCAATACAGCCAGCCGAATTTGCAAAAATAATAGCAATAATTTCATTATCAACTTATGTAGCAAAAATACAGGAAAAAGGCAAAGACCAAATAAGCAGACCGACTAGATTGTTATTAGCACTTGTTATAGTTGCAGTTCCAGTACTTTTAATAGTAAAGCAACCAGATTATGGAACAGCAATAACATTTATAATAGCAACAATTTTTATATTATTTGTTGCAGGAATAAAGAAAAGGTATATCATTACCGGAATTTTATTAGTTGTTATTTTGCTACCTGTATTGTATATTTTTGTATTACCAGAGCATGCAAAAACAAGAATTGATGTGTTCTTAAATCCAAATTTAGATCCAAGAGGTGCTGGATACAATGTTATTCAATCTAAGCTTGCAATAGGTGCGGGAGAGTTCCTAGGAATGGGATTGTTAAAAGGAAACCAAACTCAATTAGGCTTCTTATACCCAAAGACTACAGATTTTATATTTGCTGTAATAGGAGAAGAAATGGGCTTTATTATAGCTGCAACAGTAATAATAACTTATGTTGTGCTTATAACAAGGTCAATATTTATAGCAAAAACAGCAAAAAATAATTTAGGGTCATATATAGCAATAGGAATTGCAGGAATATTTTTATTTCATATGGCAGAAAATATAGGAATGACAATGGGATTATTACCAATAACAGGTGTTCCATTACCATTCGTAAGCTATGGTGGAAGTTCATTACTTACAAATTTAATGATGATAGGTCTTTTGTTAAACATTAGTGGTAGAAGACAGAAGGCAATATTTATAGATTAAAAATATAAAATTTAAACGAGGTAAATTTTGAAAATAGGAAATGTAAAACTAGAAAATAATATATTTTTAGCACCAATGGCAGGCATTACAGACCTGCCATTTAGGTTAATTTGCAAAGAAAATGATGTAGGGCTTGTATACACAGAAATGGTAAGTGCGAAAGCACTTTTATACAATGATGAAAAAACAAAATTGTTGCTAAAGACTTGTGATAAAGAAAAGCCGTTAGCTGTGCAGATATTTGGAAGTGATGTTGAGGCAATTGCATATGCTAGTAAATATGTTAGTGAATTTGCAGATATTGTAGATATTAATATGGGATGCCCAGCACCGAAAGTTGTAAAAAATGGTGATGGAAGTAGATTATTATTAAATTTAGAACTAGTAAAACAAATAATAGAAACAGCAGTTGCAAATTCTAAAGTGCCAGTAACAGTCAAAATGAGAACCGGCTGGGATGCGGATAATATTGTTGTTGTAGAAGCAGCAAAAATAGCGGAAAAAGCTGGTGCATCAGCAATAACAGTACACGGAAGAACAAGAAGCCAATACTATTCTGGGGAAGCAGATTGGAACATAATAAAACAAGTAAAAGAAAGTGTTAGCATTCCGGTAATAGGAAATGGAGATGTTACGAGCCGAGAAATAGCAAAGAAAAGGTTAGAACAAAGTGGAGTAGATGCTATAATGATAGGAAGAGGAGCATTCGGAAATCCATGGATATTTAGAGAAACAGTGCAATATCTACAAAACGGCATTTGCATTCAAAAACCAACAAACGAAGAAAAATATGAGACAATACTAAAACACTTAGAACTAGAAATAGAAGAAAAAGGAGAAAACATAGCCGTAAAAGAAATGAGAAAACATATCTCTGCATACACAAAAAGCATGCCAGACTCAAGCAGTTTTAGAAGTAAAATAAACACAATGGATACGGCAGAAGAAGTACGAAAATGCTTAAAAGAATATTTCGCCCAATAGGGACGCCCATTTTTGGGCGAAATTAAATTTACAATTTAACTATAAGATTAAAAATTGTGGCCTAATTGTAAATATTAAATAGAATAGTGAATATTTATAATTTCTCTCAATATATTATTATTAAATATATTGGGAGTTTTATTGTATGAATGTTAAATTTATAAAGTCAAAAAAATTTTTAATTATTGTAGTAGGCATTGCTACTTTGCTGGTTATAATTTCAATTATTTTTTCTAAAAAAAGTTATGAAACTATAAATATTGGAAATAATAATCTTAACAAAACTTTAGAGGAAGTTGAAGATTATATTTTAAATATTAAAGAGTATACAGCTACAATAGAGGTTACTGTAAATAGCAATAAAAATAGTAACAAATACTTAATTAAACAAAATCATAAAGAACAAAATGATGAGCAAGAAGTACTAGAGCCAGATACTATTAAGGGAGTAAAATTAACATACAAAGATTCATCATTAATAGTAGAGAATAGCAATTTAAATTTAGAAAAAATATATAATAATTATCCATATATCGAAAGCAATATACTTTGGTTAAACTCTTTTATTGAAGAATATCGAAATTCTGAACAAAGAAATATAACAGAGAAAAATGAAGAGATAGTAATGCAAATAAAAAGAAAAAATGATAAAAAAATAGCCACAGAGGAGCTAATTTTAGACAAAAAAACACTTAAACCAACAAAATTATCAATAATGGACAATAGCAAAAATGTAATAGTTTACATATTATACAATGAGATAGAAATAAAATAATTTATCTCAAAACTAGTATTTAAAATATATCAAAAAACAAATCTTAGTTACAGAAATAGTAGGAGTGAATAATATGATAGTAAAAAGAGGAGATATGTTTTATGCTGATTTAAGTCCTGTAGTTGGTTCAGAGCAACGGGGGAATTAGACCCGTTGTAATAATTCAAAATGATATGGGAAATAAACACAGCCCTACAGTTATAGCAGCTGCAATAACTTCTCAAATGGGGAAGAACAAGCTTCCGACTCATATAGAAATTGGACCAGAAAATTCAAAATTAAAAACAGAATCAATAGTGCTAACAGAGCAAATACGAACAATAGATAAAAGCAGATTAAAAGAAAAAATAGGTCATATAGATGATGAAAATGTTATGAATAAGATTAATAATGCATT
>FR880053.1:5027-5312 GCA_000435175.1 Clostridium sp. CAG:245
GTGAGTTTCGGCCTATAATGTTGCAAAATAATTACAATTTTAGCTACGTCAAATTTTATTTAAAAAGCGGTTACATACAACACGTATGCGACATTACCTTTTGAACTCATTTTCTATGCTAAAATTTAATTCTTTCACAACAAAAATAACGAAAAGTGTGAAGATGCTATAATTGTAAAAAGCTAAAAGTACTTAAACTTTTAGCTTTTTAATTATTTTAATTTCGTTATATAAATCATTAATTCTTTTTTCACGAATTACTAAAGCATCTCTGTATTCTTTCAA
>FR880053.1:5495-25754 GCA_000435175.1 Clostridium sp. CAG:245
AATAGTCAATATAATCAATAACGCAACTAATTTCGTACTTAGTATCTTCAATAACAATTTTAAAAAGGCATTTTAAAATTTTAGGACTAATTTTTCCACTTTGTGCATTTTCAGAAAGTTGGTCTAAAGCAACAACTTTGTGCATGTCATCAGGTTTTGCATCTTTTAACATTAATTTCAATGTCTCTGAAATGTTTACGTGAGTTTTATAGTGACGTTTTGTAACCAATGCATCATATTCATCTGCAACACGTATTATTCTTGCAACAAAAGGAATATCTTCTTTCTTTAAACCTTGAGGATAGCCTGTTCCATTCAATGCTTCATGGTGATATAAAGCTCCTTCTGCATATGGACGCAAACGCAAATCTTTCATACACATGTTATAACCCAAAGTAGTATGTGTTTTCATAACTTCAAATTCTTTGTTGGTTAAAGGTCCATCTTTTGATAATATCTCGTATGGAATTTGTGATTTACCAATATCATGTAAATAACCACAAATAATTGCATGAACTGTAAATTGCTTATTCAATCTTAAATATTGACAGATTCTACCCGTTAAATTTCCAACATTTTCGGAATGACGCTTTGTCATAGGGTCTAATCTATCTAGGATAGAAAGTTCATATCTTATTTTTTTATCTAGATTATATATTTTTATGGAAGTTGAGTCATAAAAATCAAAAGTTTCTTGATACATAAAATTTCTCCTTCGTAATACTATAAAAATAATAACACTATAATAAAAAAAAGGCAACAAAATTTTTGCTTATTTGTGGGATGTTTCTCAAAATGAAAAATGTTCATAAGTAATATTATAAAAATGAACGACCATTCGAAAACGTGTAATGCTTTAAAATACACGCTTTCAGCAGAAATTTACATGCAAATGTGAAAAGTTTATTTATTTTGCTTGACAATTAATAAAACTTGTATTATCTTATGTATAAGTTGATTAGGTATTCGAGAGGGGGTGAACTTACAAGATGAGTTCAGAAGAAATATTTGAAAAAGTAAAATCAATAATAGTTGAGCAATTAGGTGTAACTGAAACATCAGTTACAATGGAAGCTTCTTTTATAGATGATTTAGGAGCTGATTCATTAGATATAGTAGAATTAATAATGGCACTAGAGGAAGAATTTGATACAGAAATCCCAGATGCTGATGCTGAAAAGATAGTAACAGTAAGTGACGTTGTTGATTATATAAAGGATCACGTAGCTTAAGATAAAATAAATTTGAAAGGTTTAAATACCTTTCTTTATTTTTTTGTTTACAAATGCAAAAAAATGAGGTAATATAGTACTTGATGAGGAGGTGAGAATATGGAACAGAATAGAGATTTGTCAGCTTTAGAACAGAACATAGGATATAAATTTAAAAATATTAATCTACTAAAAAATGCTTTAACACACACATCATATGCATATGAACATAAAATTGCTAGTAACGAAAAACTAGAATTTTTAGGAGATAGTATATTAGAATTTTTATCAAGCAAGTATATTTACAATAATTATCCTAATTTAAAAGAGGGAGAAATGACTAAAGTTAGGGCTACGGTTGTATGTGAGGACAGCCTTTACAAAATTGCAGAAAAGCATAATTTTAGTGATTTCTTGTACGTTGGAAAAAGTGAACAGATGCATCAAGGAAATAAAAAAGTAGCAATAATGGCTGATAGTGTAGAGGCTGTTATAGCTGCAATGTATTTTGATTCTGGCTTAGAGCAAGCAGAAAAGTTTATAATAGAAAACTTGAAAGAAGAGATAAAAATTGCAAGCAAAAATGTTGGAATAAAAGACCACAAGACCGTATTACAAGAAAAACTTCAAGTACACGGAACTGTTGATATTAAATACGAGATTATTAAAGAAACAGGGCCAGACCATGACAAAACTTTTACTGCAGAAGTAAAATTGAATGGCAAAGTGTTGGCAACAGGAGAAGGAAAAACAAAGAAACAGGCTGAAATGAATGCTGCAGATAAGGCACTAAAGAATTTATAAAAATATGAATTATGTGGACGGAGGTAAATAATATTGAAAAAAGAGTATATCATTCCAATATTTGTACCACATTGGGGATGTAAAAAATGTTGTACTTTTTGTAACCAAAGAACCATTAGCGGAGAGAAAAAGCAAGTAACAGCAGATGATGTTAGAAAGACTATTGATTACTATTTAAGTAATTTTAAGACTGACAAGAACTATGTCGAAGTTGCCTTTTTTGGAGGAAGCTTTACTGCAATAGAAGTTGAAAAACAAGAAGAACTATTGCAAGCAGTTCAGCCATATATAAAAAGCAAAAAAGTAAACAGTATTCGTCTATCAACAAGACCTGATGCAATAGATAAGCCAATTCTAAAAATGCTAAAGAAATACCACGTAAAGACTATAGAACTTGGTGTTCAATCTTCAAATAACTATATTTTGGCTAGATGCAAGAGAGGGCATAGCTTCGAAGACGTTATTAAAGCATCAAAATTAATTCGTTGGTATGGATTTAATCTCGGACATCAGATGATGGTTGGGCTTCCAGAAAGTAGCGAAAAAGATGATATTCAAACTGCGAAGGATTGCATAAAATTGAAGCCTAAAATGGTTAGAATTTATCCCGTGCTTGTAATAAAAGGAACAGAGCTTGAACAAGAATTTAATAAAGGGGAGTTTACTCCATTAACCGTTGGACAGGCTGTAGAAAGAAGCAAAGAAATACTTAAAATGTTTAATAAAAAACACATTCAAGTAATAAGAGTTGGTTTGCAAAATACAGATACAATTACAGATTCTGCTAATAAAGATAGCGAAGTTATTTCTGGACCATACCACCCAGCATTTGGTCAGCTTGTGGAAGATGCAATTTGGTATGACAAGATTGTTGATGACATAAAACACATAAATGCAAAAGTGATTAGAGTTGAGATAGAAGCAAACTCTAAGGATTTAAACAATATTATTGGACATAAAAAAGAAAATATAAATAAATTAAAAGATACATATGCTGTAATTACAATAGTAAAGTGTAACAACAAAATAAAACCAGGAAAATTCAAAATAAATGTTTTAGAAACTGCATGAAAGTATAAAATTGCCTATATTTGCCAATAATGCTAATATAGGTGATTTTTATGGTAGAGAAAAAAACAAGAAAACAAAAGAAGATTAGAAAAAATATAGAAAATATTTGTGAATTAAATAAAAGATGTGCAAAAAAAATGATAAAAGAGTATATATACATTGCTTTTGGGTGTTTAGCAATGGCTGTTGGAGTGTCGCAATTTTTACTACCAAATGAGCTATCGACAGGTGGATTTTCTGGAATTGCAATAATAGTCTATTATTTAACAAATTATCCCATGGGAACGACTATGCTAATATTGAACATACCATTGCTGTTAATTGCATATTTTAAAGTAGGAAAACAATTATTTGCACGTTCTATTTATGGAACGGTGTTATTTTCAGTATTTGTAGACCTTTTAGATAGAATCGAGCCATTAACACATGATAAATTTTTAGCATGTATCTATGGTGGAATATTTATGGGAGTTGGCACAGCTGTAATTTTGAAATTCAATTCTTCAACAGGTGGATCGGATCTGTTATCATATGTAATTAGAGCATACAAACCACAATACAGGAGTAGTAACTTGATATTATTCACAGATGTAATAATCATAACTGCAAACGTGATATTCTTCAAAACAATCGAAATCGGATTGTATTCTGCAATTGCAATATTTTTAATGGGAAAGATGATAGACTTGATTTTCGAGGGTATAAACTTTACCAAAGCTTTGCTAATAATTTCTCCACATTATCAAGAAATTGCCGAAACCATAGGAAAGACAATAGACAGAGGAAGTACAGCTTTATACTCAAAAGGAATGTACACAAATGAAAAACGTATGACCTTACTATGTGTAGGATCTAGAACGGAAGCCTATGCGATGCAAAACATCGCAAAAAAGATTGATAATGACGCATTCATAATAATATTAAATGCAAGAGAAGTACTCGGAAAAGGTTTTAAATAAAATACATGAAGTAAATTTGTAAAAACAGGTGGTATGCCAAAACATAACCAAATGGAGGTAAAAATGCAATTAATAAAAGTTAAAGTAGTAGAAGAATCAAAAGGAATTTTAGAATATTTTGATGATGATAAAAAAATATTTGAAACAGAGGCTTTTTTAGGTAGAAATGGTGTTACTACTAATAAAAAAGAAGGAGATTTAAAAACTCCAATAGGTTCGTTTAATTTAGGAATAGCATTTGGCATACACGATATTCAAAAAGAACTTCAAATACCATATATACAAATAAATGAAAATTTATATTGGGTGGATGATGTAAATTCTAGATATTACAATCTGTTAGTTGATGTACAAAAGGTATCAAAAGACTGGGGAAGTGCAGAACATTTAAGTGATTATCCGAAACAATATGAATATGCAATAGAAATAAAAACAAATCAAGAGAATGTACCGGGCAATGGAAGTGCAATCTTCTTGCATTGTAGTGTGAAGAAGTCAACAGCTGGATGTGTTGCAATTGAAAGAGAAAAAATGCTAGAAATATTAAAAAATCTAAAAGAAAATACTTTAATTAGCATAGAGTAAATGGAAAAAAGGAGAGAAAATGGAACAAACATATGTAATAGAAAATTGTAAATCTTTTAATGCCAGAGATATTTTTGAGTGTGGACAATGTTTCAGGTGGAATGTGCAAGAAGAAGGAAGTTACACAGGAATATTTGGAAAGAATGTATTAAATGTAAAGCAAGAACCTACGGGAAAAGTAATGATAACCGGAATTTGTGATGGAGATATTAAGGAAGTTTGCAGAAAATATTTCGATTTAGATAGAGATTACGAAGCAATAAAAGAGAAACTTGCAAACATAGACGAATACATGAAAGAAAGTATTAAATATGGAGAAGGAATCCGTATATTAAACCAAGATTTATGGGAAATGATAATTTCTTTCATAGTATCTGCAAACAACAATATTCCAAGAATAAAAGGAATAATAGATAGAATGTCAAAAAAGTATGGAACCTGCATAGTGTTTAGAGGACAAGAGTATTACACATTTCCAACACCAGAAGCGTTAGCAACGGCAAGTATGGAAGACTTAAGAGCATTGGGCTTAGGCTTTAGAGACAAATATATATTCGAAACTACTAGAAAAATTGTGAATGGAGAGGTTGACTTAGAAAAGTTAAAACAAGAGAAAAGTACAAAGAATATTAGAAACGAACTTCTAACTCTATCAGGCGTTGGACCAAAAGTAGCAGACTGCATACTATTATTTTCGACACTAAAAAGATTTGATGTATTCCCAATAGATGTTTGGGTACGTAGAGTAATGAATGATTTGTACATACATAATCCAGTAGAGGCAAAAGTAAACAAAAAAGAAATAGAACAGCTCGCAAAAGAAAAATTTGGAGATTTAGAAGGCATTGCACAGCAGTATTTATTCTATTGGAAGAGAGAAAATTCATAAATATATGCATAGAAATAAACTGACTATCTGCATATAAAGTAAAAGAATATATGCAGATACTACCGATTATCTGCATATAAAATAATAAAATATATGCAGATACTATTGATTATCTGCATATAAAATGATAAAATATATGCAGATACCTTTTTGGAGGAGTTTATGAGAAGATTTGATTATTCTTTTTTAGATAATGGATTATTACCGGCTAACTTAACGAATTTAACTGCATTAATCTATTCATTTAAAACATCTGCAAATATTAGGAAAGAAGAATTTAATAAAATATATACAGAATTGGAAAAAGTCGCTAAGGTTCAATCTGTAAAGAGTTCTAATGCAATAGAGGGAATTATTACAAGTGATGAACGTATAAATGAAATTGTGAATAAAAGCAGTAAACCATTAAATCATAATGAAGCTGAGATAGCAGGATATAGAGATGC
Organism: Clostridium sp. CAG:245; assembly: GCA_000435175.1. Classification (GTDB taxonomy): domain Bacteria; phylum Bacillota; class Clostridia; order TANB77; family CAG-508; genus CAG-245. Next base: position 11,461 of record FR880053.1, read on the forward strand.
GTTAAATAAAATCCATTTAGAATACAAAGAAATGGACTTTACAGAAGAAACAATTTTAAACTTGCATGAAATACTTATGGCATATACAGCATACGAATATGCTGGAAAATATAAAAAAAATAATAATTACATTATAGAAGAAGATTCGGAAGGAAATAGAAAAATAAGATTTACTCCGACATCTGCAAAAGAAACACCGGATGCAATGCAGCAACTTGTTCTTGCCTATATGGAGGCAAGAAATAATTCGAACATAAATCAATTGTTATTAATACCTTGTGTAATTCTAGACTTTTTATGCATACATCCTTTTAGCGACGGAAATGGGCGTATGTCACGCCTACTATCATTATTGTTGTTATATAAAAATGGATTTGATGTTGGAAAATATATTTCTTTTGAAGAACAAATAAATAATATGAAGTCATATTATTATGATTCACTTGAAAAATCATCTAAAGGATGGAAAGAAAATCAAAATGAATATGTACCATTTATACAAAACTTTTTATCAACCTTATACATGTGTTATAAAGAATTGGATAAAAGATTTAATGTTGTAAATAGCAATAAAATAACAAAAACATCGAGAATAGAGGAAACTGTGTTAAATAGTGTTGTACCTATTTCAAAATCGGAAATATGCGGTATACTTCCAGACGTAAGCCCTACGACGGTAGAAGCTGTTTTAGGAAAAATGGTAAGGGAAAACAAAATTACAAGAATAGGAATTGCAAGAAATAGTAAATATATAAAAAAATCAGAAAGTCTTGAATAATATATATTATAAATATGTTAATGATAATACTTGATTATCATGAGGAGAATACCCTTGCTAAAGTAGGGACTTAAAAAAGCAGATATGGCAATCTATTAAAAAGGTTGTCATATTTTATTAGAAGAGCTATTTAAAAAATATGTTAAAACACAACAGTAATTTCAAGACACTACAAAAAGTAGTGTTTTTATTTTACAAAAATCTAGCTTAATTACAATAATTATGATAAAATACACCAAAAGGATGAGGTAGAATGAGTTTACAAATTATATATGGTAGAAGTGGTTGCGGAAAGACGCAATATATTTTTAATGAGATAAGTAAAAACATAGATAATGGCAGAAAAAAATATATTATAACGCCAGAGCAGTTTTCTTTTTCGGCTGAGAAAGAACTTTTAAGGTCTTTAGAGGATGAAGAACAAAATTCGGCAGTTATTAATGCTGAGGTTCTTACTTTTGCGAGAATGGCACACAGAGTTTCTAGTGAAGTTGGTGGTAGTAATAAAACTGTACTTTCAAATTGCGGAAAATCTATGTTAATTTATAGCATTCTTTCAAATAAAAAGAATAATCTTAAATTTTTAGGAAAATCAGATAGCAATATAGATATGGTTATGACCCAGATTACAGAGCTTAAGAAGCATGGTGTAACATTAGAAAATCTTAAGACTTTGATGGAACAGGTCGGAGAGAATGACTTGTATTTGGAAAACAAGTTGCAGGATATTTATACTGTTTATAGCAAGTTTCAAGAGAAGATTGTAAATAATTATGTTGATGAAAATGATGCTTTGACAATATTGGAAGGTCAGCTTGATGCTACTGATATGTTTAAGAATACAGAGATTTATATAGATGAATTTGTAGGATTTACGAAGCAAGAATATGCTATAATTGCTAAGCTTTTGAAGCAGGCAAGCAAGGTTACAATTACAGTTACGAGTAATTCTATGGAAAAAACTGATGAAGCAAGTAATGATATTTTTTTCAGCAATAAAGAGACCATTGAAAAAATATTAAGAATTGCGAAAGAAACAAAGACAGCTGTGGAAGAGCCGGTATTTTTAGAGAAGATTTATAGATTTAAATCTAAAGAGCTAAATCATATTGAAAGAAATTTATATAATTTTCCATATAAAAAATATGATGGAAGTGTAGAAAATTTAAGCTTGTTTTTGGCAAATAACCAGTATTCAGAAATTGAAGAAGTTGCGAGAAGAATTTTAGAGCTTGTAAGAAGTAAAAAGTTTAGATACAGAGATATTTCTGTAATCACAAAAAACATAGATGTGTATTCGAATTTGTGTAGGGCTATTTTTAAGGAATACGATATTCCAGTGTTCATAGACGAAAAGAGAGATTTGAGCCAGAATATTCTTGTAAAATATCTTATTTCAATATTAGATATATTTGCAAGAAATTGGTCATATGATAGTGTATTTAATTATATTAAATGTGGATTTCTAAATATTACACCTAGTGATATTTACCTTCTTGAAAATTATGCTCTAAAGTGGGAAATAAAAGGTAGCAAGTGGTATAAGGCTGACTGGAATTTCCATGATGAAGACAGCACCGGAAAAGAAACAATCGACCATATAAATGAGCTTAGAAGAAAAATTGTAACACCATTGGTAGAGCTAAAAAATAATTTATCTGGAAATAAAACTGCAAAACAGATTTCAGAAAATTTATATAATTTTTTAATCAAGAATAATATAGATAAAGTTCTAGAGAGCAAAATAAAAGAATTAAATGACATGCAAAAGGTTGATATTGCAGCAGAATATGAGACTAGCTGGAAGATTGTAATGCAGGTATTAGACGAGATTGTACTTGTATTTGGAGATGAGAACATTACTTTTGAAAGCTATATGCAGATATTAAAAACTGGTCTTGGAGAAAGCAAACTTGGAACAATTCCAATGGCACAAGACGAAGTTACTGTTGGAGACGTAGACAGGTCTAGAAGCCACAAGATTAAGGCTGTGTTTATAATTGGACTAAATGATGGAATGTTTCCTTCAATCAATAAGGCCGAAGGCTTTTTGAATGATGATGATAGAGAGAAGATTAAGCAAAACGGAGTAGAACTTGCAAAAGGTACAATAGACAGAATTTACGAGGATAATTTCAACATTTACAAGGCTTTTACAACAGCAGAAGAAAGAATATTTTTGTCATATTCATCATCAGACATGGAAGGAAAATCTTTAAGACCATCAGTTTTAGTTTCTAGAATAAAAAAAATATTCGAAGGATTAAAAGAAACGAGTGATGTAATATACAGAAAATCTGAAATTTCTACAAAGGAAAATACTTTTAAGGAATTATTAATAAACTTACGTGAGTTTAGAGATGGTAATGAAATTGATACAAAATGGTTTGATGTTTACAATTTATATAATGAAAGTGAAGAATGGCACGAAAAGCTTGCATATGCTGTAAAAGCTTTGAATTACACGAATACAGCAGAGAAAATTAAAAAAGAAAATGTAGAAAAAATGTATGGAAGTACATTAAAAACTAGTGTATCAAAATTGGAGCAATACAGCGGTTGCCCATTTTCGTATTATTTAAAATATGGATTAAAACTGAATGATAAAGAAACATTTAATGTTGAAGCAGTTGATACAGGCTCATTTATGCACGATGTAATAGACAACTTTTTCGGAGTAATAGAAGAAAGAAATATTAATTTAAAAGAAATTACAGACGAAGAACTAGAAAAAATTGTAGCAGAAATAGTAAGCGAAAAGCTAAAATTAGACAGAAATTACATATTTACAACAACATCAAAATATAAAGTGTTAAGTAACAGGTTACAAAAAGTTGTTACTATGTCTGTAAAATATATTGTGCAGAGTCTAAAACAAAGCGAGTTTGAAGTATTCGGGCATGAATTAGAATTCGGCGGGGACGGTCAGTATAAACCAATTACTGTTATAACCGAAGATGGAAAAAAGGTAGAGATTACAGGAAAAATAGACAGAGTAGATATAATGAAAAATCCAGATGGAACATATGTAAGAATAATAGACTACAAATCTTCTGTAAAAAATATCGATTTAAATCAAGTGTTTTATGGACTTCAGTTACAGCTTTTAACATATTTAAACGAGACTTGCAAGGTAGAAGATTTTATACCTGCTGGGGTATTATATTTTAATTTAATAAATCCTACAATCGGAACTGATAAGAACTTGACTGATGAAGAAGTAGAAGAGAAAATTAGGCAAGAGTTCAAGATGAAAGGCTTAATTTTAGCCGATGTGAATATAATCAAAAAGATGGACACAAATATAGAAAATGAGCCAAAAGGTATAAGCAAGATAATTCCGGCGACAATAAAAAAAGACGGAGAGATAAGCGATAGAGGCACGAGTGCTGTAACAAAAGAGCAATTTATTTATTTGCAAAAATACATGGAAAAAATAATAAGACAAATATCAGAAGAAATTTTGCAAGGCAATATAGAAGTAAAACCATATTATAATGCAAGTACAAAAAAAACACCATGTGAGTATTGTAAATACAAGTCTATATGCAGGTTTGATGAAAATACGAAAAACAATGAATATAAATATATTTCAAAATTGAATAAAGATGCGGTTTTAGAAATGATTAAAAATAAGGTGGTTTAAGAATAATTAAAATTTTGGCTGTGTCAGATTTCGTTTAAAACGCGGTTACATACAGCAAGTATGCACCCCTTGCCTTTTAAACTCATCTTCCTTGTCAAAATTTAATTCTTCATAAACTAATGTGGAACATAAAGAAATGGAGGTTATATGGATTTATCTAATGAGAATATGGTTCATGTAAAAAAAGATGGAATTGAATATTTGCAATTTAAAAGATTGTTAGAATTCAAAAATTTAGTACATGCATATACGCTAAGTGTGTACGGAATTGATTTTAATGGTAAGGCAGAAAAAAGTGTCACAGAGCATAGCTATAATATGCTTTGTGATGCACTAGAAATAAATAGAGAAAATGTAGTAAAACCGCACCAAACACACACAGATTGTATAAAAAATGTGGATAACAATTATCAAAAAACATCAAAAGAGTATTTAGAAAATGTGGACGGTTTGCTTACAAGTAAGCCAGATACAGACTTAGTATTATCATTTGCAGATTGTACTCCAATTTTATTATATGACCCAGTAAAAAATGTAATTGGAAATATTCATTCTGGGTGGCGTGGAACAGCTCAGAAGATAGGTCAGAAAGCTGTAAGAAAAATGATAAGTGACTATGGCTCTAAACCAGAAGATATTATTGCATGTATCGGTCCGTGCATTGGAAAATGTCATTTTGAGGTAGATGAAGACGTAAAAAATATTTTTGAACAAGCATTCAGTTATCTAAATAGAAATTGTGATATAATAGAAAAACGAGAAAATAAATATCATATAGATACTACTTTAATAAATAGATTAATGCTAGAAGAATGTGGATTACAATCTACAAACATAATAGAAAGTAAAATTTGTACAGTATGTAATTCTAATGTAATACATTCATATAGAGCACAAAAGGATAGGGCTGGCAGAAATATTGCTGTTTTAGGAATGACATTTGAAAAATAATCATAATTTTGGCTACGTCAAATCTCATTTCAAACGCGGTTACATACACAAAGTATGCGCCCTTGCCTTTGAAATTCATTTTCCTTGCCAAAATTTAATTCTTTTCCAAATAAATAAAAAGGAGAAAATTTTATGATACCTACTAAATTAAAAAAAGGTGATACTATAGGAGTAATTGCTCCATCAAACTATATAGAAAAAGACGATTTAGAGTATATAAATGCTTCCATTGCATTAATGGAGGCTTCGGGATTTAAAGTAAAATTCGGCAAATACGTATTTGAAGATACTCTCGGCTATGGAACATCACCAGAAAAAAGAGCTGCAGACCTTAACTGGGCTTTTAAAGACGATGAGGTAAAGGCCATAATGTGTGTAAAAGGTGGTGAAGATTCCAACACAACTCTAGATTATATAGATTATGAAATGATAAAAAAACACCCAAAGATAATTTGCGGTTTTAGTGATAACACCAGCATTCTAAATGCAATACACGAAAAGACTGGGCTTGTGACATATCATGGGCCAACGTTTAAGTCGTTAACATCGTGGGAGACAGGCTATGCCTATAAGCAATTCATAAAAACTTTTGCAGAGAATACAGAAAGTTTAATAATGGGAGAACCAGAAGACGAATACACAACTATACAAGCAGGACAGGCTACAGGAGAACTTGTTGGAGGAAATTTATCACTATTTACAAAATTAGTTTGTGGAAAATATGCAGTAAATTTACAGGATAAAATTTTGTTCTTAGAGGAGCTTGGGTTTGAAGCTGCACCAGAAATGGTAAATAGCAATATATATTATTTAAAACAAAATGGAGTATTTGACAGAATTGCAGGACTATGGATTGGAAATTATGAGCATCCATCTAAAGTTAGTATTGAAAAAATAATAAAAAATGCTATTGGAGATGAATATAAATTTCCAATAATAAAATCAGATAACTTTGGTCATATTGACAAAAAAATAATAATACCAATTGGAACAAAAGCAGAAATTAATACAAATGAGAAAATAAAAATTAAGTTAGTAGAAAAATGTGTTGATGAAGGAAAATAAAATTGGTGATAAATTATGTACGATAATTGGGAAGATTTGGAGCAATCGATTAAAGACTGTAAAAAATGTAAATTATGCACAAACAGAACAAATATTGTTTTTGGCGTAGGCAACAAAAATGCTGATGTAATGTTTATAGGAGAAGGTCCTGGTGCAGACGAGGACAGGCTTGGAGAGCCATTTGTTGGTAAAGCGGGTAAGCTTATGGATAAGGCTTTTCAAGCATTAGAAATACATAGAGACAAGGTATACATTGCAAACATTGTAAAATGTAGACCACCTCAAAATAGAACACCTGAGGCTGATGAGGCACAGGCTTGCCTTAATTATTTAAGAAATCAAGTAATATTGGTAAAACCTAAAATAATAGTGTTACTAGGAAGTACAGCATTAAAAAACATACTCGGAGAAGAGTATGGAATAACAGCTTCAAGAGGAAAATGGGTAGAAAAGAAAGAAATACTTTACATGCCAACTTGGCATCCGGCTGCATTACTTCGTGATGAAAATAAAAAAATAGACTTTTGGAAAGACTTAAAGTTAGTAAAACAGAAGGCTGATGAGATGAAAATTGAAATTTAAAATGAAAGGTATAATCATGAAAAAAATTGAAGAGATAAGAAGTTATTGTTTGAATTGTAAAAATAGTCAGTGTAGAATAAAAGGTTGCCCACTAGGTAATTGCATTCCGGAATTTATACATGAGGTCGATAGTAAGAAAGCATATGAAATATTGTGTAATACTACTATACTTCCAGCAATATGTGGAAGAATATGTCCACATGAAAAGCAATGTGAGGGGAGCTGTATTCGTGGAATAAAGGGAGAGCCTGTTTCAATAGGTGCGATGGAAGCTTATATTGGAGATTTAAGTATTGAAAATAATTACGAATTATCAATAGAGGTGGACGAAAGAGCAAAAGATAAAAGAGTTGCTGTAATAGGAAGTGGACCAGCAGGGCTAACGTGTGCAGCCTTTTTAGCAAGAAGAGGCGTAAAAGTTACAATATACGAAAAACATGATAAGCTTGGAGGCCTGCTAACACACGGAATTCCAGAGTTTAGATTGCCTAGAGAAGTAGTAGAAAAAACAATAGAAAAAATATTGGATTTAGGAGTAGAAACAAAGCTAAATCAAGAGCTGGGAAGAGATTTTGAAATTGAAGATTTAGCAAAAAAATATGATGCAGTATTTGTTGCTATTGGAGCTAACATTCCAGCCAAGATGAATGTAGAAGGTGAAAATCTAAATGGTGTTTATGGCGGAAATTATTTATTAGAATATAATAAACATCCAAACTATACTGGAAAAAAGGTTGCTATAATCGGTGGTGGTAATGTTGCAATGGATTCTGCTAGAACAATAAAAAAACTTGGGGCAAGTGAAGTTTATGTAATTTATAGAAGAGCTGAAGAGCAAATGCCAGCAGAAAAAAAAGAAATTGCAGATGCAAAAAAAGAAGGAATAGAGTTTTTATTTCAGACTAATATAGTTAAAATATTGGGAAAAGAAAAAGTAGAAAAGCTAGAATGTATAAAAACAGAATTGGTAAAAAAAGAAGGAGAAAATAGACTATCACCAGTAAATATAGAAGGAAGCAATTTTATTTTAAATATGGATTATGTCGTAATGGCAACAGGATCTAAACCAGAGAATAATATCATAGAAAAATTTGAAAGAAATGAATATGGTTATATAAAAATAGATGAAAATATGCAAACTTCAATTAGTAAAGTGTTTGCTGGTGGAGACATAGTAGGACAGAAAGCAACAGTTGCATGGGCTTCAAGAAGTGGAAGAGATGCTGCAGAAAAAATTTTAAAAATAGCTTGCAATATTATGTAAAATAGTGTAAAATATATTATTGTACGTGCACATTTTATGTGCTATTTGAAAAATTACCTTATATGACAAAGAAAGGGAAACAACAATGAACAATGAAAAGAAGTACAGAGAAATTGCTAAATTCTGCATGAAGCAAAAAGCTGATGAGAACATTGCCAAGGAATACGAAGAGTATGGCATGAAAGATGCAATGAGGGCATCCAGAATTTGCAATCGGTTGCGGTGGATTTTAGATCCGTACTCGAAAACCCTTGTCAGAATGACATTTGATGTGCGGGAAGACGAGGGTTCGAACAAGGAAGCAAAAGAGACTGTTCTGAAATACATCAACGAGGGCTATAAAGCTCGTCTGGCTTTCATCGGCGACTACAACTATGCAATGGACTCCTACGGAGTGGTTCTTACATTCCAGAAGGATAATGAAGAAATCAATCCTGATAATAGCATGGTTTTTGTCATTCCTTATGGGAAACTGTTGCAGTTCTGCGAGACTCTGAACCAGTGGTTCACTAAGTAACCCTTTTAAGGGTAATAAAAATCGAAGTAAATCAATGCTGTGAGTATAGCGTAGATTTGCTTCGGTATTTTTTATATTAATTAAGAGGAATAAGTATTATTTAGTCCGAATATTAACGAACTGATTCTTTTTTCCAAATTAATTTTTTTATGTAATTTATAATTTTAGTAAATTTATTTTCCTTTTTAGGAATCAAATAAGTATTATCATCATCTAAATAATCAGACAATGAATCATATCTGCTATCTAATTTTTCCATTACTTGAATATAGTAATTATTAAAGAAAAAGTAATTAGTTGTAGTTCCAATTATGTCTTGAAAACTGTACAATTTTTTTCTAAATCTATCTACATCATCAGAAGTAATAAGTGTTTTTAAAGAATTTGTAAAATACGAATTTATAATTAATTCTTGTGTAGAAAAATAGGCACTTTTCAATTGCTTCTTTAATTCATCAGATTTCCTATATAATGAATCTACTTTGGCAGTAGATAACTCATTCTTTTGAATCTTATTAGAAATTTTTATTATTTTTTCTTCTGTTTCTAGAATTTTATCAAAATAATTTGAAATCTGATTATACACATTTTCTCCACATAGAGCTGTAAATTTATTTTTAAAATGGTCATTACTATTAAAAGTACTTTCAAACAAGACTTCTTCACCAGTAACATAAGCCATTTGATAAATTAAATTACATAATAGTGGATAGCAATTTGGACTGACTGTTGAAAATGTTATATCATAATATGTTGCTGTTTCGAAAGTGTTTTCTAAAATATTAGAAGCAAGTAGCTGAACAGCTGCTTCATTTAAAGCCATTCCTGTTGGCTTAGACCCTTTAAAAGTACAAAGTCCAAGTCTTGTTAAATCGCCTTTTTCATTTTTTTGTTCTTGAAAATTATGAATCAATTCATGAACAGCGAATTTTTCCAAATCAGCAAGTCCCATACCGTCTCTAAAATATATGGCAGAATTCTTGTAAAAATAGCTAGCCTCAGACATTCCTTCAGGCATATCTGCTATGTACATGGGCAGTTTAGAGAATCTTTCATAAAGGGTATCAAAATCAAAGCCAAGATTAGAAAATGCAGCAACAATTTTCTTACTTACATTCTTGGCAATAACATTAACTGTAGTTATATCAAGAGGTTCAATAACCGTAATTCCGTCTTTCTTTAAATCTGATTCAATACTCATTAAAAGAACCTTTCCTTTCTAGGTTTGCTAAAATGTACATATGAAAGGCTTAACGTTTTTTTAGTTAAATTATCATTTGTACAGATATATACATTATACTACATAAATGGCTATAATGTGTAACAAATAAATTAAAAAAATATTTCAAAAATATTACAAAACCAAAATGTTCGCCCAAAAAGGGGCGTCCCTATTGGGCGAACATTTTTGAGCGAGTTCTAAAATTTATTTTACAACAACATTGTAAATTCTATTTTTTACATATATTTCTTTTACTATTGTTTTTCCGTCTAATTTGTCTTTTATTGCTTCATGTACAGCAGTTTTTATAGTTTCCTCGTCTGAATTTACTGCTATATCAATGTTTGCTCTTAATTTTCCGTTTACTTGAATTGGTAAGTTTATTACATCTTCTTTAGTCTTTTCTTCATCAAATGTAGGCCATGGTGTCTCGGCTAAAGTTTGTGTAAATCCAAGTTTTTCGTTTAATTCCTCTGTAATATGAGGAGCAAATGGATTTAATAATTGTAAAAATGTTCTAAATTCTGCTTTGTTTATTTTCTTTGCCTTGTAGAATTCATTTACCATTGTCATAAATGTTGATACAGAAGTGTTAAATTTCATTTCTTCAATATCACTAGAAACTTTCTTTATTGCTTGATGCATCATTTTTTCAAATTGCTTTGAATATTCGTTTGTCCCGTCATCAACTAAAATTTCTTGCATGTTCCAAACTCTGTCTAAGAACTTGCTACATCCACGAATGCTATCAACAGACCATGGAGCAGTTTGGTCGAATGGACCCATGAACATTTCGTATACACGTAATGTATCTGCACCATATTCATTTACAACATCATCAGGATTTACAACATTTCCTTTAGATTTGCTCATTTTTTCTCCATTAGATCCTAAAATCATTCCATGAGAAGTACGTTTTGCATATGGTTCTTTGGTTGGAACAACTCCAATATCATATAAGAACTTGTGCCAGAATCTTGAATACAACAAGTGTAGGGTAGTATGCTCCATTCCTCCGTTGTACCAATCAACAGGAGACCAGTACTCTAATGCTTCTTTAGAAGCCAAAGCCTTGTCATTGTGTGGGTCCATGTATCTTAAGAAATACCAAGATGAACCAGCCCATTGTGGCATTGTATCTGTTTCTCTTGTTGCATGACCACCACAGTGAGGACATGTAGTTTCAGTCCATTCTGTATGCTTTGCAAGTGGAGATTCACCGTTTTCGCCTGGCTCATAATCTTTTACATCTGGTAAAACAAGTGGCAATTGGTCTTCTGGAACTGGAACCCAACCACATTTATCACAGTGAACCATTGGAATTGGTTCGCCCCAGTAACGTTGACGAGAGAATACCCAATCACGTAATTTATAGTTAACTTTCTTTGTTCCGATACCTTTTTCTTCAATCCATGAAATCATCTTAGCAATTGCATCTTGCTTATTCATTCCATTTAAGAAATCAGAATTAATATGAACTCCGTCACCAGAATAAGCTTCTTTAGAAACATCTCCGCCTTCGATTACTGGAACAATGTCCAATCCAAATTTTGTAGCAAAAGCATAGTCTCTTTCATCATGTGCTGGAACAGCCATTATTGCACCAGTACCATAAGTAATTAAAACATAATCTGAAACCCAAATTGGAATTTCCTTTCCTGTTGCAGGGTTTATAGCTTTAATTCCTTTAATTTCAACACCTGTTTTATCTTTATTTAATTCAGAACGTTCAAAATCAGATTTTAAACTTGCAGCTGTTTGATAAGCTTTGATTTCGCCTAAGTTTGTGATTTTATCTTTTAACTTTTCAATAATATGGTGTTCTGGAGCAACAACCATGTAAGTAGCACCAAATAAAGTATCTGGTCTAGTTGTGTAAACTCTTAATTTTTCATCAGAATCAGCTATACTAAAATCAAGCTCTGCACCTTCGCTTCTTCCAATCCAGTTTCTTTGTTGAATTTTAATCTTCTCAAGAAAATCAACATCGTCCAAATCATCAATCAATCTTTGGGCATAATCTGTAATCTTAAGCATCCATTGGCTCTTTTCCTTTTGAACAACTGGGCTACCGCATCTCTCGCAAACGCCATTTACAACTTCTTCGTTAGAAAGACCAACCTTACAGCCAGTACAGAAGTTAATTGGCATAGTAGCCTTATATGCTAAACCATGTTTATATAATTGAATAAAAATCCATTGAGTCCATTTGTAATACTCTGGATCTGTTGTATTTATAACTCTTGACCAATCAAAAGAAAAACCAATTGATTTCAATTGTCTTGTGAAGTTTGCTATATTTTGTTCTGTAACAATCTTTGGATGAATGTGGTTCTTAATTGCAAAGTTTTCAGCAGGCAATCCGAAAGCATCAAATCCTATTGGAAATAATACATTGTAGCCTTGCATTCTTCTTTTTCTTGCAACAATATCCATTGCAGTATAAGATCTTGGATGACCAACATGCAATCCTTGTCCAGATGGATATGGAAATTCTATTAAACCATACCATTTTTTCTTAGAAGAATTATTTTCTGCGTGAAAAGTTCCTTCTTTTTCCCATTTATTTTGCCATTTTTTCTCTATTTCTTTATAATTATATGACATGAAAAATCTTCCTTTCTCTGTAAATATGCAAGTATTATATCACAAAAGAGTTGAAAAAGAAACTGAAAAAACGCAAATATTTTAGCTGTCTGTAGATTTTATTTATACTTATTATACAAATAGAATAAGAAATATTTATTAATAGTAAAAATTAATTGTAAAATTTAAAATATAAACAAAAATAATTCATTAAATTAATAAAATTGTTGATATACAATCATTTATTAAAATATGAATTATTTACGCATTTTTTTGTTTAACTTTAGGATAAGGAATATACTCATCAGTTCTATATAGTAGATAATCTACACTTGTTTCATAAAAATCTGCAAGTTTTGATAGCAACTCTAAAGGTATACTTCTTTTCTCGAGCTCGTAGTAAGAATAAGCAACTTGAGAAATATTAAGAAGACTACTAAGTTGTTTTTGAGTTAAATCATGGTCTTCTCTTAAAATTTTTATACGTGTTTCCATATTATAAACTCCTTTTATAAAAGATTGGAAAAATTTACTATAAAAAAATTATATGATAAAACAAAACGTTATATTGATTTTTAAAACAAAATGTTGTAAAATTAATATAAATGTTATGAAAAGAAGAAAAAGTGAAGGAGATACATATGAAGAAATTGAATAATGATAAAAAAGATGGAATAACATTAATATCACTGGTAGTAACTATAGTAGTTTTATTAATACTAGCAGGAGTAAGTATAAATACCGTATTAGGTGATGGTGGAATAATAAAAAAGGCAAAAGAGGCGGCAGAAAAAACAGCTGCAGCACAAGAAAAAGAAATGATAGAAAGGAATTTACTTGAACAAGAACTAGAAAATTCGTTAGCAACTCCAACTCCAAAGCCTCAGCCAACTGATGGAGTAAAAATACCAGCCGGTTTTTATTATGTTGGAGGCACAAAAACTAGTGGAATAGTAATTTCAGACAATGTAAATGATAAAGACAAATACAAGAATAAGGCGGTTGTAGGAACAGATTTATTGGGAAACCAATATGTATGGATACCATGTACTACGGACAACACAAGCTCAGATCTTCAATATACAAGAACCGAATGGGGAGTTGAAGTAGATGGAGATGATAATTCAAGAGCTATAAAAGATGAACTTACTTTAACAGATGCAAGTGTTACATATTCTGATGCAGATACTGCAAATGGTATAAATGCAGATGTTTCAAAAGAGATAGTTGCACAGATAAAGGCAGAAAAGGCAAGTGTAGCCCAATATGGTGGATATTATATTGGAAGATATGAAGTTGGAAAAAACGGTGATACAGCGGTTGTAAAATATGGCCAAACTCCATATGCCAGCATAACTTGGAGCACAGCCTATGGTTTAGCAAAAAAAATAATTACAAATTCAGAGGTAAATTCATATTTATGCTCGAGTTATGCATGGGATACGGCAGTTAATTTCATACAAAATAATAGTACGGCTAAAAATTATTCTACTAGTATAGAAGGATTTAACGGAAACTGGAATCCGCAGGAAGTAAAAGATCCGAGTGGAAATGTAATTAAACCAGCGGGTACTAGTCAACAATTAAATACGGGGCTTACAACACAGTTCTGTAATATATTTGATATGGGAGGTAACGAAGCAGAATTTACTACTGAGTTAAACCCAGGTACTTCCGAGACGG
>FR880054.1:0-3438 GCA_000435175.1 Clostridium sp. CAG:245
AAACTTTCCGATATACTCATAAATATAATTTGTAATTCTTTTTTTACACAAAATTAAGCTCTCCTTGTTAAATTTCAATCTAACATGAAAAGCCTAATTTATACTTTATTTATTCTTCTGGTTCTACAGTTTCTATACTTACAACCTTTTCATTTTCGTTCGTTCTCATTAATGTTACACCTTGTGTTGCTCTTCCTAATATGCTTACATCTTTAACATTAATTCTTATAATAGTTCCAGAGTTTGTAATTAACATTACATCATCGTCTTCTTTTGCCATTCTTATTCCAACTATATTTCCAGTCTTAGGGGTAATCTTGTATGTAATTACACCTCTTCCTCCTCTATTCTGTACTCTATATTCGTCAAGTTCTGTTCTCTTTCCGAAACCATTTTCAGTAATTGCTAACAATGTAACACCTTTATTATTTGATAATATAGATTCCATTCCAATTACAGTGTCATCCTCATCTAAACGAATTCCTAGTACGCCTTGTGCAGATCTTCCAACTGGTCTTACGTCTTTCTCATCAAATGTTATACAAAGTCCTTTTTCAGTAACTAATACAACATTATCTTGACCATCTGTTAACCTAACATCTATTAGCTCATCATCATCTTTCAACGTTATTGCCAATAATCCAGTCTTTCTACTTGAATTATACTCTTGTAATGGAGTTTTCTTTATCAATCCATTTTTCGTAGCCATTAATAGATATTTGCTATCTTCAAAATCTGAAATTGGTATTACCGCAGAAATTTTTTCACCTGCATCTAAACTTAATAAGTTTACAATCGCAGTTCCTTTAGCAGTTCTACCTGCTTCTGGAATTTCATATCCTCTTAATCTATACAATTTTCCTTTATTGCTAAAGAACAATACTGTATCATGAGTAGAAGTTGTGAATATTTGTTTAACGAAATCTTCCTCCCTTGTAGAAATACCACTAATACCTTTTCCGCCTCTTTTTTGGCTTCTATAAGTGTCTATTGGCATTCTCTTTATGTAACCAAAGTGAGTTAATGCAACTACCATTTGTTCTTCTTTTATAAGGTCTTCCTCATTAAATTCACCTTCAGCAGCAACAATCTTTGTTAATCTTTCATCACCATATTTTTCTTTAACTTCTGTTAATTCTTCTTTGATGATTTCGAATACAAGTTTCTCGCTACCTAATATTTCTCTTAAATGAGCAATTAACTTCATTAACTCATTGTACTCTTCCTCAATCTTTTCTCTCTGCAATCCAGATAAAGTTTTTAATCTCATATCCAATATTGCTTGAGCTTGAATATCCGAAAGGCCAAATCTTTCCATTAATCTTTCTTTAGCATCATCATATGATGATCTTATTATATTAATTACCTCATCAATATTATCTAATGCTATTTTTAAACCTTCTAATATATGGGCTCTTGCTAATGCTTTATCAAGTTCAAATTGTGTTCTACGTAATATAACACCTTTTCTATGGTCTATGTAGTAATCTAAGCATTGTCTTAAAGTCAGTATTCTAGGTTGACCATCAACTAAAGCTAACATTATTACTCCAAATGTATCTTGCATTTGTGTATTTTTATATAACTGATTTAATACAACTCTTGCATTTGCATCCTTTTTAAGTCCAATATGAATTCTTACAGCATTTTCTCTATCAGACTCATCTCTAAGTTCTGATATTCCTTCAATTCTTTTTTCTTTTACAAGGTTTGCTATATTTTCAATCAATTTAGCCTTATTTACCTGATATGGTAATGATGTTACAATAATCTTTTGTTTTCCATTACTCATTTCTTCAATTTCAGCTTCAGCTCTTACAGTTATCTTTCCTTTTCCTGTTGTATATGCCTGTTTGATTGCTTCTCTTCCAAGAATCATTCCTCCAGTTGGAAAATCTGGTCCTTTAATTATTTGCATTAATTGTTCATCAGTTACATTGTCATCATCAATAATTTTAATAATACCATTTATAACTTCTGTTAAATTATGTGGTGGAATATTTGTTGCCATACCTACAGCAATTCCTGAAGAACCATTTACTAAAAGTGCTGGAATCTTTGCTGGCAATACAGTTGGCTCTTGAAGTCTATCATCAAAGTTAGGCATAAAATCCACTGTATTTTTTTCAATATCAGTCAACATAATCTCTGCAATTTTAGACATTCTTGCTTCTGTATAACGATAAGCAGCTGCCCCATCACCATCGATTGAACCAAAGTTTCCATGTCCATCAATTAATGGGTATCTAAGTGAGAATGTTTGAGCCATTCTAACCATTGCATCATATACAGATGAATCTCCATGTGGATGATATCTACCTAAAACGTCACCGACTGTAGTTGCTGATTTTCTATATGGCTTATCTGATGTTAAACCATCTTCATACATAGTATATAAAATTCTTCTATGAACTGGTTTTAAACCATCTCTTACATCTGGTAAAGCTCTAGATACAATAACACTCATTGCATAATCTATATATGCAGTTTTCATTTCGTCTTCGATGTCTCTCTCTATTATTTTACCATCTCTGTCTTCTAATTCTGTGTCTTTTGAGTCCATATATTTACCTCTTTTCTAAGTTATATCTATGTTTGTATTATACTAAAAGAATACTTTTTTTGCAAGCAAAACAGTCTATTTTATCTAGTTTTTTTTAGTAATTTAAAGCATTTTTGCAAGCTCTAATTCCTCACTCGTCAAGTCGAAATTTTTTCCATTATTTTTTATTAATTTATGTAAGTTTTCTACCACTCTTGCTGTTTTTATTGTATTTTCTATTGGCGCAATTTCTTTCATTTTTCCTCTAATCTTATCATACTCTCTCTGCATTCCATCAAAATCTTTATTGTTAAAATAATCCTTCCAATTATTTGTATATTTATTTAATTTTTCAATCTGATTTACTTGATTTTCAAACTCGCTTTCTATATTCTTTGTTATATTATTTAATATAGCATTTTTTCCTGTTTTGATTGCACTACCTAAGGCATACGGAATCTTTCCACTATTAACTACTTTATTAATAGTAAAATTTAATACATTTGAAATTCCATCTATTATTCCTCCAGATTTAACTGCTGTTTGCATTTGTTGTACATTTTCAAAATTTCCAGTTACAATTCCTAGTGCACTTTTTCCAAAATTAATTGCTGAATCAATTGCTGTTTGAATTCCCTCTTTAAATCCATTTTGTAAAAAACTATCTTTTATTTCTATAACTTGGTCTTCTATTACATCCGGAAGAATATACCTAAGACCTATATTCAATCCAGTATTAACGGCTTTCCCTATATTTGTCTGCAAAAAATTTCTCTGTTTATTTTCAATAGAAACATCATTTGTTATTTGATTTTCAACTTCTAAATTATTCATAAACTTTCTCCTCTATTTTTTTATTTTAATAAAAATTATTTAATAAATATTTCATAAAAAAA
>FR880054.1:3475-6401 GCA_000435175.1 Clostridium sp. CAG:245
CATATATTTTAATAAAATATAATAATATTTAATTTTCATTTTTTTCTTCTTCATTATTAATTATGTCATCTTCATAATTAAAACTTTTTACCTCTGCAAGAATATGATTTTCTCCAACAAACATAAGCGTTTCGCCTCTTCTTAATGATTTTATGTCAATTTCTTCTTTTTCTGAAATATTGGTATATTTTTTTAATACTTTTATATTTTCTTCCTCAAGAGAGAAGAAATTTTTTATGCTTGTATTATTTAAAATACTCTTTCCAAAATTTCCTTCTTCCAGGCTAAATAAATCCGAAATATCTTGAGTTATTGCAACAGCACTTCCACCGTATTTTCTTATTGTTTTAAATATTTTATACACAAAACTAGCCACATTTTTATTGGATGTTACTCCAATTAATCTCCAAATCTCATCTAAATAAATTGCCTTTTTATTTTTTCTATTTTCTTTAATCTTGTCCCAAAATAATTCTGTGAAAATATACATTCCATATTTTAAATTTTCTTCGCCTAACTCATAAACATCTGCAACAATTAATTTATTATTTAATTTCACATTAGTAAATTTATTAAAAAAGTTTAGTGAACCTTTTACAAATGGTAATAATTTTATTTGATATTTTTTCGTTTTTTCGTCTTCTCCTAATATATTATAAAAATCTTCCAAAATTGGCATATCAATTGTTTCTTTAAATATTTTTTTATTTTCATTATTTTTATATAAACTTTTATCATCAAAATTAATATTCTTTTTTTCATAAGTTTGAATAATTTTTTCTTCAATCAAACCTTTTTCTTCTTCATCTAATTCTCCAAAAACTAAATTAAAAAATCCAATTAATTTTATTATTTTATTTGCAAGAAAACCTTTTTCTCCTTTCTCTATACTTTCTTTTCTTATATCAAAAACATTTATATATGTTTCTGAATTCGGTCCCAACTTTAATAACGTTCCCTCTAGTTTATTACAAAGTCCTGTATATTCCCTTTCCGGATCAATAACATATTGTTCAATTCCAAACAATCTATATCTCAAAATATTCAATTTAATATAATAAGATTTTCCTGCCCCACTCGTTCCAAATACGCACATATTAGCATTTTTATATTTTTCCTGATCATATCTATCAACAAAAATTAGTGAATTATTGTAAATATTTTTTCCAATAAAAATTCCATTTGTATCACAGATAGATGAAGAAATAAAAGGATATGTTGCGACCAGACCTTCTGTTAAAATATTCTTTTTAGTAGCTTCTTTTACATCTTTGTGATTTATCATTAATGGAAGTGTAGAAAAAAAAGCTTGCTCCTGCCTAAAATAGGCTTGTCTTACCTTTATTCCTCTACTCTGTAAAATACTTATAATTTTATCTGTATTAATTTTTAAATCTTTTAAATCTTCATTATATATAGTTATGTAAACATAGATATAATAAAATGCCTCATCATTTACTTGCAGTTGTTTCCTAATATACTTTGCATCATCATGAGTATATTCAACAATGTCAATATCCTGCTTATTTTTCCCTGCCTCTAAATCAACAGCTGTATTTCCAATATTATATGTTAAGTCTTTTACAACTTTATATGGATCTTGCTCTTCATAAAATATTGACATATTTATATTAATATTAGTATCAATTAATGGTTTAAAAATTAAATCTCTTTGCTCTCTACTATAATCAACAACTAATAATGATGAACAATACTTGCCATCAATCTCCATATATCTTGGATTTTTTAAATTAATATAACTTGGGCTCAATTCATCTTTTTGTTTTTTTATTAATTCTTTTCCTTTATTAATAATAATCACATCCTATTTTCGTCATCATTTAAAAATATATAATTTCTTATTATTTCTTTAGTTTCTTTCTCATTATTTACATTAGTTACAATATTTCCACATCTTAGAAGCCCTTCTTTAATTTTTAAGTATTTTTCATTTAATTGGTCAATACAAATCTCTTCTTTATTATTTTCTTGTGGTTGATTAATAATAATAAAAAATTGTTTTGAATCCGATTTACTAATTAATTTTATTTTTTCAATATTTTCTAAATATTTATTTGAAATATTTTTTATTATTTGTGATTCTTTTTTTTGAGAATTAATTATTTTGATAATATGATTAGATAAATCTTGTTTTTGACTTTTAATAATTATTTGAATATTAAAATTAAATGATTTTAGAAATAATTTATAGGAATTTAAAATTGATTCTTTTTCTAAATTAGATTTTAAATTATAATTAATTGGTTTTATTTTTAATATCATTATATATGAATTATTTTTTAATTTAATAATTCCGTTTTCTAATATTTTTTCAAAAGGCAACCATTTTTGAATAGAATGAATTACAATTATTACCATCTCCTTTAATTATGATATTGAATATTTTATTTTATATTTTTATAAATGTCAAGAAAAATCATATTCCTTTTTTTACCATTTTTCTACAAATATTTTAGAACAGAAGTTACTCTAAAATTCTTTTTATTTTTCCATATTTTTACACTGCATATTCTAATTATATTTATAATATATAAAATTTAATTTTTCGTTCCTTATATTATGTTAATAATATTCTTGTAAAGTTTTTAAACAATTAAACTTTTTAAACCTTTTAATTCCCTTGTTATTTACAATTTTAAAAATATAATAATTTATTCCTTTTAATATAAAGAAACCTATCATTTTTTGGATCTGTCTAATATTTATACTTCTATTTTACCATTATCTCTTGTAAATGTTTTTTAGTGTTCTCAAAATTTTTTTCATATTTTAGTTATAATTTTATGTATACTAATGTTTTATGACTTTTTTACAAAAGCCATCTGTATTTTCCTTTTAAAGGATTCTTTTTTATATAGTTGTTTAGTACTGTACATTAAATTTAAATATTTAATTAATTTATCTC
>FR880055.1 GCA_000435175.1 Clostridium sp. CAG:245
CTATGAATAATAATATTGTTGAAGGGATTGAAATTCAGGGAATTTCTGTTTCTGGAATAACAAAAGAAAATGCGGAAAATAAATTAAAAGAAATAATTAATAATTTAGAAAAAAAAGAAATAATTATTCATTATAATAATTATGAAAATAAAATAAATTTAAATGAATTAGAAATTAATTATAATATTAATGATGCAATAAATAATGCATGTGAAATTGGAAGAAAAAATAATATTTTTATTAATAATTTTGAAATATTAAAAACAATAATATTTAAAAATAATATTAAATTAGAAATTAATTATGATGAAAAATTATTAGATTCAAAAATAGATTCTATTAATGCAAATCTTCCAGGATTAGTTCAAGAATATAATTATTATGTTGAGGATAATAATTTAATTATAATTAAGGGAAAAGATGGAATAATAATTGATAAAGAAAAATTAAAAGAAAAAATAAATAATGAAATAAATAATTTAAAATCAGATACAATAAATATCGAACTTCCAATTATTAATAAAAAAGCAGATGGAATTAATTTGAAAAAAATTCATGATGAAATATATAAACAGGCGCAAGATGCATATATTACACAAAATCCTTTAACAGTACATCCAAATGTAAATGGAGTAGATTTTGCAATATCTATTGAAGAGGCAGAAGAATTATTAAAGGAAGAAAAAGAGGAATATATAATTCCTTTGAAAATTACAGTTGCAGAAAAAACTGTAAGTGATTTAGGAGAAGATGCTTTTCCCAATACATTAGGAAATTTTACAACGAGATATGATGCAAGTAATAAAAATAGAAGTAATAATATTTATTTAGCTTCAGAAAAAATAAATGGAACTATAATAATGCCAGGAGAGACTTTCTCATATAACCAGGTTGTAGGAAAAAGAACAATAGATGCAGGGTATAAGGAGGCAGGTGCATATGCTGGAGGAAAGGTAATTCAGGAAATTGGTGGAGGCATTTGTCAAGTATCATCTACTTTATATAATGCGGTATTATATGCTGATTTGGAGATTGTAGAAAGAAGTAACCATTATTTTGAAACATCATATGTGACGGCTGGAAGAGATGCAACGGTATCGTGGGGAACAGTTGATTTTAAATTTAAAAACAATAGAACTTATCCAATAAAAATTGAAGCAGTTGCGAAAAATGGTATTAATAAAATATCAATATTAGGAATAAAAGAGGAAAAAGAATATGAAATTGTGATACAGTCAAAAGTTACTTCAATAATTGAACAGGAGATAAAATATGAAAATGACTATTCTATACCATATGGAGAAGAAGAAGTTGAACAACAAGGTCACAATGGTTGTACGAGCAAAACATATATAATAAAAAAATTAAATGGAGCTACAGTATCAACTGAAGAAATAACATCCGATTATTATCACGCATTAGATAAAATAATAAAAAAAGGAATGAAACGATAAAATTAATAAGTATTTTTTGCGAAAATGCAAATAAATACTTATTTTTTTGTTGACAAAATAAATATGAAGTGTTACAATTAGAATTGTGCATGTATCATAGATTTTATATTACCTAAAAGATTGTACAGTGCATAAATAATATGATATATGCACCATTAGCTCAGCTGGTAGAGCAACTGACTCTTAATCAGGAGGTCCGCGGTTCGATCCCGCGATGGTGCACCAAAAATTAAAGAAGTACTAAAAAAGTACTTCTTTAATTTTTGGGAAAATAATATTTTAATATAGCAAAAAAACTATTTTAGAAATCAATAATTATCATTAATATATTTTATAAGAAATTA
>FR880056.1 GCA_000435175.1 Clostridium sp. CAG:245
GCCTTTTTGATGAAGATAAATAAATTTCATAACTCTTTAAGTATAAATTATCAAAAATTTTTAATAGGAAAAATAAATAATGTGAAACAAAGAAAATTAACAAATCTATTGAAAAATCATAAAAAAATTGCTACAATATTACAAGAAAAACATGTGGCAGAAGTAAAGATGTAATTTTGATGCATGTCAAGATTATATCTTTTTAGATTTTGCGTGGAAAGGAGATTAATTTTATGGAGAAGAAAACATTTTACATTACAACACCAATTTATTATCCAAGTGGCAAATTCCATTTAGGAACAGCGTACACAACGGTGCTTGCAGACACAATAAAAAAATATAAACAGCAAAGAGGTTATGATGCACGAATGCTTACTGGTCTTGATGAGCATGGCCAAAAGGTTGAGCAGGTTGCTGTTAAAAGAGGATTAACTCCGCAACAACATGTTGATGAGATTGCAAAACAAGCAAAAGACTTGTGGAAATTGATGGATGTTCAATATGATGATTTTATTAGAACAACTGAGGAAAGACATACTAAAATTGTGGAGAAGATTTTTGATAGATTCATGGAGCAAGGTGATATTTATAAAGGAGAATATGAGGGCTGGTATTGCATGCCATGCGAAACATATTTTACAGAAACACAATTAGTTGATGGAAAGTGCCCAGATTGTGGAAGAGAAGTTAAGAAAATGAAAGAAGAATCTTACTTCTTTAATATGAAAAAATATCAAAAGAGATTGGAAGAGTTCTATGAGCAAAATCCAGATTTTATAAAACCAGAGTCTAGAAAGAATGAGTTATTCAATAACTTTATAAAACCAGGACTAGAAGACCTATGTGTTACAAGAACAACATTTGACTGGGGAATAAAAGTACCAAAAGATCCAAAGCATGTAGTTTATGTTTGGTTAGATGCACTAACAAACTACATAACAGCATTAGGATATATGTCTGATGATGATACTTTATTTAAGAAATACTGGCCAGCAGACTTGCAAATAGTTGGAAAAGATATAATAAGATTCCATGGAATTTATTGGCCAATTTTCTTAATGGCACTTGGACTACCAACACCAAAGAAATTATATGCACACGGTTTCTTAATGATGAAAGACGGAAAAATGTCTAAATCAAAGGGAAATGTTGTATATCCAGAAATGCTTGTAGAAAGATATGGCTTAGATGCAACTAGATACTTCTTATTAAAAGAATTCCTATATGGACAAGATGCAATATTTACACCAGAGGATTTCGTAAATAAATATAATTTCGATTTATGCAACGATTTAGGAAACTTGCTAAACAGAACTATAGGAATGGTAAATAAATATTTTGGTGGAAATGTGCCAAACTATAAAGGAAGAATAAACGATGTTGATGCAGACTTAGAAGAGATTGTAGCAAGCAAAATTACAGAATACGAAAACAACATGGAAGACTTACATTTTTCAAATGCAATAGAGTCAATATGGGGAATAATCTCTAGAGCAAATAAATACATAGACGAAACAGCACCATGGACACTAGCAAAACAAGAAGAAACAGAAAAACTAGAATCAGTAATGAGCCATCTAGTAGAAACTCTACGAATTGTAGCCATACTAATAAAACCAGCAATGACAGAAACATCAAATAAAATTTTAAGCCAATTAGGAATAAATGAAGAAGCAAGCAAAGAATATGATACAATAAAAGAATTTGGCAAAACAACATCAGACTTAAAGGTAATAGAAAAAGGCGAGCCAATATTCTTAAGACTAGATGCAAACGAAGAAATAGAATACATAAAAAATAAAATGAAAGAATAATTATAGTAAACAATAGAATATGGCATAAATATTTATAGAAAACATATACTTGTTAATAACTTACCTAAAGTTAGGAGGCATGTATATGTTTTTTGTATTCAATAAAAGAAAAATTGGGTCATACTTAATATCGATAGGAACCGTTGCAATCTTGTTCTCTATTGCTTTATTCGGAGAACATTTTGGGGACGGAGAAAAAAATGTTGTGGCAACTTCTGCATCAAATGTAAATAATTTACCAGTATATAAAGTAGAAACTGAAATAAAAAAGGTAAGTTTAAGTATAAACTGTGGAGAAAATGTAGAGAATATAGATAGTATATTAAATACACTAGCTACAACAAATGCAAAGGCTACATTTTTTATTTCGGGAGAAATTGCAAGTTCAAATGCTGAAATTATAAAAAAGATTGTGCAGAGTGGAAATGAGATTGGTAATTTGTCATATCACTATACAAATTTAAAAAAGAAGAAAACAGCAGATATAAAGGAAGAAATTACAAAAGGTTCTAATGAAATCGAAAAGATAACAGGCCAAAAGGCAAAAGTTTTTAGAGCTCCATATGGTGAATACTCAAGAGAAATAATTCAAATTGCAAGTGAACAAGGGTTATTTACAGTTCAATGGAACATAGATTCATTAGATTATAATGGACTAAATGGTGAAGAAATGTGTGAAAGAATAAACGAAACTTTAGCACCGGGAAGCATAATTTTATTACATAATTCAGCAAAGTACACTGCAGAAAGCATGGAAAAAATAATACAAAACATTCAAAAGCAAGGATATCAGTTAGTGACAACGAGTGAGCTACTTACATTATAGAATTGTTAATAAAGGTTGAAAGAATTAAATTTTGATGGAGATGGCACATACCAGTTAGTATGTAGCCGTGTCTGAAATGATATTTGACACAGCCAAAATTGAATTTGTTTTCAATCAAGTCCATAAAAAAGGAGAAAAAAATGCCTTTTATTGAAATAATTACAGATTCTAAGAGCCAAACACAGCTTAATAAAGTAATTACAAAGAAAATGGTAAATGATTGTGATATTTTGTTTATTAAAGATAAGAACATGGAAAACACAAAAAATATAAAACTAGAAACGCTGGTATTAAACAGAAGTGTAGAAAATGATGAATTAATGAGCAAAATAATGAAAAATTCTAAGAATTTAATATTGAATTTGGATTTGAACGAAAATTTGCAATATGAAGATTCGTGCAATGTAATTTCATATGGTTATAGCTCGAAGAGTGATATAACTGTGTCTAGCGTTGAAGAAGATGAATTATTGATTTGTGTTCAGCACACAATAAAGAGCATGTTTGATAAAGTGATAGAACCACAAGAAATAAAGGTTAATGTAAAAGCAGATATGAATGTGTACAATATAATGATAGTAATTGCACTTTCAAGTTTGTATGCAAACTAAAAATGGACTTTAGCAATAATTTTATATTTTTGCAAAACGAAATCGAGCTCGCCTTTTGAGGAACCAGAAGGAAATCCGACCAAGAGCAATGTATTGAAGTCTAAAAAAATATAAAACTATTGCTGAGTAAGTAAAAATTTATGAAAATTGTATAGCAACATTATTTTTTTAGTGGCATTTTGCCCTCAAAATGGGCATATTTTTGAAAAAAATAAAACAAATTTAACATTTTATGTAGACAAAACCAAAAAATGGTAGTATAATAATAGTTGTAGGTTAGAAAAAAACAAATACTTTAAAAAGTAAGAGGAGGAAATTTAAGTTGGATACAGTATATTCAGAGAACAACCACATTATAATGGTGGGAAAAGTAACAAGTGACAAAAGATTTAGTCATGAGATATATGGAGAAAAATTCTATATATTTGATTTAAGTGTTCCACGTCTAAGTGGAAATTCTGATATTATACCAATCACAATATCAGAAAGATTAATGGTAAACGGAGAGTTACCAATCGGAACAAAAATAACAGTTGAAGGTCAATTTAGATCATACAACAGTTATGGAGAAGGTAAAAACAAATTAGTTCTAACAGTATTTGCAAAAAATGTAACATTGTTAGAAGATCAAGAAAATGAAGTAGAAGCAAGAAAAGATTTCATATCAAACGAAGTAACATTAATAGGTTATATATGCAAGAAACCAGTTTACAGACAAACACCATTTGGTAGAGAAATAGCAGATATACTATTAGCAGTAAACAGAGCTTATAGTAAATCAGACTATATACCATGTATTGCTTGGGGAAGAACAGCTAGATTCTGTGAGAACATGGAAGTTGGAACAGAAGTTAAATTAGTAGGAAGAGTTCAATCTAGACAATACGAAAAGAAACATGAAGATGGAACTGTAGAAAATAAAGTTGCATATGAAGTTTCTGTTGGAAGCTTAGAAGTAGTTAATCAAAAAGACGATGGCGAAGCTGAAGAAGCTCCAGTAGAAGAAAATAAAGAGGCTATATAAATAGATAAATTGAACATAAATAAATTCCTTTAAGATAAGAAAGAAGTGTTTTACAGAAATGTAGAGCACTTTTTTCTTTCGCCCAATAGGGGCGCGTCCCTATTGGGCAAAAATAAGGTGCATTATATTAAATGCAGCCTTATTTTTTAACATCTGGAATTATAACATTTTTCTTTGTATTCGTATCTTCACTTGGTTTTGCAATATCAAGATTGTCATAAACAGGAGAAATGTTTAAATCATCACCGTTTCCAGAAACGATTTCTATGCTTTTTTCGTCATTATTCATAATTTTTCGCTCCTTAACTAAACTACATATAGAATAGCACAATATTTATAAGAATTCAAGCTAAAAAAATCGACATTTTTTGAAATGAAACTTAAAAGCTAAATGATAAATATAAGCTCTAAAATTCAAGAGTTACTTGTGAATTCGGCATTGACACTCCTCGGATTTGAGGGTATAATATTATACGTAATATAAAACGTAGGAGAAAAGCAAAGAATTATAAGTAATTAGTATTCTTTAATTAAAGCTGAGCCTGGGAGAAGGGAAATAGTATATATGGAAATAGAAAAACAGAAGGCAATAATAGAAGCTATATTGTTTGCCGCAGGAAGAGTAATAAAAATAAATGAATTAATGGGAATTCTAGAGCTTTCTTCAGATGATGTTGTAACAATAATAGACAGCATGAAGGAGGAGTATAAAAATTCTGATAGAGGAATAGAGATTATAAGAGTGGAAGATGGGTACCAGCTTACTACTAAAAAAGAGATGTATGAGTATTTATATCCAATTTTTGATAAGAGAAGCAAGCCTAATCTAACTCAAGCATCAATGGAAACTCTTGCAATAATTGCATATAATCCAAAGATTACGAGAGCAGAAATAGAGGCAATAAGAGGCGTAAATTCTGATGGAACTATCTACAAATTATTAGAATTTAATTTGATAGAAAACGTTGGAAAGGCAGATTTGCCAGGAAGACCAACAATGTATGCAACAACACCAAATTTCTTGAAGATGTTTGGAATGTCTTCTCTAGAAGAATTGCCAGAATTACCAAAATATAAATTAGATGAAAACCAACAGCTTGTAATCGATGATATAATTCCAAGTGAAGATCAATCAACAATAGAAAAAGAAGAAATTGCCAGTGATGAAACAATTTCTGAGGCTCCAATGCCCGAAAGGGAAAATGTAGATGTAATAAAAAACGATAACATATAGACAAAAATAAAAGAATAGTTGAAAAACACAGATTGTTATTTAAGGAAAGGTTTATGGGAACCTGAAAAACCTAAATTTATTATGTAAGGAGCGTATGGCAAAAAGGTCATACATAAATAAATATGAGATTATCACAAACAGGATTAGGAACTATAAGAGTAAATAATTTGGATAAAAGCTATCCAGCACAAGATATTTTATTACAAACAAACCAATTAGTACAATATGGAACAGGAATTTACGCGTACAACAATGTACCATTAAAATTAAGAGAAAACGTTGAAAGTGTAATTAAAGGAGTTCTAGACAAATACGGATGTATAGAAATATTGCTTCCAACATTGCAACCAGCAAAACTTTGGGAAGAATCTGGAAGACTTTCTAAATATATAGAAGAGGGTGTTATGCTTTCTGTTAAAACAGACAAGGGAGACTTTGTAATGGCTCCAACAGCAGAAGAAGCTGTTACAGACTTTGTAAGAGGCAGAATAAGTTCATACAAAAACTTGCCAGTTACACTATATCAAATTGGAGAAAAATACAGAAACGAAATTCGTACAAGAGGATATTTATTAAGGGGAAAAACATTCCCAATGATGGATGCATATAGCTTTGATTTAAATGCAGAAGAATGTGCTAAAACATACCAAAAAATTAGAAAAGCATACTTAGAAATATTCGAAATATTAGGACTAAATGCAAAACCAGTTGCAGCAGACAGCGGAGCAATGGGTGGAAACTTATCAGAGGAATTCATGCTAGAATCACCAATCGGAGAAGATACAATATTAGTAGATAAGGCAACAGGTGTAGCATTTAATACAGAAATTCTAGAAAGAGAAGATGCAGACGAATATCTAAGAGAAAAATACGGAGTTCAAGATAAAGAAAACGTAGAAGCTAAAAAATCAATCGAATTAGGACACATATTCCAATTAGGAACAAAATACACAGAATCTATGAATGCAAAATACATAGATCAAGATGGAAACGAGCAATTACTATACATGGGATGCTATGGAATAGGAGTAAGCAGAACAGTTGCAACAATTTACGAAGAAAACGTTGTAAATGGAAAAAACGGAGAACCAATGGGAAT
The DNA here is from genome assembly GCA_000435175.1 of Clostridium sp. CAG:245. Taxonomy (GTDB): domain Bacteria; phylum Bacillota; class Clostridia; order TANB77; family CAG-508; genus CAG-245. The sequence goes on from FR880056.1 coordinate 6,609, forward strand.
TTCATTACCAATAAGTGTTGCACCATACTTGTTACAAATAGTTGCAGTAGATGATAAAAAAGAAGTTGCAGAAAAAATTTACAACAAATTAATGGAAGCAGGAGTTCCAGTTATAATAGACGATAGAGCTCAAGGAATGTTAGGTGCAAAAATAAAAGATTGCTACATGTTTGGAACACCATACATGCTTGTACTTGGAAACAAGGCTCAAGAAGGAAGCTTCGAAATAGAAAGCACTAAAACAGGAGAAAAGAAAACATTTACAGAAGATGAATTAATAGAAGAATTTGTAAAAATGAACAATGCAAGAAAATATGTAAAATAAAAACTTCGCCCAAGAGGCACGCCCCTTTTTGGGCGAATGATTATATAAAAAGAAAATTTAGACGAATAATAAATAAAAAAAATTCATTTCATTAAAAAATACGGTACAAAGCTTTTGAGGGAGTGTACTTGGACTCCCCGAGAGGCGAGCTTAATTTTATTTTTAATAAAATGAATTTTGTTTTATTTTTGCGTTAATATATCCAATATTTTAGGGTAAATTGTATCTGCATTATTTTGCCAGTTATCGACTATATCTTTTGCCTGTTCGCGAGAACCTGCAAATGTTTTTACTTCAAATACAGTTTCGTTATTTTCTACAACTTTACATGTTATAATGTAATGATTTTCGCTAAGTGGGGTGTATTCTGCCACAATAGATTGTTCTTCTTCTGAACTATCTATAATTGGTTTTAAGTTTGTATCTGCCTTTAATTTTATTATTCCAGGAAGCAAATCCAAAGTTAAATCCAAAGTTCTTTTTCCGCTTTCAGTTACTTGATATAAAGTTTGCTCTTCCTTTTGGAAAGAACAAATATATCCAACTTCAATTAAATCTAACATAAATTGTTGAAAATAAAAATAATTCATATTAGCTGCTGCTAATACTATTTTATATAATACATCATTGGTTAGTGGTTTATTAGCTTTGTTAAGTGCATACAATATTAAGACTTTGTTCTCGGCTAATGTTTCATCATCTGACGCTAATTTCAAATTAATTCAACTCCATACTAAAATTCGCCATAAATGCAGGCGTTTGATAGATTGTATTATATCATAGAAATGTAGAAAATCAAGAGCTAAAGAAAAATGATTTACTAATTGATTTTAAATAATTACTAGAATTTTGTCGAACGATTGTAATTGATTTTTGCTTTAAATGGTAATATAATTTTATTAAAATTAAAGTTATTTTATAAAAAATTTATTCAAAAATTCGCTATAGCGAAAGAAATTTGTTCTTAAATAATACCCAAGAAGTTATATTTATAAAAAATATTGACCTATAAGTAAAATGATTATATAATAAGGAGGAAGATGATTGAATATAGAAGAAATGTATGTTCCAACTGGATTGAAAACAGTAGATGGAAAAGATATTATGGGTTTTAATGGAGCATTTTATTTGCAAAATAAGGAAAAGATAAATAAAATGCTAAAAAAATATGCAGATATTATAATAGAGGAAGATGAAGAAGAAAAACAAAGAGAAAATAAATATATTTTAAAAGAGAATACAGAAAAATATAGTATAAATAAAAAACATGATAAAATGTTTAAAGAAATACTATCTGACAAAAAGGAAACAGTCGAATTTATAAATAGTTTTTTGCATTTAAATTTAATAGAAGATGACATAGAAAAATACGAAAAAGAATTTAGAACATCGGAGTTTAACAATATAGAAGCAGATATTGTATATAAAATAAAGAATAAAAACGCATTTATATTAATAGAGCATCAGTCAAGTGTAGATATAAAAATGCCATATAGAATATTACGTTACAAATGTGCCATAATAGAGTCTGCAATAGATAAAAAGAGATTTAAAGAACAAGGCTACAAAATTCCTACAGTAATACCAATAGTATTGTATACAGGAAAAAGAAAATGGAAAAAGCTATCAATAAATGATATTGAAGAAACAATAGAAGGATATCAGGAAAATTGGTTGGAGTACACCTTGATAGATGCTAATAAATTTAGCAAAGAAAAATTATTGGAAGATAATCTAATAATTTCTAAAGCAATGCTAATAGAAAAATCTAAAAATAAAGAAGAATTGTATAAAAATATAGAAGATATAATAAATATTCAAAAAGAAAAAAATACTTTTGATAATTTACAATTGGAAAAATTGATAAAGTATGAACTGAGTGAAACAGAAGATAAAAATATAATGAATGAATTTATAGAAAAAATAAGAAATGTGGAAGGGAGAGACAAAATTATGACAAATGCATCAAGAATAATTAATAGAGAAATAAGAAAGCAAAGAAAAGCTGGACTTGAACAAGGATTCAAACAGGGAACCATTCAAATTGCCAAAAAACTTAAAAGAGAAATGAGCATAAAAGATATAAGTAGAATAACTGGGTTAACTGAACAGGAAATAGAAAATTTATAAAATATAAACAAGAATTAGTAGAAGAGTAAAAACATATTTTCTGTTGGACGATTTTTTATTTAATAAAACTTCTGTACATTAATTTTTAACTATGATATACTTACAATATATTAAAAATTTTGGAGGAAATGTGGAAACATTATATGATATATTGGAAGTAAGCCGAAAAGCGTCTAAAGAAGTTATTGAAAAAGCATACAAAACACTGGCAAAAAAATACCACCCAGACTTGCAAACTGCTGAAAATAAAGAGATTGCAGAAAAAAGAATGAAAGAGATTAATGAAGCATATAATGTTTTAAGTGACGAGCAAAAACGCAAAGAGTATGATGAAAAACTTGAAGCAGAAGATGAACGCAAAAAACAAGAAGAATATATAAATTATCAGAATAATTCTAGTGCTCAAAGTGTAAAATATGAAAGTGATATGCAGGTTAACAATTCAATTAATACAGAGCCAATAAGTGAGAACAATTACAATAATCAAGATTTTGATTGGAGAAAAGCATATGCAAATTTAAGCAAAAAAGAACAACATAAGATTATGAAAGAAGTTCAAAAAGAAGCAAATGCAGAATATAGAAAACAATATGAAGATTATTTTAGAAGTTTGGGATATAAAATAAAACATAAATGGACATTTAAAGACTTCTTAACTGTTATATTAGTAATTGGAGTGTTAGTAATAATAGTAGGCGTACTATGGCTAATTCCACCAACGCATGAATATATGATAAATTTATACAATACAAATTTGATAGTAAAGATAATTACAGATATAATAATTGGGATTTTTCAGGGCATTATTAAATTTTTTAAGAATTTTACTACATTTTAAAAGTATATAATATTTATATTAAGTTATAATAATTATATAAAAGTTAAATTATAGGAGGTTTATTTATGGACAGAAAAGTTAGAGTAGTTCAGTTTGGAACAGGAAAGATGGCTGTTTACACAATGCGTTACGTTCTCGAAAAAGGAGGAGAAGTTGTTGGAGCAATAGATGTTAATCCCAATGTAATTGGAAAAGATATTGGAACAATAATGGGAAAAACAGAAATGGGTGTTAAAGTCACAGCACTAGAGAATGCAGAAGAGACAATAAGAACTTTAAAACCAGATATTGCAATTGTTACGACAATGAGCTTATTAAACGACGTTAAAGATGCATTGATGCTATGCGCAAAATTAGGTGTAAATGCAATTACTACATGTGAAGAAGCTTTCTTCCCATGGAACTCAAACCCTCAAGTTACAAAAGAGATTGACGATTTAGCAAAACAAACTGGATGCACAATTACAGGAAGCGGATATCAAGATATATATTGGGGCCAATTAATTACTTCTATAGCGGGTTCTACACAAAGAATAACTAAAATAAAAGGAAGCTCAAGCTACAATGTAGAAGACTATGGAATAGCTTTAGCAAAAGCCCATGGCTCAGGATTAACACTTGATGAATTTGATAAGCAAGTTGCTTCAGTTGATAGGATAAGTGATGAAGAAAGACAAAAAATAATCGAATCAGGAGAATATCTTCCTTCATATATGTGGAACGTAAATGGTTGGTTATGTTCAAAATTAGGATTAACAGTAAAATCTCAAACACAAAAAACAATACCAACGACATATAAAGAAGATATATATTCATCAACATTAGGTACAACAGTAAAAGCAGGAGATGCAACCGGAATGAGTGCTGTTGTAACAACACATACAGAAGAAGGAATAACAATAGAAAGCGAATGTATAGGAAAAGTATATTCTCCAGAAGAGTACGACAAAAATGAGTGGACAGTATATGGAGAGCCAGATACAACAATTACAGTTGCAAAACCTGCAACAGTTGAACTAACATGTGCCTCGGTAGTAAATAGAATTCCAGATGTAATAAATGCACAAGCAGGATATGTAACAACAGAAAAGTTAGGAGATTTAGAATACAGAGTAAAACCTTTAAATGAATATGTGAAATAAATGAAAAATTTCGCCCAATAGGGACGCCCCTTTTTGGGCGAATATTGATTTCTATTAAGTTATTGTGTATAATATGAAAGAAATTTAATTAGAAAGTTGGAACAATTATGAGAATACGTTTTAAGAAATGGGCAAGACCAGAATTAGAAGCAAGTAAATTTTATATAGATGAACCTGAAAAATATAAAGGTAAGTGGAGAACTTTATTTGAAAATAATAACCCTTTATATATAGAACTTGGATGTGGAAAAGGTGGATTCATATCACAAATTGCGAGCGAAAATCTAAATATTAATTATATTGCAATAGATTTAGTAGATGCTATGCTAGGCCTTGCTAAAAGAAATATCGAAGAAGTATATGCCGAGAAAAATGAAGAGATAAACAATGTATTAATTTCTAGGTATGATATAGATAGAATTTTAAATGTATTTGATGAAAATGATAAAATAGATAGAATATACATAAATTTTTGCAATCCCTGGCCAAGAGGAAAACATCACAAGAAAAGATTAACTCATACAAGACAATTAGAAAAATATAAACAATTTTTAGTAGATGGAGGAAAAATATATTTTAAGACTGATGATGATAATTTATTTACTGAAAGTTTGCTGTATTTTAAAGAAGCGGGATTTGAAATTGAAAAAGTAACATATGATTTGGCAAATGAGCAAGATTTCTGGAATGGAGACAGAAATATAGAAACAGAACATGAGAAAATGTTTAAAGAACAAGGGATAAAAATAAAAGCTCTAATTGCAAGAAAATAGAAAAATAATAAAATAAAAGAAATAATTTTAGTTTTGTGAACACCAAAATAAAAATTATTTCTTTTTATTAATATAATATTAAATTTGCAAAAATATATAAAGTTAAAATTATTCTAAATTTTGTTTTACCCAAACTGACACACTTCCGCCATTTACATAGAATATTCCATTTCCTTCTTGGTCAACGTAAACAGACTCTTTCATGTTTCCTGTATAATCGTAGAATACTGAGTTAGCAAGATTTTTTCCGACATTCATCTGTAAACATCCGCCATCCGAGTTTGTCATTATTACAACCATTCCAGAATTTTCTCTTTCGCGGTCTCCAGTACGAACCCAGCCTATAATGTGTGGGTCGTTAAAATAATCTATTTGTGAACCATATGCAAAATTTTTTCTTGCCAATATTAATTTTTCCAACCAGTCTTTTTTAGCTGATACATTTTTAGCTGGAATTCCATAGTAATCTCCATAAAATACACAAGGCAAGCCATCTTTTCTAAGTAAAATTAGAGAATAGGCAAGAGGTTTAAACCAATCATCAATCCAAGATTGCAAAGCTTGCCCAGGTTCTGTATCATGGTTATCTACAAATGTAACTGCTGAATTTTGATTTTCTGCAACTAATGTATTGTTAAAAATTGTTCTCATATCATAAGTTCCATTACTGTGACAGGCATTAAATAAATTGTAATGAAGCGGAACATCAAATAGTGAAAGGGCATTATTTGTAGTTTTTAAGTAATTTTGTAAAGCCTCAAGATTGCCACTCCAATATTCTCCAACAGTAAATAGAGGTTTTGAAGAAAACTCACGCAATTCTTCAAGCCAATCTTCAAAGAAAGATGCACGTATATGTTTTACAGCATCCATTCTGAAACCATCTACATTTGTTGTTTGTAAATACCATTTTCCCCAATTTGTAAGCTCTTCGACAACATCAACATTGTTTAAGTCTACATCACAGCCCATTAAATAGTCGAAATTTCCATTTTCTTTATCAACCAATTCATCCCAATGTTTGCCATAAAATCTATAAACAGAGTTCTTTTTTGTTTTTTCGTCCCAATCTGTTCCATGAAAATGAGTCCAGTTCCATTTAAAAGAAGAATACATATCATTACGACCTGGAAAAGTGAATTTAGTCCAAGCTGTAATTTCTTTAGGCTCACCAAGAGATTCAGATCTATTTTGTGGATTATCTTCTATTGCAATTACATCTTCAGTTTCGTCTGCACCCATTTTTTGATTGAATACTACATCTGCTAAAACTTTTATTCCATAATTGTGCATAGCATTTATTGCAACAAGATATTCAACCTTAGTTCCATACTTTGTAGCAATAGAACCCTTTTGGTCGAATTCGCCTAAATCGTATAAATCATAAACACCATAACCAACATCATCTTTACCGCCATTTCCTTTATATGCTGGTGGAAACCAGACTTGTGTTATTCCAGTTTTTGCAAGATATGGTGCTTCATTTACAGCAGTTTTCCAAAAGTTTCCGTCAGAAGGAAGGTACCATTCGAAAAATTGCATCATTGTTTCATTTGTTTTCAAAAAAATCACTCCTAAAATTTTTATTCATGATGTAATTATACCATAAAATTAAAAAAATCGAAGAAAAAAGTGGAAAAAATCGAAAAATATTGTATAATAGATATGGAATATTTTATTTAACAAGAAAAATATAATTAAAGTGAAAGGAAGAATGGATATATGTTTAATTATGAAATTGAAAATAATGAATATGATAACCTTGAGGAATGTGTAAATGAAGTGTATGAACTTGCTTCAAAATATGCCATAGATGGGGTTAAAAATAACATTGGAGGTCCATTCGGAGCCGGAATAATTTACGAAAAAGAAAATGGCAAATATATTATCCTGCTAATAGAAAGAAATACAGTAATTGCATCAAAAGATCCGACTGCACATGCAGAAGTGAACGCAATTAGAAGTGCCTGCAAGGCTTTAAATACAAGGTCTTTAGAAAACTGCATTTTAGTTACAACAGCAAAGAGTTGCCCTATGTGCTTATCGGCTGCTTGCTGGGCAGATATTAAAACAATATATTATTCACAAAGCTACGATAGTGCTGTTAGTAGTGGTTTTAGAGATGAAGGAATTCAAGAATATATAAAAGGTGAAAACGACATAATAGATGAAGAACAGCTTAAAAATCCATGCTGTGAATACCCTTTTATAGAATGGAATAAGAAACAAGATAGACAGGATTACTAATATGCTTAATATACTATGTACTGGATGAAGTAAGTATATTTTTGAGAGTATAACAAGAAATTTGCACAATAAAAGTCACACTTAAAAATGGAAAAACGTGAACAAAAGGAGAATATTAAACAAGAATGAATATAATTGAAAGTTTAGTTGATAAAGTTAAAAATTTAAATAAAGAAACATTATTAGACATAGCAATTTCTGTAATTGTAATAGCATTGTTTTTTATGATAAGCAATTTGATAAGCTATGTGATAATAAGATTGTTTTCTTTAAAAGAAAAAGATAAGAAGAAAATTAAGCAAAATGCTTTTTATAAGCCTTTAAGTAGAATAATTAAAGTTACTGGAATTTATATTGCTGTTATGTTATTAAATTTGTCAACAGAGGCAAATATTACACTAGTCAAATTATATAAAATAGCACTGATAATATGCGTTTCAAATGGACTTGCAGACATATTTAATCCAAAATCTATAATATTTGAAAAGTTAGAAGAAAAAACAAAATATAATGGAGATAAGCAATTAAATAACTTTGTTAGCAAAATTGCTAAAGCAGTAATTTATTTTGTGGCAATATATTTGGTATTACTAGAACTAGGATATAATTTAGGAGGTCTAGTAACAGGACTTGGAATATCTAGTGTTATAATTGCATTTGCTGCGCAAGATATTGCAAAGAATCTATTTGGTGGATTTGCAATAATTACAGACAAGCCTTTCTCTGTTGGAGATTGGATTGAAGTTGGAGATTACTCTGGAACTGTAATAGATATAACTTTTAGAAGTACAAAAATAAAAGCAACTGACAATACTGTAATAACCATAAACAACTCAACTGTGGTTGAAAGCTTTGTTAAAAATTGGGGAAACATAGATAAGAGACGTTACTCAACAACATTAAATTTACCATTAAATACATCAGAAGCAACAGTAAAAAGATTATTGAAAAAAATAGAATTTGCATTAAAAACAAATCCACAGATAGTGCCAGACTCTATACAAGTACATTTTGAAAACATTAAACTTGAAGGAATACAGATATTTATATACTTAAATTCAACTCAGACAGGGTATGACGATTTCGAGGCATTTAAAGATGGTGTAAATTTGGAAATACTAAAAGTATTAGAATCAGAAAATGTAAAACTATCATATCCAGGACAAAATATTTATATTAAAGAAAAACCAATGAATGATACTCAAGACCAGAAATAATTTATTTATAAAATTGAAAAATGTTGCTCTTAGTTGAAACTCTTCAACTAACTCAAAGGACGAATTTCCAGTTTAAATTTATAAAAATGAAATTATTTTGGATATTATGATGGACAAGCTCATATTTTTGCTAAATGTTCATATTTAAGACACAAAGATATTTTAAAATTATAGAGATAAAATATTTTTGGTAAGGAATAGGTTTGAAAAAGTATTACAATTTTGACTATGTCAAGTTTCATTCTTTTTCAAACCGAAACTGTAAGGAGGAACAAATAAAAATGGAAAATGATTGTATTTTAATAGTTGATGATGAGGAGAGAATGAGAAAGCTTATTAAAGATTTCTTAAAACAAAAAAATTATAATACAATGGAAGCTGCTGATGGTGAAGAAGCTTTAAAAGTGTTTTCTGAAAATCAAAATAGAATAAGATTAATATTATTGGATGTAATGATGCCTAAATTAGATGGCTGGTCTGTATTAAGACAGATTAGACAAACTTCTAAAGTGCCAATTATGATGCTTACAGCAAGAGGCGAAGAACAAGATGAATTGTTCGGCTTTGAGTTAGGTGTGGACGAGTATATTTCTAAGCCATTCAGTCCTAAGATACTTGTCGCAAGAGTAGAGGCAATATTAAAAAGAACAGAAGGAGATAATAAAGAAGTAAAAGACTATGGTGGAATTCAAATAGACAATCAAGGAAGAACTGTTTCGGTTGATGGAAAGCAAATTGAACTTAGTCTAAGAGAATATGAGTTATTAGTATATTTAGTAGAAAATCAAGGAATCGCATTGTCAAGAGATAAAATATTAAACAATGTATGGAACTATGACTATTATGGAGATTCTAGAACTATAGATAGTCATATAAAAAAGATAAGACACAAGCTAGGAAAAAAAGGCAAATATATAGAAACAATAAGAGGAATTGGATATAAGTTTGAAGTTAAAAAGTAGTAAATCTCTGTCAAAATTTAATTCTTTTCCAAGTGAGTTTTGTGATGAAGGAGGAATATGATTAAGAGTGAAAAAAACAAGATTTAAGTCCGTTCGTGTGAAGCTTTTTATTACACTCAGTGTTATAGTAATATTTATTGTTGCATTGCTGGTTATAATGAACAGCATGGTATTAGAAACTTTTTACATGGTTTCTAAAATAAATTCTGTAAAAAAAGAGTACTATAAAATTAACGATATGTATAATAATAATGAAAGTTCAATTCTCTTAAAAATAAGAAATGATGCTCTGGCTAATAATTTTGATATAATGGTAGAAAATGAAGATTATATGCTAGTATTTTCTACTAACGAAAATTTTTCCAATATGATTAGTCAAAATTTAGAGAATAATAGGCTGAAATTGTTTGGAAAAAGAGAAAGAGTTTTATATTCGAATAACAATATGGAGATAAAAAAAGTAACGACGTCTAGTCTAAATAGCATATTGTTATCTGGTGAACTAGATAATGGCTATAAAATTTATATTCAAATTCCAATTTCTGCAATAGAGGAGAGCGTTAGAATTTCTAATAATTTGTTGTTGATAATTGGAGTAATTGCTATTGTAATAGCAGGAATTGCAGTTTCGTACGTTTCTAGAAGGTTTACCAACCCAATACTAGAATTGAATGTTATTGCAAATAAGATGTCTAAATTAGATTTTAGCAAGAAATATGAACCAACAGGGTCTAATGATGAGATAGATGAACTTGGAAAAAGTATAAATTTGATGTCTCAAAAGTTGGAAGGAACAATAAAACAACTACGTAGTAGTAATGTAGAACTAGAAAGAGACATAGAAGAAAAGTCTAAAATAGATGAAATGAGAAAACAATTTATTTCTGATGTATCACACGAGTTGAAAACGCCGATTGCATTGATACAAGGCTATGCAGAGGGATTAGTTGAAAATGTAAATGCTGATGATGTATCTAGAAAATACTATGCAGAAGTTATTTTAGATGAGTCTAATAAAATGGATAAATTGGTAAGACAACTACTAGAACTTATGAAGCTAGAATATGGAAAAAGAGAGTTTAACAACGACACTTTTAATATATGCGAGCTAATACAGGAAGTAATAAGAAAATGTAATGTTATGCTAGAAGAAAAGGGTATAAAAGAAGTAAGATTTGAAGCAGACAAAAAGGTAAATGTGTATGCTGACGAATTCTACATAGAGCAAGCGTTTACAAATTATTTTACGAATGCAATTAAGCATACAAAAGAAGTAAATGGTGAAAAATATATAGAAATAAAATTAAAAGAAGATAAAGAAAAACATAAAGTAAAAATATCGGTATTTAATACAGGAGACACATTGTCAGAAGAAAATCTAGAAAGAATTTGGGGAAGATTTTACAAAGTTGATGAATCTAGAAATAGAGCCGATGGTGGTACAGGAATAGGGCTTGCACTTGTTAAAGCAATAATGAATAATTACAATTCTAAATATGGTGCAGTAAATAGAGAAAATGGCATTGAGTTTTACTTTGATATTCAGACAGATGCAGGGATTGAAAAATAATTACAATTTTCCGATCTAGAGAGTAAAGAGAACCAATGTTAAACATATGTGAAAAATGAAAGGGAGAAGTTGTAATGAGTAGAAATCAAGTTAATAATCCAGATGATTTAAGAAAAACAGTAAAGAATGGAAAAAATAAAAGAAAAAAAGCTAACAAAAAAGCTTTAACTAGACTGTTACTTTTAATAGTTGTAATAGTAGTAATTGTTATGGTTGCTAAGAATATTAGTAAAAACAAAAAGATAAAATTAGAAGAAGTAACAGAATATAACTATTTTTCTACACTTATTGGAGAAAATGCGGGAGTAATAGACAAGACTGGAAAGACAGTAATAGAGCCACAATATGATTCTGTTCAGATTCCAAACCCTTCTAAGGCAATATTTATTTGTATGAACAAAGATGGAACAACAAAGGTATTAAATGCAAATAACAAAGAAGTTTTAACAAAATACAAAAATGTACAAGCCATTCCAAACAATAATACATCAATTTCTAATACGTATCAAACTCAAATTTTGAAATATCAAGATGGAGAAAAGTATGGATTGGTTAGCATTGATGGTAAAGAAATAACATCGGCAATTTATGATAGTATAGAAACCTTAGAATATAAAGACGGAGTATTAAGAGTTCAAAAAGATGGCAAATATGGACTTATAGACATAAATGGAGAAGAAATTGTAAAACCAGAATACAATTCGATTACAACAGATGGATACTATAATGAAGAAACAAAATATGAAAAAGCAGGATATATTGTAAATGTAAGAACAGACAATGGCTATAGATATGGTTATATAAATTATAAGAATAGACAAACACTAGATACAATTTACACAAATGTAAAAAGAATAACTTCTTTGAAAGATGATGAGACAGTATATTTAATAACATATAAAAATGGAATGGCTGGAGTATTAAAAAATGGCCAAACACTTATAGATAATCAATATGAAGACATTGACTTTGATAGTGAAAACAAAATATTTGTATTGCAACAAAATGCAAAACAGGGAGTATATGATTTAGATGGAAGCATGATATTGCCAATTCAATATGAAAATATTACATTTGCGGGAAGCTATCTAAACGCAGAAAAAGACGGGAAACTATTGGTATTTGATGTTGCAGGAACTTTGCAGAGCGATGATAGCTATAAGAGTGTAGAAAAAGTTGCAAATGGAAAATATAGTATAACAATAGATAGAAACAATCAATATGGGGTAATAGATCAAAACAAAATATCAGTAATAGAAAATAAATATTCAAACATTTCATATGCATTTGGAGATTACTTTATAGTATCAAATGGTAGAAAATCTGGTGTGCTAGATGTTAGTGGCAATACAGTAATACCACTGGAAAAAGATACAATTCAAAACATAAAAGGAACAAACATAGTACAAATAATAGATTCAAACACAAAAACTTCTGAAATATATAACAAAAAAATGGAAAAAGTGCTAGAACTAACAGATATTCGCGTTTATATAAAAGACAATTATTTAAAAGTAACATCAGCAAATGGAATAGCTTATTTAGACTATGACGGAAACAAAAAAGATGCAAAAGACATATTTACAAACAACGAAATATTTGCAAAAGAACAAAATGGCAAATGGGGATATGTTGACAAAAATGGAAATACAGTTGTAGATTTTAAATATGATATGGCAATAGACCTTAATGAATATGGCTTTGGAGCTGTTAAGCAAAATGGAAGATGGGGCGTAGTGGATTCTAAAGGAAACGAAATAAAAGCACCAACATATGAATTAAATGAATATGCACCAAACTTTATAGGCGAATATTATGAGGTAAGTAGTTTGTATGAGGTGGCATATTTTACAAATGAGATATAAATAATTATGGATTAGTAAAAATAAATGGAGGATGAAAATGGAAAATTATAATTTAGAAAGTGCCAGAGAACTTATAAATTCAGCTGAAAAAGAGTTATCAGAAGAGTTTGAAAAGGCTGAAGAAATATGTGAATTTAATAGTGAAAAAGTATTAAAAGCTTTTCAAGAAAATAGAGTAAATGAAGCGGATTTTGGAAGTACTACAGGTTATGGTTATGGAGATATTGGAAGAGAAAAAATAGAAAAGGTTTTCGCTGATGTTTTAAGGGCAGAGGACTGTATCGTAAGAGGCCAATTTATATCTGGAACACATGCTTTAACAGTTGCATTATTTGCTTTTTTAAGACCTGGAGATACAATGCTAAGCATAAATGGTAAGCCATATGATACACTAGATGAAGTAATTGGAATTGCAGAAAATCCAAGTTCATTAAAATCATTTGGGGTAAAGTATGAACAAATCGATTTAATAAATGACGACTTTGATTATGAAAAAATAACAGAAAGATTAAAACAGTCAAAAGTAAAATTAATAGAAATTCAACGCTCAAAAGGTTATGCTTTAAGAAAGAGTATTTCATTAGATAAGGTTGAAAGAGTAATTAAAGCAATAAGAGAAGTAGACAAAGATGTAATAATAATGATAGATAACTGCTATTGTGAATTTGTATCAAAAAGAGAGCCATTAGAAGTAGGAGCCGATGTAATAGTAGGTTCACTTATAAAAAATTTAGGTGGAGGAATTGCTCCAAATGGTGCATACATAGCAGGTAGAAAAGACTTAGTAGAGCTTGCAGCAGAAAGATTAACAGTTCCAGGAGAAGGAAAAGGAGTTGGCCCAACTTTAGGTATAAACAGAAGTCTTTTGCAAGGATTATTTTTAGCACCAAGTGTTGTAAAAGCAAGCATAAAAACAGCAATATTAACCAGCAAAGTAATGGAAATGTTGGGCTACAAAGTAGAACCAAGATTTGATGCAGAAAGAGTAGACATAGTTCAAACTATAGAATTTGGAGATAGAGAAAAATTAATAAAATACTGCCAAGGAATACAAGCTGGTTCGCCAGTAGATTCAGACTCTTTGCCAGAACCATGTGATACCCCAGGGTACCAAGACCAAATAATAATGGCATCTGGAAGTTTCACGCAAGGTTCTTCAATAGAGCTATCTTGCGATGGACCGCTAAGAGCTCCATTTGTTGGATTCCAACAAGGTGCATTAACATACGAATATGGAAAATTAGGATTAATAAAAGCAATCGCCCAATAGGGACGCCCCTTTTTGGGCGAAAAGAAAGGATTTTTAATGAAGGTTGTAGTAATTGGTGGTGGTCCAGCTGGAATGATGGCTGCGATAACTGCTAGCAAAAATGGAAATGAAGTTTATTTGCTAGAAAAAAATGATAGATTAGGTAAGAAGTTGCTTATTACAGGTAAAGGCAGATGTAACATTACAAGTAGTCTGGATATAAAGGATTTCATACAGAATGTTCCGGGAAATGGCAGATTTTTGTATAGTTCTTTTGATAATTATACGAATTTAGATATAATCAATTTTTTAAAAAAGCACGGTGTTAGTGTAAAAGAAGAAAGAGGGAATAGAATATTTCCAACTTCCGATAAATCACTCGATGTGTTAAAGGCTTTTGAAACTGAGCTAAAAAATAAAAGAGTAAAAATAAAATTTAATACCAGAGTTGTGGGAATAGAGACAAAAGAAAATAAAGTAGTAAGTGTAATGTACGAAGATGGGAATGGTGGACAAAAGAAAATTTTAGCAGACAAAGTAATTCTTGCAACTGGTGGAAAAACATATTCTGCAACAGGTTCTACTGGAGACGGATATGAAATTGCTCAAAAATTAGGACATACAATAGTGCCTGTAAAACCATCACTTGTTCCATTAACAGCAGAAGGCGAATCTTTAAATATTTGTAAACAAATGCAAGGCTTAAGCCTAAGAAATGTTCAAATAAAATTGATTGATACAAACAAAAACAAGACAATATATGAAGATTTTGGAGAAATGCTATTTACACATTTTGGAGTATCTGGACCAACAATATTGAGTTCATCAGCACATTTACTAAGATATAAAAATGTAGAAAACCTCTTAAAAGAAGGAAAAATACAGCTTGTAATAGATTTAAAACCAGCATTACAACAAGAAAAACTTGATAACAGAATACAAAGAGACTTTTTAGAAGGAAAGAACAAAGAATTCAAAAATTGTTTAAACAATTTATTGCCACAAAAAATGATTGATACGGTAGTTGAATTATCAAAAATAAATCCATATAAAAAAGTAAACGAGATTACAAGAGAAGAAAGAATGAACCTAGTAAAACTCCTAAAAAACTTTACTATTACAATATCTGGATTTAGACCAATAGAAGAAGGAATTGTAACTTCTGGTGGAATAAATGTAAAAGAAATAAATCCAAAAACAATGGAATCAAAGATAGTTAATGGATTGTATTTTGCAGGAGAAATAATAGATGTAGACGCATATACTGGTGGATTTAACTTGCAAATTGCATATTCTACAGGATTTACGGCAGGCTCAGAATGCTAGAAAGGAAAATGAATTGAAGTTTTGTACTTTAAAGGAGGCTTCTACTGCAGAGATTGTGGAAAAAAAATCTCGATTTATTGCAAATAGCTGCCATATAGAGAGTAAAGAAGAAGCGGAAGAAAAAATCAATTTAATAAAAAAGAAATACTATGACGCAAAGCACAACTGTTTTTCGTTTAGTATCGTTGATAAAGATGGAAATTTATTAGAAAAGAGCAGTGACGATGGAGAACCATCTGGAACTGCAGGTGCTCCAATTTTAAATGTTATAAGAAAAAATAACCTGAATAATGTTCTTATTGTTGTAACAAGATATTTTGGTGGAATATTATTAGGAACAGGAGGACTTACAAGAGCGTATTCAAATACCGCATTGGCATCAATAGAAAATGGAAAAATAATAGAAGTTGAAAATGGATTACAAGCAAGCCTAGAGATAGAATATTCGGAAAATGAAAAATTTAAATATTATTGTGAAAGAAACAATATAAAAATTGTAGAAACAAAATATTCTGAAAATATAATTCAAAAAATAGAATTAAATGAAGAAGAATATAATAAATTGATATCAAAAAACATGGAAATTAATAGGCAGTTACCATTCAAAATAAAAGAAATCGGTATATTATGTCGAAAATTCGTTGAAAAAGTACAATAATGTATGAAGAAAAATGGAAAAGTTTCCCAAAAACTATTGCAAAAAGCAAAATATGCGTATATAATACACGTTGTAAAAGATTTACAACTATGTAAATAAGAATAGGGGGAACGAAAGAGTGAATGAAAAAATAACAGTTTTGATTTCTGACGACAATAATGAATTTGCAACAACTTTAGCAAACTATCTAGAAAAGGATGAGGACATGCAGGTTGTTGGCATGGCAAAAGACGGAGAGGAAGCACTCAGTATTATATCTACTTTAAAACCAGATGTTGTACTATTAGATGTTATTATGCCACATTTAGATGGGTTAGGAGTCTTAGAAAGATTAAGTTCAATGAGACTAGAAAAAAGGCCAATATGCATAATGCTTTCAGCAGTAGGTCAAGACAAAATAACACAAAAAGCAATAACTTTAGGGGCTCAATATTATGTTGTAAAACCATTCGACATAGAGGTATTAATAAAAAGAATAAAAGAATTGAGATATTATCAGCCTTCTACAAACAGAGGAAGCTTTATTGTGAAAGAAACGAAATCCCAGTACATAGATATACCACAACAAATTGACAAAAAGAGTGAAGATGGATTAGAAGCTTTAGTTACAAATATAATCCATGAAGTTGGTGTACCAGCACATATTAAAGGATATCAATATTTAAGAGAAGCCATAATGATGGTTGTAAATGATATTGATATAATAAACCAAATAACAAAACAACTGTATCCAGACATAGCCAAGAAATACCACACTACGCCAAGCCGTGTAGAGCGTGCGATTCGCCATGCTATAGAAGTTGCATGGGGCAGAGGAGAACCAGCAGTTGTAGAAAACATATTTGGTTATACAGTATCTGCAAGCAAGGGAAAACCAACGAATTCGGAATTTATAGCAATGATAGCTGATAAGCTAAGGCTAGAAATAAAGACTGCATAAAACTTGCAAAACCATTGCAAGAGGCGGGTTACAGAAAATAAGCAATAGCAATAAATTAAAATTAATTGCACTAAAATTTGTGAAAAATCAGCAGGAGATAGCGATAAATCATTTTAATATAATGCAATAAACTTTCAAAATTTATTGGTCATTATTTCAAATATATGTTTGGAATATAATCAATAATTTTGAAAGTTTTTTGATATATAAAAAATATAAAATTTTACTTTTTTGATAGACAAATGAGTAAAAATATACTATACTGTTTGCTATAGGAAATGAGAATAAGCAGATGTGGTTTGCCACCTATACATAACAAAGGCTTAGCCTTTAGAAATGGAGGTGGTGCTATGATAGAAGCATTTTTATTAGAAATAATATATTTACTTTTATTCGCTTTAGTTGTTGAAACTATTATAGTATTTGCCTTAATTATAACTATTTTATATTTAAGCAAGTAGACAAATAAAAAACACATCTGTAACTTGCCTGGTTAGGTGTGTTTTTTATACATATTACTGGCAAACCACGTTTGTGGTTTCTCCATTTCCTATAATTATTATATCTTTATTTGTAGTAAATGTCAACGAAAAAATAAAAGTACATTCTGATAATCCGTAACTGTTGAAAATTCAATATTAATTATAGCATACTCCTTAAAAGTTTTAATATAAGCAATTAACAAAAATACTTAAATAGCTTCTTTTCGTATGTGTTCATTACGATATTTTAATTTTGTTGCTTGACCGCCACGTATGTGACGTTCTGCCTTATTTTCATCTAAAATTACTCGAACCTCAGAGGCTAAAGCAGGATTTATTTTTAATAACCTTTCACTAACATCTTTGTGTACTGTAGACTTAGATATGCCATATTTCTTAGCAGCACCTCTAACTGTATCTTTTGAATCTATAATATAATGAGCTAAAGTAATTGCTCTTTCTTCAATTGAAAAACCTATCATCAGGACAACCCCCATTGAATCTTTTTGTTTAATACTATTCTTGCAGTCTAAATAATAGAACAATAATTTCGCCCCAAAAGGGGCGTCACTAATGGGCGAAAGACAACTTTTTACATTATTCTACATATAATTAAATAGGTAAGATTGAAAAATAATTACAATTTTAGCTACGTCAAATTTCATTTGCAACGCGGTTACATACAGCGAGTATGCGCCCTTGCCTTGTAAATTCATTTTCCTTGCTAAAATTTAATTCTTTTCCAATCAAATTTGTAACATTGTAGAAAGAATGTGAAAAATATGAAATTTAGAAAAGGTGATATTGTAGGCAGATTATCATATAACAAAGATATTGTGTTTACAGTAAGTAATATAATAAAGTGCAGAAACCAAGACATAGCAATTTTGAAGGGATTGGTTACAAGAATTGAGGCAGATAGCCCATTAGATGATTTAGAATTAATAGATAATAATAGGGTAATAAATTTATTAGATAGCTTTGAAAAGGAGTTAGAAAAAAGTAAGAAGAATCTTGTAAATGTTCAGAATAATATGTTTAAGAGGTATTATCAACATTATGGAAGAATTCTGCATTTAGATGGTGATAGAAAGTATAGTGAAAAATCACAAAAAGTATATAAAAGTATGGGATTAAATGTAATTGTTAAGAATATTCCAGAAAGTAAACAGCCACAGATGATTTGGGGATTGTTAGGCAAATATAATCCAGATATTTTGGTTGTGACAGGACATGATGGAATGATTAAGAAAGGTTATAATTTTAATGATATTTACAATTATAGAAATTCTAAATATTTTGTGGAAACGGTTATAAGAGCCAGAATGTGGGAGCAAGGAGCTAATAAACTTGCTATTTTTGCAGGAGCTTGCCAGAGCTATTATGAAGCTATAATGGAAGCAGGAGCAAACTTTGCATCATCTCCAGCTAGAATACTGATAGACTTTAAAGATCCATTAGTTGTTGCAGGCAAGATAGCAACAACAGATTTTAATAAATATGTAACAATAAATGATATTAAAAATGATTTAAGAGACGGAGAAAATGGAGTAAGTGGAATAGGTGCTCATGGTAAAAAGAGAACTATTTAACTCTTTTCCAACACAGGAGATAGCATAAAAATACTAGTAACACAAATGTAACACAAATGTAATAATATCAATTAAACTCCGCAAACCATATTAAAATGGCTACTTACAGCAATTATAACTACTTTGGTATATTTTGACTAATTATGTAAAAAATGGTATAATCGTGCTATCTTAAAGGAGTGGTGATATAAGCATGATTTATCCAAATGACATTACGAGTCTTAAAACTGATATTAGTCAAAAGATTGGACAAAAGATAATTGTTAAAGGTTCGCTTGGAAGAAATAAACCATTTGAAAAAGAAGCCGTAATTGAGAAGGCATATCCTTGTATGTTCATCGTAAAATATGATGAAACTCAAGAAAATGCAACTTATCAATACACAGATATTCTAACAAGAACTGTGGAGCTTCAAGTTTTTGATGGACAAGAGTACTGTCCTATAATACCACCAGAAAGCCAATGTAAGAAAAAAAGGAAAGCTTACGATATAGGGTAATTTATTTTTAAAAGAAATTCCGAAAAAAAGGAATTTTTTTTTTGCTTTGTAATATACATGAATTAAGATTGATAGCAGGTACAATATTAGTTGTGCCTCAGAAAGGATTGAGAGAAAATGGCTGTAAATTTATCTAAGAATAATTTATGTATAAATCAAATAATAGAGCAAAAGAATGAGAAGATTACAATAGAAAGTGATGAGATTGTTCCAGACATTAAGCCAGACGTTTTAAGTATTATTTCTAGCAGTGGCAATATTTGTTTGCATAAAAAAGAGGTACAAGACGGCAAAGTAAGAATCGAGGGAACAGTTAATGCATATGTTGTGTATATTGCAGATGATGAAAATTCCAGCATGAGAGCTATAAATGCAAACATAGATTTTTCTAAAAATATAGAAATGAAAGAATTGAAGAGTAGCATGCAGTTAGAATGTACAACAGATTTAACAGAGCTAGAATGCAAGATAATAAATGGAAGAAAGATTAGCTTAAAAGCAAATATCCAGATGAATTTAACCGCATATTCTAATGAAAATGTTGAGTATGTTGATAATATAGAAAACAAAAAAGATATGCAATTATTAAATGAAAAGATAAACATAAATTCGTTAATTGGTAATGGAAGCACGAAAGTATATGCAAAAGATACGGTTTCAATAGATAATGTTGATAATTTATCTGAAATAATGAAGGTAGAAATTAGGCTTGAAAACAAAGAAAATAAGGTAAGCTATAACAAGATTTTAACAAAAGCAGATTCAGTATTTAAAATAATGTATTTAACAGATGATGGAAGAATAAACTCTGTTATTGCTACGATTCCTGTAATGGGATTTATAGATATGAAGGATATAAATGAAGATAGTATTTGTGATGTAACATATGAATTAAAGAACATTATAATTAAGCCTAATAACGTAGAAGAACATTCTGTGTATGTGGAAGCAGAATTTGAGATTTTCTGTGCAGTATATAAGAAACAGGAAATAAATATTATACAAGACATATATAGTAGAACAATGGATGTAAAGTACACACAAAGAACCATAAAAGTTATAAAAGATAAGGAAGAAATTAGTGAAGTATTTAATTTAAGAAAACAAGAGAGAATAGATGAAGTAAAACAAAATAAAATTTATGATGTAGAAGTAAAGCCAAGAATAATAAGCAGTCAAATGGAAAACGGAAAAATAATATATCAAGGCGAAATAAGCCTAACATTCATATATGGCCAAGAAGGAACAACCAGAATTAATATAAAAAACCTTGTAGAGCCATTTGAATTTACAGTAACTTCAAATAGTATTGCCCAAAAGATGAGAACAGACACGAGCATAGAAATTGCCAAAAAAGATTTTGTGGTTATGGCAGACAGTACCATTGACATCAAAGTCGACTTGAATTTTAGACTAAATATAGTAAAAGAGAGTTCAATCAATTTAATAGAAAGCGTAACAGAGAGTGAAAAAAAGGATAGAGAAAGCTTTAGTATTATAGTTTATTATGCAAGAGTTGGGGATACATTGTGGAAAATTGCAAAGAAATTTGGCAGTACGGTTGATGAAATTGTAAAGGTAAATGGAATAGAAAATCCAGATGTTATAATGCCAGGAGAGCAACTGTTTATTCCAAGATAGAGAAAAGCTATGGAAAGTAAAATTTATTCAAGACCAAGATTTTGCACAACAGGAAAAAGCTACAAGAATATGCCAAGAAATAACAGAAGATATACCGCGATTTCTATTATTACAATTATAGTAATTGCGGTAATTACATTTGTAATTATAACAAGAGCAGTAAATCCAATAATAAATGATTTGTGTATAGACAAAGCTAAAAACATTGCAACACAAATATCTAATGATGAGGCAACCTTAATAATGAACCAGTATTCTTATGATGACTTAATTACAATAGTAAGAGATAGCAATGGAAATGTAAAAATGTTGCAAACAAACACGAAAAATGTAAACAAAATAATATCAGATATTCCTTTAAATATAATAAATAAATTTCAAGAGAAAAACACTTCAGATATATTCATATATTTAGGAAGTGCATTAGGGCTTAAACTATTTTCTGCACAAGGACCAAAGATACATATAAAAATTGCTAATGTAGGAAATGTAGACACAAAGCTTGTTTCAGAGTTTACATCACAAGGAATAAACCAAACATTACACAGAGTATATTTAAATTTATCGTGTGAAGTAACAATACTTACACCATATAACACAATAAAACAGATGATAGAAAACCAAGTGTTAATTGCGGAATCTGTAATTGTAGGCACAGTGCCAGATGCGTATTATGACATCAATTTGCAAAAATAGGTAAAAAGTGGTATAATAAAAACATATAAGATTTTTTCTTTTGGAAAAAAGGAGGTAAGCGTATGCTTACAACAATCGTAGTTATTTGCTTGTTCGTTGTAGCATTCTTTATGGTGTTCTATGAATGGGCAACAGGCCTTTGGGTAATGCTACTCATTGTCACGTTAGGAACTTGGTGTGTGACTCTATACCAGGAACACATCAAGCAAAACGTGAAAGACTACGAAAAGGTATATAACCTTTTCGTGGTACTCCGGATGCTGACCGTTGTGTCGGCTATCATTCTGGGAGCGATATGGCTTCTGACTAGACCTTTTGTTTAACCGAACGCGATGAAGGAGAGTGTAAAAGCTCTCTTTCATCGTGTTTTATGAAATTATTGCAAAAGTGCGTTTTTTATTTGCACCATGTATTGACTTTTGCCACATTTTGTTATAAAATATTATAGCGTAATTGAATATGGCATATGTTAAAGCTTCTCCCCGGTAGTTTTAATAATATGATTTCATATATATAGAAAATAAATTTGAAATGGAGGGTATTTTTTACCATGAATAATACAACATATAGTATTAAAAAAGATGAAATAGAAAGAAAATGGTATATAATTGATGCTGCTAACAAGCCATTAGGAAGAGTTGCTGCAGAAGCTGCAAAATTACTAAGAGGAAAACACAAACCTACTTATACACCTAACATGGATGCTGGAGATCACGTTATTATCATAAACTGCTCAGAAGTAGTTTTAACAGGACATAAATTAACACAAAAAATTTACAGACACCATTCTTCATACATTGGTGGAATGAAAGAAATCCAAGCTAAAGATATGTTAGCTAACAACCCAGAAAAAATGATGACTTTAGCTGTAACAGGTATGCTTCCACACAACAGCTTAGGAAGACAAATGGCTAAAAAGTTAAGAGTATATGCTGGAGCTGAGCATGAGAACATGGCTCAAAAACCAGAAATATGGAATTTTTAATTAGGAGGAAGATAGAAAATGCCTAGAACAAAAAAAGAACAAGTAGTTTTTAATGGTACAGGAAGAAGAAAAAGTTCAATTGCTAGAGTTAGAATAATGAGTGGAAAAGGAAATATCACAGTTAATGGAAAAGCATTAGACGAATATTTCGGAGAAGAAACTTTAAAAGTTATAGTTAGACAACCTTTAACAGTTACAGATACATTAGATAAATTTGATGTAATTTGTACAGTAAAAGGTGGCGGATTCTCAGGTCAAGCAGGAGCAATTCGTCATGGTATTGCAAGAGCATTAAATGAAGCTAACTTAGAATATAGACCAGCTTTAAAATCAAACGGATTCTTAACAAGAGATTCACGTGCAAAAGAAAGAAAGAAATATGGTCTTAAAAAAGCAAGAAAAGCTCCACAATTCTCAAAGAGATAATATTATTCAAAATATATTGCACCTTTGCATTATGCAAGGGTGTATTTTCTATAAAAAACATGAAAATAATAAAAAAGTGCTTGACGAATAATACAAAATGTAGTACAATAAATAATGTTCAAGAAGAAGCAATCCACTTCTCACCTTAGCCGAGTAGCAAAAGGTAGTAAATAAATATTTATCTGCAACAGAGTTGTAGGTTTATTGTGTGGGTTGGCTTTATTGAAGTCAATCTTATTTTTTTGGAGGTGTTTTTTATAAAACAAGAATTACTAATTAATGAAAAAATTAGAGCAAAAGAAGTTCAACTAATTGGAGCAAATGGAGAAAAGCTTGGAGTAGTTGGTATTGAAGAAGCTTTAGACATGGCTGCAGAAGCTAAATTAGATTTAGCTTTAGTATCACCCAATGCACAGCCACCAGTTTGCAAACTTATGAATTATGGAAAATATAAGTTCGAGCAAGCTAAGAAAGAAAAAGAATCAAGAAAAAATCAAAAGACATTTGAGCTTAAAGAATTAAGAGTTACTCCAAACATAGAGCAACATGATTTTGAATTCAAGGCAAAAAATGCTAGAAAATTCTTACAAGACGGTAACAAAGTTAAGATTACTGTTAGATTTAGAGGAAGAGAGCTAAATTATGTTAAGGCTGGAGAAGAAACTCTAAACGAATTTATAGAAAACTTATCTGATATTGCAACGGTTGAGAAAAAGCCTTTATTAGAAGGAAAGAACATGTTTGTAATATTAGCAAAAAAAGTAGAAAAATAGGAATATTGATAGTTAAAAACTATTTATATATATGGGAACATCCCAATACAATTAAGGAGGAAAAAATTATGCCAAAATTAAAAACAAATAAAGCTGCTAAAAAAAGATATTCATATACAGCAACTGGAAAAGTAAAAAGAACAAAGTCAAATAGAAGACACTTACTAGCTAACAAAACACCAAGAGCAAAGGCTAGAGGAAAAGTTCAAGACGCTTATGCAGACAAGACATGCGAAGCAGGAATTAAAAGATTATTACCATATGGTAACAAATAGTAAGAATTAAGGAAGGTGAATAGAAAATGGCAAGAGTAAAAACAGCAATAATTACACGTAAAAAACATAATAAAATATTAAAAAGAGCAAAAGGATATTATGGAGCAAAACATTACAGATTCAGAATGGCTAAACAACAAGTTATGAAATCTGGAAACTATGCTTTCGTAGGAAGAAAAGATAAAAAATCTAACTTCAGAAAATTATGGATAGCAAGAATAAATGCAGCTGCAAGAATGAATGGTTTAACATATAGCCAATTAATCAATGGATTAAAGAAGGCAAATGTTGTAATCAACAGAAAAATGTTAGCTGAAATGGCAGTATCAGATCCAGCAACTTTCACAAAAGTAGCTGAAATAGCAAAGAAAACAAAATAGTTGATAAAAAGGTTATAGAAAATTTAGGTTTTCTATAATTTTTTTGTTTCTTTTCCAATAATGTATTCAGAAAAATACAATTCGACAAAAACCGACAAATTTTAGAAATTAACAAAGAACTATTGCACTGGTGTGAAAATAATGATATCATCTAGGTGGAGTATTTATATCTATAACGTATATAGAAATAAATACGATTAATGCAACAGAAATATATACGTGGTAGATGTATGTACGAAAATTAAATTTTATAGTAAAAAAGCACTTAATTGAATTAATAGAAATGCAATTAAGCAAAAAAATAAAAATTAAATTCAACTAAAAACAAAATTTCTAAAATAAGAAATTTAAAAAGCAAAATAAACAAAAATATGAAGTATATGAATAAAACATAAGAAATAGTTGAAAATAATAAAAAGTACATAAGTAATAAAAAGTAATATGTTTATAATTTATGAAAATAAATTTTATAAAACTATTATACGAGGAGGAGAACAATATGAAAAAGAATAAGGGTATAACCCTAGTTGCGTTAGTCGTTACAATAGTAGTTTTGTTAATTCTTGCAGGAGTAAGTATTAACCTGGTACTAGGCAATAACGGAATAATAGCAAAAGCAAAAGATGCAGAAACAAAATCTGCAGAAGCAAGCCAAAATGATTTAAAAGGAATGAATGGTTTGGTAAG
>FR880057.1 GCA_000435175.1 Clostridium sp. CAG:245
GAGCAGGCTCAAGTCTAGGAGAAGCAAGTACATCAAAAGGAAAAACTTTGTACATCATGATAGATAGCTCAATATCTGGAGGAACAACAACAGTAAGTCCAGAAGTACCATATGCAGTAACAGAAAATGGAACATATAAATTTACAGTAACAGGAACAGTAGATGGAACAGCATATACAAAAGAAGTGAGTGTAACAGTAAATCAATTTAAAAATTCAATATTAAATGATATAAATATCAAAATAGGAGATAGCGTAAACTATACATATGACACAGCAAGTAGCAGTTACACATTAGAATCAAAATATAGTGGATATAGTAGTAATCAAACAATAGCCCAAACAACAGGGTTAACATGGAAAGTGCTAAATGTAGATAAAGAAAATGATACAGTAGATATAATAAGTACAAACCCAACAAGTAGTACCGTAAATTTTTATAATATATTAGGGTATAATAATGGACCATATTTCATGAATGAAATATGCAAAGCTCAATACAGTAATAAAACATTAGGAGTAAACGCAAGAAGCATAAACTTGTTAGATATGGAAAAACAATTAACTGCGGCAGGGATAAAATCAAGAAACGAATACAATAAAGGTAGTAGCACATATGCACAATATGGAACAACAAAAACATATACAAGTAACACAAAATACCCAAGTTTATATGCAAACCAAAAAGGGGCAGGACCAAATATAAAAGAAGCAGAAGCAAGTAAAAAAATAACACAACCAGATACAACAAAAGGAAATGACCCATATGAAGAGAGTAAACCGCAAGAAGCATAAACTTGTTAGATATGGAAAAGCACTTAACAGCAGCAGGAATAACAAATAGAAATGCATGTACAAATGAAGTAAAATATGGAACAACAAACACATATACAAGTAATACAAAATACCCAAGTTTGTATGCCAATCAAAAAGGAGCAGGACCAAATATAACAGCAGCAAATGCAAGTACAATATCTCAACCAGATATAACAAAAGGAAATGACCCATATGAAGAAAGTAAGCCAATAGTACCCAAAGGTACAACAGAGCCAACTACATCTAGTACATATGGAACAGGAAGCCCATTAACAGTAACGAAAACATACTATTATATACCAATAAACGATACTAACTATGGAACTGCATCAAGTATACTAGCAAATGGTACGACGTTCTGGGTGGCTTCGCGCTATGTCGATATTTACTCTGACCGTGCTAGCTTCGGTTTGCGCTGTGCTGACACGTGTACTAACGGTCTTTACTTGTTCTACTCGCGCGGCGACACTCGCGGCAATCAAATGTGTCTTCGCCCAGTAGTTTCTCTACCATCTAGTCTCCTAACAGGAGAGCAAACAAATGGAGCTTGGAACTTGAGCAAGTAGGACCTTGTCAAGAGTAGTGTGGTGCGACGGTGAAGGTTGCATAGTGTAGGTGGAAATACAATGAACTAGGTAGGTGGGGGGGAAAAAACCTACCTTTCCTAGTGTGGGAGAAATACCCACAGAGTTTACATAAGAAAACGAACCGCTACCAAGACTAGCAAGTTTACATAAAAACTAAAATAGCTCAATAAAGAAATAGATACATAATAAATAATACCCCAAATCTGCCAATGATATCACAGATTTGGGGCTTCTATTATATAAAATATTTCACAGAAAATTTATTTTGTAGATTTTTTCATTAAAATCGGTTGTTATGCACAGTTATCTTTGATTTTGTGCAAATGAATACTTGAATTATCTTTGATTTTGTGATATTATATAAAAAATATTAAGCTTTTGTACATTTAAAATACAAAAGCTAGGAAGGAATATTTTAAATTATGAAGAGAAAAATTTATAATGATATTCTTAAATGGAAAAATGAGAGCAATGGCTCTACTGCACTGCTAATTGAGGGCGCACGAAGAGTTGGAAAAAGCTATATAGTAGAAGAGTTTGCAAAAGAAAATTATAAATCGTATATTCTAATAGATTTTTCAAAAGCACCAGAAGAAGTTAAATCTTTATTTGATAATTATTTAGACAATCTCAATTATCTATTCACGTATTTATCACAGTATTATGGTGTAAAATTGTATGAAAGAGAAACACTGTTTATTTTTGATGAAATTCAGTTTTGCCCTAGAGCAAGAGGAGGAATTAAACATTTAGTTGCAGATGGAAGATATGATTATATAGAAACAGGCTCGTTAATTTCTATAAAAAAGAACGTAAAAGATATATTAATTCCATCTGAAGAAGAGAATTTAAAGATGTACCCATTTGATTTTGAAGAATTTTTATGGGCTATGGGAAATGATACACTTATGGATTTTATAAAAGATTGTTATTTGAAAAAACAGCCACTTGGTCAAGCATTACATCGTAAAGCAATGGATTATTTTAAAGAATATTTAATTGTTGGAGGAATGCCTCAAGCTGTAGAAATGTATTCAAAAACTAGAGACTTTGAAAAGGTAGATAGAATTAAAAGGAATATTTTAAATTTATATAGAGAAGATATTAGAAAACATGCAGAAGAATTAAATTTAAAAGTAGAGCAAATATTTGATACAATTCCATCACAACTACAGAAACACGAGAAAAAGTTTAATATTTCAAGTTTAGACGAAGAAGCAAGGTATAGAAATTTTGAAGGTGCTTTCTATTGGCTAAATGATGCATATTTAGTAAATATTGCATACAATACGACCGAGCCAAGTATTGGACTGGGACAAAGAATGGACACCAATGCATTAAAATGTTATATGTTCGACACTGGACTATTATTATCAATGACTTTTAATGAGAAAAATTTAGTTAATGAACAAATATATAAAAAAATTTTATTTGATAAATTATCTTTCAACGAAGGAATGATACTAGAAAATATTGTAGCTCAAATGCTCGTAAGTTCAGGACGAAAGCTGTACTTTTTTTCGAGAAATGAAAGAGAAAATAGTAGTGAAACTATGGAAGTAGACTTCTTAATTTCAACAGATAAAATAACATCAAAACACAATATAATACCAATTGAGGTAAAATCTGGAGATAGATATACATTTACATCATTAAATAAATTAAGATTAAAGTATAATGAATATTTAGCAGAATCGGTAATTATACATACGAAAGATTTAAAAGAAGAAGGTAATATTTTATATATACCAATATACATGACAGACTTGTTATAATTTAGAAGTATTTTACACAAAATACTATAAAACCGCTTGAACAGCGGTTTTATCTTTGTAATATTTGTACTGCACACTATACAAAAATAATAAAATATTGAATTTTGTTCACTAGACTATACAAAAATAATAAAACAGTGAAGGCTGTCACTAATTTTTAATAGTTTGCTTTTTTATAAATTAAATTATAGTAGAATTTTGTCGAACGAATTTTCTTGATTTTTCCGCTAAAAGATAATATAATTTTACTAAATTTTAAAATAGATTATTTCAAAATGATTTTGTTGTTAAATTTTATTCAAAAATTCACTATAGTGAATAGTTTTAATTCTTAAATAATACCAATAAGTATATTTATAAAAAATATTGACCTATAAGTTAAATAATTGTATAATTAGGAGGAAGATTGATGGAAGAAGAGAAAATGTTGGTTCCATCTGGATTAAAAACAGTAGATGGAAAAGATATCATGTGCTATACTGGGGCATTTTACTTAAAAAACGAAGAAAAAATCAAACGAATAATAAAAAAATGCGAAGAAATTTTAGATGCAGAAAGTGAAGATATAAAAAAAATACAGAAAAATATTACTATAAAAGAAGATAGTGAAAAGTATAATTTGGATATACATATAAATAAAAAACATGACAAATTATTTAAAGAGCTACTGTCTGATAAAAAGGAAGCTGTTAAATTTATAAATCATTATTTACACTTAAATTTATTAGATGATGAGATAGAAAAATATGAGAAAGAGTTTAGAACAGAAGAATTTAGAAATATAGAAGCAGATGTTGTGTATAAGGTAAAGAACAAAAATGTTTTTATATTAATAGAACATCAATCAAGTTTAGATTTAAAGATGGCATATAGAATATTGCGTTATAAAAATGCTATAATAGAGTCTGCAATAAATAAGAGAAGATTAAAAGAAAAAAACTATAAAATTCCAAAAGTAATACCGATAGTGTTATATACTGGAAAAAGAAAATGGCAAAAGTTATCAATAGAAGATATTGAAGAGAAAATAGAAGGATATGAAGAAATTGAACTAGGATATGATTTAGTGGATACTAATGAGTTTACAAAACAGCGATTGTTAGAAGATAATTTGATAACATCTAAAGCTATGTTAATAGAAAAGTCACAAAATAAAGAAGAATTATACCAAAACATTGAGGATATAATAAGTTGTAAAAATAAAATGGAAGATTTCGAATATGCACAATTAGAAAAAATAGTAAAATATGAATTGATGGGAACTGAGGATAAAGAAATAATAAGTAAATTTATAGAAAAGATAAAAAATAGAGAGGAGAGCGAAAATATTATGATGAATGCAGCGAGAATAATAAACAAGGAGATAAGAAAACAAAGAAGAGAGGGAAGAGAAGAGGGAATTGCAGAAGGAATGATTTTTGTTGCTAAAAAACTAAAAGGAAAAATGCATATAAAAGATATAAGTCAAATAACTGGATTAAGTGAAAAGGAGATTGAAAAGCTGTAAGAAGAGTGACTATTACAAATTCAGTCGAAGATTATAGTAATCAAAGATATATATAGTATAATTTGTGTTGTGTAAAGCAAAAAAATAAATTTTCGTATGATAAAATAAAAATAGAGACAATTAGCAGTAATTCGTCTCTATTTTAATAGTTTTTATCTATATGAATTATTATTTCTTTCAAAATATTTTTGCCTTCTTTGGATAGCTGATTTGTTAGATTTAACAAAGATGAATCTAAGGTTTCTTCTTTAAAGTCTAAAAGCTCATCAAATAGTGTATTAGGTGAAACTTGCAAAAAGTTGCAAATGTTAAGAAGTGTTGTAATGCTTCCAATATTTCTGCCATTTTCAATGCTTCTAAGCAAATCTGTTGAAACATTTATTTGTTCTGCTACATAGTCCTGGGTATAGCCTTTTTCTTTTCTTACTTTTTTTATATTTTTTCCAAGAACTTTTAATATGTCTTCATTATTAACTAACAAAAAAATCACCTACCTTTTAATATGATACCATGATGAAATAAAATAAAAAAGTGAACTAAAATACATAAAATTTTGCACAGGTGTATTAAAGCATTAATTAAAATATCACAAAAATAAAATTTTATTCAAAAAACTATTGCTTTTTTTGTTTTCTTAATTTAAAATCAAATATGTAGTTAAAATACCAAAAAAAGACACAATAAGTACTAAAACTACAAAAATAATAAATGAAAGGAAGAAGAAAAATGCAAAAAGTCACAAGAGACAAAGAAAAAGTAAAAAAATTAACGGAAAAACGGAATAACATTAATAGCATTAGTAATTACAATTGTAGTGCTGATGATATTAGCCGGAGTAAGTATCAATACCGTATTAGGTGATGATGGAATAATAAAAAAGGCAAAAGAGGCAGCAGCAGCAACAAAACAAGCAAGTGCAGAAGAAGAGATGAACAGATTGGTATTAGAATATCAATTAGCATCAAAAGATGAAACATTGGAAAGTTTTTTGCAGGAAAAAGTAACAGAAGGAAGAATAGATGGAGTAACAGATAACGGAGATGGAACAATAACAA
>FR880058.1 GCA_000435175.1 Clostridium sp. CAG:245
TTCTCCTCGAAATAGCTTTAGGGCTAGCCTTGTGTAGTAGTATATGGGGGTAGAGCACTGACTGAGGTAGGGGCCTAACCAGGTTACCAAACTCTATCAAACTCCGAATACCGTATATGTAAGCACAGGAGTCAGACTGCGGGAGCTAAGTTCCGTGGTCAAAAGGAAAACAGTCCAGATCGTCAATTAAGGTCCCAAAGATATAGCTAAGTGGAAAACGATGTGATTTTGCATAAACAACCAGGATGTTGGCTCAGAAGCAGCCATACATTCAAAGAGTGCGTAATAGCTCACTGGTCGAGTGAAGTTGCGCGGAAAATTACCGGGGCTAAGCTATACACCGAAATTGCGGATTTACACTTGAAAGACAGTGTAAGTGGTAGAGGAGCATTCTGTAGTAGGGAGAAGCAAAAGCGAGAGCATTTGTGGACGAGGCAGAAGAGAGAATGCTGGAATAAGTAGCGAGAGCAAGGTGAGAATCCTTGCCGTCGAAAGTCTAAGGTTTCCTGGGGAAGGTTCGTCCGCCCAGGGTAAGTCGGGACCTAAGGAGAGGCCGAGAAGGCGTATCTGATGGACAGCAGGTTGAAATT
>FR880059.1 GCA_000435175.1 Clostridium sp. CAG:245
TTAAACTTTACACAATTTTTTCTATATACTCAAATAACCAAAATTGTTAGACGTTTTCATCTAACAATTTTGGTTCATTTTATTTTGAATGTCACTGACATATTACATTTCAATAGACTTTCTATATTTTATAATATCAATATATTGAAACTCTGAAGCCTATATTACCATCATAATCATACCATGCAGCATCACCATGATATGCAGCATTTGAACCTGAATTATAACTATTTCCTCTAACAACACAAGGCCAGTGTGTACTGCTATATACTCCAATAGTCCATTCAGCTACATTACCTGCAAAGTCATAAATATTCATAACTTTATTTCTATCTGCTGCACCTGTTGTTAATAATGCAGCATGCTTTTGTTTTACCTTACTCTTTACTAAATAATATTCATCATCCTCATTATAGTAATCCACGTTATAAGCCTGCCAACCTCTATTATTATTAGCATAATATTTACCTCTATTTAATGTAAATGATACTGATGATGTGTTTCCTATAGAGTCACTATTTTGTGTTAATACTGTATCACTTATATTACCTTTATTATGAAGATGTGCCAAAACTAAGTTCCACTGAACCTCATACATTAAAGTACAAGTTCGATTACCTGCATTAACTTTTTTAGTCAAGTCCATTGCTTCTGGAAGTGTTAATAAACGATATGGATACATATTTATTTTTGAAACTGGACCAGCGCTTGTGCCTTCTGTTGTTGACTCTTCTGCATTAGCAGTTCCCTCTTCAAATCTTCCTATATAAAATCCTCCATTTTCATATACACTTTTTA
>FR880060.1:0-1596 GCA_000435175.1 Clostridium sp. CAG:245
TATATCTCCCGGCTTGCAATCTAATACCTCGCAAATTTTTTCTAATGTTGAAAATCTTATTGCTTTGGCTTTATTAGTTTTTAATATAGATAAATTTGCAGGTGTTATTCCAACTTTTTCTGCTAGTTCACCGGAGGACATTTTTCTTTTTGCAAGCATTACGTCTACATTAACAATAATTGGCATCTTTCTTCCCTCCATTATATAGTAAAATCATTTTCTTCTTTATACTCAATTGCCTTCTTATATATTTCATTAAGTATTTTTATTCCAATTCCAGCAACACAAAAAATTATTGCTAAAATTATCAGAGAAAACAGTATATAATATACAAATTCTTGAAAATATTTTGTTATTGTTGCAATAGCAAATATTGCTGTAATAAAATATATAGTACTTATCACAAAACAATATATACTTATAGTACTCAGTCTTTTTACATTATTTTCACAAAATAATTCACTATCCTTCAAATGTTGAAATATTTTTATAAATTGATAAATAATAAAAAGTGCAATAATTCCAGTAGTCATAATCATTATAAATAGAATAAGACTTGCCACACTTTTTTCTACATTTTCCATGCCTATTAGCTCGATAATAACTTTTACCATTGTTTCGATTACTAGTAAGTCAACAATACTGATTATAGTAAATAAACCCTTTAATCCAACTATAACTTTAGATGATAAACTTTTTTCTCCTAAAATCTTCATATTAACATTTTCCTTTCATTTATATGAGTCACTCATTTTTCTTGTTCGGCATCAGTATATATCATATATTTTTGTTTGTCAATACTTTTTTATCGTTTTTCGATAATTTTAAATCTTTTAAATAGCACATACAAAATTTATATGTGCTACCTTTATATTTTAATCTATTAAATTATTTTTCATACAATATGGTATTACCTCATTTTTTAGTGTGTTTGATAAAATATCTGTACCATCATTTGATGAGTACCACTTAAATCTTTCAATTTCCTCTGATGTAGTAAACTCTCCGTCTAATTCGCCATTATATTTAAACACATAAAAATGAATAGGAGTTTTTCCATCACTAGTAGCAATTTCATCAAATTCCATTATTAATTCAAATAATTTTTCATCGAATACAGCCTTGTTTCCAAGTTCCTCATGGCACTCTCTAATAGCCGCTTCTAATGGGCTCTCCCCTTCTTCTACCTTTCCTCCCACCATTTGATAGGTAGGTCTTTTCCTTGGTTTATCTATTAGCAATTTTCTATTATTAAAAAACATAGTTCCTACTACTTTAAGCATAATTTTTATTCCTCCTAAAATTCATAATCTATTGCTTGTCTATCAATTCTTATTTGCTTACATAAAGCTGAAACTTTTAAATGTTCAGGATTATTTTTATATTTTTCTAAATCATCCATAGTTTCAAATTCAGAAATCAGGATTGCATCATAATTATTTTTAGGATTTATATTTATTCCAGTCTCCATATATTTTATCTCTGGAATTATGTTTTTCAAACTATTTAATCCTTCTAAAAATTTCTTCATGTTCTCCTTTTCACCATCTTTAAATTTCCACATTACAATATGTTTTATCATTTAATATTCCTCCT
>FR880060.1:1690-1889 GCA_000435175.1 Clostridium sp. CAG:245
CTACACTGTTTAATGTAGTCCTTTATTTATTATTTTATTATGCTTTCCAATAGATTTACTAATTCTTCCTCTGTTATTCCATTTGTTTCTATGTCAAAATATATTTCTTTACATTTAAACGTTGCCACATACATTTTTTCATATTGAGATATAATAACATCTACATCACCAATTTTTGATATTTTTTTACTGTCATCTA
>FR880060.1:1972-18446 GCA_000435175.1 Clostridium sp. CAG:245
TTTGCATAATCCTTATTATAATTAAATACATAATCATGTAATAAACTATATTCAGTATTATCATAGTTTTCTCTTGTATAAACCTCATAGCTGTTGTCTAATTTATATTCACTTGGCAATGCAATATTATTAATAAATTCAAATTTTTCTGGTAAGCTATTTATTTCAACGGTCTGTACATCTGCATCTAATTTTGCCATTGAGGTACCTTGCATCGGATTAATTTCTAACATTACATTCATATTTTGACTACTAACCATTATTTCATTTTCAGCTTTCGTCACGTTATTATTCGACTTCTTCTGTACAGCCAATATTCCAATACCTAATATAAATACCGCACAAGCCGATGATAAGCCATAGATAATTTTTTTATTTATAATAATCTTAATATAAAATTCTTTTTTGTTTTTCTCTTTTGGTGTCTCATGCTCTTCATCTAGATATTTTTCATCAATATCGCCAAAAGCTCTTAATAAATCTTTTGAATTCATACCATTTTACCTCTCTCCTCCAAATATTTTCTTAAGGCATTTCTCATTCTTAATAATTCCATTTTCGTTTTACTTTCTTTTTGACTATGTTTTGTTGCTATATCTTTAATCGAACTCATATACCAGTATCTCTCGAGAAATATCACTCTTTTTTCCTTTGACAGATTTTCTAAAAACATATTAAGCTCTTTCACAAGTTCATTGTGTTCAATTTCTTTCTCCATACTATACGTTGGTATGCAATCTTCTAATTCTTCATAAACTAAATCCATTGAATTATTTCTTTTTTGTGCAGTTTTACTATCATATTTATCAAGAGCCAAATTCCTTGTAATTTTTGCTAGGAAAGCCTTAAAAATATTAGGTCTATTAGGTGGAAGCGCATTCCACGCATGAAAATATGTATCATTAACGCATTCTTCCGAATCTTCAACACTTGCTAATATGTTATAAGCTATCTTACTACAATATTTTCCATATTTCTTATCTGTTTCTAGTATTGCCACTTCATCACGTTTCCAGTAAAGTTCAATTATTTCGTTGTCTTCCATTTTATCTCCTTCATCTATACTGACGTAAAATTTTTCATTTAGTCACATATGAATTATTTAGTATAAAAAAGACTAACTTATAAAAGCTAATCTTATCAATAAATCGTCTGAATTACTACCACTTTCATTTACAGCATCCTCTAATTCCTTGTCAAGTTCGTTTTATTCTTTCAAATAAAGTATTATTTATTCAATCTGAATAATATCATAGTTCTACACCAGTACAATAATCTTTTCTTATTTTTCAAATTTGTCATTTTTTGTTGAATTTCGCCTTTTTATATTTTCTCATACTGTTAGTCTTGTATAATCAAATCTCTTTTTAATTTATTTCCACTAACAATTCCAAGTCCTATAAATTTATTGTCTAAGTATATTCTATATGTTTCATCTGTTAAATTGTTTTTCTGTGTTTCTTCTTTAACATTTCTTCGTGTCACATCAAATTCTGTTATTTTACAATTTTCTATATCTAGCTTTACTCCATTTACATATTTGCTATAATCTTGTGTATTTAGTTCTATTCTATTATTATGTTTAAATATTTCTTCTATAGAAATTATGCAAGAGTAGTCTTTATTTTCTATTTTTTCTTTTAATTCTTCTACAGTAATTGCATTTTCTATTTTAAAATCTCCAACCACAGTTCTTTTTAACTCTTTCATTAAGCCAACTGTTCCAAGCTTTTCTGCTATATCCTCGCATAAACTCCTTATGTAAGTTCCTTTTGAACATTGCACTCTAAAGCTTATTTGTTTTTCTGTTTTATTTATGTTTAGTAGTTCAATATCATATATTTCTATTTGTCTTGG
Source organism: Clostridium sp. CAG:245 (assembly GCA_000435175.1). GTDB lineage: Bacteria > Bacillota > Clostridia > TANB77 > CAG-508 > CAG-245. The sequence goes on from FR880060.1 coordinate 3,830, forward strand.
CTCTAATTTTACCTCTTGTCCTTTTCTTGCATATTCATATAGCTTTTTCCCATTTATTTTTATTGCAGAATAAATTGGTGGAGTTTGTTCTTGTTTTCCAATAAATGTTTTTAAAATTTCTTTTACATATTGCTCTTCTAAGCTTTTAGCTGAAACTTCTTTTTCTTCTATTACTTCTCCCTCTACATCTGCTGTCGAAGTTTTTTTGCCTAATTCTAATACAACTTCATATTCTTTATCATGGTTTATTAAATATTTAGAAATTTTAGTTGCTTCTCCAATTAAAAGTGGTAATACTCCTGTTGCATTAGGGTCTAATGTACCAGTATGTCCTACTTTAGAATTTGTTAGTTTTTTTACTTTATAAACCACATCATGCGATGTACAGCCTTTTTCTTTATTTATTAAAATTATTCCGTTCAATTTAATGCTCCTTTCGCCCAATAGGGACGCCCCTTTTTGGGCGAAAGGGCATCCCCATTTGGCGACAAAATTTATTTTAGGCAGCTTCTTATTCTGTTTATCATCTGGTTTTTTACTTGTTCTATGGTTCCTGGTAAATTGCTACAACCTGCTGCACGTAAATGTCCGCCACCACTAAACATCATTGCAACTTCTGCTGCATTTACATAGTTTTTAGAGCGTATTGATGCTTTTATTCCTTTGCTTGTTTCTCTTAAGAATAGTGAAACTTCAACACCTTCAACGTCTCTACCATTTTCTACAATTCCGTCGTAGTCTCCGTTTTCGGCTCCAACTTTTTCTTCGTCTGCCTTTGTTATGTATGTGTAGGTTATTTTGCCCTCTTCTAAAAACTCAAGTCTTTCAAGTGCAATTCTGTGTAATTCAAATTTAGCTCTTGTCTTGCTTGAATATACCTTATCATATATTTGTGATACTTTTACACCTTTTTCGCATAGCTCTGCAACAAATCTAAAAGTTTCTGCTGTAACTGTTGAGTATCTAAATCCACCTGTATCTGTGATTATTCCTGCTAAGATGCAAGTTCCAATTTCTTTAGTAACTTCTATTCCAAAGTAACTAAATGCGACTAATAATAGTTGGGCACATGCTGGTGAATCTTGGCTTATGAAGTTGTAATCTGCATACATTGTGTTACTGCTGTGGTGGTCTATTGCAACCTTTACTTTTGCATTATCAAAATATTTTGCAAATCCATTTAATAACCTAATACTTGCACAATCTAAAGCTATTGCTAAATCGTATTCTTGTATGTCAGATTCTTTCTTTATTTTTTCTACTCCTGGCAAAAAGCTGAATGCACTTGGATACTCTGGTATTATTACGTCTGCTTCTTTGTTTAATTGCTCCAATGCCAATTTCATAGCAAGTGCACTTCCAATGGCGTCACCATCTGGATTTTCATGTACTACTATTGCAATGGTATTTGCTTTTTTTATTTCTTCTAAAATATTATCTAAAGTCATTATTGTTCCTTCCTATATAGACTTTTAGGGACCGCATAATAAAAGTTGTGCTGTCCCTAAAAATATTATTTTTTCTCTTTTATTGCCTTATCTTGTTCACTAATTTGCTTTAAAATATTATCTATTCTTTCTCCATGTTCTATTGAATCATCATATTCAAATACAAGCTCTGGAGTAATTCTTAAATTTACCATTCTAGCAACTTGTGATCTCATAAAGCCTGCAGAGTCTTTTAACCCTTGCATAGTTTTTTCTACACTTTTTGAATTTAACATACTTACATATACTTTCGCATATTTTAAGTCTGGTGTTACCTTTACTCTTGTAACACTTATCATTCCTGTAACATCAGGATTTTTCAATTCATAAGTTATTATTTGGCTTAAGGCTTTCATTAATTCTTCATTAACTCTGCCAAGTCTAGCTTCATTTTTACTCATTTTCTCTAAAATTTCCTTTCTTCGGTTTTAGATTATTTGTTCATTCCATGTTCTTGAGAAATTTGTTGTACTTTTGATTTTTTAGTTCTTTTTATTTCTTCCATTACGAATACTTCTATAATGTCGCCTTCTTTAATATCGTTGTAATTCTCAATTTGAAGACCACATTCGAACCCTTTAGCAACTTCTTTAACGTCATCTTTAAATCTCTTTAATGATGCAAGTTTGCCTTCGTGTATTACAACATCTTCTCTTATTACTCTTACTCCTGCATTTCTTTCAACTTTTCCGTCTTTTACATATCCACCAGCAATTGTTCCAACATTTGAAACCTTGAATGTTTGTCTTACTTCTACATTTCCGATTACTTTTTCTTCGTAAACTGGGTCTAGTAAACCGTTCATTGCAGCTTCAACGTCTTCTAATGCTTGGTAAATTACAGAATATAACTTGATTTCTACTCCTTGTTTTTCTGCAACTTCTTTTGCTGTTGCGTTTGGTCTTACATTAAATCCTATTATTATAGCCTTTGCAGCTTTTGCTAGGTTAACATCAGATTCATTTATAGCTCCTGCATTTGAGTGTATTACTTTTACTGCAACTTCGTTGTCAGATAATTTTTCAAGAGATTGCTTTAATGCTTCTGCTGTACCTTGAACATCTGCTTTTACAATTATATTTAATTGTTTTAAGTTTTCGTGTTCCATTTGCTCGAATAGATTGCTTAATGTTACTTTGTTGTATGCATTCATAGCATCTTCTCTTGCTTTTCTTTCTCTTCTTTCTATTAAGTGTTTAGCCATTTTTTCATCTTTAACTTCATAGAAAGTTTCTCCTGCTTCTGGTACTTTTGTAAGTCCCATAATTTCTACTGGTGTAGAAGGACCTGCACACTTAACACGTTTTCCTTTATCGTCTTTCATTGCCCTAATTCTACCAATTGATGTTCCAACAACTACTGTATCTCCAACGTCTAAGCTTCCTCTTTGTACTAATACAGATGCGATAGGACCTTTTGCTTTATCTAGTCTTGCTTCTATTACAACACCTTTAGCTTGCTTATTTGGATTTACTTTTAAATCTTGCATGTCTGAAACTAATAATACCATTTCTAGTAATTGGTCTATGTTGATATGTTGTTTTGCAGAAATTTCTACAAATACTGTATCTCCACCCCATTCTTCTGGAACTAATTCATATTTCATTAATTCTTGTTTTACCTTTTCTGGGTTAGCTCCTGGTACATCAATTTTGTTTATTGCAACTATTATTGGAATTCCAGCTGCTTTAGCATGGTTTATAGCTTCAACAGTTTGTGGCATTACACCATCATCTGCTGCAACAACAAGTATTGCAACATCTGTAATTTGAGCGCCTCTAGCACGCATACTTGTAAATGCCTCGTGTCCTGGTGTATCTAAAAATGTAATTTCTCTTCCATTTATTGATACCTTATATGCACCAATATGTTGTGTAATTCCTCCGGCTTCGCCTTCTATTACATTTGTTTTTCTAATTGCATCTAGAAGTGATGTTTTACCATGGTCAACGTGTCCCATAACAACAACTACTGGAGCTCTTTGAACTAAGTCTTCTGCCTTATCTTCTGACTCGTCAAATAGTATATCTTCTTCTTTAACTTCTTCCTTCTTGTTTGCTGTTACACCAAATTCTTCTGCTACTAAGAATGCTGTATCGAAATCTAGCTCTTGGTTTATAGTTGCCATTATTCCTAATCCCATAAGCTTTGTTATTACTTCACCACTTGTTTTCTTTAACTCTGCTGCTAGGTCTTTAACACTTATGCTCTCTGGAATTGTTATTTCTGTTAGCTTAAATATTTTTTGCTTATTTCTTTCCTCAGTATTTTTCTGATTTTTACGTTTACCCTTCTTACCACGTTCTGTTGATAAATCGTAGTAATCAAGCATTCCACCTTCTTGGTCTCCAAACATGTTAGAAAGCTTATCTACTTGTTTTAAATTCTTTAACTTGCCCTCATCATATTCTTCTTCACCATTGAATCTTCTAGACTTATTCTTATTTTGCTTATTTTCATCATATTTATTGCTCTTAGCCTTGAAACTTGCCTTTGTAGAATAATCTCTTTGGCTTTCTTTTTCAACAATTTCAGTCTCTAATATATCGTTAATTTTCTTGTCTAATCTCTTCTCATCTAATGGTCTCCTGTTGAAACCACCATTGTTGTTCCTGTTAAAGCCATTATTATCACGATTATTATTTCTATTAAAGCCATTGTTATCACGGTTATTTCTGTTAAATCCGTTGTTATCACGGTTATTTTTATTATAACCATTATTGCCATTATTAAATCTATTATTTTGGCCATTTTGATTATTTTGTCTGTAACCATCTCTTGATTGATTATTATTTTGGAATCTATCATTTCTATTGAAGTTATTGTTTCTTTGGAATTGGTTTCTGTTATTACTAAAGTCTCTGTTACCATTATTATTTCCAAATTCTCTATTTCCATTATTGAAGTTATTTCTTCTTTGGAAAGAATCGTTTCTTGAATACTCGCCTCTGTTGTCGTTTCTAGAATTTTCTCCTCTATAATTGTCATTTTTGTCATGAGATTCTGTTCTATCATTCTTTACAACTTCAGTTTTTAAGCTTTCTGCTTTTACAGCTTCTTGTTTTGCTTCTGCTTTAACTTCTGGCTTTGGAGCTTCTGTTTTTACAGTTTCAGTCTTTACTGTTTCTGCCTTTGGAGTTTCAGCTTTTTCTACTTTTGCAGTTTCTGTTTTTACTTCGGTTGTAGTAGCTTTAGCAACATTCTCTTCTTTCTTAACTTCTTCTTTCTTTGCAGTTTCAGCTTTTACATCTGCCTTTGGCTTTTCTTCTTTTTTACCAAGTCCAAATAATTCATTTACCGTAAGAGGTTTATTAGGTTTATTTCTGTAAACAATATTATAATCGTTATTATTTCTTCTTTTTACAAAACCTACATCTTTTCTTTCTTCAGCTTTCTTAGTGTCTTTCTTAGAATCCTCTTCATCATTTAATATAACTTCTCTTCTAATAATTACTGGAGTATCTTTTTTGTTATCTTTCTTTGTTTCTTTTTTTGTTTCTTTCTTATTTTCCACTTTATTTTCCTTTTTCACATTATTTTTATTATTTTTTGAATATGCATTTCTAATTTCTGTTGCTTGTTCATCAGTCACATTACTTAAATGGCTTGTTACATCTATGCCTAGCGACTTTGCTTTTTCAAGTACATCTTTGCTTGACATTCCTATTTCTTTTGCTAGTTCGTGAATTTTTATTTTACCCAATAATTCCACCCCCCTATATTTATTCTTGTGCTTAATTCCTTTTTATTTTCTCTATTTATCAATAATTACACCTCTTAAGCTTTCATAAATTTCGTTGTTTATTTCTGTTTCAAAGCTTCTGCTCAATCTCTTTGACTTTATGGCCTTTTCCAAACATTCTACATTATTACATATATATGCACCTCGTCCTTCAGCCTTTCCTGTTTTGTCTACGAATATTTTGCCGTCACTCTGCTTTACAATTCTTATCAATTTATTTTTAGGTTTTGCTTCATTGCAACCTAAGCAAGTTCTTTGTGGTATTTTCTTCAAGTATCACACTTCCTTTTATTCTTCGTCTTTATTTTCTTCTGATGTTTCAACGTTTTCTACTTCGTTTGCCTCTTCTACATTTGTTTCATCAACGTTTTCTGCATCTGCAGTTTCTTCTTTTTCTTCACCATTTGCTTGTAGCTCTTGTATCATTTCTCTAAATTGAGATTCACTCTTTATGTCTATTTTCCAGTTTGTTAATTTAGCTGCAAGTCTTGCATTTTGTCCTGCTTTACCAATAGCTAATGATAATTGGTCATCTGGAACTATTACTTGAGCAAATCTTTCTTCGTCTTTAATATCAACAGCCATAACCTTTGCTGGAAGTAAAGCTTCTGCAATGTATGTAGATGGATCTTCGTTCCATTCTATTACATCTATTTTTTCTCCGCTTAATTCGTTTATTATATTTTGAATACGAATTCCTTTTTGTCCAACACAAGAACCAACTGGGTCTATGTTTTCATTTTGAGAATATACTGCGACTTTGCATCTCTTTCCTGGGTCTCTTGAAATACTCTTAATTTCGATTAAACCTTCATAAATTTCTGGAATTTCAAGCTCGAATAATTTTCTTAAGAAATCATTATTTGCTCTTGAAACTATTATTTGTGTTGAGCCTTTTGCACCTTTTTCAACATTTGCAACACATGCTCTTAATTTTTGATTTACATAGTAATGTTCTGTTGGTATTTGCTCTTTAATTGGCATTATACCTTCAATTTTTCCTAAATCTAATACAACAATGTTCTTATCAACTTTTTGTACTATACCAGAAACTATTTCGCCTTTTTTCTCGTTGAATTCGCTAAATATTACTTCTCTTGAAGCTTCTCTTATTCTTTGAACTATAACTTGCTTTGCTGTTTGAGCTGCAATTCTACCAAAGTTCTTTGGCATTAATTCTTTTTCAACAACATCTCCCTCATTATATCTTGGGTCAATTTTCTTAGCATCTTCTACTGAAATTTGTGTGTCCCAATCTTCAACTTCGTTTACTACATTAAGTTCTTCATAAACGTGTGTCTCCCCTGTTTCACGGTTTAGAGTAATTTTTACATTGTCTGACGTAACATCAAAATTTCTCTTATATGCTGTAACTAAAGCTGTTTCTATAGATTCTATAACATAGTCTTTTTTTATTCCTCTTTCTTTTTCAAGTTCATCTAGTGCCATTATTAGTTCTGTACTATCAATTCCTTTGTTTTCTACCTTTTTTACATTCTTCTTCATTTTCCAATCATTCCTTTCAATTATATTATTCCCATTTAAAAGCCCTTTTCATCGAGCTAATGTTACTTCTTTCTATTGTAGTTTCTTCTTCATTTATGATTAATGTAATGGTCTTTTCGTCAAATTGTTTAAGATTTCCCTCAAGCTCTTTTTGCTTATTTAATGGTTTAAACAATTTCACATCTATATCTTTTCCAATATGTTCTTGCAACTGCGAATCTTTTCTAATATGTCTTTCTACTCCAGAAGACGAAATTTCAAGAAAATATTGGTCTTTTATATAATCCGCTTCATCTAGCATATCTGTAATTGCATTGTTTACCTTTTCGCAATCATCTAAACTAATTCCAGTATCATTATCTATAAATATTCTTAAATAATTGTCTTTGCCTTCTTTTACGTACATAACATCGTACACTCTGTAACCAAGTTCATTTATTGGCTTTGTAACGAGCTCTTCTACTTTTTCTTCTATTTTAGACAAGATATACCTCCCTATATTCATATTAAATGTTGTCTTATAACATTGTAGAAGAGTGGAATTTGTTTCCACTCTTCTGCCGTACTTCTTATGTCAATATTATTATACCCTTTTTATGGAAAAAATGCAAGGGTTTTCAGAAATTTTCTTATAATTCTATTCTTTCTTCTCTCACTCTATTTACTAATGCCTTTAATTTTTTGTTTTCTTCTTTTTCTAGTTTTGGATCATTCATTTCTATTTTTAGTGCAAGTTCTTGTACTAATTTTAGTATTTTAACATCTTCAAATATATTTGCTATTCTGAATTCTGGTAGTCCATGTTGTTTTGTTCCGAAGAATTCTCCAGAGCCTCTTAGTTCTAAGTCTTTTTCTGCTATTTTAAAGCCATCTTCCGTTGTTGTCATTGTTTTCATTCTTTCTCTTACTATTGCAGAATTACTGTTATATTTTAGTATACAATATGACTTAAATTCTCCTCTTCCAACTCTTCCTCTTAATTGGTGTAACTGGGCTAGGCCAAATCTTTCAGCATTTTCTATTACCATTATGTTTGCATTTGGTACATCCACCCCAACCTCAATTACAGTTGTAGAAATTAGTATGCTTATTTTATTTTCTTTGAAGTCTTGCATTACTTGTTCTTTATCTTTTGGTTTCATTTTTCCATGTAATATTTCTACATTATAATCCTTAAACACTTCGTTCTTATAATTTTCTGCTAGTTTTTCTACAGATTTTACATCCATCATTTCTTCGTTTTCATCCACGAATGGACATACTATGTATGCTTGTCTACCTTCGTCCACATTTTTCTTTATAAACTGAATTATTCGATCTGTCATATTTTCTTTTACTGCTATTGTATCAATCTTCTTCCTGTTTGGTGGTAGTTCGTCTATTATAGAAATATCTAAATCTCCATATACTATTATTGCTAGTGTCCTTGGGATAGGGGTTGCAGTCATTACCAGTACATCTGGATTTTTTCCTTTACCAGCAATTACACTTCTTTGTTTTACGCCAAATCTGTGTTGCTCATCTGTTACTACTAGTCCTACATTTTTAAACTCTACATTTTCTTGTAAAAGAGCATGAGTTCCAATTAATATGTCTATTTCACCATTTTTTAATTTTTCTAGGAGTATTCCTTTCTGTTTTTTTGTTAGACTGCTTACCAGTAACCCACAACGTATTCCAAATGGCTCTAATATTTTATTAAAATTATTTATGTGCTGTGTTGCAAGTATTGTTGTTGGAGCCATTACTGCAACCTGATAGCCACTCTTCACAGCCTTATATGCTGCAATCATTGCAACTACGGTCTTACCAGAACCAACGTCTCCCTGTAAAAGCCTATTCATCGGCTTTTCCGATTCCATGTCATTGTCTATTTCTTCAAGAACTCTTAGTTGAGCTTTTGTTAGTTTGAATGGTAATGTGTTTATTACATCTGACATATGTACATCTTTGCTGTATTTTATGCCTCTTATTTCATTATCATATTGTTCCTTCAAGCTTAATAAAGCAAGTTGAAATGTTAGCAATTCTTCGAATACTAACCTATTTCTTGCTCTCGCCAAATTTTCCATTTTGCTTGGAAAGTGAATTTCTCTTACTGCTTGATCTAGTTCCATTAAATGATAATCTTTAGTTATATATTCTGGTAATGTTTCTTGTAATTTTGCATTTACCATCGAAAGTGCATTTTCAACAGCTTGTCTTATTGCTGAGTCTGACAATCCTTTTGTAGTAGAATAAACAGGCACAATTTTACCTGTATTCTTGCTTTTTCCTTCCTCATCAAAAACAGGTGACGCCATTTCTATTTGCCCCAGTTTTTTAGTAACTTTTCCAAAAAATCTATATTTTTCGTGTGCATGAATTACATTTCTCATATAATCCTGATTAAACCACGTAATTAAACATCTACCAGTATCGTCCTGCACCATAACTTTTGAAACAGACATGTTTCTTCTTAATTTAAAAACGGTTGCAGCAGTTACCGTCACAGCCTCAATAAGAGCATCTTCTCCATCTTGAAGCTCCTCTATCTTTTTTATTTTTGTTCTATCCTCATACGTTCTCGGATAATAATTAATCAAATCTTCAACAGTATTTACACCAAGCAGGCTTAATAACTTTGCCCTACTCGGTCCAACACCCTTAATATATTGAACACTCTGTTTTAAATCAATCATAAGTACTTCCATTTCTTGCTTTGCAAATTCATTTTTAATTTATAACAAAAATTTTTTCATAGCTATAATGATAAAAACTTCATTGAACCAATGATAGCACAAACAAGTGTTTTTGTCTAGTATTATTTTTAAAAATATTGCAAGAAAATACCATTTTAATCTCTTATTTTTTTATTGACATAGACTTTTATTGTGTTTATAATAAATTTAAGAAATGAACATAGAGGTAATAACATAAGATGCAAACTTTAAAAGTTAGAGAAAAAAAAGTTAGTGTACATACATATAACTATGATAATATAATTGAATTTTTTAATATAACAAAAGATATTTTAGAAAATCCTACAGTAAAACAGATGAAAAATTTTAGGCAACACTACGATTGTTCTTGTTATGAACATTGTTTAGAAGTTGCCTATTGGTCATATTTATTTTGCAAAAAATATGGCTGGGATTATGTTTCTGCAGCTAGAGGTGCAATGCTACATGATTTATTTTTGTATGACTGGAGAGGTTCTAAAAAGAAACTGCATTTAAAACATTTTCATGCTTTTCTTCACCCTCAAATTGCTTTATATAATGCAGAAAAACTATTTAATTTAAATGATAAGGAAAAAGACATAATCGTAAAGCACATGTGGCCTGTAACTTTGTTAAGTATTCCTAAATATAGAGAAAGCTTTTTGATTACTATTTTTGATAAACGCAGTGCCTTAAAGTCCTTTTTCGAATACAACAAAAAACAATTTTCAAACACAAAGTTTTATAGATATGCATACATATTTTTTACTGGTTTATTGTTTAGAATATTTTAGCACTATCATCTTTTATAGAGTAATGTAATCAAATTCAAATTTTAAAAATTAATGTAAAAGTGACTTTTAAAGAATCATTTAGAATCTCTGGTTAAGAGCACCATACCGCAATTTTTAATAATTTGGATTTGATTTTTTAAAATAAGTTAATAATCTGCATTGCTTCTTTATCTCTTATATGGTCTAGAATATATTTGCAATTTTCTAATTCTGCAATTGCTTCTGTATATTCTTCTAATTGAATATATCTTTTAAATTTTACCATAGACACATTTGCTTTTTCTAATTCTTCGTGCTCTATGTAAAGTGCAGTCTTATTATTTATAGTTTTCCAGTCTTCTTCCATAGTTTTTATTTTTTCTTTTAGTTTTTCTTGTTTACTAGTTTTATTGTCATTTTCTTTTCCCTCTTTGCTTGTATTTTCAGCAATATCTTGTTCTTTTTCCATTATATATATATCTTCACTAATTTCTTTTATTTGTTCCAATTGTTCATTTATTTTTGCAAAATTTATTTTTGTATAATTATGTGTTATTGTGTCTAATATGATTATTGCTATAACTATTATAATTACTATAATAAGTTCTTTTTTCATATTGATAATTTTTCCTTCCCTAAATTCTCCTAATTTTATCGAATTTTTCTAATATTTTTTGCTTATAGCAAGTTTACAAAAAAATTAATCTTTTTCTTTCTTTTGGCAATATATATTTCCTTTTTCATTTATTGTTACAATTAGTGCCTCTTCTGGTATCATTTGAAATTTTTGCGTTTGTTTTTTCAGCCAATCATAATTTTTATCTATTAATTTCAAATTTTCATTCAATATTTTACCATCTATTACAAGATTATATGTCATTCCCTCATAATCCGGCATAATGTTAAAGTCTTCAGGTGTAGTCGTTCTTTTATTAGGTTTTTGTATTACAGAAATATCTCCACTAGTTTCTAGTATTGCAAATTCTACATCTCCAATATTCATAACATTATTGCTTCTTAATTTTTCTTCTAACTCGTTTAAAGTAAAACGTTCTTTTCTCATCTTGTTCTCGTCTATTCTTCCTTTATTTATTAACACTGTTGGTTTTCCACATATAAATTCTCTTATTTTACTGCTTTTTATGTTCAATACAGATATTACTAGATGCATTACTAGTAAACCTAAAATTGGAATTATTCCATTTGAAATTGGAATTCCAATATCAGTCATTGGAATTGATGCCAAGTCTGCTATCATTATTGATATTGCAAGTTCAAACGGTTGCATCTGCCCTATTTCACGTTTTCCCATTAATCTCATTACAATTAATACAATTATATAAATAATAATCGACCTTATAAAAGTTGCTAACATTAATTTTTCCTCTTACTAGATATTTGAATTTTCATTGGATTTATCCATAAACCATTTATTTTATATTTTAAAAATTTGAATTTTTCTATTTTTTAGCTCAAATGTATCTGATCATCAATATAGTTTTTACATTATGTTAATTCCATGTATTAATTTGAGCGCTGTTTCATTTTTATTTTTTGCTATTTTCTTGTATTTATTCATCAGTTTGAATAATTTATTTTTTTCTGTAAATACTAAAAATAAATTCATTTTAGGAGGTTTTATCATGGATAACAATAATATTGAGGCAAGAAATTACTCTCATTCCAATACATTTGCGCAAGTAATTTTAAGGTTTGTAACATCTGCTGTAATACTTGCTATAACTGCATTTTTTACACCAGGATTTACTATAAACAATATTTGGGCTTTAGCACTAGCAGCAGTTGTTTTAACTGTTATAGATTTTTTGCTTGTTAAATTTACCGGACTTCATGCAAGTGCATTTGGAAAAGGCTTTGTAGGGTTTGTCCTTGCGGCCGTTGTATTGTATGCTACACAATTTTTCGTAGCTGGGTATTCTATATCTTGGATAGCAGCAATGATAGGTGCATTAATTTATGGAGTAGTAGACTATTTTATACCAGAACAGCACTAAAATAAGACAAAGGAGTTCTCTATCCTTTGTCTTATTCTATTTATCCTATCCATTGTTTAATTGTTTGAATGATGCACATTAAGTATACCTTAAAATAAAAGCCCACAGTAATAATAATGTAAATTCCGAAGCCTAAATTTACTATTATTTTGTCTAAAATGCCATCTTTTCTTATTAGCTTTTTTATACCAAATGTATATACTAATATTATTACAAGGGTTGCAATAGATAATTCTATTCCAAGTTTCATTTTTGCTGGAATAAATGTTAATTCTATTTCATTTGTTCCTTCTTTTAGTTCTAAACTCATATATGTATTAAATACTCTGTTAATACCTTGAGTTTCTCCGTTATTTACTCCATTCCAACCTGTATCATATGTTATTGGTAAAAATAACTTTTGTCCTGCTTTAGCATTTTCAACTTTGATTTTTATTTTATTATTTTCTATATTTATTTCTTTTGTAGTACTCTCATTATAATTTGCAACAAAATTTTCAAATTTTTCTAATGGCAATGTTGCAAATTTCAAATTGCATCTTCCTTTATAACTTATAGTTTCCACTTCAACATCTTGATTTTCAAATTTTCCTAAGTTTATTATTCCATTATTAGAACTTAACGAATACCAAGTATTATTCTGGTTATTTATCCATGGTATTGTGACTGTTTCACCGTTTACTATTATCTTATATATTAAGTTTTCTCCCTCATTTCCATACAAATATAAGTATGATTTTTTGTTTACTCTCATTGTATATCTATATATTACTTTATTCTCATCATCTTCTGTTTTTTCTTTTTGTGTTGATACCTTCTCTAGCATATCTTCATTTTCTGAGAAAAGTTCTTTATATAAATAATTTTGTGTTTCAAAAACATCAAATTTTTCTGGAATAGTACTTATATCTTTATTATTTTCATATACAATTCCATAAGGAAGCATTTCTTTATATTCATATAAGTTTATACCATTTTTTGCAGTACCATTTTTTTGATAAATTTCACTATCTAATTCATTCTTGCTAAGGCTATATTTAATTCCCAGTATTTCGTCAGAAACCAGCGTACCTCCACAGTCACCCAATTTTGTATTATTTCTGGTATAACCTAATTGAGAATGAGTTAATACTTGCTCTTTAGAAATTATATGTAAAAATGTTGAAATTGATGGCCAATCTAATACTAATGGATAATTTTCTGTCATACTCTGGTCTAAATCTTTATATCTATACAATGTTGTCTTATTTGAATTAAACGCCTGTATTAGTTCATTTGCAACTGTTATCGAACTATCTGAATGCTCTGGTCCTCCTCTTCTTTCTTCTGGCACACCAATATATGCAAGCCCCTGAATTATTATTTGAAAAATAACTATAACAGATATTATTGAATTTCTAACTTTTTTGTTTTCTATTTTTAAGACTTTATCTATAACAAAAGCACACATAATTGTCTGAATGCATAAAGCTATACAGTCTGCTACTTCAATTTTAAAAGCAGGATCATTCGAATTTATACTTAATACTATTCTTGGTGTAAGTACCGTAATTGGGACTAGTGCTAAGATTATAAGCAAAATATCTATTTTTTCAAATTTCTTTTCGCATGGCAAATATTTAGTAATATAGTACATTCCACAATTTAACATTATGAATATTGGAATAAATCCGTATCTAAACGGAAAACAATTATGTGAGCCTGTATGCCATAGCATATTTATTCTTTCAAATAAGATTGGTAATATTCCGCACATTATTAAACTTAAAATCATCATTTTTACAATGTTATCTTTTTTGAAATATTTTATAAGCCTAACTGTTCCTAATAATTCAATAGCAGACATCATTAAAAATATTAGTTTCATTCCTGCTTCATTATTTTCTACTACAGTTGCCGCTTTTGCAGCCATTCTATATGAACTCATAGTTTGTGAAAATGCTGGCAAGAAAGAAAACATCGACAAAAATAGTGATAATAATACTGCCATTATAAGCTTTCCTGCAACTCTTTTTCTATCTTCTTTTTTAGCATATAAAAATACTGCAAATGGTAGACAAGATAGTATGAAAAATAAAATCATATAAGATATGTAATAACTTATTATTAAACTTAATGTTAACGTAACAACAAATAATCCCGATTTATTTTGTGTAAGAAGTCTGTGTATTCCCAAACAAAATATAGGAAATATTGCTACCACATCCAACCACATAATATTTGTATAACTAATTAATACATATCCTGAAAGTGCATACATAACGCTAAATAACACTTTCCAAAATTCTAGTTTTTCACCGTTTCCGCTTTTCTTATATATCTTATTTAAAAATATGTATGTTGTTAGTGCAATTAATGCAATTCTAATTAATAACAAATACGAGAACGCATA
>FR880060.1:18500-26077 GCA_000435175.1 Clostridium sp. CAG:245
AATGAGCCATGCTAGTGGGCTTGCGAATCCATCAAGTAATGCTCCTCCAAATACATTAGAGCCACTTCCCAGTATATATGAATATAATAGTGATTTTTCACCTCTTAGAATATCCCATAACAAATGATAGAATGTTTCATAAGATTGTCCCATGTCTGCATGAGCAATTGTCATTCCTCCAAATGGATAAATTCCTTTTACAGCATATATAAGCAAAGCTATGGCTACCGCAATTACTGGTGCTATTAGAAATTTTCCATATTTTTTCACTTTTTCCATTTTTCTATTTTCCTTCCTTATAGGCATAAATCGGGTTAGAAAAGAGTTGAATTCTTAATGGTAAGTAATGCATATTTATGTAACCGCATTTAAAATAATATTCGATATAACCAAAATTTCAACTGTCTTTTACCCTCTTATCTCCTTTTATTCTAAAAATCGCCCAAAAAGGGGCGTCCCTCTTGGGCGATTTTTCTTCAATTGTTATAAATGATTACCAAGCTTTTTCATATAAATCTATAAAGTCTTGTTTTGTTACTTCTCTTGGATTTCCTGGTTTGCAAGGGTCTTCCATTGCTTTATCTGCAAGCATTGCAAAGTCTTTTTTCTTTGCTCCTACATCTTTTACTGTTTGAGTAATTCCAACAGCTTCAGATAAATCTCTTACTTTTTCGCATAGTGTTTTTACAGCTTCTTCATCTGTAAATTTCATTGCATTTATTCCCATACCTTGTGTTAAAATTTCTTTATATAAATCAGCACAAACAGCTCCGTTAAATTCTAATACAGTTGGAAGTAATATTGCATTTGCTAAGCCGTGTGGAGTATCATAAACAGCTCCTAATTGGTGTGCCATTGAATGAACTATTCCAAGTCCAACATTTGAGAATCCCATTCCAGCTATATATTGGCCTAATCCAACATCATCTATTGCTTTTTGGTCTTTGTCATTTACAGCTTTAGCTAAGTTTTTATAAATTAGCTCTATTGCTTTCATAGAAAACATTTGAGACATTGTGTTGTGTGCCTTTGTTATATATCCTTCGATTGCATGTGTTAATGCATCCATTCCAGTTGCAGCAGCTAACTTTTTAGGCATAGAAGCCATAAGTTCTGTATCAACTATTGCTAAAACTGGTATGTCATGTGGATCGACACAAACCATTTTAACTTCTCTTTCTTCATCTGTTATTACATAGTTAATTGTAACTTCTGCTGCAGTTCCTGCGGTTGTTGGCATTGCAATCATTGGAAGTCCTTTTTTCTTTGTATTTGATGGCCCATTTAGTGAAACTACATCGTCTCTATCTGGGTTTGTCATAAGTATAGATATTGCCTTTGCAGTATCCATGCTAGAACCACCACCAACTGCAAGAATAACGTCTGGTCTAAACCATCTACTCTTTTTATATCCGTGTAATACATTATCAATTGAAGGGTTTGGTTTTACATCATCATATAATTCATATCTAACTTTTCCCTCTTCAAGAATATTCATAACTTTATCTGTAACCCCAGCATCAACAAGAGATTTATCAGATACTAAAAATACTCTTTTATATCCTCTATCTTTTAATTCATCTAGTAGAACTTCTCTAGCTCCAAATCCAAAATATGAAGTCTCATTTAATATAAATCTAGTATTAGCCATAATTTTTTATAATCAATTTTATAGACCTTTAGCCTATAATCGATTTTCCTCCTTTTCCAATTTTATTATTAGCATTCTATTTTTATTTATTCTTGCCAAATCCAGTAAATGAAAGCATTAATCTTCCACAAGTATTTTCTCCATGGTCTTCTGTTCCATATTCGCCAAATGTAAATACTGTTAAGAATGGAACACCTTTTGCTTCTTTCTTTAGTCTTTCTGCAACTTCTTCAATTCTTTCATTTATTCCAAGCTTTCTTTCTCCACTATGTATTAAAAGATATGCTCCAGCTTCGCATGGAAGGTTTGTTCTTACATTCTTTAATGTTTTTCCAGTTGCTTCTATTAATTCATCAATACTTGCTTGCATTTGAATTACTGCTGTATTAATTGCTAAGTTATTTCCAACATTCATTGATAAATCTTCATTTCCAATCATTGGGTGACGTATTGCAATTAGTGAGCCCAATCTATCTTTTACTCCTAAAGGTTCTGTTACAGAAGCAGATAACAAATTCATTCCAGCTAAATCCTTCACCTTTTTGCCAGTCCATTTTGCATACACATTTAGTGCTGGCTTTCCGTCTATTTCGACTAACTGTCTTCTTCCATTCAATTTTGTTACAATTCCAGAGTTTACAGTCTCGTGGTAAGCTCCAGTGTATTTATTTCTTATTGATTTATTTGTGTAGAAAAATGCAACAGCAACTCCATTAGAAAAGCATTTATCATTCGTAAATATTTTCCAATCTCCAGATATAGAATCATCTGCTGCACTACCTCCGAAAACAGGAACACAGCCTACTACATCTTCAATTCCTTTTACATACTCTTCTTCCTCTCCTGGAGAAGCTATCATATATACATATGCAGGAGCTTTATCTGTTCCAACTTTAGCCATTGCCTCTTTTGCAACTTTTTTTCCTGTTTCTCTTGGATTTTTTCCACGTTCTGAACCTGCAACTCCAACAGCTGTCTCATTATCTCCTATTGCAAGCATTCCTGCAAATCCACTTTCTGATGATACTACACCATCTGGTACAATTATTGCTCCAGAAGATGTACAACCAATTATTGGAGCCGTTCCCAGAACTGATTTTGCACCTTCTAGCAACTTATTTTGATTATATTTCACAGAACTGAATACAAAAGCAACTTTAGTTTCTATTAAGTCTACAACTGCTTTTTCAGCACATGCTTTACCAGCTGTAAAGCTGTCTTTATCTGTGCTATAACTAACATTTGATTTCAACATTTTTCCTCGTTCCTTTCCACCAGAAGATTAAAAAATTATAACTATTTCAACCTTCTCCTTAGTATATTTTATATTTTGTCTATAAGTATGGTTAAATTATATCAATATGGGAAATTTTATTCAACAATTTAAGTAAATGTAATAAAAATGTAATATTCTATTTTTGTTCTTCCATAATTTCATTTTTTACCGCAATGTTAACTAACATACTAATCGATAAACCATATTTTATCTTCAATTCACTCAAACCTTTTAACAAGCTTTCTCTTATTAGAATAGACCTTGTAACGCAAGTTCTATTTTTATTCTCGTATACTTCTATTTTTTCTTTTTCAATCAACTCTTCTATCGCCACATTTATTAACTTACTTATTGAAGCTTCATATACCTCTTTAGATAATCTTTCTAATTCTAAATATAATTTTTCATCAATATAAAATGTTCTACTTATTAATTTTTCCTTTTTATAAATTTTATCCGAATACGCCATTTTTTTCTCCTTCCATTTTACCTATTAGTTATTTTTTAAATAAATTTAATGTAATTTTGCAACCACCCATAGTTCTATACTTTTTCCAATTTTTAATATATAATTTTTATGTTTTATGGAGGTGTATATGAGTACTTTACACAATAGATACTTACAGCTAAAGCAAGAAAATCGCGATGTTTATTATTTATTTAAATACGGAATCTTCTATATATTTCTAGATGATGATGCAAAAGATATATCAAAATTGTTTAATTTTAAGTTAACAAATTTGAATGCTTCTGTTGTAAAATGTGGTTTTCCTGCTTCTCAATTAAATAAATATTTAGCATACTTTCGTGGTTCTAATATTTCTGTAGAAATTATAGAATCCACCCAAAGTCCAGTATTTTCAGACTATGCATATGTGTACTATAAAAAATGCGATAGCTTAATAGAAAATATATCAAAAATAGATCCAGATACTCTTTCTGTTAGTGAAGCTTTTAACACATTGCAAAAATTTGCAAGAGAAAGCACGGAGCTACTAGAATATCGCAAAGCTATTAAATAAATTTATTGTATTTTCCACTCATGTTATGAGTTTATTAAATCTTACATTAAAAAAATGGATAATATGGATATATTTTTTATGACATTTTATGAATTATAAAAACAAACTTATAGAAAAGGAATACTTTCAACAAATCTCTTTATTGAAAGTATTCCTTTTCTATAACATTTCTTTTCAACTATTCTCTATATTTTTTATTTAACATTTTAGTGTTTCGTTCGTTTCCTACCAGAGTCGCACTAAAATTCTATTCATTTTTACCATTTAATAGGAAGGAATAAACTTCTTTAATATCTAATACTTTATTGGCATAGGTCCTTAAACCTATACATCGAAAATGATATTAGAGTGGCACGGAACCCGTTGTTAATGTTGGCATTGCCTGAATTATTGTCCCAACGGTTGCCTGCTGGATTGTTGTTGTTGTAATTACCACCACGAAGCACAACCGTCTCGGAAGTTGAGTAATTAGCTTACAGTTTATCCCTAATATATAATTTTTTCTCGTAGTAATTCATCTTGTAATAATATATTTTTCTTTTTTAATGTATATGTATTTGCAATATTAAAATATCCCAAATGCCCTGTCAAATAAATTCTTGCATCTTTTGAAGATAAGTTTTCATCTTTTATTTCTCTGAGTAACTTTTTTACTTTTTTCTTAAATTTTTTCTTTCCCTTATCTCTAACTTTCATTCTGTTCTCATTTATTTTATATCCACAGAAATTAACACCTTGTTTTCCTCTAAATATGTTAGTTTTATCATTTAGTTCAAGCTCTAAATGTTCTTTTAAAAATTTTTTTATTTTATCCAATGCCTCTTTTGCATCTTTTTTAGTTTTAAAAAGAATAACAATATCATCCATATATCTATAATAAAATGGAACTTTTAACTTTCTAGTCGCATATTGGTCCAACTCGTTTAAGTAAATATTAGCAAAAGTCTGTGACGTATAGTTTCCAATTTCTATGCCCTTTTGACGTTTCTGTGCAGATAATACTTGACGTATTAGCCATAATAACTTCTCATCTTTTATCCTTCTTTTTAATATTTTGTATAATATTTTTTTATCAATACTATTAAAATATTTTCTTATATCCATTTTCAATATATAATAATCTCTATATGCTCTTTTCATTTTTCTCATTCCTAATTGCAAATCTAATGTTGCATTGTGCATTCCGTCTATCTTTTATACAAGCATATGTCGTCTTTATAAAGCTTGGCACGTAATATGGAACCAAAAAATTATCTACTATCCACCTATGCACAATTCTATCTATGTATGGTGCTTTTTCTATAATTCTTTCTTTTGGTTCATATACTTTAAAAGCACTATATTTTCCATGTACATATGTTCCACTCTTTAATTTTTCATACAAATATTTTATATATTCTTCTTCTTTTAAAGAAAAAAGTATAACTTCTCTTCTTAGCTTTTTACCTTTGCAAGATAGCTTATGTGCTCTCATTAAACTTTCATATGATAATACCTCATCATATTTATTTCTTATCCATTTCGCCATTTTCTAATTTTTCCACATTTCTTATAACCACTATAAGATTTTTTTGAGTTTTCTGTATATATCCTTCGATCAAAATATTACTTTCAATTTCAAATTTTCGATAAATAAAATCTGCCATACCATTTTTTGCTATCACCTGAATATTTTCTTCTGACTTTTCGTTTTGCAACTCAATAAATAAAATCGCATATACTTTTCCTTTATCAACAAGTCTATAGTCTATATTTTTTATGCAACCTGATATTATTATTCTATTCATTTTGTGACTTTCTAATATCTGGATTTGCTTTTATTAGTCCTCCAACCATTCTTCCTATTTCAGCAAGTTTTGAAATACACGTCTCATAGTTCTTCTTTGTTATTGATTTTTCATCATTTAAAATTCTTACCATAGACCTATTATAGCTGATCAAAGCATCAATTTTATTCAAGTAAGAATAGGCATTTTGCCTATCCTTATTTAAATAATGCGCATATTCTAACATTCTTAATGAAGAAGTTTTTATTTCCGAACCAATATTAAATTTTTCTACCCTTGGTATTTTTACAAGTACTTGATATGTATACTTTATATAGTCTTCTATTTTAGGAATTAATATCAATGTTCCCGATGATTTGTATCTTTCTAACGGATCATTTACCATGTTTTTCTTTCCTTATGTTCTTATTTTACTTTTCAGTTCATTTTTCGCATATTTTCTGTAATCTTAACAGTGGTCAGAGCTACTTTAAGAATAAAGTGGCACGGAACCCGTTGCCAATGCCGGCATGGCCTGAACCAATGTCCCAACGGAGGCCTGCTGGACCGCAGTCGCCGTCGTAACCACCACGAAGCACAGCCGTCTCGGAAGTACCTGGGTTTAACTCAGTAGTAAATTCTGCTTCGTTACCTCCCATATCAAATATATTACAGAACTGTGTTGTAAGCCCCGTATTTAATTGTTGACTAGTACCCGCTGGTTTAATTACATTTCCACTCGGATCTTTTACTGCCTGTGGATTCCAGTTTCCGTTAAATCCTTCTATACTTGTAGCATAATTTTTAGCTGTACTATTGTTTTGTATGAAATTAACTGCCGTATCCCATGCATAACTCGAGCATAAATATGAATTTACCTCTGAATTTGTAATTATTTTTTTTGCTAAACCATAGGCTGTGCTCCAAGTTATGCTGGCATATGGAGTTTGATTATATTTTACAACTGCTGTATCACTATTTCTTCCAACTTCATATCTTCCAATGTAATATCCACCATATTGGGCTACGCTTGCCTTTTCTGCCTTTATCTGTGCAACTATCTCTTTTGAAACATCTGCATTTATACCATTTGCAGTATCTGCATCAGAATATGTAACACTTGCATCTGTTAAAGTAAGTTCATCTTTTATAGCTCTTGAATTATCATCTCCATCTACTTCAACTCCCCATTCGGTTCTTGCATATTGAAGATCTGAGCTTGAACTGTCCGTTGTGCAAGGTATCCATACATATTGGTTTCCTAATAAATCGGTTCCTACAACTTTTTGATTTCTATACTTATTTTTATCATTTTTATTATCCGATATTACAATACCACTAGCCTTAGTTCCTCCAACATAATAAAAACCTGTTGGTATTTTTACACCATCAGTTGGCTGAGGCTTTGGAGTTGGAGTTGCTAACGAATTTTCTAGTTCTTGTTCAAGTAAATTCCTTTCTATCATTTCTTTTTCTTGTGCTGCAGCTGTTTTTTCTGCCGCCTCCTTCGCCTTTATTATTATTCCATTCTCTCCAAGAACTGAGTTAATACTTACTCCCGCAAGGATTAACAAAACTACGATTGTTACGACTAATGCCACAAGTGTAATGCCTTTCATTTCTTTTGTTTTCATATATTTCCACCTTTCTTTTCCTTAAGTTTTATACTTAAGGATAAAATTTACTTCTTAAGAATAACACTAATAAGTTATTATATCAAGCGTTTAAGGAATAAAATGTAAAATGATAATGTTTTGAAATATATTTGCAACCTTTTTGCAATAATCCGCCAATAGCATTATTAGTAACAACTGTTTTAAGCATATATTTTCCTTAAGTATAAAACTTAAGGAAAAGAAAGG
>FR880061.1:0-5919 GCA_000435175.1 Clostridium sp. CAG:245
ACAACTAACGCAATAAGAGTTATTCCTTTTTTGTTTTTTAGTTTATTCATTTTTCTTTTTCCCTTCCTATGTTTTTATTAATTATATTATTAACGTTTTTTCTCTTCTCATTCGTGCCCTCCTCTTTAGTTATAATTTAACTAATAAAATTATAGTCAAATTATAACTATAAGTCAATAGTCAAATATTAACTATTATAAAATAGTAATTAACAAATTTTCAGAAAACTATAAAAAATTGATAGTAGTAATTTTTCTTATTTATTGCACTATTAATTTTGGAACATTGAACTAACAATTCAAATTTTTCTTTGCTATATGTTTTTTTCTGAATTAATGAAAGGAATGAATTTTATAATGTTAAGACTTAAAGATTTAAGGGAAGATCACGATTTAAAACAAGAGTACATTGCCAAAATTTTAAATATTTCACAAACAAATTATAGCAAATACGAATTAGAAAAAGTTAATATTCCTATTAGCTCTCTTATTGTTTTAGCAGATTTTTATAATACTAGTATTGATTATTTGATTGGTTTAACTGATGAAATAAAACCTTACACTCGTTCTTCCAAAGTGTCTTAAAAGCATTATTTATTAAATTTTCTTTTTTCTGCATACATAAGTAAATTATGGAAATACTAGGAAAAAGGAAGGAATTTAGTATGAATAAAAAAATTATTATTGCTTTAATACTTATTATAATTGCAAGTGTTGTAACTACTTTTGCTATTATAATTTATAATTTAAAATCCGTTCAAAATATTGGTTCTGCAAATGAAACTATTGAAAATTTTCAAACTACATCTCCATATACAACCGTTCCAACAAGCTATGATGAAGTGAAACTTTCTCCTAATGCGATTTTAACTTTTCTTAAACATTATGATGGATGTGGACACACTATAAAAGAAAAAGAAAATATAAGTACAGAGATGGCTAATATTACAAGAAATGAATTTTCAAAGCTTTATAGTGATTGGGAAATTAAAAATTTTTCAAATACCGATGTAGAGTTATATAAAGATTTTTCTGGAAATTGTGGTGAACATTTTTTAGTGAAATCAAGTTTGAATGGATTTGTTGAAATTTATAGAATAAAAGATGACGGAACCTATGAATTACATGAAACTACTGAAATTGCGATAAAATATTTATCGGATGACGATAGAAAAGAACTGGAAAATGGTGTAATTCTTTATGGAAAAGAAAATTTAAATTCGTATATAGAAAATTTTGAATAGAAAAATCGTGTTATTTAAAACACGATTTTTACTATTATTTTTCTATAACTTTCTTATCTACAGTGCTCAATTCTTCTTTATTTACATATCCTTTTTGATAGAATTCTTTGAAATACATTATTAAAGCAAATATTGTTAACGCAAGTGCTACATAGTATATGTAGATGTCTATGTGGAATGCTAAATTAAAGTTATTTGTAATTAATGAAGCTACTATTGCGACATAAAACATTACTGTTGCAAGCTTTCCATACCATCTGCTTGATACTACAAGTTTTTTTCCATATAAGAAAGATGCCCCTGCTATCATTATTGTTTCTTTAATAAATACCACTATTAATATCCAATCTGGGATTATTCCTGCAAATAGCAATGCTATAAGTGTTGAAATTTGTGTTGCCTTATCTGCTAGTGGGTCTATCAATTTTCCAAAGTTAGTTATTAAATTAAATTTTCTTGCTATAAAACCATCTAGTATATCGGTAATTCCGGAAAGTGTTAAGAATACGAATGCTGCTACATACTGATTATTTACTATTGATCCGAATATGAATGGTATTAATACAAATCTACACATTGTTAGAATATTTGGTACATGTTTAAACACCTTTTTTACCTCCACCTTCTTATTTTTAGATTATTGTATGTTGAATACTAATTTATCTTGCTCCTTATCATATTCAACCAATACTTTTTTACCATTTGTTAGTTCAGATTTTAATATCATATCAGATAGTTCGTCTTCAACGTATCTTTGTATTGCACGTCTTAAAGGTCTTGCACCATATTTTAAATCTGTTCCTTTTGTTAATACATATTTTTTTGCCTCATCTGTAAGTATTAATCCTATGTTTCTGTCATTTAACACTTTTTGAGTATCAGATACCATCAAATCAACTATTTGTAAAAGTTGCTCGTTTGTTAATGAATCGAAGGCTACAATTTCATCTATTCTATTCAAAAATTCTGGTCTGAATAAGTCTTTTAATGCACCAAGCATTCTGTTTTTTGAAGCTTCTGATGTTCCTCCAAATCCAATTGAATTTGTATTTAAGTTTGAACCTGCATTTGATGTCATTATTATTATTGTATTTTCAAAACTTACTGTGTTTCCTTGTGCATCAGTCAATCTGCCATCATCTAGCACTTGCAATAATATATTAAATACATCATTATGCGCCTTTTCAATTTCGTCTAACAATATTATTGAATAAGGATTTCTCTTTACTCTTTCAGTTAGTTGACCTGCGTCATCATATCCTACATATCCTGGAGGTGCACCAATCAATTTCGCTGTTGAGTTGCTTTCCATGTATTCAGACATATCGAAACGGATTATAGATTTTTCACTTCCAAACATCTCATATGCTAATGCTTTTGCAAGTTCTGTTTTTCCAACACCTGTCGGCCCAACAAATATGAATGATGGTGGTCTTTTTGTGCTCTTTAAGCCTACTCTATTTCTTCTTATTGCTCTTGAAACCGCCTCAACTGCCTCATTTTGACCTATAATTCTCTTATGCAAATTGTCTTCTAAATTTAACAATTTCTTTGTTTCTTCTTCTGTAATTTTGTTTACTGGAATCTTCGTCCAGCTTTCTATTACATTTGCAATGTCTTGTGTTGTTAAATCTTTAGGTTGCATTCTCTCTTTCAAATTATCAATTTGCTCTAGTAATGCGCACTCTTGTGTTTTAAGTTCTGCTGCTTTTTGATAATCTTCTGTAGAATCGGCTTGTGCAGCTTCTTCCTTTTTAGCTTGAACCTCTTTTAATTGATTATTCAACACTTCTAAGTCATATAAATCTTTATCATTTAAATTTATCTTTGAGCACGCTTCATCTAATATATCGATTGCCTTGTCTGGTAAAAATCTATCATGAATATATTTCTCAGACATATTTACAATCTGTCTAATTATATCATTCGAAATTCTTACATGGTGATAATCTTCATAATATTGTTTAATTCCTTGCAATATTGAAATTGCATCTTCAACAGATGGCTCTTCTACTATTATTGGTTGGAATCTTCTCTCTAGAGCAGTATCTTTTTCAATATATTTTCTATATTCCTTTAGCGTAGTAGTACCAATCATTTGTAGCTCGCCATTTGCAAGTGATGGTTTCAGAATATTTGCAGCATTCATTGAATGCTCTGCATCTCCGGCTCCTATAATGTTATGAATTTCATCAATTACTAAAATAATATTTCCATCATTTCTACATTCGTCTATTATAGCCTTCATTCTAGCCTCAAATTGGCCTCTAAACTGTGTTCCAGCAATTACAGCTGTCATGTCTAATAGATAAACTTCTTTGTTTAAAAGTTTCGCTGGTACACTTCCGCTTGCAATTCTAAGAGCTAAGCCTTGAGCAATAGCTGTTTTTCCAACACCTGGCTCACCAATTAAACATGGGTTATTTTTAGAACGTCTATTTAAAATTTGTATCATTCTTTCAATTTCTTTGTCTCTTCCAACAACTCTATCAATTTGATTATTCTTAGCCTTAACTGTTAAATTGGTTCCATAAGTGTCTAATGCTTTTCTCTTTTTATTTGGTTTAGTTTTCTCCTTAACCTTTTGCGTTCCACCAGACGAATAATTTGATGACTCATCTCCATTTTGTTTTATTCCAAACAATCCAGAAAAAATCGAGCCAAGAGGAACTCCTTGAGCCCCCTCTATTTCACTTTCTCCATTAATCATTTCTGAAAGTTCTTCTTCATCTATATCAGCCATGTTGTCTGATAAATTCTTAAACATTGTATCTAATTTATTAGATAAATCTTGTATATCTTTATCCGATAGATTAGCTTGTTTCGCCATTGTATCTATTGGATTTATTCCCTTCTTTTTAGCACATTCGTAACATAAACCTTCAACTTCAGCTTTTCCATCTGCGCCTTGTTTATTTATAAATATTACTGCTGTGTTTTTCTTACACATTGAACATAACATATATTAAAACTCCTATCTTCAATTTACGATCCAACAAGTATATAATACTATAAAATAGTCAAATAGTCAATAAATTGGAATTTGTTCACAAACAATTCAATTTCTCCATTTTCATCTGTTCTTAATATTTTACATTTTATTTTGTTAAGTCTTTCTATTGTTCCATCAGATGGATGCCCAAAGCTATTGTCTTTTCCAACTCCAATTAGTGCAATCTCTGGCATTACAGCCTTAATAAAATCTTCTGTTGATGAACTTTTAGAGCCGATGATGTGCTACTTTCAGAATATTAGCTTTCAATATTTTTGCATTATTTTTATATTTGGTTAATATTGCATTTTCTGCAATTTCTTCTATATCTCCAGTCAACATTATTGAAAAACTTTTGTATTCTAACTTGCAAACAAGCGAATTATTGTTTAAAACATTTTCATTAATCTTATTTTTTGAGTCTGGCCATAAAACTTTTAGATTTATATCTTTTTCTATATTTATCACATCTCCAGCTTCTACAACAATAACTTTAATTTTCTTTTCTTGTGCTAATTTAATAAATTTTTTATAATTATTAGAGTTTTCAAATTGTCTTGCAATTATTGCTTTTTTCACTTTCAACTCTTGCATAACAGTCAATATTCCACCAACATGGTCTTCATCAAAATGTGATATAATTACATAATTCAATGTTTTTATTCTTCTATCTAGCAAATATGGTACTAAAATCTTTTCGCCTATATCATAATCTGGATCCTTACTTCCACCGCCATCAATTAAAATATTTTTTCCTCCTACAGTTTTTACAAGCATGCTGTCTCCTTGTCCTACGTCTATAAAATAGATTTTTAGTTTTCCATCAATATTTATAAAAGTGCAAACCTGCATAGCAATAAATATTATTAATGTAATCATAGTTAAAATTTTAGTAATCTTCTTTTTGTTATATATTATTGTGGCAATTATTGCATAAGTTAAAAACACTACTATGAACCACGGAGTTTTTACAGTATAATTTCCAAATGGAATTTTAGAAATTAATTCTATTATCTTTATTAGAATTTTTAAAATAATTTGCAATGGAAATGCTATTAATTTTGACACAGGAAAACAAACTGTTGAAAGAATTACCGTGAACATGCCTAATATTATGCATATTCCAAGCAATGGACCAGCTAACAAATTTGATATTATTGAGTTTATTGGAATTGTGTTGAATTCATAGATTGTAATTGGAAGAATTAAAATGTTTGCACTCAAAGTGAGCATCGCACTCTCATACAAATACTTTTTTACTTTATTATTAAATTGTTTTTGGGTGAATTTAGAATAAAAAATTATTATGCTTAAAGTTGCAAGATATGACAGCTGTAATCCAACATCAAAAATTGCAAATGGATTATTTAATAATGTTAATAACAAAGCAATTGAAATTGTTGTATATGTATCTTGTTTTCTGTAAATTAAAGTTGCAAATATTGCTATAATAGTTGATATTCCAGCTCTTACAACCGATGGGCTCATATTAACAATAACCATAAAAATTAAGATAAATATTATAGATAAAATTTTTCTTCTTCGTATTCCAAATGCCTTTTTGCTTAAAACAGTATTTATTCCTAACACTAGATAAGATAAATGAGCTCCAGATACTGCTAGCATGTGCGATAAATTACATTCTCTAAAATCATCTTTTATATCACTTTCTATATCAGACGTG
>FR880061.1:5957-7401 GCA_000435175.1 Clostridium sp. CAG:245
GACGTGTCTCCTAATAAAATTCCCTGTTCGAGTTCAGCTTCTTGCTCTGGTAATAATTTCTTCAAATTTTGTTTAAAAATTAGCGATAATTTATTTATTATTGTAAATATTGGATTGATTTTTTTTGTTTTAATCGGCTTTACCTCTCCATCTACCATTAAAGCGCCACATATCTTTTTAGTCTTTAAATATTTCATATAATCATAGCCTTTATAATTTCTTTTCTCTGTTGACTTCTTATACGTTCCTGTAACAGATATTTTATTGCCGTATTCTAATTTTGAAACATTTTCTCTTTTATCTATATAGACTGTTAATTTTAATTTATTTTCTAGTTTAATATTAACAGAATACTTATAATCAGTCTCCTTTATTTGACTGCACACAGTTCCAGTTATTGCAATGTTTTCATTATCTAATTTATACATTTTATTATATTTATTATTTAAATTATTGGTCTGCTGGCAAGACAAAAAACATGGTACAATACATATTGCAATAATTACAATTTTTTTCTTTTTTATTATTTTCCAAAATACAATCCCAATAATTCCTGCAAGCAAAATTAAGAGTATACTTTGCTTAAAGTATACCCCTATAATTATTCCTAATATGTATGATATAGTAACAATTAAAAGTGGTCTTTTCACTAACATTCTCCTTTTAAATTGCCCTATATTATTTATAAAACTCTATATTATTACGTCGTGCTCTTATTAGATTAACCTTCTAGCTGTAGCATATCTCGTGTTATAGCTTCCTGTTAATAAGTTTGATATTTTTACACAATATCCACTTCCAGAAGACGCATGTATAAATTCGCCATTTCCAATATATATTCCACAATGTCCTATGCCATCCATTGTTTCATAATCTAAGAAGAATACCAAGTCTCCAGCTTGTAAATCTCCTTTTGCAACATATGTTCCAACTTTAGATTGCGCTATTGCAGAATGGCTTAATGTATATCCAAATTTCTTATACACATACATTGTAAATCCAGAACAGTCAAAAGATTTATCCCCCGAACCTCCATAAACATATGGACATCCTAAATATTGTTTTGCATATTCTACGATCTTTTGTCCCTTTGACGTTTCTTCTGTTGTAGTTTCAGTAGTTACACTTGAAACAGTTGTAGCGCTTTCTCTATTAGCGCTACTTCTATTTGTTTCTTCTGTTTTCTTATCTGATAATAATTCTTTGTAAATATATCCACTGTAATCTTTATAAGTAACCTTGTACCAATCTCCTGATTCTCCAACAACTGTAACATCAGTGTTTCTAATTAAAGTTGTTACAATTCCAGCATTCGTTGAAGGTTCTTTTCTAACATACACTGACGAAGCATTTATGTATTTTGTTGTTTTAGTATAATTTGTATCTGATGAAGTTGTATCATCTTTATTATCCGTATTAATTTTTGTATCAGTTGGTTCTTCAT
>FR880061.1:7442-9999 GCA_000435175.1 Clostridium sp. CAG:245
ATTGCTTGTATCTGAATTATTATCTGTACTTGAGCCAGTATTTTTATCTTCTGAACTCGTGACTTGTCCAACACTTGAATCTTTTACTATCCATCCAGCAATTTCGCTTGTTTCTATAAATATCCAGTTATTTGCTGTTGTAATAACAGTAACTTCATCTCCAGCTTTTGCCGTTCCAAGATTATTCGCATTTATTAATGGTAATATTTTTATTGTAACATCTTTTTCAAGTTTTAAGGTAGAATTTGGTGTTACAGTGTTTGATGTGGTTTGACTTGAAGTCGTTTCATTGTTTTTATTTTCTGTTGAATTTGCACCAGAATTGTTTTTTTCATTATTAGTATTATTGGTTGTTGTCGTAGTGGTTGTTTCTGTTGACGTTTTATCAACTTTTACATAGTCTTTACTAACATAGCCTTCATTTTCTCCAACCTTAACTTTATACCAATTTCCTTCTTCTGATATGATTTCCAACTCATCGTCCATGTTAAGTAACTTTACCACTGACGAATCAGTTGAAGCCTTGCTTCTTAAATTCAAAGTTTCTGTTGTTACTTTTCCTGTAGCTGCCTGTACCTTAGTTGTGAATACTATCATTGATATTGCTATTATTATGCTTGATATTATTGTTTTTTTCATATTTATTAGCTTTCCTTTCGTAAGTTATAAATCTGACTAGTTCATCCTCTGTTTCTTTAGTATTTACGCTTAAAGTATATACTCAAATTGGTCAAAAGTCAATTTGATTTGGCAATTTTTCATATATATGTTGGTGAATGTTCTTTAATGATAATCCATTTGTAATAAAATAAAAAACACCCACAGTAAAAAAGATAATAATTTTCTTTTTATTCTGTAGGTATCTATTTAATAAGCTATATATGTGAAAGTTTAATGACTTAATTTATATAATGCATATTGGTTTAATGACACGCCTTCTTGTTCTGCTTCAACAGATAATTTGTAATGTAATGATTTAGGTATTCTTACAATAAATTTTCCGCTAAATTGTTCATAGCCTATTGGAAGTGGAATTTCAAAGCCTCCTTCTAGTTTCGCTTCTATCCATCCTTCCATTGCTTCTCTTAAACTTTGATATGCTTCTTCAAAAGTATCTCCTGTACTCTGGCAACCATCTAATTCTAACACCTTTGCATAAAAATACTTTCCGCTCTCGTCACATATTGGTTGCACAATATAGTTATATGGTAAATCCATATAGTATTTAACATTCATCATAAAAGGGCACCTCCTAAATTCCTTTTACTATCTATAAGTATACTCAGAGAATAGGCTATTTATTCACCTATTCTTCTAAGTACATCTTTCACATATACAGCTTTTAATGGATTTTCTTCTTTTATTGTGATAACGTCTCCGTTTTGAGTTCATAAATTGCCTGTGTGATGTTCCGTTTCTTAGATTTCATTATGTATCCATTATATTCTAATACTTTTGCCAATTCTTGAAATCTAATGCCATTTGGCTGTCTTTTCATCTTCTGTATTGTTTTCTGAATGTCCGGCATATATATTCCTCCTTTCATCGGAAATATCTGCCTGTCTCAAGAAGACTTTTTTATGATATCACATTTAGTATCATTAGTCAATATGCTTTTTATAATTTTTATAAAATTTAAGAGAGGGCTATTGCACTCTCTCTTATTAATATAATGATTATTTATTCTCTAAATATTCATAAATTATTCAATTATATCAGAAACAACTCCTGATCCAACTGTTCTTCCACCTTCACGAATAGCGAAGTTTAATCCGTTTTCGATAGCGATTGGAGTAATAAGTTCGATTGTCATGTTTACGTGATCTCCTGGCATAACCATTTCTGTTCCAGCTTCTAGTTCGATAACACCTGTAACGTCTGTTGTTCTAAAGTAGAATTGTGGTCTGTATCCATTGAAGAATGCAGTATGACGTCCACCTTCGTCTTTAGTTAAAACGTATACTTGTGCTTTGAATTTTGTATGTGGATGTATAGATCCTGGTTTTGCAAGAACTTGTCCTCTTTCAACATCTGTTCTTTGAACACCTCTTAATAATGCTCCGATGTTGTCTCCAGCTTCAGCTTGGTCAAGTGTTTTCTTGAACATTTCAACACCTGTAACGATAGTTTTTGTAGAAGGTTTGATTCCAACGATTTCAACTTCGTCTTGAATCTTAACTTGTCCTCTTTCAACTCTACCAGTAACAACTGTTCCACGACCTGTTATTGTCATAACATCTTCGATAGGCATTAAGAATGGCTTATCTACTGGTCTTGCTGGTGTTGGGATATAAGTATCAACTGCGTCCATTAATTCTTTAATGCATTGATATTCTGGTGCATTTGGATCTGTTGATGTACTTAAGAATGGTTGGTCTACTGGTCTGTCTGGTGTTGGTATATAGCTATCAACTGCATCCATTAATTCTTTCATGCATTGATATTCTGGTGCATTTGGATCTGTTGATGTACTTTCTAGTACTTTTAATGAAGATCCTTTTATAACTGGAATTTCGTCTCCTGGGAAACCATATTCTGATAATAGGTCTCTAACTTC
>FR880061.1:10025-31892 GCA_000435175.1 Clostridium sp. CAG:245
AACCATATCGCATTTGTTTAAGTAAACAACGATATATTTAACACCAACTTGTCTAGCAAGTAATATATGCTCTCTTGTTTGAGGCATTGGTCCATCAGCTGCAGAAACAACTAATATAGCACCATCCATTTGAGCAGCACCAGTGATCATGTTCTTTACGTAGTCTGCGTGTCCTGGGCAGTCAACGTGAGCATAGTGTCTTTTTGCTGTTTCATATTCAACGTGAGCAGTATTAATTGTAATACCTCTTGCTCTTTCTTCTGGAGCACCATCGATTTGATCGTATGCTTCGTATTTAGCTTGTCCTAATAAGCTTAAGTATTTTGTAATAGCTGCTGTTGTAGTAGTTTTACCGTGGTCAACGTGACCAATTGTACCAATGTTTACGTGTGGCTTTGTTCTTACAAATTTTTCCTTTGCCATTTAATTTTCCTCCTTTTTAGTTAGTCTTGAGTTTTGCTCATGACTATTTATATTTAAAATTAATATCTTATTTCACACCTGCATTTTACTATATTTTCAAGTAAAATGCAAGTGTTATTTTTGTTTTCACAATATATACATATTTGTATATTATTCTGCTTTCTTAGATCTAGAAGCAACTATTTGCTCTAATACAGACTTTGGAACTTCTTCGTAATGGCTTGGTTCCATTGAATATGTTCCTCTACCTTGTGTCTTAGAACGTAAGTCTGTTGCATAACCAAACATTTCTGAAAGTGGAATAAATCCTCTTATTATTTGGTTACCGTTTCTAGCTTCCATTCCTTCCATTCTACCACGTCTAGAGTTAATGTCTCCAATAACATCTCCCATGTATTCTTCAGGAACAGTTACTTCAACCTTCATTATAGGCTCTAATATAACAGATTTTGCTTGCTTACATCCTTCTTTGAAAGCCATAGATGCAGCAATCTTGAATGCCATTTCAGATGAGTCAACTTCATGGTAAGAACCATCAACTAATGTTGCTTTGAAGTCTATAACTGGGTATCCAGCTAATATACCACTCATAGCAGATTCTCTTAATCCATCTTCGATTGGTTTGATGTATTCCTTTGGAACGGCACCACCAACGATTTTGCTCTCGAATTGAACTCCAGAACCTGGCTCTAATGGTTCCATTTCGAACCATACATCACCATATTGTCCGTGTCCACCAGATTGACGAACAAACTTACCTTGAACTTTAACCTTATTTCTGATTGTTTCCTTGTAAGAAACTTGTGGCTTACCAACTGTACATTCAACTTTGAACTCTCTCTTTAATCTGTCTACGATGATATCTAGGTGAAGCTCACCCATACCAGCGATGATTGTTTGTCCAGATTCTTGGTCTGTCCATGTTTTGAATGTTGGATCTTCTTCAGCAAGTTTTGCTAAAGCTATTCCCATTTTTTCTCCATTAGCCTTGTCTTTTGGCTCGATAGCTATATCGATAACTGGCTCTGGGAATTCCATTGATTCAAGTATAATTGGGTGGTCTGGATCACATAATGTATCACCTGTTGATACATCTTTTAATCCAACTGCTGCTGCAATATCTCCTGCATAAACTTTTTCAATATCTTGTCTATGATTTGCATGCATTAATAGGATTCTTCCTATTCTGTCTTTCTTATCCTTTGTAGCATTTAAAATAGTAGTTCCTGTTGTACATGTTCCAGAGTAAACTCTGAAGAAGCATAGTTTTCCAACATATGGATCTGTCATTATTTTGAATGCTAATGCTGCAAATGGAGCATTGTCATCAGTCTTACTTTCAACTTCGTTTCCATCTTCGTCAACACCTTTGATGTTTGGAATATCAAGTGGTGATGGTAAGTAGTCAACGATTGCATTTAATAATTCTTGAACACCCTTGTTCTTGTATGATGAACCACATGTCATAAGAATTAGAGCGTTTGATATAGTTCCTTTTCTTAATCCTGATTTGATTTCAGCTTCAGATAGTTCTTCACCATCTAAATATTTCATCATTAATTCATCATCTTGTTCTGCTGCTGCTTCAATCATTTCTTGTCTATATTTTTCAGCATCTGCTTTCATATCTTCAGGAATATCACATTCTTCAATGTCTTTTCCTAAATCATCTTTATGAATAAATGCTTTCATTTTTATTAAGTCAACAATTCCTTTGAAATTGTCTTCTGCACCTATAGGCAATTGGATTGGAACTGGATGAGCTCCTAATCTTTCTTTTATTTGGTTTATACAACCATAGAAATCAGCACCAGTAATATCCATTTTGTTTACATATACCATTCTTGGTACCATGTATTTATCAGCTTGTCTCCAAACTGTTTCAGATTGTGGTTGAACTCCACCTTTTGCAGCAAGTACTAGAACAGCACCGTCAAGAACTCTTAAAGATCTCTCAACCTCAACTGTAAAGTCAACGTGTCCTGGGGTATCGATAATGTTTATTCTATTACCTAACCAGTGGCAAGTTGTAGCAGCAGATGTAATTGTAATACCTCTTTCTTGCTCTTGGGCCATCCAGTCCATAGTAGCAGCACCATCATGAACCTCACCTATTTTGTGTGTTCTTCCTGTGTAGAAAAGTATTCTCTCTGTTGTTGTTGTCTTTCCTGCATCAATGTGAGCCATTATTCCTATATTTCTTGTTTTCTCTAAAGGAAATTCTCTTCCGTCTCCGGCCATATTTTTTCTTCCTTTCTAAATAATTTTTTCTTTTAATATACATGTAAAATTTCAACTAGAAGCAAGTATAACAAGGCAACCGAATCAAAAATAACGGAGGCGTACGTGGTGTACGTCGAGTATATTTTTAGATGAAGGTTAACGAAGTTAGACGACGCTTATAGTTTAAATTTTTAAAATTTGTAGTGAGCAAAAGCTTTATTAGCTTCAGCCATCTTATGCATATCTTCTTTCTTCTTGAAAGCTCCACCGTTTCCAGCTACAGCATCCATTATTTCTCCAGCTAATTTTTCAGACATTGTTTTTTCATGTCTCTTTCTAGCATATGAAACTAACCATCTAAGTCCTAATGTTTGTCTTCTTTCTGGTCTAATCTCTAATGGTACTTGGTATGTAGCACCACCAATTCTTCTAGCTTTAACTTCTAGAACTGGCATTACGTTGTTTAGTGCTGCTTCAAATACTTCTAGTGGATCTTTTTGCTCTTTTTCTTTTATGATATCGAATGCATCATAAACGATAGTTTGAGCAACTGTCTTTTTACCATCTAACATAACATTGTTTATTAACTTTGTAACAACTTTGCTATTATATATTGGATCTGGTAAAACATCTCTTTTTGCTATAAATCCTTTTCTTGGCACTTTTCTTCCCTCCTTATAAAATTGATACTAATTTATTACCTAGTATCTTTGGTACTCTAAAAAGTTTAATACTAAGCCTTCGGCTTTTCTTCTTAAAACATTTCTAGTTTAGTGCTATATATCTATGCTAAATTTAAGAACCTTAAATTAGTAAGTTATATGCACCTTCTAAGTATTTTGAATTTTTATTTTTTAGGGCGTTTAGCTCCATACTTAGATCTTCCTTGCATTCTGTCTTTAACACCTGCTGTATCTAAAGTTCCTCTTATAATGTGGTATCTAACACCTGGAAGGTCTTTTACTCTTCCTCCTCTTATAAGAACAACACTGTGTTCTTGTAAATTGTGTCCGATTCCTGGAATATAAGATGTTACTTCGTATCCGTTTGAAAGCTTAACTCTGGCAACTTTTCTTAAAGCTGAGTTTGGTTTCTTAGGTGTAACAGTTTTTACTACAGTACATACACCTCTTTTTTGTGGAGATCTTCTATCTGTTGTTTTCTTTTTCATAGAATTGTATCCATGTTGTAAAGCTGGTGATGTTGATTTTGTTGTAGTAGTTTTTCTTCCTTTTCTTACTAATTGATTAATTGTTGGCACTTAAATTTCACCTCCTAATTTTAATTTGCTAGCACAATAAAATAAAGCTATTTATACTAGCTTTATTATTTTACCATATCATGCCACTAAAGTCAATGAATTATTATGAAATTTTTCCAGTTTCCGTAAGGGTAAATCGTATATTTTTTTAAAATTCAGAATAAAATATTAATGTATATTTATTACTAAAATTTACTTGACAAAGTTCATGAAAAAATTATATAATAAATATATAAAAATCGTGGTGTTTCACTACCATTAAACGAGAAAGTTATAAGTCGGGTGTTTCACAGCCTTAAAAATGAGAAAGTTATAAATCGGGTGTTTCACTACCATTAAATGCGAAAGTTAAAATCAAGAGAAGACATCGGCAAGATTCTTCTCTTATTTTTTAGGAGGTAAGTATGAAATTAAATTTATACAGTGTTAGTGATAAATACATAAAATATTTAAGACAATTTGATGAAAGAATCTACGACAATAAAGAAGATATAAGAACTCAAACCAGAAAATATTTAGGAATTGTATTGACAGTAAACGATTTTAATTATTATATTCCAATGTCATCTCCTAAAAAGTCAGATTACATTGATTATGAAAAAAAGATTATTAGAAAAGACACAAAAACAATAATTAGAATTTATAATAGTGATAGACTTTATGGAACTTTAAGAATAAGTAATATGATACCCGTTCCAATTACAGAATTAGAACCATATGTAATTAGCAATGAACGTAATAAAAAATACAAAGAAGTAATTTTAGGTGAATTAAGATATATAAACAACAATTCAGAGAAAATCATGAAAAATGCTGAGATTGTATATAAACAAAAACTAAAAAACGAAGAAATCGGTTACATAAAAAATACAGTAAACTTCAAATTGCTAGAAGAAAAATTGAAGGAATGGAATAAGAGCCTATAAATAATAAAAGCTGCACGCATGTAGCAACTATGATTATATTATTATGTAGATATAATAATATAATCATAGTTGCTTTCTAATTTTCTCATAGAGATATTATATTTGCTGATTTATTAGCATTTTTCCCATATCTTCAAATCTATTTAACACTATTTTAAAGTAATCTTTCCAATCTCGTTTTTGCACTTCATTTACATTCACTATATCTATGTTCTCCAATATTTCACCATTTAGTTTTACTGTTAATGTACCCATTACATTCCATTGTTCCACTGGAGCCTCTACTTCAGTTAGTGCATTAATTGAGTATTCAATTTTATCGTTATCGCAGATTGGTATTGTTGCTTTTTCTATTGCACCTAATGCTAATTTAGGATTACTTGTTTTTCCCTTTATTATTAAAATTCTTTTCTCATTTATATTTTTCCATTTATTAAATTCTTTTATTATTTGTTCTTCCAAATTGCACATTTTGTATTTTGAAAAGGTATATTCTATTAGATTCACACTATCTTTTGTTCTGTCTTTTTTGGTATCTGCTCCCAAAACTATTGTAATTATATCCATGTTATTTCTTTTGGTTTCCGTTACTAAGCATCGCCCCGCATTGTTTGTAAAGCCTGTTTTTACACCCACCACACCGTTTAGTACACCTAATAATTCGTTAGTGTTGTTTATTTGCCTTGACTGATTATTTATGTATATCGTTGTTGATTTTGTTCCAACTATTTTTGCAAAAGTCTCATTATCCATTGCATAATCTGTAAGTTTTGCAAGCTCTAACGCAGTAGTATAATGGTTTGCATCATCTAGTCCATGAGGTGTTACAAAATGTGTATTTGTAAGTCCAAGTTCAATGGCCTTCTCATTCATTAATTCCGCAAATCCTTTTACACTCCCACCAACATGTTCTGCTAATGCTACGGCAGCATCGTTTCCCGACCTTAGCATAAGTCCGTATAACAAATCTCTTACACTAGCCTTGTCTCCTCTTTTTAGTCCTAACCTTGAGCCACCTGTTCCACCTGCTTTTGCACTTACAGTTACTTTTTCATTTAAATCTGCTTTTTCTAATATGACTATTGTAGTCATTATCTTTGTTGTGGACGCCATGGCAGATTTAACATCTTCATTTTTTCCTATTATCATACTTTTTGAGATTCTATCGTAAACAATATATCTTCTAGAATTTGTTTTTGGTAATTCACTCACATTTGAGGCTGTAACTTCTATTGTATCTTCAAAATCGACCTCGTTATCCACATCATCTGCACAAACAGTGGAAAAATTAAGTAAAATTAGCAGAAAAATAAGTATACTATATAATATTTTTTTCATTATTGTCTCCCTTAGAATCACATAATTTAGAAAATTATAACTTTTATCTCATTATTAATAGATATTTATTTTCCTCAAATTTATTACTGCTTTTTACTTTCTACAAAAATAAAACACCCAAAATTGAAGCATTTCGTTGCCCATTTTTGGATATTATTAATTATATTTTTAGTTTTATGAAACTTTATATTTAACTGCTATTATGGTGTTTCTCCCACCCACCTCCCTAGCTCATTGTTTTTTCATTCATCTTCTCTACTTACTTAAATTCCAAGCATTATTCGTTTTCTCTCCTGTTAGGAGACTAGATGATAGAGAAACTACGGGGCGAAGACGATAGTTATTGTAGCTAGTGTTGCCGTACGAGCTGAACATGCTAACACCGTAAGTATTAGTGTTAGCAATGCGCAAACCGAAGTAAGCAATGTCTGAGTTAGTAATGACACAGCGCGAAGCCACCCAGTACCATGATGAATTGCCTAATACACTTCCTACATCTCCATAATTTATTGCATTTATTGTTATATCATAACGTGTTTGCGTTACTGTTAATGGATTTCCGGTTCCTGATGTGTTATCAGTTGTTGGCTCTGTTGTTGCTATTGCTTTACTCTCTTCATATGGGTCATTTCCTTTACTTATATCTGGTTGTGCTATTGTACTTGCATTTGCTTCTGCTACATTTACTCCTGCTCCCTTTTGTCCTGCATATAAGCTTGGATATTTTGTGTTACTTGTATATGTTTTTGTTGTTCCAATGGTGTTATTGAACTTACATTTGGTCCTGCTCCTTTTTGGTTTGCATATAAACTTGGATATTTTGTGTTACTTGTATATGTTTTTGTTGTTCCATATTTTGCTGTATCACTATTATATTTATATGCATTTCTTGCTGCTATTCCTGCTGCTGTTAAGTGCTTTTCCATGTCTAATAGATTTATACTACGTGCATTTACT
This sequence comes from Clostridium sp. CAG:245, assembly GCA_000435175.1. GTDB lineage: Bacteria > Bacillota > Clostridia > TANB77 > CAG-508 > CAG-245. Next base: position 17,154 of record FR880061.1, read on the forward strand.
CCTAGACTCTTATTACTATATTGTGCTTTACAGATTTCATTCATTAAGTATGGTCCATTGTTATATCCTAATAGATTACTAAAATATACATCTGTTCCTGTTGGATTCTCACTTATTAAATCTACTGTTCCGTTTGCTTCATCTATATTTAATATTCTCCACTTTAATCCTGTTGTTTGTGGTATTCCATCTGTTGGGTTGCTACTTTACCCACATGTTGCTGATGTTAATACATAATTCTCGGCTGTATCATATGTGTAATTTACGTAATCTCCTATTTTATATTTTGATAAGTCTACTTTTGGCTTTTCTCCTAATGCATTATTCATTTCTTCTGTTAATGCATTCATTCCTTTTAAGTCGTTTTGGCTTGCTTCTGCAGATTTTGTTTCTGCTTCTTTTGCTTTTGCTATTATTCCATTGTTTCCTAGCACCAAGTTTATACTTACTCCTGCAAGTATTAACAAAACAACTATGGTAACTACTAGAGCTATTAACGTTATTCCGCTTTTGTGTTTTGTTATTTTTTTCTCGTGTATTTTTCATATTTTTCTTACTTTCCTCTCTTTCTTTTTCTCTCATTTGTTGAGCTCCTTTCTTAGCTTTTCCATGTGCTTTTTCTGCACAAAAATATTATTTTTTTTATTATACTTTATTTGCTATGTATATTTCAACTATTTCTTTCATTTGTAAACTAAATGTAATTTTTCTATAGCTTGTCTTTTTTATTCGAAAAATATTTAAGTTTAAAAACATTAATTTTTTATTTTATTGATGTTTTCTAATTCTCTCCCACGCATCATTTTCTAAAGACCTTTCTGCTCTTTCTTCATGTTCTTCAGCACGCTCTGCAGATTGTTCCTCCGCCTGTTCTTCTCTAATTAATTCTACTTTGTCAGCATAACAATCAGCTTCTCTTTCTGCAAATTGTTTTTTGTATTCATCTGGTGCAATATTTAACGTTTCTGCTTCTTTTGCAAGAGTTGTGATCGTTCCGTCATGTAAAGTTATTTCTTGGTCCATATCAATTTCAACATCATTATTGGGGTTATCATCAACATTTCTTAACTTAGTTTCAGATGTTTCTCCAAGTTGATGTTCTGTTTTATCTATTGTTTCTTTTAATTCAGCATCGGTTGTTCTGCTGTCATTCATAAACTCCTGAACCTCTCTTGTAGTAGGCTTTTGTGTTGATGAATTCACAGTACTTCCTATATATTTATTTTCGTTTGGACTACGTCTTATATATGTAGTTTCAATTATTCCATATTGTCCAATAGTAACCGAAAAACCTTCTCTTTGATTAGGCATTGTAAACAATGCTGATGTTTGTTGTTCTTTTACTTGTGAACCGTCTCTATTTATAGAATATATCGATTTTCCAGTATTTACTCCTTGTCTTTCTTCCAAACCTTGAACTGGTTCCATCTTTCCATCTTGTGTCATTCCCCAGAACGAATAAAGCGAATTTCCACGCGTTTGACTATTTGCAGATACTACAAAAATTTTAGAATATTTCCCTGTAACATTTGCTATATCTTCAAAACTTTTCTGGTCTGTAATTCTTTCGTGCGGATTAATTTCAGAGCAAGATTTAATATCATCTTTAGTAATTCCTGACTGCCTTGCAATTTGTTCCATGCTTTCTACTTCATTTTCAGGTTCTTGTTCATTCTCTGCCTCTTGGAAATTCTCTTTTTTTGTCATTCCTTGCCCAGCTACTTCATTTTGTTTTGCATTTTCAAGCTCTTCTTTGCTTAATTTAAAATCTTCAACTTCTTGTTTTGAGTTTATATTTGGGAGTTTTTCACTTACCACTTGTATTTGTGGCAATTCATAATGTTTACCACTCATAGAATGCAAAAGTGCATATATTGAAGGGTTCAAAGACTTCATTTGCTCTAAGTATTCGTTAGAAAATTCTATATTTGAATTTTCATCTATCATCGCAATAGGAGTTCCATTTTGATATAACAAAATTCTATTTCCATAAAATTTTTCTGGCTCCTTTATGTTTACTGGATATATATCTTGCAGTCCATACATTATTGGGCTTTTTTCACTTTGCAGCACAATCTGTTTATAATATGATATTTCATCAACAGTATTTTTCTCTCCATCTTGGTATGCTTTATATAAAATTAGCATGTTTTCTTTTATAATATCTTTTTCAGATTTATTTGGTGTTTTATTTTCTTCCATAGAAATTTTCTCCTTTTTCCTTTATTGGCATAAGAACCATACACCATAGTCTAAAGTGCCATTTCATAACCTTATTATATATCAAAATTATAGTTATGTCATTACTTTAATGCATTTTTATATTTTAGTTAAGAATAAATCTGAAAATTTCCAGTCTTTACTCAATACTTTATACCTCTCTATAAAAATTAAAGCAACCAATTTATTAGATTGATTGCTTTTTATAAAAATTATCCATTCTTTAAATAATCTATGTTACCCATTGTTTCTGCAGCTTCAGCTTTTGCTCTTGCCTTATATTTTTTAGCAGTATCTGCATCAATTGGGCCATTTGTTCTTTCACTCATGTTTCTTTCAAGTTTGCTTGCCAAACGATTTTGTGCTTTGGCAATTTTCTCGTCGTTTTCGAAAGTTGAATCACTGTATTTGCTTGCTAATTGCATAGTTGCTACAGTTTTATTGTAGTTAGCTCCATGTCTTTCTGCATTTCCAACGCCTCTAGGATTCTTCTCATCAAGTTGTTTTTGTAACTTAACCGCCCTATCCAACATTTTAGCATCTGTAACACCTGAGTCATAAGACAATTCTGCTCTTTGTCTTAATTGTGCATCAAGTTCAGATTTCTTAATAGAAGGATTCTTTTCAATAAGTCTATTTCTATTTTCCTGGTTTGACATGTACGATCTTATATAATCGTTTCTTTTTCTTTCAGGGCCAGTTCCTCTAATTGCATCATCAAGGAATCTTCCCGCAGCATTGTTTCCAACAATTGTATTTCCAACAGCACTGTTTAATCTACCACCTGTTGCATAACCAGCTGTTAATCCTGCACCTAAACCTTTAAGTGTATCACTCATGTCTCCTCCAACAATACCAACTCCAAGTCCTAACGCACCCATTGTTGTCATCATAGCTGCTCTACCTGCAAGTTTAGCTCCAGTTTTACCAACACCCTTTGCAATACCAGACCAACCACCAGCACTTTGGACTCTGCTATTTATAGCTGAACCTAAGTTTCCTTTAGCACTATTTGCTTTTGCTCTAATTGCTGCAAATGGATTTTCTTCCGAATTATTGTTGTCTGCATTTTGATTTTGTTGTCCATTTTCAGGCATAGCAGGGTTTTCTCCAGACTGCATTTCTGGATTTTCCAGTCCATTGCCTTGTTGTTCATTGTCTGGTACTTCTCTAAATTGTACTCCATCAATTACACCATCATCACTCACATGTACGCCATTGCTATCTGTTTCTTCATTGTTTTCATTTCCCGTTGCATTAGCAGAAGCAGCTCCTGCTGCAGCTCCAATACCAGCTGCTGTAGCCGTTTGTGCAGCATTTTCTACTCCATTTTCCATAGCATCTCCAGCTAGTGTATCCATAGCATTTGGCTTATTAGGATTATCAAGTCTTATGCCTTTTTCTCCTTTAGGGCCATCTCCTCCGCCTTTCTTAGGTTGTGGCGGACCTTTTCTAAGCATATTAAACGCTTGTGAAGCAAGTGCTCCACCTGCAAACCCACCAAGTGTAGATTCTGTGTTTCCTTTTATTCCAAACATCTGCTTTACTATCTTTTCTGCAGGTACTATAAAAGCTAGCGCAACTATTGCATATAGCAAATTGTTTGCCGCAACAGATAATGCAGATGATACAAATACTGTGTACAAAAGCATATGCATTGGCTGTAATAAAGCATAAAACATGTATTCTTTAAACCAGTAATTAAATGCTTGTGCTTTTCCATCTCTTATCTTATCTAATGGGTATGTTAGAGCAACTAATGGTGCAATCATTGTAAAAAATGCAAGCATTAGTAATCTTTTTAAATACACAAATGCAAAATATACTGTGTAAACAGTTAAAGCAATATATAAGATCGAATATCCAATTTTTAAAGTACCACCTTGGTAATCCGCCTTCATTCTTGCCACGCCAGTAAAATTGCTAGAGAAGCATACCTCAGTTCCCGAATCTTTAAATGTAGTTGTACCGTCTGTTTCGGTTAAACGAATATTAACCTCCTTTATCCTTCCTTGATTTGTTCTATCTCCGGCTAGTACATCTGTTACGGTTTCACTCATAGTCATTGTAAATGCCATAATATAATGTAAGAAGAATATTAAACATAATGCAACTACCCAGTCTACAAAAAATTGTTTATATTTTGCCTTATCTCCTGCACTAGAACTTATAACAATTCTAATGCCAATATATAATAATGCTGATAAAAGCCCTACTATAGCTATATTTCTCAAAGCCACATACCATGTTGCAACAGTATCTCTCAATTGTTCCACAATTGATTTTTCACTTCCACCAAGTTCCTGATTATGGTCTCCTTCAGTTTTAAAAAAGTTAGCATCAAGAGCCGATACATTCCCAGCAAAAATTTCCGCAGGTGTAAGTTTTATATTCGGGATTCCATATTTCCCTGTTGCAGTTTCAATATATTCTTCTGCAATATCAACTTGTGGTACTCCAGATACCGGCTTATTTTCATTCAATACCTGTATCATTTTTGAATGTTCGAATACGCCTGAATTTAAGAAAACATCCGATTTATCTCCTATTATATTACGTTGCAATAGATAATTTACCCCATCTCCTATTCCTTGAATAAGAGCAGCAATTGGGCTTAACAGAAGTCCTCCAATTCCGTCCTTAGTTGAACCTTCCAAGTCCGAATTAACCCCATAATTATATGATGTATCTACACTCGCATACCCATCATCATCTACTTGTATGTTATATTTTGTTTTTTCTTCTTCAGTAGGTTTGATCTTAACGTCACTTATTGTATAAGCTGTGTTATCATACGTTTCTTTATTTACATATAAAGTTTTCTCATCGTTTGCATGATTTTTCAACATTTCAATAGCTTGCTCCGCAGTTATATTCCATGCACTGCATAATTTCTTTACTGCTGGACTAGTATCCTTGTTATATAAATCTTGCTTTGTATCAGTTCCACCAATTGATAAATCCTGATACTCCTTAATCGACATCCAGCTCTCAACTGCCCAAACTTTCCCACTCATAATAAAGTTGCACATTATCATTATTATAATAATTGCCATAATCTTTTGTATTGACTTTTTGTTTATTATCTTATGCATTACTTCCTCCCTCTATTATGATTTTCTTTGATTATTTTCCATCATCTTGTTTAAGTTTGTTTCAACAAACTCAAACTCTTTTGCAGTTGGTGTTATTTGCAATATTGCAGTATCTCCTCCAACTTTCAATAATCCTTCTCCTTTGTTGCAGGTTACTAGAAATCCTGCTTCACCTTCGCTAAGTTTAAATACTTCTTTTAGGTATTGAATTTCAGATTTATCTTGTGCTAGTAATAGCTTTGTGTCTGATGATGTTAAAACTGCTTGTACTTCTGGTTTCTCGTAGAAATCTTGGAATCTCTGAGAAATTATTGCAAGCGATACGTTTCTTTTTCTCGCACGTCTAGCCATTGTGTTTAAGAAGTCTACAGCTTCTGGGTATGGCAATAACATCCATGCCTCATCAACTAGAACTCTCTTCTTAGCAGCTTTTCTTCTATCTTCACTGTTTTTCTTAACGTATTTTTCCCATATCCAAGAAAGTAATATTTGTTGTGCAAGTGGTCTTGCAAATCTTTCTTCTAGTTGTGATATGTCTAGGTTTATAAATAATGTGCCATCTAATAAGTCAAATGTTGATTGTCCATCAAAGTATGCCATTTGACCATCATATTCTCTTATGTATTGTTTCATAACTTTTAACAAATAACTGTAGTGAAATCTGTAATCTTGGTTTGTATTGCTTTCTGCATTTCTTTGTAAACGCTTATACCATGACCCAATTGTTGGCATTTTCTTTCTTGCTCTTCCTAATATGTCTCCGTTGCCTCTTCCAGCTGCTTCATATAAGCTCATTGGGTCACTTGTTATTCCATATGCTGCATACTCTTGTGCAACAGATTCCGCAATTATCTGCTTTGTTACCTCATTAATATCTTGGCTTCTTGTACTACCTCTTGCCATTGTAAGTAGCGCTTGTGTAACGTCCTCTACTTTGTTTTCTACGTTTAATACAGCTCTTTCTCTTCCTGTTATTTCATCTTTTACAACTTCGGTTTCTATATCAAAAACATTTATAACTGTTTTTGAGTTAGGGCTTAGTACAACGTTTATTCCGCCTAAACTTTCTGCAACTATGCTATACTCACCTTCGGCATCTAGTGCTAAGCTTTGTATTCCCATAAGTACTGCAGACCTTGATATTAAAGTCTTCATTGTTACAGATTTACCGGCACCAGACTTAGCAAATATAACCATGTTATAGTTTGTAAGTGAGCTATGGAAGTTATCAAATAATATTGGTACGCCAGTTTGTTTATTAAATCCAAGTGGAATACCTGTTGAGTGTCCAACCTCTGATGTAGTAAATGGGAATACTGTTCCCATAGATCTACGGTCAAATGTATGAGTTTTTCTTATTTTATCTTCTGCCAAAGGTAAATTGCTTTGGAAAGCCTCTTCTTGCATTGCCCATGCACTTTTTATTCCAACCAAAGATTTTGACATTTCTGTTGCTAATAGTTTAGTAAGCTTGTCTAAATCTTCCAAACTATATGCAAACAGTGTAGACACAACAGATGCTTCATAAAGTTTATTAAATCCTGCTGCAATCTCATCTCTTAAGCTTTCTGCCTCATATCTTTTTTGAGCTAAGTTGCTCTCTCTATTGATATTTCCTCTATCTGCTGCAACAATTCTTTCTGTTTCTAGCTCATTTATCGTTCTATTCAACTCGTTTTGAGACCTAGATTCTTGAATTGGTGTTATATATATTGATGTATTTATGTCTCCAAACATATACATATCTCTAAATAATTCTGGAAATGTACACATTCTTGGTAATGCAGAAACGAAGAAGCTTCTAGCATATCTTTTTACATTTGATATAATCTCTAAGTGGTCAATATTACTTGCGTCTATTCCAGAAGGTGCAATTAATTCTTTTATTGTTTTCTTGTGCAATATTGGAATTTGCTCATCACTCGTATAATCATTTCTTTGAAATTGCAAATCATTATTAGTAGCTTTACGTTTTTTATTGAACATTAGCTTTCTTCTCCTTCCTTACTTTTTCTTTTGCTTTCTCTGCAACGTCTTTTCCAAGCATTGCTTCGTTTTCTTGAATTATAAGTTGTGCTAAGTTATTTATTATGTCATCTTCTGTTTCAACTTTTCTTTGATATTCTTTCTCTTTTTCTGTTTGAACTTGTGCAATTTTATCACTTGCCAAATTAACTGCAGCATCTTCTATTTGCTTGTCTAACATTTCCATTTTCTTATCCATGTAATCTGGCGCTGTTGAATATAACTCGTTGTATCCAGCTTTAATTGCCTTGTCAACACCATAAACTTCGGCATCTTCTCTGTTATATGCAAAATATAGTAAATCTGCAAGTTCTGTTGATGAAAGTACTTTTCCCATAACACCTGATACTGACAAAGTTCTTATTATAGCCTGTGCTCTTGTGTATAATTCCGAGAAAGCCATCTCTCTAACTTCATCTTTGTCAAAATCATTTTGTCCAAGTTCTTCTGAATAATATGGAATTACTATATAATATTTTTTGTTTAATATATTTCTATTTAAACTCATCTTTTCTGTGTTGTATATAATGTCTTTACCATATTCGTATAAGTTTTTGTCTTTTGTAAACTCATATAAAGCTTGTTTTTTCTGTTCTGCTGTGGCATTTGGTGATGCCATTATATTTTGATATCTCATCTTTTGTCTACTATATTCTTGTTCTATTTTATCAACTTCTGCTTTATAAGTTTGGATGCTACTCTCCAAGTTAATTTTTCTTGTTTGCGTATATATTTGAACTGGATGTGATAAGGTGTTTAAAAATTGTATAAATCCTTCTTCAACTCCAACTTTTTCTGCTTGTGACATTAAGTCGTAGTTAATACCTTGGCATTCAACAACCATTACATATCTTGCACCTTTTTTCTGTATAATCATGTTATCTTCAATTTTATCGAATTCCATGAAGTCGAAAACTGAACCAACATTAAAAGTTTTTGATGAAGATTTTTTTACTGGTTTAGACTCTGCTACTGCACTGTCTTCTTTCTCCTTTTGTTTTTCTTTTACTTTCATGTTTAAATATATAAAAATAAGTGCTACTGCCAAAGCAAACATTATTGCAAGCATTACATATAATATAATCGTTAGAAATGATGTATTATCTGTCATTTGTATTTTCCTCCTTATCATCATAGATGTAAATTTTGTTTCTCTTTTGTTTAAATTTTATTGCTCTTTTTATTACATCGTCCACGTTTTCGCCACCCACAACTTTAGTTGCCTTTAATATACCTATGTTTGGTACTTTTAACATTCCTATTGAATACCCAATTAATGCACATAATACAACCATAGCAATTCCAACAACGGTTAGACTCATTAGCTTAAATATTAAATAAAATATTAATCCAACGCCAACTCCTACTACACTATATATTAAGCTTTTTGTTGTAAAAATGAATAGAATCCTACCTTCTCCTTTTACATTTCTAGGCACATTATATGTTCCCATAGACTTCCTCCGTTTTAACATAATATTATATATTAAATTATAGCACATATTGTAACAAAATGTAACCTAAAAACAAAAAAAAGTGCATTTACATGCACTTTTAATTTTATTGTAATACTTATGTAACACTTATGAAATATTATTTTGTTGATACTGAAGTTGATAATGAGTAAATAACTCTTACTAATGATGTACCAGCAAAAATAAGAACTGCACCAACTATATATGGTATCATTGTTTTCTTGTATTCTGCTTTTTCTGAAGCACTACCCATCATATATTTAATACCAATAACTAATAATACAATTACTGCTATAACAATACCAACAACTTGAATTATTGTAACAATGTTATTACCAACTTTAGTTAAGTCATTAGTTTGAACATTACCATTTCCATTTAATCCATTTAGAACTGTATTTGGATCAACTGCTAGTACAGTTCCTGCTATAGATGTAACTAACATTATTGCTAATAATAGTGTTGATATTACCTTTATAGATTTTTTCATGTTTATTCCTCCTTATTTTTCTATTTTATTAAAGCTTACTTTCGTAAGAATATTAATAACTATTTTATTATTCAAGTGGTTCTAATAATTGAAGCAGCAATTTCCAAATTCCAAATGCTCCAAATATTATAACGCATCCAACTAGATAAACTATTAGATTTTTCTTTACATCTGCCTTTTCGCCTAGGCTTCCTGTTATAAATTGTATTCCTAATACAATTCCCCATATGAATGCTACTGCAATTCCTATTACTAATAAAACATTATATAATGTATTTGATCCTTCTTTGAGAGCGTCATTGTTTATAACATTTCCTCCGTTTTCGCCATTGTTTACAAAGCCTTCTGCTCTATTCATAATATCTTGTAATGGTCCTGCATATGCATTAGGTATGAATAAATTAAATAATATAATAAATATTACCATAATATTTATTAATAGCTTTTTATATTTCTTCATATTTTAACTCCTATATTACCTATTATACTACATGTTTAGCAGTTTTTCAACTGTTTTTTATTATTCACCTATTGCTTGCGATGTTAAATCGTTTACTATACGTATAATAGTTCCTACAGCTACAATAAGTACTGTTCCAATCAAGAATGGAATCATAGATTTTTTGTAGTCTGCTTTTTCTTCGACACTTCCAGTCATATATTTAATTCCAAGCAATCCAATTACAATTATTGATAATATAACTCCTATAGTTTGTATTGTTGTTGCAATTATTCCCACCATATTTGTAAACTTTTCTGGTACTTCTTCAGTGCTATTATTAGGATTATAATCATTTGGATCAATTATATCAGCATATGATATTGTCGCCATAAATGACGATACAGTAATTATAATTAACATTATTATACTAAAAATTTTTACTTTTCTCTTCATTTTCTTTCCTTTTTTCTGGATTTTCTTATTCAATTATATAGAATAAAAATATTTTAGTCAACTATTTTTTGTTAATATTTCATAATATTGTGCAATTAATTCATCTAATTCAATACTCAACTGATAAATTATGCTATAATCTTCTCCATTTATTATGCTTTCATTAAGTTTCTCTCTTAATTTACAAATTTTATCATTTAGCATTTGTTTTTCTCCTTTTTCTCCACACATTTTTCCTTTATTTCAAAATACCACATATATAGTCTAGAGTCAAGGATTTTCAATGGTTTACGCCGTTTTTCGTGTTGCATTTTTCCACTTATTTTTTTAATATTTTTCCTTTTATAATGTTATTTTTTATATTCTATTATTATACATCAGAAAGCAATAAAATTTGACAAATAAATTCGACTTCATATTTTATAATATAACAGCTAATTATTCTAAAAAAGGGCAAACATCTTCTTTTCAAAATATCAATATGTTGTCCTTGGTTTGAGCTCCTAACGGACTCCTCAACAAGCAAACTTCCAATTGAATTTTGAAAAAAAGATGTTTTGATTTCTTAATATATTAAAACTTAATTTTTTCCTTTTATCACAGACATAATCATTTTGTCTTCTGTGAATATTTCTTTTAATACTTGTTTTGCATATTCTGCGTCTATTTCTTCGAATTTATCCATGTATTCGAAGCTGTTTATTCCTTTTACATAATCTGATGTGAACATTCTGCCGATGTCTGCTACATTGTTGTATTCTACAGCATAGTCACCGTATATTTTCTTTTTTATTCTTTCGAATTCTCGCACATTAATATTGTTGTTTCTCATTTCTTGTATTTTTTCTGCAATTTTTTCATACACTTTTTGTGGATTTTTTGACTGGCCTCCGATTAGTACATGTGAATATTCATTTCCAAATTCATATTCTAAATCTGGCTGAGATAATAAATAGCCTTCTTTATATAGCTCATTGTATAAATTAGAGCTTTTTCCTATTAGCATGTTTAGTATTATTTCGATTGCGATGTGTCTTTTTACAACTTCATTATATTTATCTTTAATATTGTCTTTGAAACCTATCATGAATAATGGCAAGCTTACTTCCATTTCTTTTTCTGCATATTTTTTATTTATTTCTAGCTTTTCTTCTGGATATATTCTTGTTATTTCTCCACGTGCTTCGTTGTCTTTTAAACGTTTCTTTATCTCTGCAAGAATTGCTTCTGGTTCAAAATCTCCAACAACGGTCAATACCATGTTACTTGGATGATAGAATGTGTTATAACATTTATACAACATCTCCGGATTTATTCCAGATATAGTCTCAACAGTTCCTGCTGTATCTACTTTGATTGGATTTTTCTCGTACAAACAATCCATAGCATTTATATATAACTGCCAGCCTGGATCATCATCATACATTCCTATTTCTTGTCCAATTATGCCTTTTTCCTTTTCAACATTTTGGTCTGTGAAATATGGATTTTGCACATAATCCATTAGCTCGTCTAAGCCCTCATAAAAATGGTCTGTACACTCAAATAAATATGCTGTGTGGTCATTTGTTGTATATGCGTTTGCATCTAATCCAAGAGCCATTAATACATATAAACTGTCTACTCCATTTTTTTGTTCGAACATTTTGTGTTCTAAGAAATGTGCAACTCCATCTGGAATTACTACTTTCTCTCCTGTTGTGCTATCTATAAATGTATTGTCTATTGAACCAAATTTTGTGGCCCAAATAATATATTTTTTTTGAATTTCTTTTTTAGGAATTATTATAACTTGCAAGCCATTTTCTAGCTTTTCCATATAGCATTTTTCTTTAATATTTTTGTTTTCTATTTCTCTCATAAACTTTTCCTTCCTGTTTTTTCTATTTACTCAAAAAATATATAGTGTTAATAGTAACATTTTGTGCAACTTTAACTATCTGCTCTTTTGTAACGTTTTCTATTTTGCTGATATATGTTGCAATGTCGGCATTTTCTTGCTCCATTTCTTTTCCGAAATAATAAGAAATTGTCGAATCTTGTTCATCTTCCATAGATCTGAAACTTGCAACTATAAGCTGTTTTGCATTCTTCATATCGGTCTCATCGAAATTACCTCGTTTCATGTCATCTATTTGTTTCTCGATTATTTCAAGAGCTTTTTCATAGTTTTTCTGTTCTATTCCACTTCTTATTACTATGCTGTTTTTGTTTTTAATATATAATGAACCTGCACTATATGCTAAGCTTGCTTTTTCTCTTACATTTTGGAACAATTTTGAATTTGCTCCACCACCTAAAATGGCATTATAAACAGATGCTACCACTTTATCTTCTGGATCAAGTTTTGTAACATCTAGTCCTATTACAAGTTTTCCTTGAGAAACGTCCATTGTTTCTCTTACAACCTTTTCTGCCACTGGTTCTTTTACTTCATTTTCTACATATACATCAATATTTCTTGGCTGAACATTTTTCTCATTTATTTGTTTCTTGATTATTTCGTCCACATTGTTTTTTCCTTCTGAGAAATTTCCAGACACAAAAATATCTATTTTACTGTTTTTTAACATTTCTAAATATGCATTGTATAATTCTTTATTTGTAATCTTGTCCAAATCTTCCTCATAACCATACGTAAACAAACCATATGGCTCGTCTTTATACATTTCTTCTATACATCTAGAATATGCATATGCACCTTTATTATCTTTTCTACTTCTGATTATTTGTCTTAGATTCTCTTTCTCACTATTAAAATATTCTTCATTAAACATTCCATTTTCAGTAAGCGGACTAAATACTATGTCAAATAGCATTTGAGTACTTTGTTCTAAAACATTTTCTTTTTCATACAAAAATTCGTCATTTAAAGATTCCATATAAAATTTGAATACACTATCATTGCATAGTTTATCTATTCCACAGTTAAAATCTGCACCATATAACTCTTCTAATTTTATATTTATATCTTCTTGTGTCTTTAATTTGTTTGTCCCTCTTCTAAGAATAGCAAGCATTAGTGCATTCTCTGTAACATGCTTTCTATCAAGTTTTGAAGTAAGATATATTGCCAATAAATTTGTTTTATATTTTTTTGTATCTATTTTATGAAGCTTTACGCCTTCCATTAATTCTGTGGTAGTAATCGACATATTATAAATTCCTTTCCATATTCATTTTACTAAAAGTCTATGCTAACAAACTTTTTACTACTTCGTTTATTCTTTTTCCATCAGCTTGAGCACCTATTGTAGCCTTTGCTTCTTTCATTACAGGTCCCATGTCTTTCATAGATGTTGCGTTTAATTTCTCTATTACCTTCTTAACTTCTGCAACTAATTCTTCGTCAGTTAATTGTTTTGGTAAATATTCTTCTAGAGCTTTTATTTCTTCGTTTGCCTTTTCTATTAAATCTTCTCTATTTGCTTGCTCGTATTCTGCAATTGCATCTTTTCTTGTTTTTACTTCTTTAGCAACAATTCCTAATATTTGCTCGTCACTAACTTCTATTCCCTTGTCTTTTTCAATTTGTAATATTGCTGTTCTAACCATTTGAACTGCGTTCTTCTTGTTTACATTTTTTGTTTTCATAGCATCTTTTAAATCTTCTAATAATTTTTCTTTTAACATTTTATCCAACTCCTTTATATTTTATTTAATTTTAAATACAAAAGCGCTTCCAAAATATTACATATATTTTGAAAACGCCTCTTTTCTCTTATTAATAATTAAAATTTTCTTTTTCTAGCTGCCTCTGACTTTTTCTTTCTCTTTACACTAGGTTTTTCATAATGTTCTCTTTTGCGTACCTCTTGTAATACTCCATTTCTGGCACATTGTCTCTTAAATCTTTTTAAGGCATCTTCTATATTTCCATTATTTACTTTAACTTCTGACATTGATATTCCCCTCCTTCCGGTGCGCTGTAGCATTCGTATGGGATTTTATATGTTCTAATTTTCTTAGCACATAAATCTTTACATGCCTATTATTATAAACTACTTGCTTCATTTTTGTCAATAGGAGTTGACGTTTTTTTGGTTAAATGTAGCAGAAATTTTATTTTTGGTAGTTATCTTGGTATAAACGGCTCCTATAAGTAATTAAATCTTTCTTAGCCAATCTTCCAACTATAAAACTCATTGGAATTTTTTCTGTTTGAGATATTTTTTCTAATTTATTTTTCTCTATCTTTCCATTAATAATTTCGTTCCAAACATTTTCCGGAATCATTACTTCTAATGCAAATTTATCTGCTTTCTCTTCTTTTTTCTCATTTCCGTCTATAATAATTTTGTTTTTTCCTTCATTATAATCTGATTTACAATGTCCTAATTCATGGAATAGTTCGAAGAAAAATGAATCCTTGCCCGCATAATTATCCGTAACATACACCGCTGGTTGTTTTCCTTTAACTTTAAAACACCCTCTTATTTTTGTTCCTGGGAGAGCCTTTTCACACACAAAATATATTCCATATTTATTTAATAATTCTTTTATTTCCTCTAATTCAAATCCTTCTTTATATGCTAATTC
>FR880061.1:31931-45344 GCA_000435175.1 Clostridium sp. CAG:245
TTTTATTAGAAACATTAGATTATAGCTATTGTATTCGTTCACATCTTGCTCTTTTATTATTTCATCACAACGGGCAATCCATAATGCAATCTTATTAAAATCATTTCCTGATTTTTTAAATAATACTTGTTCTTCCAATTTTGGTACTACTTCAAAATCTTTTATCTTTAAAAAATCTAATAAGTCTATACATATTTGTAATTCATCTGTCTCGTCCTTAAATTTTATCCATTCTCTTTTTTTTAGTTCATTAATATAATATTTTTTGATTATTTCTTCTTTAATATGTTGTAAGTCTCCATATTCTTTTAGAATATTTTCTTTGAGTATGCGTGAATTTTCTACACTTATAATGAAACTTGATTTTATTGCAGTCAATCTTTCTATGTTTGCAGCCATTTCTAAAGTTATATTTGTTTTTCCATTTAATATTTCGTTCATATGTTTTTGTGTAATTCCCATTCTCATTGCAAATTCTGTTTGTGATATATTGCTATATTCTAAGTAGTCTTTTAAATATTTTCCAAAATAAATCATCTTAACCTCACCTACCCTTCACCATAATGTTTTTCATCAATCTCAATTAATTCTACTTCAATAATTTCTTCTAACTTATATGGATATTCCCCAATTGGTTTAATATGCATCCTTATTTTAGCATTTATTTTTGCAGTATATATTTCTTTTAAGTTGCCATCTTTCTTCTCAATATTATATACTCTTGACAAAGGATTTATCATTAATTCTTTCATATTATTGCTTTGTATAATTAGCTCTTCTATTGCTTCAATCGTCTCTTCTTCTTTTTTCTTGTGTTTATTTTTTATTTTCTTTTGTAAGTCTTTTATGTATGTCTTTGTTTTAACAATCTGCAATAAAAGCTCACTCCTTTGTTTTTAACGTATTATAACATATTGGGTAATAATATGCAATATTTTTTTATTGTTAATGTAGACATTCTGCCAATTTATATGTTATACTTTGTTTGTTATTGTTAAATGAAAGAAGGAGCATTATGAGAGCACCATATCAAACATTAACCATTCTATATAAAAAAGAAAATAAACAAATCAAATTCGCAATATTTTATAGAAATTCTCATCCCATTTGGCAATTTGTGTCTGGTGGAGGTGAAGATACTGAAACACCAATCGAAACAGTGGTAAGGGAAATAAAGGAAGAAACGTCTCTAATTATTGATAAAAACGAAATTAGCCAATTAGATTCAAGGACAACCATTCCTGTTTTAAATATAACCGGAAAATATACTTGGGGAGATAGTGTATTTGTTGTTCCAGAATACACGTTTGCAGTAGAGTTAAAAAAATATGATATTAAACTCTCAAATGAACATAAAGAATACAAATGGGTAGAATATAATGAAGCAATGGAAAAACTAAGATATGATAGTAATAAAACGGCTTTATGGGAATTAAATCAAAGACTTATAAAAAATAAAAATGGAAAGAGGTTATAAAAATTTCTTTCCATTTTTATTCATTTATATTCCTTTGCTTTTTTCTCTTTCTTCTATGAAGTCTTCTATTACTAATTTAATTACTGTTGCTACTGGTACTGCTAAGAACATACCAATTACTCCGAAGTACGCTCCTCCAAGTGTTACCGCAAATATTACAAGTAATTGGCTAATTTCTAGTGAGTCTCCTACTATTTTAGGGTTTATTATGTTTGCATCTATTTGCTGTAGTATTACTACAACTACTGTCATTAATAAGGCTTTTCCAATTCCGCCTGTTAATACTGTAATTAGTATTGCAATTACAACTGCTACTATCGCTCCAAAGTATGGTATTAGGTTAAATAGTCCTATCATAAAGCCTAATAGTACTGCATATTTTACTTGTAGTATTGATAATGCAACCGATACTAATACTCCTACTAATATTGCATCTAGTACCTGGCTTGTTAGGAATTTAAAAAATACACTGTTTGATTTCATGAAATATTTTTTTATTTTTTCATATGCATTTTTTGAAGCAACTGCTTTTGTAAATTTAGATAAGAATCTTATTATTGCGTTTCTCTGTGCTAATATGTATACAGAAACTATTACTGCGATGAATGCATCTAGTATTGTTTCCATAGCACTTATGACGCTTTTAATATATTGCTGAATTCTTTCCATATTGAATAATGCTGTAAAATCAATATTTTTTATGTTATTTATTATTTCAGTGGCTTTTTCGCTTCTTAGTATGTTGTCTTCTGGAAGTTCATTTATTTTTTCTGTAACGCTGTTGTAATAGCCCGGTAGGTTTGTAAATAAGTCTGACAAACTTTGTACTACAATTGGAATTATTACGTTTAAAATTATTACAATTACTATAAGTGCAATTATGTATGTTGTTAATATACTTAATCCTCTTGCATGTTTGTTTACGAAGCTTTTTTTCTTTGATTTTTTAAATAATGTTTCTATGCTTCTACATGGCATGTATAATATATATGCTATTAATAATCCTATACAAAATGGCATTATTGCTCCAAGTATATTTCCTATTATTTGAGCCACTCCTGCTAAATTTCCTAATATGTTATAGGCTGCTATTATTGCTACTGCAAGTGAAAACCAGAATAACCATAGCTTTATATCGTTCTTTTCTTTTTTCATATTGATGTACCCTTTCTTAACTTTATTATAGTTCTATATCTAGCTCAACCGGACAATGGTCGCTTCCAAATACTTCTGTATGTATTTTGCTGTCTTGTATTTTTTCTTTTATTGAAGCTGATGTGATAAAATAGTCTATTCTCCAGCCTGCATTATTTTCTCTGGCATGGAACATGTATGACCACCATGAATAAACTCCTGCTTTGTCTGGATACAAATATCTAAATGAATCCACAAAACCTGCATTTAAAAGATTTGTCATCTGCCCTCTTTCTTCATCTGTAAATCCCGCATTATGTCTATTGGACGTTGGATTTTTTAAATCTATTTCGTTATGTGCAACATTCAAATCTCCACATAAAATTACTGGTTTTTTTGTGTTTAATTCTTTTAAATATTCTCTAAAATCATTTTCCCATTTCATTCTATATTCTAATCTTGTGAGCTCTCTTTGTGAATTTGGAGTATAACAATTTACAAGATAAAATTTTTCAAATTCTAATGTTATCACACGTCCTTCTTGGTCATGTTCTTCTATATTAATTCCGTAAGTTACTTTTTTAGGCTTTATTTTAGAGAATACTGCTGTACCAGAATAACCTTTTTTCACAGCGCTATTCCAATATGCGAAATATCCATCTGGCTTATAATCAATTTGACCTTCTTGTAATTTTGTTTCTTGAATACAAAATATATCCGCATCTATGCTTTCAAAAAAGTCGTTAAACCCTTTATTCATAACTGCTCTTAATCCATTTACGTTCCAAGATATTAACTTCATGTTCTATCCTCCTCAAAACTCAAAGTTGGAAAAAAATTAAATTTTGACGAAGAAAACGAAATCTAAAAGGCAAGGACGTATACTTTGTATATGTAACCACGTTTTAGACAAGATTTAACGTAGACAAAATTCTAATTATTTTTCAACTAGCTACATTTTACTATATGTAAGTTCAAATAGCAAGCCGAATACAATAATTGCGCTTAAAATAAGTTTTCTTATCCTAAGCGCAATTGATTATTTTGCATTGAAATATACGTTTCCGCCAATGTACTCACCTGAAGCATATCCTGCTGATCTAAATGATAAGTAATTGTGGTTTCTTTTTCCTTTTAATGCGTCTGTAACTGCTTGTGCAACTACAGATGAATAGTTACCGTTTAATCTCCTTTTCCAATAACTATCTATTGAATAACAGAACTGTCCCGGAGCCTTGTATTGGCTTAATGGATCTGAACCATTTTTTGCCCATCTTGAGCTCTCTGCTCTGTTACATGCTGTTGTTATAACAGCTAAAGCACCCTGGTAGCTTGAGCTACATTCTTGTGCTGTTATGGCACATAATAAGTCGAATTCCTCACTTGAATATGTCCATACACCATTACTATAAGAAACTGATGAGCTTCTTGTGCTTCTGTTTGTTATAGTTTTTCTAATTTCTATAATTTTGTCAACTGGTTCTTCTATTATGTTAGAAGAAATTTCTGTTCTTTCAATTTCAACATCATTTTGATATTTTACTTTGTAAGTTACTTCTTTTAATCCGTCTTTACCTTTTTGTACAACGGTTTCTCTTTTATTTGAGTCATTGTTTGAAACATCTTTTGTAATTGTTTCGTATGGAATTGTTACTTGTACTGTTTCTAATTTTTCTACGATTGAATCGTAAGTTTTTAATAAAGTTTCTACTGTAACATTCTCTGATGTTTCTGCATTTTCAGCAACTTCAACTGTTTGTTGTTCATCTTTAGATATTTTTATTGTTTTATTGTCTGATAATTCGCTATCTTCATTTGGTATAACGCTTTCCTCTGGTAATAATATTATGTGGTTTTCATCTAATATTTCTGATACCTTTGTTTTAGATGTTGTTACATTCATTATATAACCATTTGAAAGAATTATTTTAACGTTGTAAAGTTTAGCATTTGACGCCATAACTCCAACGCCCATTACGAATAGTAGTATTAAGCAAATACCAATTATTTTTCGTATTGGATTTTCTGCTTTTTTTGCTTTCTTCATATATTTTTAGTTCCTCCTTTTGAAACAACGTCTTTATTATACCATTTTTTTCTTAACATGTCAAATTTGGCGCTATCCGTGCTATTCTTACAGGCTCAACCATTGGAAATTTTGTCCAATTTTACCAGATTGTCCTATTATATAATATGACTGACTTTGAAAAAATATTACTACTTTTTTGATATTTTTTTGTTGTAAACATATTTTATATATGATATAGTATAATCAAATTTATTATAGGAGGTAATCACTATGGTAGCACTAATTATAATTGTTGTTTTGGTTGCTATTGTTATTGCATTAATTGTTATGCGCAACAATTTAGTGGTAGCAAGACAAAGAGTTAAAAATGCTTGGAGCCAGATTGATGTACAACTTCAAAGAAGATTTGATTTAATCCCAAATCTTGTTGAAACAGTAAAAGGCTACATGGCACACGAATCTGATGTTTTAGAAAAAGTTACAAGCTTACGTTCTTCATGGACAAATGCTAAAACAGTTGAAGATAAAGCAAGTATTGATAGTTCTCTTTCAAGTACATTAAAAACAATTATGGCTCTTTCTGAAAATTATCCAGATTTGAAAGCCAATACAAATTTCATGAATTTGCAAGATGAATTATCTAAAACAGAAGATAAACTTTCTTATTCAAGACAATTTTACAATGATACTGTTACAAAATATAACACACAATTAGAAGTTTTCCCTTCAAATATTGCTGCTGGCTTATTTGGATTTAAACCTGAAGCTTTATTCGAAGTAGACAATGCAGAAGCTCGTAAAAATGTAAAAGTAGATTTTGGAAAATAATACTAATATAAAAACACCTTATTGAATTTATTTATCAATAAGGTATTTTTATTGTATTAGTCTTCAATACTATATAATGTTTGTGCATTTCTATACGTTGCTTCTGCAACTTCTTCTAATGTAAGTCCTTTTAATTCTGCAATTTTTTGTGCTGTATATTTTACATTTCTAGAATCATTTCTAGTGCCTCTTACTGGCTCTGGTGCTAAATATGGGCTATCTGTTTCTATTAACATTCTGTCAATCGGTATCATGTCTATTATTTCTGGTGCATTTTTTGAATTTTTAAATGTTACAGGTCCGGCTATTGATATATAAAAACCCAGTTTTAAGGCTTCTTTTACTAGTTCTCTATTAAATGGGCAACAATGGAATACACCTTTTTTATTTACTGGATTTTGTTTTAGTATTTCTAGGGTATCCATTACAGCTTCTCTAGTATGAATTGCTATTGGCAAATTCATCTCATTTGCAAGTTTTATTTGTTCTATGAATGCATACTTTTGAATTTCTTTATTTCCTTTATTCCAGTAATAATCTAGACCAATTTCACCAATTCCAACTAGCTTGTCTTTTTCTTTCTTTCCTCTCTTATACTCTATTATTAGTTTTTTTAACTCATCTATATCTTTTTGCGTTTCTTCGATACTTTCTTTAACATCATTTGGAGAAATTCCAGATGTTGTATAAATATAATCGTATTTTTCAGCAAGTTCTATCCCCTTTTTAGAAGATTCTAGACTATACCCTGCACTAATAAATTTTGTAATGTCTGCACTATAAATTTTTTCGATTATTTCTTCTCTATCTTCATTAAATTTCTCATCATTATAATGAGCATGTGAATCAAAAAACTCCACTTTTAATCTTCCTTCCACTCAAAACTTGCTAAAATAATTAAATTCTATCAAAATAGGCATTATTTACAAAGCATGGACACAAATCTTTTATGTTTTTCAACATTGTAGACACACCTAACTCTAGCCAAATTTATAATTATTTTTCAGCATTCTCATTAAAACAGAATATTTACAGTTGCAACCGCATATTTTTCTAAATGTGATATGCTCACATCTATACTTTCTATTTTTGCAAGTTCTTTTTCAACCTCTTTTGTTAGTGAAATAAATTTCACACTTGGTCTTCCATTTTCATCATTTGTAGTCTCTATGTTTTTCCATGATATAGAATATTTATCTTTTATAAGTGTTGATACAGCCTTGAAGGCAGCCTCTTTTACGGCAAACCTTGCAGCATAACTTTGATATTTGTTTTTTTTCTTGCTTTCACAGTATTGTATTTCGTTTTCTGTATAAACCCTATCCAGAAAATTATCTCCCATTTCGTCTATAGAACTTTTTATTCTTTCAACTTCAATTATATCTATTCCAGATTTTATCTGCATGTTTATTTTTCTCCTTTTCATAGAGTGCTATTTTACTTGAAAAAAGTTAAACATTGTCAAGTAAATTTAGTGGACTTTCATATATATTATATAATCATTATGAATGAAATTTAAAATAGCCACAATTGTGATTTTTCATTTTTAAAATATTTTAAAAATACTAATTATATTCATAATTAGCAATATTGCAAGTATTGCTACAATTATTTTATTTGTGCTAGCTGTTTTCTCTATGTTTAAGTTTTTATATAATAAATCGTATTTGTTTTTTACTTGCTTAAAAATTGCATCCATTTTTAGTGTTTTTGTCCATTCATTTTGTAACAAACTGCCCAAATTGTCATTTGTAATTTCTTCTATCCATGTTGTTTGTGCAAATTTTATGAATTCTTCTTTTGCACTTTTCGATTTTTTCTCAAAATCATAGTTTAATTTTTTCAAGCTTATTTTTTTGTACAAATTATATATATACTGATATAAATATTGTCTTTCGAATTCACTTTGTCTTTTAGTACAATTTTCTAAATTTATATCTGATGTTAACAAAACCGTTCCAACATTACTACAGCCATAGATTTCGTTTTTAGATTTTTCTACAATTCCAACTTTATTAGCAAGGCTTTCATTACAACTATCAACTATATAGTCCGCCTTTTCGACATTTACAAATTTATAAAATTCCTTTTGTAATAATTCTATATTTGTATTATCATTCCAGTCTTCTTGCCCTATACAAGCGTATGAATATGTAATAAATCTGTTTGTATCTATATTCATTTTTGTAGCTTCTTTATTTTCGCCTGTAATTTCTGTAATTAAATCTGTAATTTCTTTTATAGTGTTAAATCTGTCTGTTTGAATTTTTATATTTTCATACCCTCTATAATCATAAGCTTCCGATTTTATGTCTCTAAATTTATAATTGAAATTACATATGTTGGCAAGGCTGTTTTCACCTTCTAGCATTGTTTTCATAAGCATAAAGCATATGCCAGTATTAAAACAAACTAGTGTTATATTTGTTATATCAAAAAATATTCCATCTCTTTTTCCAGCTTTGCCTTGTATATCTTCATTTAACGAATATTCAAACATCGTACATGGGTATTCTGTTAAGAGTGTGGCTTGAGTTGCTACGTCTAAATCATAGAACTTTGTAAGTTTACTTCTGTTCAACCCCATAGTCCAAAACATTGTATTTCTAACCTTTGGCAAGAAATATGAATATAAATCTTCGTCTTTTTCCTTGTCAAAAGTTTTCATCTCAAAGCTTGGATTTTTTAACAAGCTTAGAAAGTACCTGTTTAAATTTTTTTGTTTTATTATATATGGGTATATAAAATATGTGTATTGATACTTAGTCTTTAGTTCCATTTGCATTTCTCCTTTTTAAGTTCTTCTAACTGAAAACGCTAAATTTTGGCAGTGTAAATACATTTAAAAGGCAACTTTACATGTTTTGTAATTGCATTTTAAATAAACTTGACATTGCCAAAATTTTAATTTTTCAACTTTTTATTTCGTATAATAATTTGCATTAGCATCTTCTGCTAAGTGCCATATTCCAATAAAGTCTATTACTGGATTATTTTCTAGTGTAAGTGTTGGGGCTACCGTTGTTTCGCCTTTTGAATTAATTGTTCCCCATTTTCCGTCTTTTTTTACTGCCACATATCCAGAATTATTTTGCTCTGTTGCATCATCGTAAATATAGTTTACAACTACAACATTATTTTTGTCTACATAACCGTATTTTCCATCTTTCTTTGCCAAGAATAATGTATTGTTTGTTAAAATTTCTGTATTTTTCTTTTCTTCAAATTTAAAATTATAATATTTATAATCTGAATTTATTCTAACTTTCATGTAGCCTTGATCTGTGTTAATTTCAGATACTATTCCAGATAATTTCAAGTTAAAATTTTTATCATATAAATCTGTTTCAACTTTTTCAGATTCAGCTTCTATAATATTTGCTGTTTTTACATATGTTATAGATTTGTAATTATAATCAATTTTTACGTTATTATCAGAATCTATCACACCTTGTTTTCCGTCTTTTTGAGCAATGTAATAATTTTGATAAATGTTTTTCAAAGAATCAAATTGTGGTGTAACTTTTTCTTCTCCTGCTAATGTTGCAATTCCGTATTTTCCACCTTTTACAACTACCATGTTGCTACTATCCATTGATTTCACATCATCATAGTTTAAGTCGGTTGATGTATTGTCTTTTACATTTACAATCTTCCAAGAACCACTTTGTTTTGCTATATAAGTGCTTTCGGCATATACATTCTTAATTTCATCATATTCGATTGGAAGTAATATTTTTTTACTTGTTCCAATTACTCCAAGTTTTCCTTCAGAATTTTTTACAATATATCCATTTTCATATTCGTTTGTTAATGATTTGATATCTGCATATTCGTTATCTATTATTACAGAACCCGTCGAGCTTACCAGCCCTTTCTTGCCATCTTTCGTTGTAATTAAACTATTGCTAATTCCTATAAGTGGCTCTATGCTCTCGTAATTACAGTCTAGAAGTACTTTCCCTGAAAGGTCAATCAATCCATATTTATTATCTTTTTTTACTCTTAAACAACTTTTTTCATACCAGATATTATTTTGCTGATCATAATTTTGAATTGCTTCAACCTGGTCGTATGTGCTAAATAGTTGCTCGTTTTTTTCATTTACTGCCTTTGTTTTGTATGTTCCATTTGTGTAATCTACATCATATGTTACTATAAATACAGCCTTGTCCTTGTTTGGAACAACAACCATTTCATCATAACTTGGTGTAATTACTGTGTTTCCAGATGAATCAATTATGCCCCATTTATTGTTTGTAAATGCAGAATAGTATGCCATTGCAACTTTCTTTTCAGTTGTTTCAGCTTTGGGCTGCATTAATTTTATAAAAACTGCTACAAACATTATTATTACTAAAAATGCTATTATAACAGCAATAACTTTTTTTATATTTAGCTTATGTTCAGATCCGTTATATCTTTTTCCTCTACTCATAAATGTCCTCTCTAATTTATATAATTTTTGCAAGTATAATATATCACAAAATATGGTGGAATTACAATATAAAAGAGGAGATTTTAAATCTTTTATCAAATTATTTGACTGGCACACTGATTTTTTATAGCATATTCAGTGTATGAATTATCTTTTGATATGGCTATTGACTAATGTTTCGACTAATTTTTAGTAATTATATGTTTTCAAAAAAGATTCACACTTTGTATTAAAGCATGAATCTTTTATTTTATATATTCTTTTTATGTATTTTATAAACCATTACAGTCATGTCATCTTTTTCTTTTCCGAAGTCATTGTCTATGGCTTCTTTTAATATTAAATCTGCCATTCTCTGTGCATCATCTGTCTCAATTTCTTCCAATATTTCTTGCATCCATAAGTCCTTGCTTATGTATTCTTTGTTGGATTCTAGTATTCCATCACTGCACATTACAACTATATCTCCGTCTTGAAGGTCGTAGTTATATTCTACTAAATCTATATTGTTTAGTATTCCTGTTGGTAACGAAACTGATTTTAGTGTTTCTACATTTCCTCCTCTTTTTACAAATGTTGGGCAAGCTCCATTTTTTATAAATTTCATATTGCCTTTGTACAAGTCTAGTATGCTTACATCCAGTGTTGCATACATGTCCTCGTCTGTGTTTGCAGATATTGTTGTGTTTACTAACTTTAGAGCTGTATCGTTGTTAAAGCCAGATTTTAGCAGTCTTTCTAGTGTTTTTATTGCAATTTTACTGCTCTTTCTTGCATCTGGTCCAGAGCCCATTCCATCGCTTATTGCAAGCAAATATTTGCCATCTTCTAGCCTTGTTTGCAAGGTTGTGTCACCAGATATTATGGAATCAAACTTCTTTGCTTTTGCAAGTCCTACTTGCATTGTAAATTCATCTTCTGATGTAAATGTATACATACAAGTATTGTCATTTGCTCTTAGTCCACATTTTTGTTTTTGTAAAACCATTTTTTCGTTAAATACTTTTGCTAAAATTCGTGCAATTTTTTTAACTCCACACTCTTTTCCATCCACAGAATTGCACACACCTGTGTATAACGTTATAATGTATCTACCGCTATCTTCTTGTTTCACAGTAATGTCTTTTAATTCTATTTCTTTTTCCTCTAGCAATTTTTTTACTTGCTCTTTTTGAGTTTTGTATATATCATCTTCATCTTTTGTAATTTGATTTGCCAAGTTTGATAATGCTTCAGAAACTCCATTTAATTGACTTGACATTGTTTTTTTGTTCTCATCTAGTTTCTTTTTCCATATAAAGTTTAACTTGCTAACTCTATATGCAGAATTTATAGCTCTTACAATTTCATCAATATCATTTTGTGCAACATAGTCATCTTCCTTAGAATCTGCACTAAATCCCATTATATAATTGTTATGGCTTGCAAATATTTTTACTATATCTTTTCTTGTAATAACTTCTCTTGCCATAAGTTGCTCAAAAATTTCATCTAAAATATTTTCGTTATTATTATAGATGTCTTCATATAATAGATTTTCTTCTTTGCCTTCCAAATTGTTATATAATTCATCTTCAAATAGTTCTTGGTTAGCCTTTTCTTGCTTTTCTAGCTCTTCGTCTGTAACAATTGTAGCAGCAGCATTTTCATACTCTCTTGCCATTGCTGAAATTGTATTAGACATATTTGTAAGCTTATTTATAGTCTCTTTATTTTCTTCCAAAGTTCTTGTAGTTGTTTCTGGAAGCATCTTAGTATTTCCAACTAAATCACTTATTTCGATTTTATATGATTTTGGAATTGCAAGAAGTCCAAGAGCGGCAATTAATATCTCTTGAAATTTTATTACCTCTACTGTATTTCCATTTGCAACATATGATAATACTACATTTCCTATTATAAATCCAACTATAACCCCGACTCTGCCAAGTCTATTTAATAGCCCTGCAATCATTCCAGATATCGCATATGCGGCTAACATTACAGGTTGTTGACCTGATAATATTCCTACTACCGTTCCTATTGTTATTCCAGTAGTCCCGCCTACTAGTACTCCATTCTTCCAGCCCATTACTAGTACTATTAGAATACACAATATGTTTCGAATTGAGAAGCCAAATATACTAAAGTTTCCTAAACAATTTACGGCTAATGCAAGCATTAAACTTGCTCCCATTACCTCTTCTATTGAAAATACTTTTTTTATTTTTATCTCTTTGAATACAATTAATGAATTTACAAAAACTTTATATAAAATTGCCGTAGTGATTGTTATCATTAAAGTATATAATAAGTCATAAACTAGGAAGCCTTTAAATAAAAGTTTAATCATTTGAACAATGAATACTGCAACAGTCATTTGCATTCCAACTTTTAATTTTTCATTGCTTTCTTCTTGCTCAATTGGTCTTTTTATTAGCACTAACGCTACAAATATTAGCAGTGTTAATATGTAAAATAAAAGACCACTTCCGCCAAACTTTATTGCTGTTCCAACTAATGTTACTAAGCATACAATTAGTGCTGGAACGCCCGCTCCAAAACTAGCTGCCGTAATGGCATAACCAAATGGTGCAGCACTTGTAAATACTGGGCTATTTTGCCCTCCTAGCAAAGACATTATAAATGCTAGGGCATAAATAATGATGTTTGGAACACTAAAATTTTGCTTTAATATTCCAATTATCTTTTCTTTTTTGCTTTGCGTAGCAAAATCAACCTCGTCATCAAAAACTTCTTCTGTGTTTTTTGATATATTTTGAAACATCTTTACCACCTCTTACCTTTTTAACTTTTGTACCTTTAACTGTATGCTAGTATTTTAGTACAAGCCTTGTAATTTGTTTGTCGTTTTTAGGCAAAAATTTAAAAAAGCGTTTTACATCTTGTGATATATTTTTATTATATTTTTTTAATTCTTCTATTATTTTTATTTATATTAAAAAATATCAAAGTTATTTTATATTATTTTGGCGGAAAATACAAGAGTTTGGGGATAAATTCTAGTTGTTATACTGGTATTTCGCCCAATAGGAACGTCCCTATTGGGCGAAAAATTTATTTTATTACTTTTTCTGCATATGTGTTGTTTACTATTTTGTTGTATGGTGCTTTTTGTGTTAGTTCTCCTGCTTCTGTCATTATTAATTGTAGTTTATCGAAACTTTCTTCTTTTAGTACAGGTGTTTCGTTCCATGCGTCTATGTCTTTGTAGCTTTGTACTGATTTTTCTATTGATTCTACGCTTGTGCTTGGGAAGAAGCTTTGTATTGCTTCTGCTATTTCTCTTGATGTGTGTGATTTTACCCATTTTTGTCCTTTATATATTGCACGTGTGAATTTTTCTATTGTTTCGCTATTTTTTTCTATATAGCTTTTCTTTGTACAGTATGCTGTGTATGGAACTTCTCCAGACGCCTCTCCAACTGATGCAACTACATAACCTTTTCCTTCTGCTTCTGTCATTGATGCTGTTGGTTCGAATAGTGTTACATACTCAGCATTTCC
>FR880061.1:45377-55137 GCA_000435175.1 Clostridium sp. CAG:245
AAAGCTCCTGCCATTAAGTCGAATTTTATACTATCGTCTAATACTAAATCTGTTTCTGGGTTTAGTCCATTTTGTTTTAAAACATATTCAAATGTCATGTATGGCACTCCACCTTTTCTTCCTGGTATTACTGTTTTTCCTTTCAAATCCTGCCATGAGAAATTATCTGTTTTATTTTTGCTTACCAAGAATGAGCCATCTCTCTTTGTTAATTGAGCAAATACTTCTACGTAATCTTCTTTTCCTTCGTTATATACATAAATTGAAGCCTCTGGACCACAGAAACCTATGTCACACTGTCCTGCCAATACTGCTGTCATTACATTGTCTGCACCTTGACCTGTTGTTAATTCTATTTTTAAGCCTTCTTCCTCGAAGAATCCATTAGCAATTGCCACATATTGTGGTGCATAAAAGACTGATCTTGTAACCTCATTTACTTTTAGTGTTTTTATTGCAGTATCATTTCTTTGTGGTCTTGTTGCTATAAATCCAACCGCTATTACAACAGCCACAAGCAATATGCACACTATTATCGTTATAATCTTTTTCATTTTTTAAAATTTCCTTTCTTTATTTTTGAGGCTTTATCAACAGATAAAAAGTAAATTTTATTGTTTTTCTATCGACACATTATTGCCTCTTTCATATTTACCATTACACATTTATTATAAATTTAGCTTATTTTCATTCCCTTTTATAATAATCTTGTACATTCTATCTCTGTTTCATCACAATTTTTTCTAATATTTCTATGCTTTCGTACATTACGGCTGCGACTATTGCAAGAATAATTACACTCGTCATTACCAGATCCAGCTTAAATACTTGCCCTCCATATACAATTAGATATCCGAGTCCTCCTTTTGATACTAAGAACTCTCCAGATATTACTCCGACTAGTGATAATCCTATATTTACTTTTAGAGTATTGAATAATGTTGAGATATTTGCCGGTATTACTATTTTTGTAAGTATTTGAAACTTGCTTGCATTAAAAGTTTCAGCCATTTTTATTTTTTCTTTATCTGTGTTTATAAGTCCATTTAAGATATTTAATATTGTTACAATAAGCGAAATTGCAAGTGCCATAACTATTATAGCTGGCATTCCGGCACCAACCCATATTATTATTACTGGTCCTAATGCTACTTTTGGTAGTGCGTTTAGTATTACCAAGAATGGTTCAGACACTTTAGAAATGAACGATGACCACCATAGAATTATTGCTATTATTACTCCCATTATGGTTCCTAAAGAGAATCCCACCAATGTTTCTATACATGTAATTCTTAGATGTCTTCCTAAATCATTTGATGACAAATTTAGAAATGTTTTTACTATTCTAGATGGTTGGCTAGT
The DNA here is from genome assembly GCA_000435175.1 of Clostridium sp. CAG:245. GTDB lineage: Bacteria > Bacillota > Clostridia > TANB77 > CAG-508 > CAG-245. The sequence continues at coordinate 46,740 of FR880061.1, forward strand.
AATAAAGCTATCTATTTTTCCAAGCCTTGCAAGAAGTTCCCATATTCCTATAAAAGCAACTACTATTAAAATTTGTGTTGCGAGTATCTCAATTTTTCTAAACTTCTTTTTTCTTAAATATCTTTTTCTATCTTCAGACATTAGTTTCTTTTCCAGCTTCTTTGTCATACTCTTCAAGCTCCTTCCACATTATGTTAAAATACTTACTAAATTTAGGCTTTTCTCTACAATTTAATGGCGTCCTGTTCTCCATCTCGAAGTCAATTGTGTATATGTTTTTTACTGTTGCGGGTCTCTGGCTTAAAACCACCACTCTATCTGACATACTTATAGCCTCCGAAATATCGTGTGTAACCATTAGTACCGTTATATTCTCGGTCTTTAAAATTTTGTATATATCTTCTGTTACCATAAGCCTTGTTTGGTAGTCAAGTGCAGAAAATGCCTCATCTAATAGCAATACCTTCGGACGAATTGCCAGCGTCCTTATTAGTGCAACTCTTTGTCTCATGCCTCCAGACAATTGCGTTGGATATTTATTTCTAAATTCATATAAACCATATTTTTTTAGAAGTTCGATTGCATAATTTTTATTTTCCTCTGTTAATGCCTTTTGAATTTCCAGTCCTAATAAAACATTTTTATAAATAGTTCTCCATTCTAAAAGATTGTCTTTTTGCAACATATATCCCACTTTTCCATCTATGTACACTTCTCCGTTTGTTTTACTTTCTAGCCCAGAAATTATTGATAACAGAGTAGATTTACCACATCCACTTGGTCCAATTATGCTTATAAACTCTCCTTCTTTTACATCAAAATTTATTCCTTTTAATGCTTCTACTTCTCCATTTTCAGCTTGATACGTCTTTGAAATATTTTGTATTCGTACGATGCTTTTTTTCTCCATTTTTCACAGTCCTTTCTTACATTTTATTTGATTGAAAAAAATTAAATTTTCCAATCACCCTCCAAAGTCAATCATCTTACTAATAGTTTATGTCTACTTTTAAAAAGTGCTACAAATATTTAAATAAGCTAAAAACTGGTTATTTTTACCATGTATTATCACTCGTTTTGTTTCACGTGTGTAAACATATTGTCGTAGCTTTGATTATATAATTACTTAAATTATACAAATTTTATACGAAGGAGTTTTTCAATGAATAATTTTAGCAAATATGAGGATAATTTAAATCTAATTGGACCTATACTAAAAGATAAAAGAATTGAAAAAGGACTTTCACTAGAAAAATTTTCTTCTAAACTTCTTTTACTTGGCGTAAACATCCCGGTTACTAGCCTTTACAGAATAGAAAACAACCAAAGAACAGTACGAGACTATGAAATTTGTGCAATATCCGTAGTACTTGGTGTAGATGTAAACGAATTGTTAGGTCCTATTACTGAAAGATTTAAAGTATCGTAAAATTTTAAAAGAGGTAGCTTTTGCTACCTCAAAACCATTTAATATAGATATTTTAAGTTTTATAAATAAAATAGGGTTTTTACTTATTTTATGGCATAATAATTCCATTATGATATGTACATCTGTCTTATAATATCACCTCCGAGCATATATTCTTATAAATTTCTATTTCTTTTTCCTGGAGCTTGGCTTATATAGAAAATTAAATTATCTTTAGTTAAAAATCTCTTACATTTTAAAAGTTTTTTCTAAGTTTATATCAAAATAATTCTATTTACCTTTAGTTATGGGGGATCAAACTTAATAGTAAATTCATTAGTTTTTCTTCATTTTTTCTTATGGGATATTTTTAGACACAAAATAATAGCTTTGTATTAGATTAGAGAACCTCTAATAAAATTTTAAATATCGATATTTTTTGAAGCTTGTCTGCTTCGAGTAAAAATTAATGTTTTATAAAACTAAATATATAATAGCATGAAAACGCTTGTATATCAAGCATTTTCGTAGTTCTTTTTATGATATAATTTTACATATTTAAATGATATATTAGCACAATTTACAAGTTTCGACTGAATAATTTAAAACCCGCAATCTTAAAATTAGAATCTTTTTGATTTATGTAATAACTGAATGAGAGTTAAGACGCTCTCCACTGGAGAGCGCCTCTTTTTATTTTACTATTTTCTTCACATCTTCAATGCACATTTCTGTAATTTCAGCTATTTTTTCAATTGGTATGTTTAAAGAATATAATTTTTTTATAATTTTTGTTTTTTCTTCTTTCCTTCCCTGTTCTTTACCAATTTTCAAACCACGTGCTTCGCCTTCTTTTTCTCCAAGTTCTCTGTTTGTTTTCATCTCGACATCGTACCTCATAATGCTCCACTCACGTTCTTCATATTTTGCGACTTCGTCTGGATCTTTGCTTAATTTGTTTAGTTCTTCTACTGTCTTATTTACTTCTTCATTTTCTTTGGCCGACATTTTTACTTTCTCCTCCTCGCTTCCATCTATCAACCATAGCCATTGCTCTAGCTTTGTGTTGCAGTCTGGATTTTTTTCTTTAAATTTAGGCAGTTCTATAAAGTGCATTTCAAATGTATTTGTTGCCTCTTCCTCTTCTTTTTTATACCCCATATCAACAAATTCTATTGGATTCGTATCTTCATATTTCATTCTTGCTATTGAATGATATGCATTTCTCTCTAAATAATTATATTTCAGTATGTTTATTGTTATTATCTTTTTTAACTCTTTGTAATTTTGCTTAGCTTTTAGTTGTTCTGCTGCAAGTTTTGATAGATATGTACTAGACCTTTCTTTTATATTATGTTCATTCGAAACTTTTGTATTCTCATATTTCATTTTTGCTATTGAATGATATGAATTTCTCTCTAGATAATTATATTTCAATATGTTTATTGTTATTATCTTTTTGAGTTCTTTGTAATTTTGTTTAGCTTTTAATTGTTCTGCCGCAAGCTTTGATAAATATGTGCTAGACCTTTCTTTTATATTATATTCATTCGAAACTTGCATTTCTACATCTACTACTCTTTCATTATCTATATCCAATTTTAGGTCTAATATTCCAAGTTTTTCATCTGCCATATTAGGTGTTAATTCTGGGTTCTTTACTTCTACTTTATCTATATGTATATTCAATATTGCCTCTAAGAAATCCTTTAACATTGAATTATTTTCTTCTCTTGCAAATATTCTTTTAAATACATAATCTGATGTTAATGGTAATCTTGTTATCTTTGTGTCTTCTATTCTAATATTATTTTCTTTTAAATCGTCCATTGACTTCCTTTCTATTTTACCATTCTATTGATTGTTTTTCAACTCATAAGTAAAATTTTTGTGTATTTTATCTCAATAAATTTTCTCTGAATGTTTTCAAAATAATATTTTTTCATTTGCAACACAACATGTTGATTGGTTTTGGATTTTACCTTTCGCTATAGCGAATAAAGAAATTAATCTTTTTGATTAAAAATAATTTGATAAATTTAAATATATATTAACGTTAATACTTTCATAGATGTTTTCATCTATTCCAAGCTCTATAATTATATTCTCAAAACAAAAGAAAAGCAAGCAAAATCGTACGTCAAATTCTTACACATTTGCTTACTTTTCTACATTTTTCTATTGAATTACTGCTCCACTTCTTCTACCATCTGTGGCATGTTTTTACCTTGTACTGTTGGTATTTCTACTATCTTAAATTTTGATATTTTATCTCCAAATTTGATTTCTACAATATCTCCAACTTTTACTTCATAGCTTGGTTTTACTACTCTACCATTTACAGATATTCTTCCTCCATCAGCCGCTTCGTTTGCAACTGTTCTTCTCTTTATTATTCTTGAAACTTTTAAAAATTTGTCTAATCTCATTTTTTCTGTACACTGTAAGTGCACTTCCTCCTTTCTCTCTTTAGGTTAAATTTGATTGGAAAAGAATTAAATTTTTGCAAGGAAAATGAATTTCAAAGGCAAGGGCGCATACTTTTTGTATGTAACCGCATTTGAAATGATATTTGACGTAGCAAAAATTGTAATTATTTTTCAATCACTATCGATTCATTCAAATACAAACTATATATCCACATCCTATCCACTTTTCTATTTAATGCTTTTTCTAGTGCATCTTTATATAAATATAATTGTTCTTTGTATTTTTCTACTAACTCGTTTTCTTTTCCCGCTTCTACATAGTCTGTTTTGTAATCGACTAGTACTAGCTTTCCGTTTTTATCTATATAATATAAATCTATAATTCCCTGCACTAAAATGTTTTCATCATTTTCCTTGCTTATATCATACATTCTGCTTGCTTTTACATTTATATAAAATGCTTTTTCTTTATGGATTTCTTTTGCATTTTTCAATTCTTGCCATAAATCGGATTTCGTGTATCCTTGTAGCTTGCCTATATTGATACTCTCCGCTTCTGCCTTGCTTATTATTTCTCTTCGTTTTAATTCATCTATTAGTTCTTGAATTTTTTCTGCTGTATATTCTTCTTTTTCATTCATTTTCTGAACACATAAATGCATTAAAGTTCCTTTTTGTGCATTGCTAATCTTTGCGTTTTCATTATTATTTACAAATTTAGGTTTTTGTGTTATAGCTTTTGCCTCTTTTGTTTCTTCTACTGCAAATTTCACATTTTTAGTCTGTTCTTCTACCTGTTCTGCATTTACCATTTCTTTTATTTTTGTTACAGACGTCTTGGTTGGAACTCCTTCTATTTCTTCATGTGGATATTTCCAATTTAAATACTCTAATATTTTTTGCTTTTCTTCTTTATCAGACTTCTTAGCATTTTCTATTATTTTTTGATAAATGTCTTCTTCTATTTGCTCTTCTTTTTTCAAATTTTCTAATAGTTCTTTTTTATTATGCACATTTACTCTGAATATTTTTTCTGTTTTTGCAACTCCTTCTTTTTCATATATTAGCTCTAACCAATCCAAATATGTTTTGTATTTTTGCAATAAATATGCATTAATTTTACTATCGTCTGATGGATACACCTCTAAAGCCTTTTGCTTTTCAGTTATCTTCCTGTTTGCATCTTTTTGCCTTCCAACTATTATCAATTTTTCTTTCGGTCTTGTTAATGCAACATACAAAACTCTCATCTCTTCAGACACGGCTTCTCTTTTTGCTTTTATTGCTAGTGCCTTTTTAGCTAGAGTCTTAAATTCAATATGTCTTTCCGAATCGATATATTGTGGTCCGAGTCCTAAATCTTGATCCAGTAATATTTTTTCGTTTAAATCTTGCATATTAAATTGCTTTCCAACTCCTGCTAATATTACAACTGGAAACTCTAGTCCTTTACTCTTATGAATACTCATAATCCTTACTACGTCTTCGTTTTCGCCTATTATTTTTGCAGAAGTTAAGTCTTCACTATTAAATTTTATCTTATCTATAAAATTAATAAAGTTGAATAGTCCTTTAAAACTTGCAGATTCATACTGTTTTGCTCTTTCAAATAGCATCTTCAAATTTGACACTCTCAAATTTCCATTTGGCATTAGGCTCACATAATTCATGTAACCAGTCTTTGTATATATGTTCCAAATCCATTCATCCAGAGCCATATATTGTTCATCATTTCTAAGCTCTTCTAATAATTGCAAGAACTTTCTAACCTTTGGAGTATCAGTTTTGATAAGAGCTTCATAGAAATTTGAATTTCTATCATTTAATCTAATTTCAATAAGCTCATTGTCCGTAAAATTGCCTATTGGCGAACGCATTACAGTAACTAGTGGAATGTCTTGCATTGGGTTGTTTATTATTCTTAGCAATGACATAATGGTTTCTATTTCGATTGACTGCAAATATTCTCCAGAGCAATCACTGTATACAGGAATTCCTAGCATAGAAATTTCTTTTTCATAAACATTCGCAATTCCAGTTATGCTTCTTAATAAGATTGCAATGTCCTTATATCTAATGTTTCTTTTTCCTTCTTTTTTGTCTATAACTTGATACTTGCTATCGATTAATTCTTTAATTTTCTTTGCTACAAATCTTGCCTCTAATACAACATCTTCTACTCTTTCTTGTTCTGCATCATCGCTATCTTCCTCTGATGGTATGTATACCGATTGTTCTGAATTCTCATCTTTCCAGATATCATTATCTTCATCACTCGTATCTATAATCTCGATATCAGTCGTGTAATCCTGCTCTGGAATTTCCAAATAAGATGCTCCTAAATTCAAATACTCATTCGTATTATAATCTATGTCTCCGAGCTCTTTGCTCATAATATCTTCAAACACCATGTTTGTAATGTTTAGTACATTTTCTCTACTTCTAAAGTTTTTGAATAGCTGAATTTTTCTATCTTCGCCCGCTTCTGGTTCTAACTTATATTTATTATATTTTTCTATAAATAATTGAGGTCTTGCCTGTCTAAACTTGTAAATACTCTGCTTAACATCTCCAACCATAAAAACATTGTTTCCTTTTGATACACTCGTTAGGATATACTCTTGTACCAAGTTGCTATCTTGATATTCGTCTATTGCAATTTCTTCAAATTTTTCCTCATACTTTTTTGCAACTTCTGTTTTTACAACATTTCCAGCTTCGTCTTTTTTTACTAGAATTTTTAAAGCTAAGTGTTCCATATCATTGAAGTCCATTATGTTTTTCTCTCTTTTTTTCTGATAGAACTTCTCAGAAAACTCCAATATTATGTTTTTAAGTTTATTCAGAATATTGTACATAAAGTTTATGTCTGCAATCGCTTCATCTGACGTGCAATTTAACAATTCTTTAACTTTCTTAAATTCTTCTTTAACACTATCTCTTATATTTTTTGCTTCATCTTTTAGGTCATTAGTAACTTTTTTATCAGTTGGCCAATTATTTCTTTTATCTTTTAGTGCTACAATTGCTTTAACACACTTATCCCAATCATTTAGGTTATCCTTTAAAAAGTAGTAATCCACAAGATCTATATTTATCGTATTTATAAATTTTTCAAGTTCTGGAAAACGTGTCATTTTGTTTCTAATACTTTCTAGCTTTAAAATTCCATTTTCCAATATATCACTTACATTTTTAATTATAATCTTTCCCCATGGGGTATCAGAGAAGTTTGTATATTTTCCTTCAATATCAAACATTTCCACTTTTTCATTTAACCATTCTTCTGGAAAAGGTGATGCTTGAATATATGTATAAATTTTCAAAATTAGTTCTTTTAAATCTTCATCTTTGTTATACTTCGTGTATGTGTCAATTAAATCTAGAAAATCTTTATCACCTGAAATATATTTATCTTCAAACATATCATCTAATACTTCTTGCTTTAATAGCAACATTTCAGTGCTATCTGCAACTCTCGCATTCGCAGATATATCAATCTCATAAAAATTATTTCTAATAACGTCAAGACAAAACGAGTCTATTGTACATATACTCGATTTATTAAGAAGAATAATCTGTTTTTGAAGATTTGCATCTTCCGGATTTTCTTCAATTTTCTTATAAATAGCTTCTAGAATTCTCTCTCTCATCTCAGATGCTGCAGCATTAGTGAAAGTAACCACCAAAATTTTATCTATATCAACACGGTCAACAATAATTTTCTTAATAATACGCTCAACCAAAACCGCAGTCTTACCACTACCGGCAGCAGCAGCGACTAAAATATTTGAACCTTTCTTATCAATCGCAGCTTGTTGCTCATCAGTCCATTTAACACTTGCCATAATTTTTTCATTTCCCTTCTATTGCAATAATTTGAAAACTTCTAAATTTTTCAAACTTTTGTAATTGAATTTTATTTCTTGTACCAGTATATATTAAAAACAGCAAAATTTCAATGTGCAATTCGGGGACGGAGAAAAAAATGTACAATCGTAACCTTTTTCAAAAAATACATATTTTTTCATTTTCTGCAAATAATATTATAAAATTTGAAAGGACTGATTTTATGAGAGAAAATTTTAATAGTGGAAAAGATGAAAATATTAATTTGACTATTTTAAATGAGATTAATAAGGCTGCAAAGATGGGAATGGATTCTATCTCGTATGTTTTGAAAAAAGTTGGTGACGAGAATATGAAAGAAAATTTAACTTCTCAATACACAGAATATGGCAAGATTGTTGATAGGGTAAACAACCAATTTGATAAATATGGAGAAATTCCAGATGAAGCACCTGTTACAGACAAAATGATGGCTTGGATGGGGACTCAAATGAACACTATGACTGATAAGAGTAACTCGAAAATTGCGGAACTTATGATTCAAGGAGGAGACATGGGAATTATAAAATGTCAAAAGCTTTTGAACCATAATCCTAGAGCTGATGAACCTGTAAAAAATATTTTAAATGACTTTGTCACATTACAAAAAAATGATATAGAACAAATGAAAAAATTTTTATAGAGTATATCGGAAAGTTTGTGTAAACTTTAG
>FR880062.1 GCA_000435175.1 Clostridium sp. CAG:245
TAAAAATGAAAAAGAAAAAATTTATTATTTTAATAATAATAATATGTGCAGGTTTGATAATATGGTATTTTAATACATTTACAATTAAAACTAATTATGAAATAATAGAAAGTGAAAAAATAGTAGATGAAATAACCATAATTCAAATATCAGATTTGCATGGAAGTTCATTTGGAAGAAATAACAAAGAACTTATTAAAAAAATAGAAAAAGAAAAACCTGATATTATTTGTGTAACAGGAGATATGTATACAGCAAAAGATGAAAAAGGCAAACAAATAGCTTTAAAGCTACTCCAAGAACTAGCAAAATCATATAAAGTATATTTTGTAAATGGAGAACATGATTGTGATGAAAAATTCATACAAAATTTAAAAGATAACGAAGTAAATGTTTTAGATTATAAAAAAGAAACAATAGCCATAAAAAATACAAAAATAAATTTATATGGTATAACAAATCAGTACTATTCAGCAACTTTTGATTTGAAAAATGCTTTTGAAATTAATAAAGAAGAGTACAACATTTTATTAGCACATATTTCAAACTTTGAAGAATTTGAACAATTTGGAATTGATTTATCATTATGTGGAGATACACATGGAGGACAAGTTAGACTTCCATTTTTAGGTGCAATAATAAATAGAGGAATATG
>FR880063.1:0-136 GCA_000435175.1 Clostridium sp. CAG:245
TAAATTAGGAACAGATTTATATGGAGCTAGAAATATTTTAGTAAAGGTAGATGATAGCACTACAACTAAAAAATATGATTCTAATGGAAATTTGGTAGAAAACAGTTCAGACAAAGATGAAAATAACGAAAATATT
>FR880063.1:209-527 GCA_000435175.1 Clostridium sp. CAG:245
GATGAATTAAGAACAGCTGAAAATTATGAAACTGTAAAAAATATTATAGAAGCTAGATTAAAATATATGAATGTAGAAGATTATCTTTTAAGATTTGATGAATCTACAGGCAATATTAGCTTAGAAGTTCCAGAAAATAGTAGTACAGATTATATTGCTCAATATACAATTACAAAAGGTGAATTCAAAATAGTAGATAACGATACATCAGAAGTATTATTATCAAATGCAGACTTAAAAGAAGCAAAAGTACAATATTCAACAAGTACTTCAGGTACAACTGTATATTTAACAATAGAGTTTAATAAAGATGCTGTA
>FR880063.1:733-17970 GCA_000435175.1 Clostridium sp. CAG:245
AGTCAAATATTCAATCGGCATCTAATATGGCTGTATTATTAAATACAGATCCAATGCCATTAACATATACAATGGAAACAAACAGATTTGTATATTCAGACATAACAGCAGAAACATTGAAAATAGTGATAGTAGGGCTATGTATAGTAGCATTAATAATGGCTATTTGCATGGTTATAAAGTTTAAGAAAAATGGACTAATGGGCGTAATTGCAGATATAGGTTTTACAGCAGTATTATTACTTGCAATAAGATATGGAAATGTTGAAATAAGTTTAGCAGGAATATTTGCAATTGCAATTGCAGTAATTGTTGAATACATTGTTACAGGATTAATTTTAAATGAATATAGTAAAAAATGTGAAAAAGAGATTTTAATAAAAAACATAAAACATTTGATGGGAAGAATTGCAATTTGTTTAGTTCCATTTGTAGTAATGGCTGTTACATTTGCATTAATTAGTTGGGAAGAAATTGCAAGTATTGGAATGATACTATTCTGGGCTATAATAATAATGATAATTTATAATACATTGATGTTGGTATTAAAAATTTTTGAAAGTAATAATGAAAATGAAAAAAACAAAAAAGAAAGCAATCATGATAGCAAGAAAGCAGACAACAAATAAAATAATGTTTTATAGAAAGGAAACAACAATGAAAAAAGTAATTCAAATATTATTAATATGCTTAATAATAGCAGGAACAATAGTAACAGTAACAGTAGGTTTTAATGTTGGGTTAAAATATTCAGAACATGACGAAATTAGTATAAATGTTGGTTCTAAATTTAATGTTGCAGATATAAAAGCAACTGCAAAAGAGGTATTTGGAAATTCCAATGTGTTAGTACGACAAGTAGAATTATATAAAGATATGGTTCAAATAACTGTAAAAGAAGCAACAGAAGAACAAATTACAACACTTAATGATAAAATAAATGAAAAATATAAAATAGAAAATCAACTAACAGATATAAAAGTAGTTCATATACCAAATGTTAGACTAAGAAATATAATAAAACCTTATATTTTACCTCTATCAATTGTAAGTATAATTACTATAGTATTTGCAATGATTGCATTCAGAAAACTAGGAGTTTTAAGAGCTGCGTATGAAATGGCAATATCAATAGTCGCACCACAAGCAATACTAGCAAGCTTTTATGCCGTTACAAGAATTCCAGTAAATAGACTAACAACTATAATTGCTATAATGATATTTATCATATCAATAACATTGCCTATGGTAAAATTAGATAAAGAGAAAGAGGATAAATTAAACAAAGATAAAAAATATAACAAAATATAAATCTAAATAAGTATAGTAAAAGGAATAAATAATATAAAAAAATATATAATTAACCAAAAGATGTTATTAATAATAAAATGTATTAATAGCATCTTTTTTGGGGAGGTATATATGAAATTTAAAAAAATATATAATAGACTGCTTTGCAGACTAGATAAAACAGATTTTACTAATGAGGAAGCTATGGAAATATGTAAAAGAACAAATGCATTGTTAATAGATGTAAGAACTCCTGAAGAATACAGAGAAAAGCATATTGAAGGTGCAGTGAACATTCCAGTTTATGAAATTGATAATATAAAAAATGAGATAATTGACCCAAATAAAGTAATATTAGTATATTGTAAAACAGGAAAGAGAAGCAAGATTGTAAAACAAATCTTGACTCAAAATGGGTATAAAAATGTATATACGTTTAGTGCAATCCTGTAAAAAAAATTAAAAAAATTCAAGTTGCTGTAATTTTCTACTTTTGATATTGATAAGGTTAAAAATTTTAGTAAAATGGAATGTATGTGAAAATTCGTTAAAAATTTTTTTGCTAACTATTGATATACTAGAAAAGATACATGGGTTATCCATAATAAAAGGAATCAAATCGTTAATAAGACCCTTTGGTCTTATTTAATGATTTGTAAATTTTGCAAATTTCACAATCTGTGCAAATTGATGCCGAATTTCCAAATATTACTTGTAAAGTATTAATAAAATCATCTGCAGGACTTATTAAATGAATAATAAGTTTACTAGGTAATAATGTTAATAGCGAATTTAATGCATAATCATTTGTGGAGAAGGAAATATCAGACAAGTAACATTTATCTAAATTGTTTTTGGCAAGAGTGATTACATTTTTTTGTTTATCTAGCAAAATGGCTTCTTCATTAAGATATATTAAATGAATTATTTCTGTACATGGAGTTCTAGAAGAAATATATAATCTTAACATATCAATAAACTCAGCGTATTCTCTATTTACAACAAACTGACTAACCGCAAAATCTAATATTTCATCTAAACAGTTAATATATTCACTAATTCTAAAAGTTATAAAACCATCTAAGAAAATAGCCTTATTGTATGAAATATAACGAAGAACAGAGGCCCAGAGATATTTTTTTCTATTGTTTATATGGTTTTCTATAGAAGCAGTGTCAGAATGATTATTTTCCATTAACAATTTACAATTATCTTTTATGATATTCATATCAATCTCATCAAAATAAAAATAGTTTAATAATAAAAGTTTATAGATGATAGAATCTTCATATTTATCTATAATACAATTTGTTATTATAGAAGCAAGTTCATTATAAAACTCCGGAATATTATTTCCAATATAGTGAACAATAATGTTAGTGTATTTAGAAAAATTTTTTTTTACAAAAACAATGTTTTCCAAATTTATTTTACCAATATGAAGCATTAAATAATCAATTGTAGAATTATTGTTTGTTTTTATGCATAACGAAACCATTATATAAATCCTCCGTAGTATGAACAAAATCTAATAATAGTATTTACTAAAAAGCTTCTGATATACATATAATATTCTAAAAAATAAGGAGTGCAAATTGTCCATATAATATAATGGTTTGAAATATTTTGTTTTTTAAAATTTCGGTATGACGCTCTAGGCCGGGAAACTCCTTCAAACTCCTCAAAAGGTGAGCTTGACCTTATTTTATAAAATAAGGTATTTCAAGTGAAGATTATTTTGCATAAAAATAAGGACGAGCCTTTAGCTAATCCTTATAAAACTATTTATATATTGTATAATCAATTTCAGGGAAAATACAATCTATTTTTGAGATGCTATCTAAGAATTTTTTATCAATTTTATCATCTTTTATTTGTTGATATAATTTTGAAAATCTACCGATATGGTCTTTTATTCTTTTCTTAGCATAGTCTACCATTGTACCATTTGTGATAATAAATAACCAGTCACTACTTTGGGCAAGTAGTAATTCGCGGGCACATTGATTTAATGCTTTTCTCTTCAAACTGTCTTTAGGCTCATCTGGAAATAGATTTGCAAGTTCTACCATCTTATCACCAGCAACATGTAAATGCCTATGAACATAATCGTTTGATTGATTTAGCCATACTTCACTGTAACCGTTAGCACCCCAACTAGATCTGCAAGGAGTACATAATTGCATTTGAGGATATTTATCAATATATTCGCTAGGTGTAATTAAATCAAAATCACATTTATCATAATAAATCTTTTTGAATAATGTATATAACCAGTCTGGACCTTCATACCACCAGTGACCATATAATTCAGCATCATAAGGGCATAATACAATAGGTGGATTTTGAGTAAAGTTAGCAGCTTCTGTAATTTGTTTCTCACGGGAATCAAAGAAGTGACCTGCTTGTTTATTTATAGAATCTTGAGCCCATTGTAAATTGTAATAATCCTTTTCACAGTTTTTGCCGGTTATTCTGTAATATTTTATTCCAGTTGGAACACGAGCTCCATTACATGCGATATAAGGTTTTATATAATCATAAGGAGCATCGTAGCCGATATCTCTATACCATTCTCTATAATTGAAATCGCCAGGGTAACCATTTATAGAACTCCATACTTGCCTTGAAGATTCTAAATCACGACCAAATGCAACAATTCCATCTGGAGAAACTATTGGGGCGAGTGTGCCATAAATAGGAGTAGGGTTGGCATACAAAATTCCATGAGTTTCTGTTATTACATACTGTATTCCAAATTCTCTTAGGTATTTATCTGCTTCAGGAACATAACCACATTCAGGTAGCCAAATTCCACGAGGTTTTCTACCAAAATATTTTTCATAGCATTTAACACCGACAGCAATTTGTGCTCTTACAGTTTTCTCGTTAACATATAAAATAGGGAAGTAACCGTGTGTTGCTCCACATGTTATAATCTCTAAAACACCAATATCTTGAAAATGTTTAAAGCCAGAAATAATATTACATTTATATACGTCTTTAAATACATGCAAATCATTTGAATATCTATCAACATAGTACTGCGCTAAATTTTTTAATGATTCATTATCTTGGTTTCTAATAACTTCTTTTTTTGCAAGTTCGATATGAGATTGTAAATATTTTATATATCTTTCTTGTAACAAAGTATTATCAAGCATGTTCAACAATGGAGGAGTCATAGACATGGTTATTCTAAAATCTACATGTTCATTTTCTAGTTTTCCAAAGTTTAAAAGAAGCGGAATATATGTTTCAGAAATGGCTTCAAATAGCCACTGTTCTTCTAAATAATCTTCGCTTTCTGGGTGATGTACAAAAGGTAAATGCGCATGAAGCACAAAACTTACATATCCTTTTGGGTTGTTTTTCATAATTAATTTGTCCTTTCTAAAATTTAATAAAAGTGCCAGCGCTAAAAAGTGAGGCACTCATAAAAATCTATTTAAATGTCGAGCTAGAAGATGAAGGATTATTTAAATCCAATTGCCAATGGTTGCTATCAATCCAACTATTTTTATTAAAGTCACTTTGTAAATCATATAAATTATAAATTCTTCCAATATTACGAAGAAATGAAATAGATGTAATATCTTTTGCAGTGACAATATTTGTTTTTACATCTTTAAAGTAAACATTTTTAATATTTCTGTCAAATAAAACATGATCATTTGGAGCTTCTATTACATTTGAAGAGGTTACATATAAATAATCATTTTGAATATTTACATGTTTTTCACTGTTATAATATTTAGGCCTACGACCAAGTTCAACAGTATATTCACAATTTGCATCATTTACATGCAAATACCAACTATTTGCAAAATCATCAATTTCTATCTCGAAAGAATAGTGCATAGTGTTATTATGAATTACTAAAACGGGTTTTGTATTGTTGAAGAAATCTTCGCCATATTGCTTTACAAAATTTGCTCTATCTACATCTGAAATATCCCAATATATAAATAAGGTAGTAGGAGTTTGAGCAAGCACTCTAACAACAGTTTGATTATATCTATATGGCAAGTCGTAATATTCAATTACTTCAATTTTTTGTGTTAAATTTGTTGTAGATGTAATTTCATCGGCCGAAAGTTTTTTCTTTCTAGTAGTACTTCTTGATGTAGTTGTTTTTTTAGTAGCTTTTGTGCTAGAAGTTTTTGTTGTAGGTTTTGAACTAGAAGCCTTTTTGGATGCAGCTGTAGTTTTTCTAGTTGCCTTACTCGAAACAGAAGCTTCAGTTAATATATCTTTGCTAGAATAAGATTCATTGCTTTCTAGTTGCTTTGAAGCTGTAACTTTCGAAGTTTCTTTTTTACTAGATGATTTTACTGCTTTTGTACTAGATTTTGCTTTTTTTTCTTTTTCCATAGAGGCCTTCGAAGTCTTACTAGTTGGTTTTGTAGTTGAAGACTTTCTAGCTGTTGTTTTTTTCTCTACAACAGACTTTTCTATCTCATTTAATTCTGTATTTTCTAATTTGCTTGCTGTTTTTCTTGGCATGTTTTTCCTCCTTTGTTTTCGCTCAATAAAAATCTTATTATATACTATATCAAAATAAAAATAAATTCAATAGTAAAATCAAAAATAAAATTAAAAAAATTATCAAAAAATGTTTACATTTGTAATTTTTTTGTATACAATAGAGCAAGTTAGAAATTATGTGAATAATATACTAAAGAAAATTATGTGAAGGGAGATTTTTCTAAATGAAAATATTAATGCTAACATGGGAATATCCACCAAGAATAGTTGGAGGAATAGCAAGAGTTGTTCACGATTTATCTAAAAGATTAATAAAAGATGGTCATGAAGTAACAGTTGTAACGTATAGAGACAACGCAGATGTACCAGAATATGAAAACGATAAGGGAGTAAATGTATATAGAGTTGATAATTACATGATACATCCAAACAACTTCATCGACTGGATAATGCAATTAAACTTCAATATGCTATCAAAAGCAACAGAAATTATAAACAAAGAAGGTGGATTTGACGTAATTCACGCCCATGATTGGCTTGTAACTTATGCTGCAAAAAGCTTGAAGAATGCTTATGATATTCCAATTGTTGCAACAATACACGCAACAGAGGCTGGAAGAAACAGCGGAATTCATGACGAAACACAAAGATATATAAATGATACAGAATGGCTATTAACATATGAAGCAACAGAAGTAATAGTAAATAGCAATTACATGAAAAATGAAATTCAAAGATTGTTTGGATTGCCATTCGACAAGATAAATGTAATACCAAATGGAATAAATTTATCTAACTTCACAGGAATTGAAAGAGATTACGATTTCAGAAGACAATATGCAATGGATAATGAGAAAATTATTCTTTATGTTGGAAGACTAGTATATGAAAAAGGAGTTCAACATTTAATTGCTGCAATGCCAAAAATTTTATCAAACTATAATGATGCAAAATTGATAATTGCCGGCCGTGGTGGAATGATGGATGAATTAAGAGCAGAAGCAAGTAATTTAGGATTAAATGATAAAATATATTTTACTGGTTACTTAAATTCAAAACAGGTTCAAAAAATGTACAAATGTGCTGACGTAGCTGTATTTCCAAGTACATATGAGCCATTTGGAATAGTTGCACTAGAGGCAATGCTTGCAGGAGTTCCAACAGTTGTATCAGATGTCGGAGGACTTGACGAAATAGTAACACATGGTGTTGATGGAATGAAGTCATATGCAGGAAATGCAAATTCAATAGCAGATTCTGTAACGGCATTATTATATGACCATCAATTAGCAACAAACGTATCTAAAAAAGCAAAACAAAAAGTTAAAGACCAATTCAACTGGGAGAAAATTGCTCAAGATACACACTTTACATATGAGAAAGCTATTTGCCAAACAATGGCTGAAAGACAAGCAAAACAGATGTTACAAGAAAAAGCAAAGAAAACAGAAAAAGCAGAAAATTCTCAAAAAGAAATTACAAATTTATTAAGTTTCAAGAAAAGACACGCATATGCATAAATTAGGAGGTTTGAGACTATATGAAAATATATGATGATGCTCACAAATTAGCAAAACAAATAAGAGAATCAAAAGAATACAAAGAGTATAAAGAATTAAAAGAAAATATAGAATCAAATCCAGTAAAAAAAGCACAAGTAGAAGAATTTGAACATTTGAGATATAAAATTCAAGTAGAAACTATGCAAGGAAGCGGAAATGCTACTGAAGCAAAACAAATGTTACAAGAAAAATATGCAGAATTATTAAAAGACGAAGAAATAAGAAAATACTTTGATGCAGAAATACAATTTAATGTTATGATAGCAGATGTGAATAAGATTATTGCTGAAGCAATTAAAGATGTATTATAGAGCTGAAAAATAATTACAATTTTGGCTACGACAAAATTCAATTCTTTTCCAACTTAATATAAAATGAAAAAATATAGTAAAAAACGGAGCACTTAAATACACTAAAATATTTATGTGCTCTTTTAGTAAAATTATGCAACTGAATTCATGTAAATTAAATAAAATTATATTGATATAAAATTAAAAATTGCAAACGGTAAAAAACACTGAGGCGAATATAATTAATAAATTAATAGAAAAGGAGAGGCTTTTTATGATAATAATATTAAGTATTTTAATAATAATGCTACTATTAACAATAGGTTTGAATGTTGGCATAAAAGATTTCAAAAAATTAAGAGGAATAGTAGACGATGAGAAATTAACAGAAACCATAAAAAAATTTCCATGCAATACAGAAATCTGCAAGCAAACATTAAAAAAATTAAATAAGGAAGACGTAAAAGTCGAAGAAGATAATAGTTCAAAGACAAGCGTGTATCTTGTGTTTAAAAACAAAATAGTAATTGGAAAAGCAAATGTAATTACAAGAATACAAACTGTTATACATGAATGTATTCATTCAACTCAAGACAAGAGACTACTAAAATTTAATGTAATATTTGCAAATATTAATAATTTATATTTTTTAATAATATCAATATTGAGCTTATTCAATCGAATAAGTTATAATACTGCTACAATTTGTTTGTGGATTTTAGCACTTATGCAATTAACATCGTATGCGGTGAGAAGTTTCTTAGAAACAGATGCCATGACAAGAGCAGAATTCATGGCACAAGATTACATAGAAAAAACAGACTATGTTACAAAAGAAGAAAAAGATAAGATAATACAAACATATAAAGATGTAAATAAAGTTGGAATAAAATCATACAATTATATGCTATTAATGAAAGCTCTGATAAGATTATTAATATATGCTATAATTATGAATTTTATGGTAAATTTACTATGATTAAACAGAAAAAATCCTTAATTTTTATACTTAGGAATTTAAATTTTTTTACGATAACACTAAAAAACTATTATATCATTTAATACACAAAATGAAAATGACTTTAATAAAAAATAGACATAAACAAGCAAAAAAATGTGTCGAAATTTGATACATGATTATGCTTGTTTTTTGGTATTTTTAGGTATATAATTCAAATACTTTAAATAGGTACCTGCAAGAGAAAAAGGAGAGCAAATTGGAATAGAAAAAGAAAAAAAGGCTGTAATAAAAAAGTTACATGAACTTAATATATCTATAGAACAAATTGCAAAAGTAGTAGAATTAAAAGAAGAAGAGGTAAAAGAAATATTAAATGATAAAAAAGCATAACCTTTCGCTATAGCGAAAGGTAGACATAACTTATTTGTTAAGTCAAAAGTAACAACACCAATGTGAAGAATAGATATGGATCATTTACTTTTTCATTATATAAAAAGAACAAAATACACAAAATAAGTACATCATCATAATATAAATTTATTCCGAAAAAGCTGAATAATAGAGGCGACTCTTGTTGTTTAGCTTTTTCTTTTTTGGGTTTATTAATATTGCTTTTGTATGCTGAAGGTCGATAATTTAGGTTATTACGAGAATTCATTGGTGCTTGTGAATTTTGTCTATTACTTTGAGCATATGGAGTTGAATAATATGGATTTCTATTTTGTGGCTGAGCTCTACTATTATTTCGTATGTATTCTTGCTTTTGCTGTTGTATATTTTTATAAGCACTTGGATTCATATAACGCATGTAATTTGGAAGTCCAAAGTATGGATAATTAGCTACCATTCTTATCACCACCAGATTGCCTCATTAATTCGAAAACCTTTTCCATATTAAATAATTGAATGTATTCGTCGACTTTTGCCTGTCTGCTAGGCTTTAAATATGGTTTTAACGAACGAAGTAAATTTACACCAGAATTGTTAGAAGGACTGTTCATAGCGCTAATTATTTTTTGCATTTTCATCATAGTGTTAATATCTATGTTTGGCATTGATTGCTCAGAATTAGTAGCTTCAGAAGAATTAGCTTGATTTACATATGAATTCATATTAGAATCAGTTGTATTTGCAGTGGTATTATTTCCAGTATTAGCACCATTTTGAGCAGAGTTATTCTGTAATGAATTAAGCATTTCTTTTATATTATCTGGAATTTGTTTCCCTTCCATCATAGAAGAAAAACTTTTTAACATATCAGCCATATCTGCCATAAAAATTCAGTCCTTCCAATAAAATTAATTATTTTTGTTATTCATTTGTTTCAGTATTTCCTCAGGGCTCTTATTTCCAAGCATCTTAGAAACTTGATTCATTTTCTCTTCAAGCTCTTTCTTATCCATCTTAGATATCATATTCATCATATCATTAAAATTCATTTCAGACATATTAAATTCATCCTTTCTTGTTTTACTTAGAGGCTTAGCTTCTAAGTAAATTATATTCCAAGACAAAAATATAATACCATTGTTTAAATGGTATTATATAATATTCTGTATTATAAATTTTGTTACATGTGATTATATTTTTTATACAGCTCTAATGCTGTTTCTGGAGTTTCGTTTCCCGTAAATGATTTAATTGGGGCAAATTCTTCACTCGGATTTACTTCCAATAGCAATATTTTATCAAATAAAGCAAATGCATCAAATATAAATTTTTCAAATTTAAATGCGTTAGGTTTTAGTGGAACTTCCTTCATGCCTTCTGAGTTGATAAAGTCGCATTTCTTAAATGCCCTGTGGTAAGGCAAGTCTGCAGTTGATAGTTTCTTTAGAGCATTCATCGAAAATAAATGTGCCAAGATATTTTTCTGAGTATATTTTGATTGTTCTTCTTCTGGAATATTTTTTGGGTCTATTATGCTAGGGTGTGAGTCAACATTTGCAAATACCCATTCTTTAGCAGATAAATCCGTTTTTCTAATTGATTTACTTGCAATTTCACAACCATTTGCAATAGTTAGTCCTAAAAATAGTGGGTCAATTATCTTTAATAAAATGTTATCTATTCCACCAACGAATATCCATTCAATATTTTCTGCTTCCATTTTTTCTATAAATCCAGCATTAGCAAGAGATTTAAATACATCTCCGTTGCCATTAGAGCCAGTAGTTATTGAATAAGGTGTTTCTAAAATGACCTTTGTTTTTACATCTATAAGAGGAAGTGTACTTTGCATAAAGAACTTAACTTTCTCTTTAGGGTAGCCAAAATAATTTTTAGCTTCAAAATATTCTTTTGTAGCAACATCATTAGCAGGGCTAGTCATTATGTACCAATTTAAGGCTGTTCCAGTTTCATTCAATAATTTCTTTAAATTATCACAAGCAAATTCAAATAAAGATTTCTTTGGTGGAACATCAATTTCGTATGAGCCTTTAGGCCCTTTGTAACCAAGCCTTGTTCCTTGCCCTCCAGCCAATGTAATTATAGCGAGTTTTCCGCTATTAATAACCGAATTACCAATATCAGAATAATGTTTTAATTCATCTTTAGTTAAATTAAGCCTATCAATGTATGAAATTGGAGAAATTTTATCATATGAAATAGAATCATCTAAAGTTGAGTTGTAATACAACATATTCATTTTTGCAAAGTCAATAGAACGCACTTGGTTTGCTAGAATGTTTTTTTCTTCATCAGTTAAATCATTCCAAAAATTAAGAACATACTCTTGATTAAATTCTTTCAAAATTTGCATAATATCATGCGGTTTTGTATCCATAAAACACCTCATTTATTAAATTTTAATTAGAACTTGCAGTTCGTAAACTTTTAATAATTTTATCTTTTCCAGGCATATCCGAATTTTCTAAATACTCAATCTCTTTTTCTATATCAAAAGGCACACGAACTAAGTTAATAGAAAAAGTTGATAATTCTTTAGAGCCATATATACCTTCTAGTATAATATATGAAGCAAGAGTAGAAAAGCGATTGTCTGCATTTTGTAAATTGTTGTCATTCGCCATTTCTATTGGCATACCAACGCTTCCAGTGTTAAAAATAGTTTTGTTTTTATATCTAAAAACATTAGGAGTATGAATGTGACCATAGCCTATAACATCTGGAATAGGATCGTTTGGGGTTTTGCCTAAAAATTCTGTATTCTCAAACAATTGCATAGGAGAACCTAGTTCAATAACTTCTCTTAGAGTGTTATGATTAGAATACATTGGATTATAAATATGAGAAGTACTAAAAGGTGAAGCATGAAACAGGCGCACCAATCTACCACTCATATAGAACTCTGTCATAACAGGTAAATTATGCAAATAATTTGCACGCTCTTCTCCAATTTTCACTCTAGACCAAAAACTCTTAAGCTTAGCATTAGGCGAGGAAATGGATTCATCACAATTACCTCTTAAAACAACTTCGCAGTTCTCTCTAAGTTTGTCTATAACTAAATCTGGATTACAACACTTAGTAACACTATCTCCAAGACAAAAAATTCTAGAAATTCCTCTAGAATGTATATCGTCTAAAACAGCGTTTAGTGCGGTAATATTTGCGTGAACATCTGAAATAATTGCAATTCTATCCATAATTTTTCTCCTTAAATTTTATAATATTATAATCTAAAAAGCGGGAAATTTCAAGCCTTACGAAAGTATATTAATTAGAAAAAAATGTTGAAAAATAGTCAAACGTGTAATAATTTGATACACGTTTTTGCTTGTTTTTCATTGCCATAAGGTATATAATTGCTATACTTTATAGAGTAAAATCTATAGAAGTATTAACGTTAATTATTATTAGAATTCTAAAATTTTTATCAAATTATTATTAAATCAAAAAACTTAATTTCTATATTTGCTATAGCAAAAGGTAAATCCAAAATGAAATTGAAAAACAGCTAGCATACAGAAGAAAAAATATTTTATAAACGTCCGAGAAAAATATGAGAGATAATACGCGAAAATTTTACTTATCAGTTGAAAAATAATAAATGAAATGGTAAAATGGAAAGGAAGTAAATGGGCGATTTAAAAAAGAATAATAGTGGAACAGAAGCAATGAAGTTAACAAGGTTACCACTAACATCAGATTATGTTTTTAAAAGAATATTTGCAAGAGAAGAAAATAATTCAATGTTAAAGGACTTCTTAGAAGCAATTTTGAATATACATATAAATAAAGTTGAAGTAAAAAACCCAGAATTAACGCCAAATATGGCAGATGAAAAACTTGGAATATTAGACTTAAAATTGACCTACAAAAGTATTAACGTTATTTATTATTAGAATTCTAAACAATTTTATCAAATTATTATTTAATCTAGAAAGTTAATTTCTACATTCGCTATAGCGAATGGTAAATCCAAAATGAAATTGAAAAATCAGCTAGCATACAGCAGAAAAAAATATTTTATAAACGTCCGAAAAAAATATGAGAGAAAATATACAAAATTTTACTTATTAGTTGAAAAAAAGTATATGAAATGGTAAAATGGAAAGGAAGTTAATGGACGATTTAAAAGAAAATGATAGTAGAGCAGAGGCTACAAAGGTAACAAGGCTACCACTAACATCAGATTATGTTTTTAAAAGAATATTTGCAAGAGAAGAAAATAATTCAATGTTAAAGGATTTTTTAGAAGCGATTTTGAATATACATATTAATAAAGTAGAAGTAAAAAATCCAGAATTAACGCCTAATATGGCAGACGAAAAACTTGGAATATTAGATTTAAAATTGGATATAGATAATGAAAGAGTAGTAGATGTAGAAATGCAAGTTTCGAATGAACATAATATAAAAGAAAGGTCTAGTACATATTTATCAAAGCTTGCGGCAGAACAGTTAAAAGCTAAGCAAAATTATAAAGAATTAAAAAAGATAATAACAATAAACATATTGAAATATAATTATTTAGAAAGAAATTCATATCATTCAATAGCAAGAATGAAATATGAGGACACGAATCCAACTGAATTTGTTGATATGGGTTATGAGCAAGAAGAAAAAGAAGCAACAAATACGTTTGAAATGCACTTTATAGAACTTCCAAAATTTAAAGAAAAAAATCCAGACTGCAATACAAAGCTATAACAATGGCTATGGTTGATAGATGGAAGTAAGGAGGAGAAAGTAGAAATGTCGGCAAAAGAGAATGAAGAAATAAATAAAACAGTAAAAGAACTAAATAAATTAAGCAAAGATCCAGATGAAATAGCTAAATATGAAGAACGTGAGTGGAGTATTATGAGATACAATGTAGAAATGGAAACAAATAGAGAAATAGGCGAAAAAGAGGGAGAAGCACGTGGAGTGAAGATTGGTGAAAAACGTGGTAGAAAAGATAGAGAAATAGAGATTGTAAAAAAACTACATTCTTTAGATACACCAATTGAAAAAATTGCAGAGATTGTGGAATTAAGCACTGAAGAAGTCAAAAAAATAATAAAATAATAATAAAAATGGAATTAGTCAGACATGTCTGGCTAATTTTATTTTATATGTTTGAAAGTTTTATAAGATTTTCTTAAATTTATATTGACATTTTATATCCTTATACATATAATGAATACATGAACAATCATTCAAATGAAAAAACAACAAAAAAATTTATATGCTTTATATATAGAACGAGAGAGCAAGAAAGGAAGTTATATGGAAGAAAATGTTGAACAAATTAGCATCAATGTTGAAAAGGTAAATAAAATAAAAAGTAATTTTCCAGATGAAGATTTATTATTTGATATAGCGGAGAATTTTAAGGTTTTTGGAGATTCTACAAGAATGAAAATAATTGCAGCATTATTAGAAGAAGAGCTAAATGTATCAGAGATTGCGGCAATTACAAATTCTACACCATCGGCTATTTCGCATCAATTAAGAGTCTTGAAACAAGCAAAACTTGTTAAAGGAAGAAAAGATGGTAAAGCGGTTTATTATAGCTTAGATGATGATCATGTTAGAAAAATTTATGAGATTGGAAAAGAACACATAGAAGAAAGTTAATTGCCAAGAAAAGGGGCGTCCCTAATGGGCGAAAGGAGACAGTATGAAAAAGTATGAGTATGAAATTGCAGGACTGGATTGTGCCGCTTGTGCAAATGAAATACAAGAAGGGTTAAACAAAAATTCTGAAATAAAAAATGCAAATGTAAATTTTGCAAAGATGAAATTAACATATGAAACAGATACTCTTTCTAAGGAAGGGATTGAGAAGATTGTACAGAGTATTGAGCCAGAGGTTGAGCTACTTGAGGTTAATAGTAAGAGTAAAGACTTAAAAAATGAGAAGGCTCAAAAAGAAAATAGAAAGAAGTTATGGATTCATATTTTAAGACTTGTAATTGGTGCAATTGTTGCTGGGGTTGGATTATATATTCCAATGCCAAAAGTAGCATCTACTATATTTATAGTTTTAGGCTATGCTGTTTTGTTATTTAAAACAGTAAAAAATGCAGTGAAGTTATTATTTAAGAGTAAGACAATTAACGAGAATTTGCTTATCACAATCTCGTGTATAGGAGCATATCTGGTAGGAAAATCTTCTGAAGGATTAATGGTTATTATTCTTTATGAAATTGGTAAAATTCTAGAAGAGAAGGCTATTAATAAAACTAGAAAATCCATATCAGATTTAATGGATATCAAGCCTGAATATGCTAACCTAAAAAAAGGTGATGAAATTGAAATAGTCGAGCCATCAGAAGTAAAAGTTGGTGATATTGTTGTTGCAAAACAAGGAGAGAAAATTCCACTTGATGGTGTTGTTGTAAAAGGTACTGCAAGTTTAAATACAGCTTCTTTGACTGGTGAATCTAAACCACAAGATGTTGATGAAAATGATATTGTTTTGTCAGGAAGTATTGTATTAGAAGGTTTACTAGAAATAAAAGTTACAGAAAAGTATGAAAACAGTACTGTTAGCAAGATTTTAGAGCTTGTTGAGAATGCTACTGATAAAAAGGCAAAGACAGAAACTTTTGTTAATAAAGCAGCTAAAATTTACACACCAATTGTTATTGGAATTGCAATATTAGTGGGAATATTCTTGCCATTAATATCTAATGTAACATATGGTGGAGAAAATGGTTCAATATATAGGGCATTAATTTTCTTGGTAATATCTTGCCCATGTGCGATTGCGATATCTGTTCCATTATGCTATTTCTCTGGAATTGGTAAATCATCTAAGGAAGGAATTTTGATAAAAGGAAGCGACTACTTAGACGAATTAAAAGACGTAAAAGAAATTGTTTTTGATAAGACCGGCACACTTACAAAAGGTCAATTTGGAATTTCTAAAATTGAAGTTTACAGTGATAAATATGTGGAAAACGATGTACTAAAATATGTTGTATGGGGCGAAAGCTATTCTAATCATCCAATTGCAAAATCTATAGTAAGAAATGCAAAAAATGTTGAAACTAAAAAAGTAGAAAATTATGAAGAGATAACTGGTAAGGGAATAAAATACAACATTGATGGAAAAACAGTCTTAGCAGGAAATTCATCTTTAGTTGGAAAAGAAGATGAAGTTGCAGAAAGTACAAAAATTTATTTAAAAATTGATGATGAATTAGTAGGTGCAATTCTACTAAAAGACGAAGCAAAGCATGGTACAAAAGAGGCTATACAAGCTCTAAATTCTAGAGGAATAGTTACTAAAATGTTTACTGGAGACAACAAAAAAGCGGCGAAACAAATTGCCGAAGAACTTGGAATAAGTGAATTTGAAGCAGAAATGTTGCCAGACCAAAAATATTCTGAACTTGAAAAAGAATTAGAAAAATATAAAGGTACAAACGGAAAAGTTGCATTTGTTGGAGATGGAATAAACGATTCACCAGTACTTGCAAGAGCAGATGTTGGAATATCAATGGGAGGAGTTGGCTCTGGTTCTGCAATAGAAGCATCAGACATTGTTGTAATGACAGACTCGATAGACAGAATTGACTGTGCAATAGATATTTCAAAGAAAACAAGTAAAATAATAAAACAAAACTTAATATTCTCTATAGGAGTAAAAATAATAGTACTAGTACTAAGCGTATTCGGAGTTGCAAACATGTGGGAAGCAGTATTTGCTGACGTTGGAGCAACACTAATAACAGTATTAAATTCATTGAGAATATTGAAATAAAACCAACCAAAATAAGCAAAAAATGTGTCGTAATTTGATACATGATTTTGCTTGTTTTTTTGTATTTTTAGGTATATAATTCAAATACTTTAAATAGGTGAAAATCTATAAAAGTATTAACGTTAATTATTAGAATTCTAAACAATTTTATCAAATTATTATTAAATCTAAGAATTTAATTTCTGCTTTCGCTATAGCGAAAGTCAAAAATCCAAATTAAAACAACCAGAATCCAAAGAAAAATATTGCATGGGGAACTTCCAGAAAAAATATGAGAGAGAATACAATGAAATTTTACTTATCGGTTGAAAATTAATGAATAGAATGGTAAAATGGAAAGGAAGTCAATGAACGATTTAAAAGAAAATAATATTGGAACAAAAGATACAAAGATAACAAGGTTACCACTAACATCAGATTATGTTTTTAAAAGAATATTTGCAAGAGAAGAAAATAATTCAATGTTAAAGGATTTTTTAGAA
>FR880064.1:0-1640 GCA_000435175.1 Clostridium sp. CAG:245
TTGAAATTAAGCAAAAGAAGTATCAAAAGAGAGGAAATTACTAAATGAAAATTTTTGTAAATGCATATTTAGAAAATAATTTAGGAGACGATTTATTTTTTGAAATATTACAAAATAGATATCCAAATCAAGAATATTATTTATTGTCTAGTTCATATAAAACAACAAATAAAAATGTTCATATTATATCAAATGAAATAATTATTAAGGCAATTAGAAAATTACAAATGAAACAAATAATTGCAAACAAATGCGACATAAATGTTGTTATAGGCGGAAGTATGTATATGGAAACACAAAATAAAATACCTAAATTTTCACTTGGAAAAAATCCTTATTACATATTAGGCGCAAACTTTGGACCATATAAAACAAAAGAATATTTTAATGCTGCACATAAATTTTTTGCAGATGCACAAGATGTATGCTTTAGAGAAAGTTATTCATATGAGTTATTTAAAGACTTAAAAAATGTAAGATATGCTTCAGACATTGTATTTTCGCTAGATACAACTAATATAAAAAGTACTAACAATAAAAGAGTTGTATTTTCAATAATATCTTGCAAAAGAAAGATGAACGATAGTTATACGAGCATATATGAAAAAACAATTATAGATATGACAAAATATTTTATTAATCAAGGTTACAAAATATGCTATATGTCTTTTTGTAAAAATGAGGGAGACGAACAAGCAATAGAGGAAATAATTAGTAAATGTGACAAAGAAACAAAACAGCATATATCAAAATATTATTATAAAGGAAACATTAAAGAAGCATTAGAAGAACTTGCTAATTCTCAAATAATAGTTGGAGGAAGGTTCCATGCAAACATTCTAGGAATGTTACTAAAAAAGGCTGTAATTCCAATGATGTATAGTGATAAGACAAAAAATGTTTTGGAAGATATAAACTTTAAGGGAAAAATATTAGATATAAGAAAATTAGATTCTTTCAATGCAGAAGAAATAAGCAAAGAAAATATGACTTATAAACAAGATTGTGAATTCCAAATTAAAGACGCACAAAAACATTTTGAAAAATTAGACAAAGTACTAAAAAATTGAATATAAACATGATTTTAACAAAAGGAGTAATGCAACTAAAAAATGAATAAAGAAAAACAATTAATAAAAAATACTGCAATTGTATCTCTAGGAAAAATATGTACACAATTAATTACATTTTTGTTACTACCACTATATACATACATATTATCTACAGAAGAATATGGAGTAGTAGATTTATTAAATACATTGGTAAGTCTATTTATGCCAGTGGTAACATTACAAATAGAGCAAGGAGTATTTAGATATTTATTAGATTCAAGAGGAAACAAAGAAAATGAAAAAAGCATAATAAGCAATACAGTTATATTTACAATTTTTCAAACAATTATTTATTCATTTGTATTTATAATAGCAAGTAATTGGATACATAATGACTATAAATACTTTTTAGCAGTTAACCTTGTAGCAACAATGTTCTCAAATATATTCTTACAAATAAGTAGAGGACTAGGAGATAACACAAAATATGCAATTGGTAGTTTCCTATCAGGAGCCGTTTCTGTAATATTAAATGTGTTATTCATAGTTGTATTCAAGTGGGGAGCTTATGGAATACTATCTGCAACC
>FR880064.1:1720-4113 GCA_000435175.1 Clostridium sp. CAG:245
TAAAAAATTAGGAGAATACATATCATTTAAGAAAAAAGACCATCAAATTCTAAAGCAAATGTTAAAATATTCAGTACCACTTGTACCTAATATGCTTTCTTGGTGGATTGTTAATGCATCAGATAGAATGATAATATCTACTATATTAGGAATAGCACAAAATGGCATATATTCTGCAGCTAACAAATTCTCTGGAGTTGTATCAACATTATATAGTGTATTCAATTTAACTTGGACAGAATCTGCTGCTTTAAATATTGAATCAGAAGATAGAGACAATTTCTTTAGTGAGATATTTGGATTTACGATAAGATTCTTTGGAACAGTTTGTATTGGAATAATTGCTGTAATGCCATTTGTATTTAATATATTAATAAATGAAAAATTTGGAGAAGCATATTATCAAATTCCAATATTAATGATTGCAACAATGTTCAATATATTAGTAAGTTTCTTAGGCTCAATTTATGTGGCTAAAAAGTTGACTAAAGAAATTGCAAAAACGTCTATCTTTGCGGCAATAATAAATTTAGTAGTAAATATCTCACTTGTAAACTTTATTGGACTATATGCAGCATCAATTTCAACAGCTGTTTCTTATTTTGCAATGTTTGTATATAGAATAATAGATTCAAGAAAATATGTAAAATTATCTGTACCAAAAAAACTAGTATTCTCATTTATTATAGTTACAGCAATAACAGTAATAACATATTATGTAAGGAACACAGCACTATCTGTTATAACATTAATTATGGTAGTAATTTATGCATTATTAATAAACAAAAACAGTATGCAATATATTGTGAAAGCAGTAAATAAGAAAATGAAAAAATAAAAATGCCAAAAAGAATCAAAATTTTTTATAGATAAGTTAATTTTTCTTGGTGCAAATTCTTATTAAGGATATTTTATGATATAGAGGGGATGGGATAACTATGAAAAAGGTTATTGTAAGTATATTAATAATATCAATTCTAAGCACTATATTTTGTAGTATAAAAACCTTTGCAGAAACAGAGTATAATCAAACAATTATAAATCCGCAAAATAATGGTATTAATTCGTTTCCAGAAAGCTACAGAATATTACTAAAAAAATTAGTACAAAATGGACATACAAACTGGAAATTCAAAGCTTTTTATACAAACATAGAATGGGACGAGCTTGTAAAAAATGAAAATGTTCATATGAAAAATACAATAGTAAAAAGCAGTAATACAAGATATCCAGATAGCTGGTATGATAGTTGTAACGGAGAAGGAGATAAAAACTATTATTGTGCATCTGAAGACATAGTTAATTATTATTTAGATCCAAGAAACTTTTTAACAGAGGTAACGATATTTGAGTTTTTAGATTTATCAAACAGTAATACAGTTAGCATAGCAAACATAGAAAAAGCAGTAGCTGGAACATATTTACAAGGTTATAGTAGTGATGGAATTAAATACTCTCAAATGATTTATGATGCAGCAAAAGCTTCTGGAGAAAGTGCTTACAGCATAATAGTAAAAATATTTCAAGAAATAGGAAATGGAACAGAACTTCCAGATATGATTTCAGGAACGGACAGTGAGTATCCAAATACATACAATTTCTTTAATTATGGAGCAAATGATGGAGATAACAATAAAAAAACTGCTCTAAAATATGCAAAAGAAGAAGGCTGGAACACGCCATACAAAGCTCTAGTAGAAGGGGCAAAAAAGATGGCAAATTCATATTTAAAACAAGGACAAAACACAAAATACACTTTCAAATTTGATGTTGTTGGAAAATCATTTAGTGAATTATATACACATCAATATATGACAAATGTACAAGACCCGACTTTTCAAGCAGAAATGTTATATGAAAATTATGTACAAAACAATTGGCTAGACAATGAACTTACTTTTATTATACCAATATACAAAAATATGCCAACATATATAAAATTGCCAAGTAATATGGAAGGAAACTTATATTACGTAAGCTCAAATTGGAGCGGAGTATATTTAAGAAATGGATCAGGCGGAAGAGAGACAAATTATAAAAACATAATGTCTGTACCAAGAGATTCTCTAGTATCTGTACTAGAATCCAATATAAACGGTTGGGCAAAGGTAGATTACAATGGTGTAATTGGGTATATGTCAGAGGCATTTTTAACACCAGTTAATAAAAAGAAAGATACATATAAAGTACCGCAAAGTACAGAATTGCCATTTAATGATGTGGGGACAAATGACTGGTATTACAGCTCTATAAAATACACATACCAAAAAGGAATAATAAAAGGTGCAACAGAAACAGAATTTAGACCAAGTGCAAAATTTTCAAGAGGAATGCTTGTAACAATCTTATGGAGAATGGAAGGCGAACCAAAAGTAACAAATGCAAAAGAATTT
>FR880065.1:0-246 GCA_000435175.1 Clostridium sp. CAG:245
TATGTAATTGTTGTTACTATTAAATGACAATCTTATTCTATCATAAAACTCCATGTTTGCGGAATGCTTAAACAATAAAAATCTTATATTTTGACTATATTTATATACATTTTCCATGTTACTCAAATATTTTGTTATTAATTTTTGCTGTATTACATTGTTATATATTTCACTAAATTTCTTCATTTCTTCCTTGTATTCTGTTAATGTTTTTCGAGTGTATAATAAGTGTAACTTACTGGCTAA
>FR880065.1:275-519 GCA_000435175.1 Clostridium sp. CAG:245
GCTAACTTTCTGGAATCTTTTTCTGGACTATATTTATAAAACTTTGGTACTAAATCTGTTAATGAATCTACAAATATAATATCTGGAAATGCTATTTTGGCAGTCCTTTTCATATTTCTATTATCATCAACTGACAAGAATAAAATATTCTTTAATCCTCGACTTTTCAACGATTCAAAACAATCTAACCAAAATCTATTATTGTTTACTCTGTCCTGATATATGTTTAAAAATTGTCTGTAAC
>FR880065.1:563-780 GCA_000435175.1 Clostridium sp. CAG:245
TCTATTCCTATTAAAGTGTAAATATCGCTTTTTTCGATGTAATCTCCCTTCTTTATATTGATCTCATTTTTTATTGCATACACTACTATGTATGTTTCATCTAACCTCCTTTTACTACATTCTGATAATGTTAATTGATTCATTTTCTACTCCTTTCGCGAGCACAAAAAATATGGCATGTAAAAATTAATTTACACACCATATAATACACCATCAT
>FR880066.1:0-15434 GCA_000435175.1 Clostridium sp. CAG:245
AAATATACAATATAAATTGATTGAAAAAAAGCTAAAAATAATGTATAATATGTATGTTAAATTAATTTAGGAGGAAAATAATGTTAATTGCAAGTGGCGTAACAGTCAGATTTGGGAAAAGAACACTTTTTGAAGATGTAAATATAAAATTTAATAAAGGGTGTTGTTATGGAATTATAGGTGCAAATGGAGCAGGAAAATCAACTTTTTTAAAAGTACTTTCTGGAGAATTAGAGCCTAGTAAAGGAGAAGTTACTAAGGAAAAGACTGAGAGAATTTCTGTATTAAAACAGAATCACTTTGCTTATGAAGATGAAACAGTAATGGATACTGTTATAATGGGTAACCAAGAGCTATACAATATAATGAAAGAAAAAAATGAAATATATGCTAAACCAGATTTTTCTGAAGAAGATGGAATGAAGGCTGCAAAATTAGAAGAAAAATTTGCAGAACTAGATGGTTGGAATGCTGAATCTGATGCAGCTATTTTGTTAAATGATGTTGGAATTGATGCAGAGAAACATTATAAATATATGAGAGAACTTGAAGCAAAAGAAAAGGTTAAAGTCCTTTTGGCACAGGCTCTATTTGGCAATCCAGATATTTTATTATTGGACGAGCCAACAAATGATTTGGATTTGAAAACAATAAATTGGTTAGAGGAATTTTTAATTAATTTTGAAAATACCGTAATTGTTGTTTCACATGATAGATATTTTTTAAATAAAGTTTGTACAAATATAGCAGATGTTGATTATGGTAAGATAAAGGTGTTCCCTGGAAATTATGATTTCTGGTATGAGTCTAGTCAATTATTGCAAAAACAAATGAGAGAGCAGAATAAGAAGAAAGAAGAGAAAATAAAGGAATTACAAGCATTTATTGCAAGGTTTAGTGCTAATGCTTCTAAGTCTAAACAAGCTACTTCAAGAAAGAAATCATTGGAAAAAATTCAATTAGATGAGATTGTACCATCTAATAGAAAATATCCTTATATAGATTTTAAACCAGATAGAATGCCAGGAAATGAAATTTTACAAGTTAAAAATATTTCTAAAACAGTCAATGGAGAAAAGATTTTAAATAATGTGTCCTTCACTGTAAAGCCAAATGATAAGATTGCTATTGTGGCAGATAACGAAAATGCTAAAACTGTTCTTTTTCAAATAATTGCTGGTGAGATGGAACCTGATGAAGGCAAAATTATATGGGGAACTACGATTACAAATAATTATTTTCCAAAAGATAATAATTATTTATTCCAAAGTGATTTGTCTATAACTGATTGGCTTAGACAATATTCTAAAGATCCAGATGAGACTTATGTAAGAAGCTTTTTAGGAAGAATGTTATTCTCTGGAGAGGAAGCTTTGAAGGCTGTAAACGTATTGTCTGGAGGAGAGAAGGTTAGATGTGTTCTTGCTAAGATGATGCTTTCTGGAGCAAATTTCTTAATCATGGATGAGCCAACTAACCACTTGGATATGGAGAGCATTACAGCTTTGAATGATGGAATGGTTAAATTCCCTGGAAATATGATATTTACATCTCATGACCATCAATTAATGCAAACTGTTGCAAATAGAATTATTGATATAAAAGAAAATGAGGTTATAGATAGAGAAGTGTCATATGATGAATACCTAGGTATTGAATAAAAAATTATAAAATTTTGATATACAATTTTATTAAATAAAAAAGTTAATTTATTTAAATTTGAAATAGTATTGATAAAAAGAGTCTTTATTGAATAGCAATTTAGATTCTTTTTTATTGTTCGCTTTAATTTTAGAAAATATTGTGATATATTAAGGAAAACTTGATTAGGAAAGAGGTAGAATAATGGATAAAATATCGGAAATTATAGCAGATGAATTGGGTGTAAAAAAGAGCCAAGTTGATAGTACCATAAAATTGATTGATGATGGAAATACTATTCCATTTATTGCGAGATACAGAAAGGAAGCAACAGGAGGTCTTTCGGACGAGCAGTTAAGAAATCTTGGAGAGAGACTTACATATTTAAGAAATTTAGAGGAGAGAAAGCAGGAAGTTATTAAATCTATTGATTCACAAGGAAAACTTACTGATGAGATTGTGAAAAGTTTGAAACAAAGCAAGACTCTTGCGGATGTAGAAGATATTTATAGACCTTATAAGCAAAAGAAGAGAACCAGAGCTACTATTGCCAAGGAAAAAGGTTTGGACGAACTTGCAAAAATAATATTAAGGCAAGATTCAAGTGTAGATATTGATGAAGTAGCCAAGAGCTTTATTAATGAAGAAAAAGGCGTAAACGCTGAAGAAGACGCCAGGAGTGGAGCATTAGATATCATTGCAGAAGCTATTTCTGATGAGCCTAAATATAGAAAACAAATTAAGCAAATTTGTTATAGGGAAGGATTTATAACGACGAAAGCAGCTAAACCAGAGGAAAAATCGAGTTATGAAATGTACTATGATTTTGCAGAAAAGGTTAACAGAATTCCAAGCCATAGAATATTAGCAATTAATAGAGGCGAAAAAGAAGAGTTTTTAAAAGTAAAAATAGAAAAGCCTACTGAAAAAATATTGGAATTAATTGAAAATGATATAATTAAGGATAGAAATAGCCAATATGTAAATTTATTAACGGCTTGTGTTGAAGATAGTTTTTCAAGATTAATTGAGCCATCAATAGACAGAGAGATCAGGTCAGACTTGACGGAAAAGGCCGAAGAGCAAGCAATAAAGGTTTTTGGAAAAAATGCCAAACAATTATTGCTAACTAGTCCGATAAAAGGCAAAACAGTTATTGGATTTGATCCAGCCTACAGAACTGGCTGTAAGATTGCTGTAATTGATGAAACGGGTAAAGTTCTTGATACTACAATAGTATATCCTACAGAGCCACAGAATGATGTTGAAGGAGCTAAAAAAGAATTAACAAAATTAATTGCAAAATATAATGTAGACATGTTTGCAATTGGAAATGGAACGGCCTCAAGGGAATCAGAGCAATTTGTATCTGATTTAATTGCCGAGATAAAAGAAAAATATAATAAAGATTTAGTTTACGTAATTGTATCTGAGGCAGGCGCTTCTGTATATTCTGCATCAAAACTTGCAACAGAAGAATATCCAGATATTAATGTTTCTCTAAGAGGAGCAATCTCAATTGCCCGTAGACTTCAGGACCCATTGGCAGAACTTGTAAAAATAGACCCAAAGGCCATTGGTGTGGGACAATATCAACATGATGTAAATCAAAAGAACTTAGAGCAGAGTTTAACTGGTGTTGTAGAAGATGCTGTAAATAGCGTAGGCGTAGACATAAATACAGCCACACCATCACTTTTAGCATATGTATCTGGAATTAACAATGGTATTGCTAAGAATATTGTAAAATATAGGGAAGAGAATGGAAAGTTAAAAGAAAGAAAAGAGCTTTTAAAAGTTCCAAAGCTTGGAAAGGTTGCATATGAGCAATGTGCAGGTTTCATAAGAGTTCCAGATGGAAAAAATCCATTAGAAATTACAGGAGTTCACCCAGAGAGTTACAGTGTTGCAGAAAATTTATTAAGTAGGATTGGATATAAATTAAATGATTTAACAAATAAAGAAAAATTTGTAGAGATTAAGTCTGAGCTTGCTGAATTAAATAACAGTAAAAATATTAAAGAACTAGCAGCAGAGTTAAATGTTGGTGAACCAACTTTGCAAGATATTATAAATGAATTGATGAAACCGGGAAGAGATCCAAGAGAAGAGATGCCTAAGCCTATTTTAAGGGCAGATGTACTTAAGTTTGAAGATTTAAGAGATGGCATGATTTTAACTGGAACCGTAAGGAATGTAACTGATTTTGGAGCTTTTGTAGATGTTGGAGTAAAGCATGATGGATTAGTACATATTTCAGAAATGAGTGAAAATTATGTAAAAAACCCTTCTGATGCCGTATCTGTTGGTGATGTAGTAAAAGTACAAGTAATTGGAATAGACCAAGAAAGACAAAAAGTAAAATTAAGTATGAAAATAAAATAACAAATAAAGAAAAATTCATATTTCGCAAAGCCTCGACACGTTATACATTGCCGGGGCTTATTCGTATAAAAAGGAGGATTAGAAAGTTTTTTATATATTTATAAAAAATAAAGATGTATTAGGGTATGAATAATATTAAAAAATAAAAGCTTCAATAGACTGAAGCTTTTTAACATAATTAATGTTTATTTGTATTTTTCCTGTATTTCACGTATTAAGTCAAAATCGTTATTCATTATATCAAGGAAAACTTTTGCTATGTTTGGATCAAACTGCGTACCAGAACATCTTTCTATTTCTGCTCTAACTACATCTATAGGCAATGAATCTCTATAAGATCTTTTTGAAGTCATAGCATCAAAAGTGTCGGCAACTGCCGCAATTCTAGCCACATAAGGAATATCATCTCCAACCAATTGACTAGGGTAGCCACGTCCATCATAACGCTCATGATGATGTTTTACAATAGGCAATATATCTGTGAAAATTGCTGCATCACCTAACATATGCACGCCAATCATTGGATGATTTTTTATTTGAGAATATTCTTCATCACTTAATTTTGATTCTTTCAAAAGAATACTATCTGGAATTCCTATTTTACCAATATCATGGAATAAGCCACCAATTTTTAGAATGTGAAGAGTTTTCTCGTCTAATCCTAATTTCTTTCCAATCAAAACAGAATATTCAGAGACTCTATCAGAATGACCTCTTGTATAAGGATCTTTTGCTTCAACAGTTTGACGAAGTATTCCAATTGTATCTAGATAAGCTCTCTCAAGTTCTTCATTTTTATCGTGTAATTGTTTATTTATTGTTTTTATTGTATTCATTTGTTCAATTGATTTTATTCCTGACTCAATCAATAATAATAATTGATCAAATTTATCACTTTTTTCACAATATCCTTGAATCTCCAACCTTTTAATTGTTTCAAGAGGTGGAGCTAAATCCTTATGACCTGTAAGCAATAAGATATATAAATCTTTATTAAATTTTCGTATTTCTTCTACAACTTCATCACCGTGAATTGGGTCCATCATAAAGTCAAGAATCATCATATCAAAATGCTCATTACGCACACGTTCAATAGCTTCCAATGGATTTGTTAAACCAGTGAAATCATAACCTGAACGTTTTAAAAAAATAGATAGTGAGTCAACAATACCTTGTTCGTCATCGACAACGATAATTTTGTAACCATTTGACTCTGCTGTTATCATGTTTTTTCTCATAATAGATACCTCAAAAATAAAATTACTGATGCTATTATAATAATAAAAAAATAAAAATGCAATAAATTATGAAAAATTTATTGCAAAGGAAGTATTACATTAAAGGTTGTACCTTTATTTACTTCTGTTTCAAATGTTATATCTCCATTAAAATGGCCTTTTATTGTAGAGTAAGACATAAACATTCCAAGTCCAGTACCATTTTTTCCTTTGGTAGTTATCATTGTGTTAAATAATT
The DNA here is from genome assembly GCA_000435175.1 of Clostridium sp. CAG:245. GTDB lineage: Bacteria > Bacillota > Clostridia > TANB77 > CAG-508 > CAG-245. The sequence continues at coordinate 5,503 of FR880066.1, forward strand.
TGTCTTGTACTTCTTTTGTCATTCCACAACCATGGTCTATTACGGAAATAATTAAGTTATTATCTAATTTCTGTGCTAAGACTTTTATTTCTTCACCTTTACGTCCATTGTAGGATTGAATTGCATTTGTTATTAGGTTGTTTATAACCTGTACTAGACTGTTTATATCGCCTACAAGAGTAGTTGCTGATGGAACTTGTACATCTATTGCAAGTGTTAAAGATGCATTGCTAATTTCGTGTTTCATCAATATATTAACTCTCTTGAATAATTCATCTACTGTAAATTCATTATTCTCATTTTCAGAAAGATTAACAGCTTGACCTTTAACGGCTGTAATAATATCTGACATATATGCTGTATATGAGTGAATTTTTGTTATCCATTCTCTCATATCATTTGCAATTGCATGGTGGTCATTATTCGTTACTTCTGGATCACCAATTGAAGCGTCATATTCATTAATTAAATCTGTAAGTCCTTCGGCCGCACCAGAAATAGACATTATAGGAGTTTTTAAGTTGTGTGAAATTCCACCTATCAATTGTCCAAGAGAAGCTAAACGTTCTTTCTCCATAAGCATATCTTGATTGCCTTTAATTTGATTAATATATTGCATATTTAAGTCTTGAACAATATTTAATTCGTTTTCAAGTTCACCTAATTCATCGTCCGAAGTTATTGGGAGTTTAGTAGTTTGGCTTAGGTCCTTGTCTGCAATATTTTTCAATCCTGTTGAAACGTTTTGAATGTTTTTTACCAATGAAGATGAAATTAGGTAAATTGTTAATAATGCAAATAAAAACAATGTAAAAGCAAGTACTAATAATTGCAAGAATGTAGTGAATGATGCAATTTCGTAATAAATACCAACAGTATAAACTTGGTTATTGTAATTAAATGTTTGAATGACTGCTTGAGAATCTATTGTGTAAGATTCATATACTGTATTATTGTATGTAGATGCTAAGTCATGCATATATTTAACGAAGAAATGGCTTAGTTGTGTTCCATTACTTGTTTCAATAGTTCCGTCAGGATATTCTATAAAACAGAAGGTTGTATTTGCATTGTAATATCTACTTAAAATTGAATTAGCTGTATCTATGTTAGGTAATTGTCTTATTTCATCTACAGAATTTGATAAGGCAGAAGCATAATAATTATGTAACAAAGATTCTTTTTCTACGGTTAATCTGTAATAACCAAATAGAGAAAGTATTAGGGCTATAACCAAAACGCTAGGAAACAGCTGGAATATTAGTTTCATCTTTAGAGATCTGTTTTTACTTTTTTTATCAGCTTCGCAATATTTAGATGTTTCAACAAGTACAGGATAAAAGGTTCTTGTCGTAAGCAATAAAAATATAGATGCAATAAAAGTAGAAAAACTAAATATAATAGTTCCCATTTTAAATAGTAAAATTGCAGGATGACTTCCTGTTGCCATTAAAATTGCAAGTAAAATTAATGTTGGAACAATTTCCATAGCAATATATAAACTATAAGGAAGGTGTAAAGCTTGATGTCTTACCTTTGCAATTTCCTTAGGGTTCTGATTTTTGTTTTTCCACCATTTATCTGTTTTACGTAGTGTGAATTTTAAGTAAGCTGTCAAGAAAAGTGCAATTCCAATAACGACCAATAAATATTGGTACTTATAGTATAAAATAGATACTTCTTTATCAAACTGGGAGTTTATGGCTCCTGGTGGATAATTTAAAATAATAGGAATAATTTTATATAATAATACAGCAAAAGCTGAGAAAATTATTAAGAAATATAAAATTAATCTATTTGAAATACTTATATTATTAAATTTTTCTTTTAATTTTTTCATTTGAACACCTCGTATTATTTAATAAAGCCTACATCCTGCATATATTTAATTAATTTTTTGAAATAATCATAATTTAAATCAGGCCAATAGAAACCTAAACTATTTAAATACTTACACGTGATGTAATTATCTTCTTTTATTATGTGATTATATATCATGTCATTATTCTTTGTAAAGTCATTAATGATACCGCTAATTTTATATTGGTTGATTTCATCTGTTGAGATTGATTTTACTAAATTCATGAAATCTTTTTCTGAGATAACTTTTATATTATACCCTAATGTATCCATGTAATTCAATAATGATTTTGTCGTAATTGTATTTGGATTGTAAATATGGAAAATTCTATTTAATCCATTATTTGACCAAATTATTTTAACTAGGGCTTTGCTAGCAAAATCAACTGGTGTGAACTCCAAATCATTATCCAGTATTGAATCTGGAATTGCAGAAATTTCAACTAATGATTTTAATCTTGAGTATATTGCATTTTCTGATATGTTGTTTTGAAAATGTCCATCCGAGTAACGGCTTGATAAATCCCCAATTCTAAAAATCGTAGCATTTAACCCTTTTGAAATTGCTTCTAGTACTAAAGATTCTGCAAACAATTTGCTCCTAGAATATACGTTTTCAGTAAAATCTTGGTTTACATAGAATGACTTTTCGGTAAATGTAACGTCTGTTAAACTCTGCTCTAGAAGATAGTTACCAGAAATAGTCATAGTTGAAATGTAGTAAAGTGGAACATTAATAGATCTACATAAATCTATTATTTTTTGAGTTCCTCCGATATTAACATCTGCAAATAAATTATAATCACCATAATGTTTTACATTTGCTGCAGAATGTATAACTAAATCTACATCTTGTTTTAGTTTTTCGTAGTCTCCGGCTGATATACTTAAATTATCAACTATCATATCAGAATTCACGCAAATTACTATTTGTTTTGCTATATTATCATATTTTGTACCAAAGTAAAAATGTAGTGTTCCAAGTAATCTTTCATTTATATCTTGATGATACTTCGGTCTAATTAAACAATATATTTTACTTATTTTTTCTGAATTTTGTAAAAGTTCTGCTAAAATATGTATTCCTAAAAAACCGGTAACACCAGTTAAAAGTACACATTTTTTTGAGTTTTCTTCTACTCCAGATTCAGAGGTATTTAAGCTTTTTGCAATATCATTTAATGAATTTAATCTAGTAATATTTGATAATTTATTATCGGTAGTAGCACATAGGACTTTGTCATATAATTCTCTAACGGTAGGGTTTTTATAAAAATCGTAAACCTTTAAAGAAATTTTATATTGAAATAAATCTGTTAAAATACTTATTATAGACAAAGAATCAGCACCATAATCAAAAATATTATCATCAATACCAAAGTTACTGATTCCTAACTTCTTTTTAATAGAAGAAACAATATTTGCTTCTATTATGTTCCTTGGAGGAGCGTGAATAGAGTCTGTTGTTTCAATATTTAGGCTATATTTTGCAAGTTCTTTTTTATCAATTTTTCCGTTAGGAGTAAGCGGTAATTTATCAAGTACCATAAAATAAGTAGGAATCATATACGTTGGAAGTCTATTGGCAATAAAATCTCTTAATTGTCCAATTGCAATTTTTTTATCGGAAGAGATATATGCAACAAGCACTTGAGCATCTGAAATTTCACGTACAATTACAGAGGATAAAATATTTGCACTTGTATCGAAAGAATTTATGCAATTCTCTATTTCACCGAGCTCAACACGTAATCCTCTTAACTTTATTTGATTATCAGACCTACCCTTGCAAATAATATTTCCATAACTTGTCCAGAATCCAACATCACCAGTTTTATACATTATATAACCATCTATAAAAGGATTTTTTAAATATTTTTCAGCGGTTAGGTCATCTCTACCAATATATCCTTTGCCAACACCATCGCCTGAAATATAAATTTCTCCAATACAATTAATAGGTAAAACATCCAAATTATCATTTAAGATATATATCTGTGTATTATTAATAGGCTTTCCTATTGTAATCTTATCTAAGTACGTAACGTCAGTAACTGTAGAGAAAATGGTTGTTTCTGAAGGACCATAGCCATTATAAATTGTACAATTAGGGCTTACCTTTAATATTTTATCTACTAGTCGCCTTGGAAGTTGTTCGCCTGCAAGCATAATATATTTTAAACTGCTAAACCCATTTATCATAGAATTATCTAAATGAAAATTCATAATACTTGGAGTAGATTGAATAATTTCGATATGGTTATCAGAAATTAGTTTTTCTATTTTTGTCGTAATCTTTTGTTCAAAATCATCTGTAATAAACAATTTTAATCCACCACATAATGAAACAAGAGTTTCAAAAATAAATATGTCGAAAGACATTGTTGTAATGGAAATAATGCTATGATATTTTCCATCTTTTAAATATGAAATCTTATTAAACATAGAATTAATAAAATTATTTAAATTTTTATGTGTCAACATAACACCTTTAGGGCTACCTGTTGAACCAGATGTAAAAATCAAATAAGATAAATCATCTTGAGCAATATCATTATTTAAATTATTATCAGGTAAATTATAAACAATTTCATTACATAAATCTACAATAATAATTAGTTTCTCAAAACCTAATGATTGTACTTTGCTAGATTGCTTTTGAAGTGTAATTATTGCATCGCAGTTACTATTTTCTAAAATATAGTTAATACGCTCTTCTGGATATTCTGGATCAATCGGAATATAAGAAGCGCCGGCTTTTAAAACTGCAAGAATTGAGATTATCATTTCAAAAGAACGGGTAACAATAATTCCAACAATAGATCCCTTTCTAATTTTATTAGTATTCAAATATCGTGCTAAAGAATTAACCTTTTTATTTAATTCTGAATAGGTCATGGTTTTCATTTTAAACACTAAAGCAATATTATTCGGATTTTTTTCAACTTGTTCTTCAAAAAAATCAACAATCGTTTTATTGTGATTATACTCTAAATAAGTATCATTAAATTTATTTAAAATTAAATCTTTTTCATCATAAGTTACAATATTTATTTTCCCCAAAGTAATATTAGAAGACATTAAAATTTGATTAATAATATTTAAAATTCGATGGTGAATGTTATGGATATCCGCTAAAGAATATTTATTCAATCTAAAATCATAAGCAACGTTTAAAGAGCCCTCGTCGTTCATATCGAAAATGTGAATTTGCATAGAATCAGCGACATTACCATTAAAAGTCCAGTTTACAGAATAAGGAACTTCACAAGAATTTCTATTTGTTTTTGAATTTTGGTATGAGATTAAAATGTCATACAAATTAGGCTGATTTGGTTTGCTCTTTCTAATATGTTCCAAAATATTTTGATATGGATATTTTTGATGTCTAAACATAGATAAAGAGTCAAGACTAATTTTCTGAGCAAACTCAACAAAAGTCTTGTCATTTTGAATGCAAAACTTAAATGGCACAGTACTAATAAACATACCAGGCGTATTTTTCTCTAAAAAAGTAGTTCTGTTTAATATTGGTGTTCCTAGAATAAAATCATTTAAGTTAGAAACCTTTCCAATATAAATAGCATAAATAGCCATAAAAAAGTTGAACAAAGATAATTTGTTATCCTTGCAAAAAGAATTAATATTATTTAATAAAAAATTATCTATTTCAAAAACTTGTCTTTCTGCATGGCTCGACTCCGCAGAAGATTCTATTAAAGATGGAATAACTCCAAACTCTGGAACTGTTTGAAATTGTTCTTCCCAATATTCTTTATCTTTTTCAAATTTTGGGCTATTTAAATATTCATTTTCTGAGTTTATATAATTAATATATGAGGTAGGAATACTCTTAATTTCCTCATCTTCATTTAATATCGATGAATATGTTGTCATAATTTTACTTGCCACTAGACTTGCTGTACAAGCATCTGCAATAATGTGATGAGCCTTAACAATGAAACCGCCTTTACCAGTTAAAATTTGGAAAGGAGTTATTGAAAATAAAGCATCTCCTAAAATATTAAACGGAGAAGTTGCAATTTCTTTTTCAAGATTTTTGAGCTCAATATTATTAGAAACATTTAAAACATCAAAATGTTTCTCACAAAAATCTTGAAAGAATTGTTTTACTTCTCCGTTTTCATCTAAACAAAGCTTTATTCTAAAGCTATCATTATCTTTTAAAAAAATATTAATAGCTTTAGATAAAACGTCAAAATTTACTATATCGTCAATTAAAACTGTACCACATATAACATTAATAGATGTACCTCTATAGAACTGCTCTGTAAGCCAAATTGACTTTTGTGGATTTGTTAGATCATATAATTCCATAATTTATTCACCCTTAATTTTCTTCATTTCTTCGTGTCTTTTTATCTTTTGTGTAGTAGTCTTAATTAATGGAACATCAGTTAAACTGAATTCCCTAATATATTTGTAAATTGGTAAGTTTTTATTTATAATCTTAATTTCTTCTTCAATTACAGAACGAACATCATCAACTGTAGCCAAATTATTTTTTTCCATATTATCTTTTGAATAAACAATCTCGGCACAAATTTTATCATTATCCTCATAAACCATTGATTCTTCAACTATATCAATTTTATTTATAAGTGCTTCAATTTCTTCTGGGAAGACTTTTTTACCATTACTTAAAACTATAAGGTCTTTTTTTCTACCAGTAATGAAAAGTGAGCCGTCTTTACCGAATCTACCTAAATCTCCAGTACAGAACCATCCTTCTTTAAATGCTTGAGCAGTTGCACTTTCATTATTGTAATAACCAAGCATTACATTAGGTCCTTTTACTAAAATTTCTCCAGTACCAGTTTCATCAGGATTATCTATTTTTACTTCTTCATTATATAGAACGTAACCAGAAGAACCAGTCTCAAAATGGTATTTATCACTTTCACATGAAATTACTGGTGCTGTTTCTGTTAGTCCGTAACCCTGAAGCATATCTATACCTATCGTATTAAATAAATGAATAATTTTTTTATCTGTTGCAGCAGAACCATAAATAATAGTTCTCATTTTTCCACCAAAGTTATCTAATACTTGCTTAAACAACTTTCTTCTAATATCTATATGGAAAAACATAAGAAAATTAGAAAGAGCACATAGAAACTTAAATGCAGTATATTTTCCAGATTTTTTTACTCCTCTTATTATTTGTCTATACATTATCTCTAAAACTGCAGGAACGCATACTAGGCCACTAATTTTATATTCAACCATATTTTTTCCAATATCCTTGATACTATCTGCAAAGCAAAGTCTAAAACCAATATAATAGCAAAATAAGAAACTAGCAAGACAAGCTAAAGTATGGTGAAGAGGTAAGAAAACAAGAATGCTATCATCCTTTTCATATTTAATTAAAGTTGTCATTGCTGAAACGTTAGAGCAAATATTATATTGTGAAAGCATTACAGCTTTTGGATTGTTTGTTGTGCCAGAAGTATAAATTAATACCGATAAATTATCTTTATCAATAGAAATACTATCGTATTTTGAAGAATTGCTTTCAATAAGTTTTTTGCCGTCTTTTAATAATTTTGAAAATGATAGAATTCCATTTTCATCTTCATTATAATCCATACAAATAAAATATTTAACATTCGAATCTTTAGATGTTATTACATCTTTTGCAAGGTTTAGACGTTTTTCATCAAAAATTATAGCATCAACTTGACTTTCTAAGATTAAGCGAAGTTGTTCAACTTCTGGAAGCATGAAATCTAAAGGGACAACTATACAACCAGCCGTGGCAATTGCGAGGTAACTACAACACCATTCATATCTATCTTGCGAAATAATGGCTACTTTTTTATTTTCTAAGCCTAATTCCAAAAGAGAAGAGCCTAGCTCTTTTATATTATTTTCAAAATCAATAAAAGAAATATTGTGTAGTTCTTTATTTTTTTTCTTAACAGTAAATGCAGTTCTACTGCCAAATCGAGCTGAGCAAGAACTAACTAATTCTCTGAAGTTTGTACATTTAGTTTCTTCATATATTTTATTTTTTTTCACTTAAATCACCTACGGTCACATTTTACCATTGTAGAGATGATTTTGCAATAAAAAAGTTGTAATTCCGTAGAAAAAAATCGACATTATTAGTAATAAAAAATTGTGATTTTCAAAATTGCATGAAACACAGCCAAAAATAACAAGTGTGCAATAATGCATTATTAAAAAATGCAACAGCTTTTTAATAATACATTGTGTAAACAACAAAATTAAATCAAATGAAGATGATTTGAATAAAACGAAATGCAATGGTAATAATAAGAAAAAATGGATATTGGAGGAATTAGTTTGAGAGAATATAGAGGGCAGAAAATAATTAAAAGTTTAGAAACTATTGCAATAATAATATTAATAATTTCATTTGTGGCATTAGCATATTGCGTGTACATATCCTTCACAACAGAAAAAAATTATGCAAGTGATTACACTGCAGAGCCAACGTCTGTATCGAATAAAGCAGAAGAAAAAGATATTTCTACATTGATAGAAAATATAAATAATGCCGTTGTAGGAATCTCTAAAATTGCCAATAAAGGGACTACAATTTTCTTACAAGATGGTGCAAGTAATCTAGGATTGGGAACAGGCTTTATAGTTTCAAATGATGGATATATTGTTACAAATCAACATGTGTCAGGAGAGAAAAATAGTACATGCTATGTAACTTTAGAAAATGGGAAAAATTATAAAGCAAGTGTAGTATGGTCAGACACAGATTTAGATTTAAGCATAATAAAAATAAATGTAAAGAATTTGGATTACTTACATTTAGGAGATTCAGATAAAATAAAAGTTGCAGAACAAGTCTATGCAATAGGAAATCCAATAGGTTTTGAATTTCAAAGAACCGTAACATCTGGAATAATAAGTGGATTAAATAGAACAATAAAATTAGAGGAAGACGGAAAAACATCCTACATGGAAGATCTAATACAAACAGATGCAACTATAAATCCGGGAAACAGTGGAGGCCCTTTGATTAATAAAAATGGGGAAGTTTTAGGGATAAACTCTGTAAAAATTACGTCTGCAGAAGGGATTGGTTTTGCAGTTCCGATAAATATAATAAAACCTATTATAGAAAAATTAGCGAGTAAAGGGGGCTATATAACTCCAACATTGGGGGTATTTGCGTATGATAAGAGTATGGTTCCATATATAAATCAGGAATTAGACCAGAATATTAAATTAGACAAAGGAATATATGTAGCAGACGTTATAAAAAATTCTCCTGCAGAAAAAGCAGGAATGAAAAGAGGAGACATAATACTAGAAATAGACCAAATAGAATTAGAAAAAATGCTAGATTTAAGAAAATATATTTATGAAAAAGAAGTAGGGGAAAGAGTAAATATAAAATATATAAGAGGAAACAAGGAATATCAGGTCAATATAACTCTTGCAAAAAAATAAAAAACTGCCAGAGGCAGGCTGATTTTAGTCAACCAATCTCTGGCAGAAACCGTATACGGTTTTTGACGGAATGGGGTTAACCCTCGAAAATTTCGAAGGCTTTCGCAGGGAAGAACTTGCTACAGTCCTTCACCTGAATTATCCGGAGATTGCCAAAAGCAAAATCGGCTTCAACGAGGTAAACCTTGCCAAGTTGAAGAAATTTATTCGGACTTGTATATCCGAATGCTTCCGGTACTTCCTGGATAAATTTTGCGTATTTTTCTTTACGCTTAAACATTAATGCCACTCCTTTTAATTTTTTTTCCTAATTGGAATATATTTATTTTATCATGAAAAGTGATAAATATCAATAAAGAACGATGAAACTTTACATAAAAACAAGAAAACCAAAAAATTTAAAGAAAATAATAAAAAAATATTGCCAAAATAATAAATTTGTGATATATTAAATAAGTACTTTTTAAAAGGTACTTATTTCGAGGTGTAGCGCAGTTGGTAGCGCGCGTGGTTTGGGACCATGAGGTCGCAGGTTCGATCCCTGTCACCTCGACCATATTTAAACAGTAAATTTAAATATTTACTGTTTATTTTTTTGTCAAAAGTGGCTCCCC
>FR880066.1:15470-15656 GCA_000435175.1 Clostridium sp. CAG:245
CCCCGCTTGATATAAATCAGCGGAGAGCCACTTCCTTAGTTTAGAAAAGAGTTAGTAAAATATATAAATATCCCCAACAGGGCAAAAATGTGTGGACATCTCGAGAAACTTCTCCATGTAGGAGGCGTTGGCGAGCAATCTCTGAGCGTCTGCATGAAAGTATAAATTTAAGTGTGTAAAATCAAA
>FR880067.1 GCA_000435175.1 Clostridium sp. CAG:245
AAAAGAATTATTCAAGACTATGTAACTTCTCGTAATTGGACTATTTCAGACTTCTACATAGATGACAATGTTTCGGGATATACCTTTAACAGACCTGCATTTTCAAAAATGATTGAAAAAGTAAAAGGAGGAAAAATTGATGTAGTCATAGCAAAGGATTTATCAAGAATTGGAAGACATAACGGACGAGTATTAGTTTTAATAGATGAGTTTAAGAATATTCAAAAAAATTTAATATTAGTTTCTGAAATGGGTGGAACTTATGATGTTTTAAATGATAGAGATGATACTATTGGAATAACAACATGGTTTAATGAAAGATATGTTAAAGATTGTTCAAGAAAAACTAGAGACCATATGTATTCTAAACAAAAAACAGGAAGATTAATTATGGGAAATTATTATGGATATATAAAAGATCCAGAAGATACAACAAAGCTATATGTTGAGGAAGAACTACGACCTGTTATAGAATTGATATATAAGCTATATACCGAAGAAGGAATTGGAAGAAAGAAAATTTGCGATATTCTAAATAGTAAATATAATTA
>FR880068.1:0-2200 GCA_000435175.1 Clostridium sp. CAG:245
CCTTTTTTATTATTCCATCATCACCTAATACGGTATTGATACTTACTCCGGCTAGAATTAACAAAACCACTATTGTTATAACTAGTGCCACTAGTGTTATTCCTTTCATTTCTTTCGTTTTCATAAAATTTACTCCCTCCTAAGTAATCCTTAAGTAATGAACTTAAGGACTAATAGATAACACGCAAACAGTTGTAAATACTTTAGTTGTTTAATTGTTACATAAAAATTACAGATAACTTTCAAAACTGTATCATTTTGATTTTTTTCCTTTAGTCTATTGCTACAATTATTTTTTAATGATATTATTACATAGATTAATTCAACTTAAGTTCATTACTTAAGGATATTTTTTTCTTTGTTTATGAAAAATCAAGTATTAATCAATGTACATTACTAAATAAATTGCACCACATTCTTATTATACTTCATAATATAGAACGTGGTGCTTTTTATTTTATTCTTTTTTCTTGCCTGTAGATTTTTTATTAGTTTCCTTTGTAGTAGTTTTTGCTGTTTTTTTCTTAGTTGCTATTTTCTTAACAGTTGTTCTTTTAGTTGCTGTTTTTGTTGTTTTTCTTGCTCTCTTAGTAGTTGTACTGCCTTCTTCTTTTACTTCTTCTGGAGTCCAAACCTCTCCTTTTTTAGGCTTGTTCCAAGATATATAATTACAGCTCTTTGGATTATTTTCACATATGTAGTAGTTTCTTCTTCTTTTTGTTTTTCTAACTTGAACTTTGCCACCACATACTGGGCATGGTTCATCTATAGTTACAACGAATGGTTTTACATTTTTGCACTCTGGGTAACCAGGGCATGCTAAAAACTTACCGAATCTTCCCATTTTTACTACCATCATTCTTCCACATTTATCACACTGTACATCTGAAACTTCATCTTCTAGTTTTACATGTTCTAGCTCTTTATCAACTTTTTCAAGCTCATTTTCAAATGGTGGATAGAAATCACGCAATATTTGTTTCCATTCTTCTTTTCCAGATGCAACTTCATCAAATTCATTTTCTACCTTAGCAGTAAATTCAACATCTACTATATCTCCAAAGTTTTCTGTTAATAATTTGTTTACAACCTCTCCGAGTTCTGTTGGAACTAATTGTTTCTTCTCTTTTTCTATATATCTTCTTTCCAATATTGTTGTAATTGTTGGAGAATATGTACTTGGTCTTCCTATTCCCTTAGCTTCTAGCTCTTTTACCAAACTTGCTTCTGTATATCTTGCTGGTGGCTCTGTAAAGCTTTGTTTTGAATTCAATTTTTTCTTTTTAACTTCTTGATTTACCTCTAATGCTGGAATTGATGTTGAATCTTCTTCCTCTTGTCCATTGTCGTTTCCTTCTACATATAGAGTCATAAAACCTTTAATTTTTAAGTTTTGACCACTTGCCTTGAATACATAATCGTTTACTTTAATATCAACATTTATTGTATCATATACTGCAGCTGACATTTGGCTTGCTAAAAATCTGTTGTATATCAGTCTATATAATTTGTATTGGTCTGTTGTAAGTGAATCTTTTATGCTTTCTGGCGTTATATAAATATATGTTGGGCGTATACCTTCATGGGCATCTTGTGCCTCACTGCTCTTTTTGTAATACCTATTTTCGTAATACTCACTTCCATAGGTTTTGCTTATTTGCTCTTTTGCGGCGGCTCTTGCCTCTTCAGAAATTCTTGTAGAGTCTGTTCTCATGTAAGTAATTAGTCCAACACTACCTTTTTCAGGAATTTTCACACCTTCATATAATCCTTGTGCAACAGACATAGTCTTTTTTAGTGTAAACCCTAACTTTCTTGAAGCCTCTTGTTGCATAGTGCTTGTCGTAAATGGTGGAGCTGGAGTTCTTTTCTTTTCTCCCCTTTTCACATCTGTTACAATGTATTTTCCGTCTTTTATGTTTTCTAGGATTTCATCAACTTCTTCTTTTTTGTGTAATTCTATTTTCTTGCTTCCCTTGCCATACAATCTAGCCTCAAATTCCTTATTAGACTTTTCATCTAATAATATAGCATAAATGTTCCAATATTCCTCTGGTACAAAGTTTCTTATCTCATTTTCTCTATCTACAATTAGCTTTACTGCAACAGATTGAACTCTTCCTGCAGATAGCCCTGGTTTTACCTTTTTCCATAATAATGGGCTTATTTTATAACCCACAATTCTATCAAGCACACGTCT
>FR880068.1:2239-24184 GCA_000435175.1 Clostridium sp. CAG:245
CTTGCCTGTTGTGCATTTGTTAAATTCATATCTATTTTTCTTGGTTTTTTTATAGATTGTTGTACAGTTTCTTTTGTTATTTCATTAAAAGTAACTCTACATACACTATCTTCTGGAATTTCCAAAATATGAGCCAAATGCCAAGCAATAGCTTCTCCTTCACGATCAGGGTCGGTTGCAAGATACACAGTTTTTGCACTTTTGGCATCTTTTTTCAAAGATTTTATTAAATCTCCCTTTCCCCTAATATTTATGTACTCTGGCTCGAAATCATTTTCAATATTAACTCCAAGCTTAGATTTTGGTAAATCCCTTATATGCCCCATAGATGCAACTACTTTCGTATTTCCACCTAAGAATTTTTTTATAGTATTAGCCTTTGCAGGCGACTCAACAATAATTAATTTATCTGCCATTAACTTTTTCGTATAATCAATCTTATAAAAAATCTATAAACCTTGATTAACCCTTTCTTCAAATTTAATTTCATCAATATATTGTAGCGTAATTTTATTTAATTTTCAAGTTTTTGCATATTTTATTTTCAAAAGTAAATTCTAGTTTAACTAAAAAACTAGAATTATACTTATAATTAAATTTTATGTTGCATCTTTTTTCTATAACAAACAAGTCATATATACTGGTAAAAATACTATTTCGTCCTCTACCCTCAAGTCTTCTATATGTAAAACATATGATGTTGATAAGTATTCTTTATATTTATTTTTAAACTTATTTAAAGAAGAAAATGTATAATTTTTCCCAGATTTTACTTCTATCGGCGAAATATTATGTTTTGAAGTAATCTTATTTTTAGCAATCAAGAAATCTATTTCCATATTATTAGCAGAATTTTGTTTGTCATAATTAAAATAAAAATATAATTTCTTTCCAGTAGCTGTCAACATTTGTGCTACAATATTTTCCATAATCATTCCTTCATTAAATGTAAGTTTGTTAAATAAAATTTTCCTATATATTTCTTCATCAACTAAACCTTTTTCATCAAAAGCCAATGAAAGAAGTAATCCAGTATCTCCCATATAGCACTTTAATGCACTCGACTCTCTATTTAATCTAAGTCCAATGTTCGGTTCAGTTGTGTTAAAAGCAATGTTTACAATCATTGATTCTTGAAGCCAGAAAAAAGCATCTTTATAATCTCTATATCTTGCATCTTTTTGCATTGAATTGAACGAAAATCTTTTTTCATGTTTTTGTAATTGAGATGGTATTTCCTCAAAAATACTTTGTACTTTGATTGAATCATCTCCACTATATTTTACTATATCATCTTTATACAAATTTAAGATGTCCCTCTTTATCAAATCGACTTCTTTAAAACTTTTTGTTTTTATATACGTTTCTACTGCTTGAGGCATTCCACCTACTATTAAATATTGTTTAAAATAGTCCATTGCTTCCCTATGCATTAGTTGTCCTAAAGGCTTCTTTTCTTCAAAGCATTTTCTTATTAAATCCATTAAGTTATTATTTTCATTTGCCCATAAAAATTCTTCAAAGTCCATTGGATACATATTCAAGTGTCGTTCTTCTGATGGTATTAAAATATCTTCAACATTCTTTTTTATTGAAATTAAAGAACCAGTTTCGATATAATCATACCTTCCATCAGCAACTAGATACTTAATAGCACTTCTTGCTCTAGGATATAATTGCACCTCATCGAAAATTATTAGTGTATCTCTTTCATATAAATCTGTTTTATAATAACTCGATAAATACATGAAAAACATATCTAAGTTATCTAGGTAATTATCAAACAGCTCTTTAACATCTTTACCGACTTTATTGAAATCAATTAATATATATGATTTATAATTTTCTTTTGCAAACTGTTCGGCTATATAACTTTTTCCAATACGCCTTGCGCCATCAATTAAAAGAGCTACTTTTCCATTACTCTCTTTTTTCCATTTTATCAATTCATCATATACTTTTCTTCTCATTCAATCACCTTCTGATATAATTTTAGCACATATCCGCGATTTTTTCAAGCACATTTAAGCACATATCCGTAATTTTTTAAAGTCTATTTGAACACATATCCGTAATTTTTTAAAGTCTGTTTTAACACATATACGCATTTTTTACTTTGTCATACTAAAAATTAATTCTGGACATTTCTTAAAATCTGATATTATATCTCCTGTTGCAACTGGTGTTACTTGGTAATTTACGAGTATTTTTAATAAATTATCTATTAAATTTTCATTATTTGATAAATTGCTTTCTATTATCTTTTCTGTTATGACATCTTTCTTTCCATCATTTTCTTCTTTTACTAATGCAATTCCAAATTTTTTCTCATCTTCTTTTACTTCTGAGGCGGTCAGCTTGTAATATTTTACCTTTATTTTTTGTTTTCTTTCTGCTTCATTAAAATTTTCTACATTAATATTAGCTTCTCCAAATAGTTTTTTCATATTAAATCACAACCTTTCCTAGAGGAAAATTTAAAATTGTAAAATTAATTATTTTGATAAACGAAAATATTTGATAACTTTTCTATTATCAATTAGTAGTACATATGCTATTAAAATTTTGAAATTTTTTACAATTACTTATCCCCTTTAAAAAAATATAATACCACCAGATTATTCTGGTGGCAAGTTATTTCGTGTTTCATGTTTCGACACAATTCGACAAATCTCCTTGTATATGTTTTCCTCTACATCAGCTCTTGCAACTTTTTTTGCCGATTCTCCCATTATTTTTAAGGTTTCCGTGTCTTTCACAATATTATTTATCGTGTTATTTAATTTTGTAAAATTTAATTCTTTATCTAATATAATTTTTGCAGCACCAACTTTTTCCAATACTTTTGCATTGTATTCTTGATGGTTTTCTGTTGCAAATGGATATGGGATAAATATTGCAGGTTTTCCTATCGTAGCAATCTCTGTAATAGTCATTGCTCCGCTTCTGCACACAACTAAATCTGACATTTCCATAACCTCTTGCATATTATATATGTATGGTAATATTTTTGTATTCTCTATATTATCAATATCTATATTCTTAATTCTTAGTTTTTCTTTTACCTCATCATAGTTTCCTGGTCCTACTGCCCAAACTATTTGGTACTTTTCATTAAGCCTATTTTCTATTATTCCGAGTATTGCATTATTTATGCTTTTGGCCCCTTGACTTCCACCAAAAAATAGTACTACTGGCAAATCTTGTTTCAATTTCATTTCCTGTTTCAAGTTATATTTTTGCTCATCACTTAATCTATTTGAATTTACTTTCGTTGGTGTCCCAGTAACAACTATTTTTCTTGCATTTGAAATTCTTTCTTTTGCTTCTTCGAAGCCTAGCAATATTTCATCTGCTTTTTTAGCCATTACCTTTACAGCTACTCCTGGAAAAGCATTGCTTTCATGCAATATTATTGGAATTTTTAACTGGCTTGCTGCCATACACACAGAAACACATATATATCCGCCTGTACCAATGACTATATCAGGCTTAAACTCTTTTAATATCTTTTTAGCTTGACCAACAGCCTTTATGGTTTTGCAAAATCTTTTAATATTATCTAAATTGATTTTTCTATTAATTCCATATGCTTCAACTGTTTTTAGCTCATAGCCTGCTCTTGGTACTAAATCTTTTTCTAATCCTCTACCAGTTCCTATGAAAATTATTTTTGATTGTGGTTCTTTCTCCATTATTTTATTGGCAATAGCTATTCCTGGGTTTATATGTCCTCCAGTTCCAGCCGCAGCAATTACTACTCTCATTTCTTACACCTTTCTTTATTCGATTTATTTAGTTTGGAAAAAATTGAATTTTGGCAAATACAATGATTTTCAAAGGCAAAGGTTCATACTTTGTGTATGTAACAGCGTTCGAAAAGAAATTTGACGTAGCCAAAATTGTAATTATTTTTCAAGCTCTAAACCTTTGAACCTGCCCTTGACACATTAAGCAAAATTCCCACTCCAGCCAGTAGTACTAACAGTGCGGTTCCTCCGGTAACTGAAAAAAGGAAGTGCCATACCTGTTGTTGGTATAGATGCTGTAACAACTGCGATATTGATTATTGCTTGTGTTGCTACAAGTGTTGTAACTCCTATTGCAAGCAAACTTCCAAACATATCTGGTGCCTTCATAGAAATTACGATTCCTCTCCATACAAAAATTGCAAATAATAATATAATTGTAACGCAACCTACAAAACCCAATTCTTCTGCAACTATTGCAAATATAAAGTCATTTTGTGGTTCTGGTATGTACAAATATTTTTGTTTACTGTTTCCTAGTCCTACTCCAAACAATCCTCCAGAACCAATCGCATACAAACTTTGTACCATTTGGTAACCCGTTCCTGTCGCATCAGACCAAGGATCAAAGAATGTCATAATTCTATCCATTCTAAACGAGTCACTAGCATCACCTTTTAATAACTCTCTTATTATTACTAAGGCTACTCCCGCGACTCCTGCCAGACCAGCAAACATAAAATGCAACAGCCTGCATCCAGCCATTAACATCATTACACAGGTTACAATACCTACAACCAAAGATACACTTAAATGGTTTTGAACAAAGTACAATATTGCAATTGGAGGAATTAAAAATGCCATAGGCAATACAAATCCTTTTCCAAATTGCTTTAAATCGTTTTTGTGGTCTGATAAATATCCTGCATAAAATATTATTAAACCTATTTTTGTAAATTCTGATGGTTGGAACTGCCCTATTCCCTTTATTTCAATCCATCTTTTTGCACCATTAACACTTTTTCCAAGTTTCGGTACTAAAACTAAAAGTAAAATTGCAACAGATATTACATATATAACCTTATAATATTTTCTTAAAAATCTATAATCAGATTTTGAAAAGAATAACATTAATCCTATTCCAGCCAAAGCAAATTCAAATTGTTTTAAAAAATAAGTATAGCTTTTTCCCGTTGACGAAAGAGCAGATGGTGCGCTCGCCGAAAGAACCATAACAACACCCAAAGATAGCAGTATTAATACGGTTATAAATAAAATGTAATCCATTTTATTATTCATGAATTTTGAAAATCTTTTAACTTTCTTTTTTTCTCTTTGCATTTGTTCGTCCTTTCAATTTTATATTGCGGCTAGACCAATCATGCATGCTATTAATGTTATTATGCTAAATACTGAAACAATAGCATTTTCGTTCCAGCCACATAATTCAAAATGATGATGTAATGGTGCCATCTTAAATACTCTTTTTCCAGTTCTTTTATAGTGTGCAACTTGTATTATGTCTGATAAAGTTTCTAATACTGGAATTATTGCAATTATTAATAATAAAATTGGTAATTTCAAATAAATAGCCATTACAGAAACCGCTCCACCTAAGAATAGTGAGCCAGTATCACCCATGAATACTTTTGCTGGGTGTAAGTTGAATAGCAAGAATGCTAAGCATATTCCTATCAAGCTAACTCCCATTATAACAATTTCTTTAACTCCAAAAATTATTCCTATAACAGTTAAACATGTTAATATAATTGTTGTAACAGATGTACTTAATCCATCTATTCCATCTGTTAAGTTAATTGCATTTGTAGTTCCAAGCATAACAAATATGGTAAATGGTATGTATAGCCAAATTGGCAATGTAATTGACGTTTTCGCAAATGGAATTATTAAATCTGTTCCAATATGCATTACATTTGTTAAATATACCGTGAATATTGTTGCTATTATCAACAGTCCAAACATTTTATATTTTGGTTTTAGTCCTTCTGTGTTTTTTAAAATTAACTTTTTAAAATCATCTACAAAGCCTACCAATCCAAACCCAACTGTTACTAATATTAGTGGTATTAAATTTTTAGCCATTGTCTGTTCAGATGCATCTACAGATTTTGAATATTTTAAAAATACTATTGCTCCTATTATTATTATGGCTAAAATCATTACAATTCCGCCCATTGTAGGAGTTCCCTGTTTTTTTAGATGAGACTTTGGACCATCGTCTCTTTCTTGTTGCCCTATTTTTCTTCTACGTAATATTGGTATTACTATTAGAGATATTACAAATGCTATAGCAAATGCCAACATTAATATCTTTATTTGGTATGCCATTTTATATTTCTCCTTTGATTATTTGATTTACTATTATTCTTTCATCAAATGGATGTTTTACTCCATTTATCTCTTGATATGGCTCGTGTCCTTTTCCTGCAAGCACAATTATATCTTTCTTGCTAGCCATATTTATTGCATATTTAATAGCCTCTATTCTATCTACTATACATACATATTTCCCTTTAGTCTTTTTTATTCCTGTTTCTATTTCATCTACTATTGTTTGAGGGTCTTCTGTTCTTGGGTTATCTGATGTAATTATTGTAAAATCTGCAATTTTTCCTGATATTTCACCCATTATAGGTCTTTTTGTTGTATCTCTGTCTCCTCCACAACCAAATACAGAAATTACTCTTCCTCTAGTATATGATTTTACGGCATTTAGTATATTTTCCAAGCTTTCTGGAGAATGCGCATAATCTATCATAATTGTTAAATCTTTGCTGTTATTTACAAGTTCAGATCTTCCTGGTACTCTTACTTCTAGTAAAGCATCTTTTATATTTTCTGCTGAACAGCCTAATTTTGTTGCAACACAAATTGCAGCTAAGCTGTTATACACGCTGAATCTTCCAGGAATTCCAACTTTTACTCTTTCATTTTTATCTCCAATTTTAACCTTGAAATCTACATACGAATTTGTAATTGTAATATCTTTTGCAAGTAAATTACATGCATTGTCGATTCCATATGTTGTTATCTCACAATCTGGTACTAAACTTGGTACCTTGCAAACTTGTAAATCATCGACATTTACAAACCCACATTTGCACATCTTAAATAACTTTAATTTAGACTCGAAATAATCTTGCATATTTGGGTGTTCTTTTGGACTAATGTGATCCTCTGAGAAGTTTGTAAATACTGCAATGTCAAATTGGCATCCTGCAACTCTGTTTAGTTTCAAGCTTTGTGAAGAAACTTCCATTACAATTGCTTGGCAACCATCTTCAACCATTTGTGCAAAATATTGTTGTAGTTCTATACTTTCTGGAGTTGTTCTATCACTATCAAGCAACTTCTTATCTCCACTATAAACAGCTATGGTTCCAACTAGTCCAGTCTTAATTCCTTGCTTTTGTAGAATCTCTTTAATCATAAATGTTGTAGTAGTCTTGCCCTTTGTTCCAGTAACTCCAATTAGCTTAACTTTTTTTGATGGATTATCGTAAAAATTACATGCACAAATTGCCATCGCATATCTTGCATCTGGCACAACAATAAGAGTTACATCTTCTGGTATATTTAAACTCCTAATGTCTGTTGTTTCTTCAACAAGAATAGTCTTTGCACCTTTCTCTATTGCACTATTTATATACTGTGTTCCATCTGTTGTGAAGCCTTTAATTGCAAAAAACATACTTCCTTCAACAACTTTTCTGGAATCTTTTTCTATTGTTGTAACCTCTCTATCAATTTCACCTTTAGCTTTAATTCCGTCTATTCCGACTAAAATTTTCTTTAAATTCATAATTACCATTCCTCTCCGAATTTATTGGATTAATATTTATATTGTCATTCTTCAACTTTACTTTTAACATTATATAATTAAAAAACGCATTTGTATAGGGTTATAGTCATTTTTTCTAAAAAATTTATAGTACATTATATTCGTTAACGTAGAAAATTAGTAAAAAGATTAATTTAATATTTAAAGTTATCATTAAATTTAATTTCCAGATTTTTAATAGAAATACTCTTGTGTAGTTTCATTCAATATTGTTTACGCACTTAGTTTGCAAATTTACATAAAATATGCTATACTGTAAATGTACGTTATTTACAAAATGATAGTTTGCAATGAGGATTAATTTTTCCTATTGTTGCTATCACACAAAAAGTGAGGATTTTTCAATGCGAACATTTGAAACGCAATTGGCTCTGAACAACATCAGCGTTCCCGTTCTTTTGCAAGAGCAGAATCGATTCTTAAAAAAGTTGAATGCCGCAAAAGCAGCATATTTCATGGTTACCAAAGCAATGTCTGCTCGGGAAAGGCAGTGGGATGAATATCGAAAAACTTTAACTGCTAACTGGGAATGCGAATTCCCTGAATTAGCAAAGGTTGAAACCGAACCGTATTTTTCATTTACAAATTTAGATGAGGCAGTTAATGTTTTCGAAGCAGACGTCAAAAAAATTCTGGACTTTTCCAGTCTCTACTTGCTTTATGCTAACATTAACGTTAAGGCTCACACAAAATGGTTACGGCAAGTAGTTGCAGAAGCCCCTGAAAACTGTGACCTTATTGTTATTCGGAGTAACTATACTCCTAGTGTCGATGCGGTTCGTAACTTTAACCTTCAGGTATCTGCACATCAGCCTACTGTTATCGAGGCCTATGGCTATTGCCCTGTTTGGATTGCTTTTCGACCTGGCGAAAAAATTCGTACTCAAAACTGGTGCATGGTAAAATCCAATAGCACCGTAGAGTATATAGTTGCAAACGACTGATACTTTGTGAGTCCTCATAAAGTTCCATACACTCTGCATAAGAGAGTATGGGATTTTTTATTTTTTGTAAATTTTTGTATTGATTTTTACCAAATTTGGTAATATACTAATAAGTGGCTTAATTTAGAAAACACTTCTATTTTCTGAAAATTAGGCAAGAAAGGAATTGATTTATTATGATAAAAATAGCATTTTTTGATACTGAGGATTACGATAAGAAATTATTTGATGAGTATAACAAAACATACAATTATCAAATTACTTATTTCAAGTCAAGATTAAACGCAGAAACAGCACCACTTGCAAAAGGATATGATGTTGTTTGTATTTTCGTAAATGATAAGGCAGATAAAGAAACCTTAGATATTTTAAATGAATCTGGAGTTAAATTATTAGCTCTAAGATGTGCTGGATTCAACAATGTAGATTTAAAACATCTTGGTAACATTAGAGCCGTACGTGTTCCACAATACTCTCCATATGCCGTTGCAGAGCATGCCACTGCCCTATTACTAAATATCAACAGAAAAATATACAAATCTTATCAAAGAGTAAAAAAATACAACTTTGCACTAGAAGGACTAGTTGGCTTTGATTTACATGGTAAAACAGTCGGAGTTGTTGGAACTGGAAAAATTGGAAAAGTATTTATCCAAATAATGAAAGGATTTGGAACAAAGGTTATTGCATATGATTTATTCAAAGATGAAAAAGCAGCTGAAGAATTAGGATTCGAATACGTTAGCTTTGATGAACTATGTGAAAAATCTGATATAATATCACTTCACTGCCCTCTTACACCTGAAACAGAGCATATAATCAACAAAAAATCTTTGGATAAGATGAAAGAAGGAGTTATAATAATTAACTGTAGTAGAGGTGGATTAATTAACACAGATGACTTAATAGCTGAATTATCAACTGGAAAAATTGGCGGTGTAGGATTAGATGTATACGAACATGAAGAAGATTACTTCTTAATGGATATGTCTGGTTCATATAAGAGAGATAAAAACTTATCACTATTAATCTCTATGCCAAACGTTATAATAACTGCACACCAAGCATTTTTCACATCTGAAGCATTAAACAAAATTGCAAGTGATACATGCCAAAATATTAAAGATATTTTTGAAACAGGAACTTGTCAAAACGAATTAAAAGGTGAATAAATTTTGACCAATGGATGGTTCCTTTTGTGGTCGAAAATAAATTTAAAAAACATTGCAAGAAAACAATTTTTAATTTTGAAGAATAAGGTCAAACTCGCCTTTCGAGGAGCCATTCAGCGACGGCCAAGAGTGCCTACCGAAATTTTATTGTTTCTTGCAAGTTACAATAATAATCGCTCAAAAAAGGTCGTCCCTATTGGGCGATTATTATTGTACCACTTTTTGTTTTTATTCCTGCTTTTGGTAATTGGTCAGTTATTGTTTCTTTTTCTTCACTTTTCTTAAATTCTAATTGTAGTCCAACATCTTCTAATGCCTTTTTTGCTTCTTTTTCTGTCATTCCGATTATGTTTGGAACTTCCACTTCTTGTTTTTCTTCTTCTTGTTCATTATCTTTTTTTATTTCTAGATATGGCAGTACCTCTCCTAGTACTTGTGAGCCTATTGGTGCTGCAACTCCTCCACCTTGATGTCCGCCTTCCCCAGTTGGATTGTACAAGGTTATTAATATGCACACTTCTGGATCTGATATTGGAGCAGTTCCGATGAATGATGTTACGTATTTTCCTGTATTTACACCATCTTCTGATGTTCCTGTTTTTCCGCCTATACTGTATCCTTTTACTTGAGCATTTTTCCCGGTTCCTTCTGCAACAACGCTTTCCATCATACTAAGCATTTTTTTAGACGTTTCCTCTGATATTACTCTGTCTTTTTTCTCTACTTCTACGTTTGTTACTTCTCCTGTTTTGCTGTCTATTATTTGTTTTACGACTCTTGGTTTTATATATGTGCCTCCATTCGCTATTGTAGAAACCATTGTTATCATTTGTATTGGTGTAACCTCAAATCTTTGACCAAATGCAATTGTTCCCAGCTCAACTGGTCCAACCTTTTTTTCAGCCAAGAATATTCCTGTTGCTTCTCCTGGCAAGTCTATTCCAGTCTTGCTTAAGAATCCATACTTTCTTAGATATTCATAATACTTAGTAACTCCTATTTTTTCTCCTAGCCCTATAAATACTGGATTACACGAATTCATAAGTGCTTGCCTTAAACTCTCAGGCCCATGTGGCCTATAATACCTCCAGCATTTCATCTTAGTTCCAGCCACATCAATATAGCCAACACAACAAAACTCACCTTCCTTATCCGTTGTTTGAACTATGCCTTCTTGTAGTGCAGTTGATGCAGTTACTAGTTTAAATGTTGAACCCGGCTCATATGTATCCGAAATCGCCTTATTTCTCCACATTGCCTGAAGAGCATTTGAACGTTCAGTTGCAGTCATAGAACTCCAATTAGCTTTTTGTTCTTCATTATTTATAGTATACGGATCATTCAAATTAAAATCTGGATAACTTGCAATTGCAAGAATATCCCCATTTTTAGGGTTCATTACACATATGTTTCCACCATCTGTACACACATTATCTATACAAGCTTCTTTCAAATATTTTTCTGCAATTCCTTGAATCGTTGCATCAATAGTAAGTACTAAATCATTTCCGTCTTTTGCAGGCTCATAATTCTCAGATACATCGCTAATATCTAGCCCTTTGGCATCTGTCATCTTTAAAATCTTGCCATTTTCTCCATTTAAAACATCGTCATACCTAGCCTCTATCCCCGCTAGCCCTTGATTATCACTACCACAAAATCCTATTATTTGCGAAGCTAAATTATTAAAAGGATAAAATCTTTTAGTATCTTCATCAATATTAATTCCAGATGTAATATTCTCATTCTTCATCCATACACGAAGCTCATTGCTTTTATCTTTATCAACTTTTTTTGCAATTGTCTCTATTGCAGTTTTCTTGTTTACCTTTTTAAAAACTTTTTCATAATCTAATTCAAACAATTCAGCAAATTTTCTAGCAACTTTCTCCTTATTTTCTTTAGATATGTTTACAGGATTTATGGTAATTGTTTCAACACTACTGCTAGTTGCTAGTACTGTCTTACCAGTTGCATCATAAATAGTTCCTCTCTTCGGATTAATTTTTCTATCCAAGGTTTGTTGTAAATATGCCATTTGTTGCAAACTATCACCATTATGAAATTGAATCCATGCAACCCTTATTATTAAAGCCAGAAAAACGGTAGTAACAATTAAAAGAGCTATTCTAATTCTCTTCTTTCTAGAAATTTCACCAGTCTTTTCTAGCTGATATTTCTTCATCTTAGATGCTCTTTTTAACCTTTTCTCTGCTTTATTCTTATTTTTATTCTTTCTATGTAATAAATTTTTATTTAATTTTTCATCTCTACTACTATTCTGTTCTTGCTTTTTTAATTTCTTAATATTCAAAAAATCCCTTAACATACAAATCACCTAATTATATGTATTCGAATTTCCATTGAATATGACCTAACAAAAAAGATAATACCTATTTTATAAAATAAGTATTATCTATTTAATGATCTGTGTTAATTTTTTTATTAATTTTTCGAACCAAGAAGAATTATCATTTAATATTACTTCTTCTGATGCAGGTTCTACGTAGTCTTTTTTCTGTAAGTCTAGATAAATTTTGTTGCTATTATCTAGTTTTTGCATTCCCAATTTATCTTGTGCAGCCTTTTCGATAGAACTTAAATTTAAGCTATTTTCTATGCTTACTTTTAATTGCTCATTTTCTTTTTGTACCGCACTTACTTTTGATTTTATGTTTTCTTTTGAATTGTATTCTTCATTTATTAGTGAGTATCTATAACTTATGGTAAATAGCATAACAAAAGCAAGACCAATATAAACTACTGGTTTATAATTGTACTTATTCTTTTGCTGTTTGCTAGGTTTCTTTGTGTTTTGTGGCTTTACATTTGTCTTTTTCTTAGCTTTTTTTGTTGGTACATATTCAGGCTGTAATTTTTTTGGGCTAGTCTCATACTGATACCCATAGCCTCCATAGTTTGCCATAAGTTATTCCCCACCTCTTTTCTTCTTTAGGTTTATTTTTTCTCGTGTCTTTCAAATATTCTAAGCTTAGCGCTCTTTGACCTCGAGTTTTCTTCTTTTTCTTGCTCTGTTGCCTCTATTGGCTTTTTGTTAATTATTTTTCCATAAGATTTATAATTACAAACGCAATATGGCAATTCTTTTGGGCATGTACAATGTCCTTGAGCTTCTATATACGCATTTTTAACTGCTCTATCTTCTAATGAATGAAATGTTATAATGCATAATCTTCCATTTTCTTTTAAACATTCAATAGAATTTAAAACAGTATAATACAATGGTTTTATTTCATTATTTACTTCTATTCTAATTGCTTGAAATGTTCTTTTTGCAGGGTGTCCGTCTTTTTGTTTAGATTTTGGTATAGATTCTTCTATTATTTTTACAAGTTCATCTGTTGTTTCTATAACTTTTTCAGCTCTATATTTACAGATATTTCTTGCTATATTTCTAGAAAATTTTTCTTCTCCATACTCAAAAATAATATTGGCAAGTTTCTCTTCGTCATAATTATTAACAACATCTTTTGCTGTTAATGACTGCGTTTGATCCATTCTCATATCTAGTTCATTGCTTCCTAGATAGCTAAACCCTCTATTACGCTCGTCTAATTGGTATGACGAAACTCCCAAATCTAACAAAATTCCATCAACTTTGTCTATATTAAATTCTTCTAAGATTTCTTTTATTTCATCATGATTACCATGAACATATTTTACATTTGAAAATTCTTTTAAATTTTCTTTTGCAGCTTTTAAAGCTTCCTCATCACGGTCAATGCCAATTAACATTCCCTTTTTAGATAACCTTTTAGCAATTTCTTTGCTATGTCCGGCTCCTCCAAGAGTTCCATCAACATATATTCCGTCTGGATTTATATTAAGTCCTTCAATACATTCATTCAGCATTACTGGGGTATGTTTAAATTCCAAGTTTCTATCCTCTACTTTTTAAAATTTTATATAGCACAATCAGTTGGTATTATTCATACCAACTGGCAAGTGCTATCTTATTATCCTTTTCATTAGTATTTTGGACTTCATTTGTTCACTCCATCATTCGTAATTTTAATTATCTTTAGTGGTAATTTATAGCCATCTTTAGTTTCTACTAAATTTAGCTTTGGTAATTTAAAATATTTAATCTTTTGAATTGGATTTCATCTTGTGTTTTCTTTTGGTGTAGGTTAGTTTTCTTTAGTTGGATACATTTTTTTAGTTGAAAATATTTTTTCTTTTGTTCACATTTGGCTTTAGTATTTTAATGTTTTATCATTTGTTTATAATTTTCTCTTTTGTTTAAGACTATATAAACTTATAAAAGTTATATACCTAAATCTTCCATGTTTTGTTCTATTTCTTCAATAGAAAGATTTTCTTCACTATTATGTTCTTCCCATTTTGCCTTGTCCCAGATTTCTATTCTGGTACCAGCTCCGATTATTGTTACATCCTTGTCTAATTTTGCAACTTCACGAAGCTTTCCTGCTATTAAAAATCTTCCTTGTTTGTCTAATTCACATTCTGTAGCCCCTGATAAAAAGAATCTTACAAAGTTTCTAGCATTTTTGTTGGTGATTGGTAGTGCTTTTAATTTATCTTCGAATTTTTCCCATTCAGACATAGAAAATCCAAACAAACAACCATCTAAACCTGTTGTTAGTATAAATTTTTCTCCCATGTCCTCTCTTAACTTGGCTGGCATTATTAATCTGCCCTTCGCATCAAGAGAATGTTCGTATTCTCCAATTAACACTTTTATTCACCTCGCTAACACTTTTTTACCACTTTGTACCACTTTCTACCACTTCAATTAAATTGTAATACAAGAAATTTAAAAAATCAATACTTTTTTCAAAATTTTTTTCAAAATTTTGTTAATTCTATAATAAATTTTCTTCATAATACAAATAAAAAATTAATTTACGTTTTTTTATCACATTAACGAGTTAATTTCTACTAATATTTTTTACATTTTTCAAAATATTGTTTCAGCTTTTTTTATATCTAGATTTCCTTCTGTTAAAACTTTTTGTGCCACAGATATAAAATTACATTCCGTATCTGTTAAATATATTTCTGTTTTTCCTGTTTTAGAACCACTCAATAAATTTTCTCCTAAAAGATTTTGAAGCTGATTTGCAATTACAGTTCCAGTGTTTATAACTTCGGCATCTGTTCTCAATTCATTCTTAAATAACTCTACAAATAACGGATAGTGCGTGCATCCAAGTACTAAGGCATCTACATCATGCAAATTTTTCATATACTCATGTACAGTCAATTTTGCTATTTCGTTATCAATCCATCCCTCTTCTGCCATCGGTGCTAACAACGGGCACGGATTGCTCAAAATTTCTAAATTATTATTGTAATTTAAAATAGATTTTTCCCAAACATTGCTTCTAATCGTTCCCGCTGTTGCAACAACACCAACTTTATGAATATTCTTATTCTTCGATATGTATTTTGCTGTTGGCTCTATAATTCCAATAATCGGAATATCATATAATTCCTTTACAGCATCTAAAGCCTGACTTGTAGCCGTACCACAAGCAATAACTACTGCTTTCACATTTTTTGAAATTAAAAAATGTATTCCACTCTTAGTTAAATTTATAATACTTTCTTTAGATTTACTTCCATACGGGAAACTCTTCGTATCTCCCAGATACACAATATTTTCATTTGGAAATTTCTTTCGTATTTCTTTATAAACAGTTAGTCCTCCTACTCCAGAGTCAAACATTCCAATCGGTCTATTATCCATTTTTATCTTATTCCTTCCATATTCAAGTCAAATTGAAAAATAATTAAATTTTGACAATGAAAACTGACTTAGTCAAAATTGTAATTATTCTTCAACCTTAACAGATTATATGGCAAAACCAGCACTAATGCAACAGTAACAAAAATATTACCATTACATAATATATATAAAGCAATAATTGCTAATTAAATGAAAGGAAGAATAAATTATGGAGTATGATAAGAATATTTGCCCAGTTGTTAATGTTGATGGAGTAATAGAAAGAGGAAAACAATATGACCTTGATATAACTTTGCCAGAAGATAATAGAAATGTTATTTATGGTATAGTTAGAGATTGCTACAAAGATCCTGTAAAAGACGCTGTTGTAAAACTTATAGAAGTTGAGTGCAAAATGGGAAAAGACATTAGAAAACCTGTTTCTCACACATTTACTGATGAAAATGGAGAATTCGTATTCGGACCACTATGTGCTAATAGACTTTATGAAGTTGAAATTTGGGTTAACAACGTAAAACACGCGAAAATATGTACTGAATGCCACCGCCAGGGTGAATGCTTAAAAGGTGTTGACATGGATTGCAAGAAAGACGACTGGAAACCAGGAAAGCCAGGAAAACCTTGCGATGAAAAACCATGTTGCAATAGAGATTCAGAAGTATCATCAGAACAATAATCTTGCAGAAAACTAAGGCTAAATATTAAAAATATACAGCCTTTTGATTAGACAAAAAGATAGAAGGAATGGATTTTTCCGCTCCTTCTATGATTTTAATTTAATTCCTCTTTTATATATTTTAACCTTTGTTTTGTATCTTGACGAGAATGAATTACAGCTAAAATATGAATATTCTCATCATTTATAGAATAATAAATTTTATGTTCTCTATAAATTAATTGTCTTATTATTGTTCCTTGTACATATGTATATACTTTTCCTAATCTTGGATTTAGCTTCAAATCATCTACATATTCTACTAGGCTTTTTAGATATTCCTTAAAATTTGTTTTCTTAGTATTATTTTTATAATTTTCTAAATCCGTCACTGCTGGAGTCGTCCATATAATTACCATGCTTTCATCTCCTCTAGTAATTCTTCTGTAGATAATCCTTTTTCTTCTTTAACTGCATTCAGCCCTTTTTCAATTTTAATCCTTGTATAAATTGCTTCAATAATATCATCAAATGTTGCTGTATCTGGAAGTGAATTCGTTACTTCCATTACTAATTCCTTAATCATTTTTATCCCTCCCTAAATAGTTCATAAAAAATTATATTTTCTCTTTTTTCTATTAATATTATACTATGCCTAAATATAAATGTAAACTTTTCTTAATATTTTTTATAACATTACAGCAATTTTTAGTATAGAGAAAAATAGAAGGAATGGATTTTTCCGCTCCTTCTATGATTTTTATATTTAAACTAACCCCATTTTTCTTGCAAATTGTTTTCCTTTTTTCATCATTTTCTTTGTGTCACTTTTTGATATCCAGTCTGTACAAAACATTGTTACACCTACTGTAACCATACTGCCAACTAGCATTCCTTCAATAAATTTCATGTAATTACCTCCTTTTTAGTTTAGTATTGTCTTTTTTTACCTTTTATATACAGTTTAAAATAGGAATATATTTCATATGCACTTATAAATAATAGAAATACTCCAAAAAGTTTTCGCAGTTTTGTAACTGGCATATTCCTTGATACTACTGCTCCACAAACAGCTCCTATTACTCCAAATACTATGAAAAACATTGCATTTTTAAAGTTGATTAACTTTCTTTTTGTATTAAGAATTATACAGACTAATGCAGATGGAATAAAGAACAACAAGTTTGTTGCCTGTGCTACGTGTTGTTCTAAATTTAAAAATAATGTTAAAAATAAGATTAATACAGAGCCTCCACCCATGCCCAAACCAGTAAATATTCCGGCGAAAATTCCAATAATTATTTTTAACATTTCATGCCTTCCACCTTTCTACATTCTCTTAGAAAAATACTATCTTTATACCAGAATAAATTAAAAATATAATAAAAATTAATTTTAAATGTTTACCTTTTAATATAGCCAATAACTTAGAGCCAATAAAGCTTCCAATAATTCCACCAATGGAGCACAACATTCCAGTTTTCCAATTTATATAATTACCAGTTCCATAGAATATTGCCGTAACAAGCACCATTGGCAATATACAAAATATAGCTGTGGCTCTCGCCTCTTTTTCTGAAGAATCGAAAAAATGAATATATGCTGGAATCAATAAAAGTCCTCCACCAGACGCAAACATTCCACTAATAAATCCTACAATTAAACCTACTAATATCTTTTTCCACATAAAAAATCCTTTTTAGTAGTATTTGTAAAACCAAAAACTTTATACTCATTATCTATAAATTGTTTTACATCTTATTAATAAAATATCGTTAATTCTACTCATAAAATTTCAAATTTGCATTTTTTCATGTAAAAGACTTGTTTTTTTAATGATTTTATGATATCATATTTAATAGTCGATTTTAGTAAATCAATAGGAGGTGCAATAGTTATGGCAAAATGTGCAATTTGTGAAAAAGCAGTATCACACGGAAATAAAATTAGTATAGCACGTTCTCATGTTAGTAGAAGAGCTTCTAGAACATGGAAACCAAATCTAAGAAGCGTTAAAGCTGTTGTAGATGGAGAAACAAAAACAATTCAAGTATGTTCAAAATGTCTACGTTCTGGAAAAGTAAACAGAGCATAATTAAAAATCGTCGTTCCATTTAGTTGGTCCTGACGATTATTGTTATTTTGAATAATTGAAATAAATTATTATACAGAAATAAAATGATGTATTTAATAAGGCTACCTTTAGTAGTCTTGTTTTACATCATTTTATTTTTTCATATGTATTATTCTTCTTTCAATCCGAATATTAATTTAACAAAGCCTCTTAAAAATTTTGGCACCTTTTTTACCACAATTTTCATATTTAATCACACTCCTCCCTACAAGGTACAAATCTGGTTTGAAAAATTTAAATTTTGGCAAAATTTAAAAGGCACTGGAACATACTTTGTGTATGTTGTTGTAAATGTAATTTAACGAAACCAAAATGTAATTATTTCTCAACCTAAACTACTATTTTGCTACTTTTTGCAGAATAACCACGCAACACCTAATATAAACAATGCGCAACCTATTATAAATAGCCATCCTGTAATTGGAAGTAATAACACAAGCAATATTCCCGAGCCTATTCCAATAAGGCAAACTCCTATAGTCTTTTTTAATGCTTCAAACATATATTACCTCCTTTTTTATATAATATTATTTGTTTTACATAAACGTGCTTCTATTTATTTATTTTGAAAAATATTGTATAATTGAGCTGAGCTTTAAATGAAATTATTTATTGTACATTTACTGTACTAAGATTAGAGCTTTATTTTGGAAAAATTATATAAGTTTCTAATTATTTTTCCTTGAAATCAAAATACGAAAGGACTCTTTATGACAAAACAAAATGCAATTAAAATTATAGAAATTTTAAAAGAATTATATCCAGATGCAAAGTGTAGTTTAGATTTTAATACACCATTTGAAATGTTGGTAGCTGTTTGTTTATCTGCCCAATGTACTGATGAGCGAGTAAATAAAACAACTCCATCTATATTTGCAAAATATGATACTCCGCAAGACTTTGCTAATGCTGATATTCATGAATTAGAAGAACTTGTTCACCCATGTGGCTTTTATAAGAATAAGGCTAAAAATTTGAAATTAGCCGGTGAAAAAATCATGAAAGATTTTAATGGAATTGTTCCACAGACTATGGAAGAACTTATGACTATTCCTGGTGTTGGCAGAAAAAGTGCCAATGTTATAATGTTGGAGGCTTTTAATATGCCACAAGGAATTGCAGTAGATACGCACTGCAAACGTATTGCAAATAGACTCGGATTTTCAAAAGAAACTGAGCCATCAAAAATTGAACAAGATTTATTAAAAGTAATTCCAAAAGAATATTACAAAGATGTTAATCATATTTTTATTTGGCATGGAAGAAATTTATGTACTTCTCAGAATCCAAAATGTGATAAATGCCCATTAAAGAATTATTGTAAATTTCATTGACATTTAGCCATTTTAATTATATAGTGTTTTTATAAATTACATATAGAAAGGGGAAATTTTATGAAATTTTCAAAGAAATTAAAATCAATTTTATTTTTTGCCTTAGTTTTAATTGTTTTACTTTCATCTGTTGTTTTTGCAGATAATGAAACACCAATTACAAAAGCAGATAACGAAGCAGGAATTATGCTAGTTGACGAAAATTTAGAAGCTACTTCAAACGTTGTTTCAAAAACATTGTATTTAGCAGATTCTTCTGTAACAATCGACTATCCTGTTGAAGGAAATGTTTTTGTAATGACTCAAGATCTTACTATTAGTGGTAATATCTCTGGAAATGTTTTTGCACTTGCACAAAACTTAAAAATAGAATCTACTGGTTCTATTGATTCAACTCTATTTGTTTGTGCAGAAAACGTTACAATTGATGGTACAGTATCTGATGTATTCTCTATATCTAGCAATTTAACTATTAATAACAATGCCAGAATTATGCAAGACATCACAGCTGGTGGTAGCACATTAAAACTTGGCGGAACTATCGGAAGAAATGCAAATTTTGCATTTGATGAAATATATGTATCTGATTCTGCAGTTATTTTAGGAGATTTATCTTATTCTTCAAGAGCAGCTGCAATTTCAGAAGACATTGTGTCTGGTACAACATCATTTAAACCAATAGAGGAAGTTAAAATTGAGCCAAAAGATATTATTAGAGAAAAATTAAATGATTTATACACTTTATTAGTAGTTTCTTTAGTTATAGTTTTAATTGTTGTATATGCAATGCCAAAATTTGCAGATAAAGAACAAAAAATTGTTGAAAACAAATTAGCAGCTACGTTTGGATATGGTGCTTTAGCACTAATTCTAGTTCCATTTGTATGCTTACTACTATTCTGCACAATATTAGGAATACTACCTTCTATCGTGCTATTGCTTGTTTACTTGTTTATAATTATGCAAGTTGCAACACCACTAGTCGCAATTGCTATGGCTAAAATAATTTGTCAAAAAATTAACAAAAATACTAAAGGATTTACCCTATTGTTTAGCATGCTGTTAGTTTTAGCAATCTGGGTATTAGAACTAATTCCTGTTTTAGGAAGCATTGTTTCATTGTTAACAGCTATATTAGGACTTGGAATTATTGTATATGCAATTTTTCATTCGACTATAGAGCCTAAAAAAGACTCAAAAAAAGATGACAAAATTGTTGCAGAAGCAAGTGCAATTATAGAAACAAATGGAAAAGATGAAGAAAACAAATAAAGATTCACTTGTACATCTAGTGTTTTTTGTATTTATAAAACCACAAGATTATTGTACTGAACTCAAAAAGCTGGACAGTATGAATTAGGCTACTAATATGGAATGTTGACGGTACTTTACCTTAGACATTCCTTTTAGATTACTCTTAATTCTTCTGTTATTATAATATTCTGTAGAAATTGCTTCTATTTTTAGTCTTATCACATATAAAAAATATATCCGTTAATAAATATTTAAAAATTTTACCTTTACCATGTTAGCTTCTATATACCCATTTATAAATACTTTATCATTTGTATTTAATTTGCTATAAGCAAAATCCGCAGTTTTATTGTACGTCTGTACTCTTACTATTTGCTTATCGTTCGTTTCTATTTCAAAGCATGCTATTGCTTTATTCTTTGAATTTATTATAAATTTAAATTCTATATCACTAATTATTTTTCCTATTAAAAATACCTCATTCATTTTTTTATTTTCCCTTACACTAGAAATAAATTGCCAAAAAAATTTGCTTTAAGTCGTTCTTTTATAAAATTCTGCTTTTAATTTTCACCAGAATTTATTATTATTTTTAAGCCAGTAATCTATTTATATTATTACTGGCTATTTTTCGTAAAACACATGTATTCCAATTTTGTACTAACATATGTTTTACTGATTCATGTTTACCTAAATTAGGATGGGATAAATCTCTTTAATACTAATACCTTCATTGTATATATTCCGTAAAATATATAATCTAGAAATTGTATTAGAGTGAAACACGGAAACCGATGTTGTTGTTGCTGTTGTCAGTGCTATTGTTGTTACGGTTAGCTACAGGATTGTTTGAGCCTGTATTGTTGTAATTACCTCCCCTATTAGCACACGGATTGTTGGTGTTGGAAGTTTTCGATTTATCCCAATATAATATTATATTTTATAATTTTTCTCCAGTTATAATAATATCACTTGCAAAGCATTCATGCTTTAATTTATATTTTCATTATAGAACAGTCTTTCTTCTAAATTTCTAGTATTTGCAATTTTTATATTTTGTAAAAAATTTAGAAAATAACATTTTCATATATACATAAAAAAATCCCC
>FR880068.1:24210-24490 GCA_000435175.1 Clostridium sp. CAG:245
AAAAATCCCCAGACTTTCAATTTTCTTGAAATCTAAGGATTTGTTTAAACTTTATATATTTTTGGTTGCTTATGCTATAATTTTTCTGCCTATTCTAATTCCATTTTTCCATCTGCATCTACATATGCATATGTTTTTTGTGGGCTTTCTAATATTTCTTCTCTTTCTCTTTCTTTTATTATGTTAGAGATTCTTAGCTGTGGAGCTTCTATTGAAGATGCTGCTATTATTGCTTCTTTGTTGCCTTTTGCACCGGCGTGCGCAAGGCCTCTTAAATCCC
>FR880068.1:24527-32883 GCA_000435175.1 Clostridium sp. CAG:245
TAAAACTATTATGTTTTCCCCTGCAATTACTTCTGCTCCATCGTTTACATCTCCTAGTATTACTAAACTTCCTTCAAATTCTACTTTTTGTCCAGACCTTACTGAACCTCTATGAAATTTTGTTTCTGATGTTGCTATTTCTTTGCAATATGTTTTTGTAATTCCGTGTAGTCCTAATGTTCTTGGGCTATCGAATTTTATTTTTACATCGAAGTGCTTTTTTATTAATTCTTGTATTTCGTCTATTTCTCTATTTTTTAGTACTTTTCCTGTTATTACTATTGGCGTTTTTTCACTCTGATATAATTTTTTTAACTCTGGTATTTTCTTTCTTAGTGAGTACATTATATCTTCTTGTGAAAAATCTTCATTTATTTTTATTACTATGTCGTCTTTTTTTAGATTTATTGTTATGCAACTTTTCATATTTACATCCTCTTTTATATTAATATTTGCACTTTCTATTTTAGCTTTATCAGATGTTCATTTTTAGTTTATTATTTGTACTGTTGGTATTGCTGTTGTGTTTTCTGTAACTTGATTTGTGTTCATTCCAAAGTATTGGGCTATTATATCTCTTGCAACTTCTGCTGTGTAGCTTCCGTGTCCACCATTTCTAACAAATACTACTATTGCAATTTCTGGGTCATCGAATGGTGCAAATCCAACAAACCATGCGTTTGTTTTGCCTTGTACACCTGTTTGAGCAGAACCTGTTTTTCCTCCTACTTCTATGTTGAAGTTTCTAAAGGTTGAATATGCTGTTCCTCCAGATTCACTTGTAACTCCTCTCATTCCTTCTAGTATGGCTTCTATGTTTTCTTCTTTGAAGTTCATTTCTTCTACATTTTCTTGTTGTAAACCTAGCTTCTCGTTTACATATGATTCGTATTCGTCTCTTGAAACTTCACTTCCGTCTGGATTTATTATAGATTTTACTATTGTAACATCTAAGTTTTTGCCTCTATTTGCTATCATTGCGACATATTTTGCCATTTGTAATGGAGTAAATGTGTTGTAACTCTGACCTATTGCAGCAGAAATTGTTTCTCCTGGATTCCATACTCTGTTTTCTTGTTTTGCAATTTCGTTACTTGCAAGTACACCATCTATTTCTCCTTTAAGCTCTATTCCTGTCTTGTGTCCTAACCCTAAATAATATGAGTATTTTGCAAGATTATCTATTCCAAGTCTATCTCCTAAATCGTAGAAGAAGTAGTTACACGAGTGTTCTATTGCCTGCGATACATTTAAATATCCATGTCCATGTCTATTCCAGCATTTCCAAGAGCTATTGTATTTTCTGAATACTCCTGTATCATTTATTTTTGTTTTTGGGGTAATTGTACCTGTTTCGAGTCCTGCAAGTGCTGTTACCATTTTGTAAGTTGAACCTGGAGAATACATTGCAGATATTGCCTTGTTTTCCAATGGTTTTGTATCTCCGTTTATATAGTAATTCCATGTATTTGTGTCTATTCCATTTACGAAAGCCGATGGATCGTAGTCTGGATAACTTGCCATTGCGATTACTTCACCTGTTTTTACATTTAAAACAACCGCTGCACCAGCATCTGCTGGGTTATTTTCTTGCGAGAAACCATGGTTTGCAATTTTATTTATGTTGTCTGCCAATGCCTGTTCTGTTACAGCCTGTAGCTTAGAATCTATTGTTAATATTACATCAGAACCAGAAACAGCCTCTTTTGATACATATTCGTCTGTTATTGTACCATCAACATTCATGTCTATTTGCTTTACGCCATCTGTTCCCTTTAAGTATTTTTCAAATACATATTCGATTCCAGATTTTCCTATGATATCGTTCTGATTATATATGTCTTCGTTCCCTTCAAGCTCACTACTTTCTATTCTACCAATTCTCCCTAATATATGAGAAGCTGTTGTTTTAAGTGGATAGACTCTTACTGGAGTTTCAACAACCTCTACACCAGAAAATTCGGCATTTCTTTCTTTTATCTGTTCTAAACTTTGTCTGCTTATATTGCTTGCTATTTCTATAGATTTTGTACTACTATAACCTTTATATGATATTTCATATCTTATTGCCAATATTTTTCTTATGTCTTCTACATTGTCAGATGTAATATCATATTTATTTTTAAAATAGTTAAAGGCTTCTTCTGCAGTTGCATCTTCATCTATGTTATTCGCTTTTTTCCACTTTTTCTGACTCTCTTCTTCTTCCAGTTTAAACCTGTATGGATTAACATCTATAAGAAAGTTGTCCACATATGAGTCACTGTTTGTGGATAATATATTTAACAATTTCAATATTGTTGTGTTTAAAGTCTCGTTGTTAACCTTTGTTTTATATAAAACTATTGAATACTGGGCATCAACTGATGCAAGCATTGTTCCAGAACTATCTTTAATACTTCCTCTATCTGCCTTTAGTACACTTTCCCTTGTAAGCTTTGTGTTTGAAGTTTCCCTATACTCTTCTCCATGCACAATTTGAAGATTAAATAATTGAGCAAGTAGCACAATTCCAACTATATATACTAATATTGTTAATATATTATATCTAATTCTATCATTTTTAGCTTTTTCTTTTCCCAATTAATCACCTTCTTACAAATAAAACTAAATTTTAGTATTTCTATTTTTTTAATTTACTGTGTAATAATTTATCCTTTAGAAAACTTTGCACAATATTATTAATAATTTAAAAATATCTTGTTAAAATAAACTTATCATCAAATAA
Source organism: Clostridium sp. CAG:245 (assembly GCA_000435175.1). Lineage (GTDB taxonomy): Bacteria > Bacillota > Clostridia > TANB77 > CAG-508 > CAG-245. Next base: position 27,256 of record FR880068.1, read on the forward strand.
ATTTTCTACATAATATCCAGCTTTTTTTATTAATGGATATATTATGATTGTTATTAATGTGTTAAACACAAGCTCAACAAGAAGTATTTTTGAAAATGCTAATATTTCAATTGTTCCTTCTGTTCTAAGCATTGTAAAAATATATAAAACTGTTTCATAGATAGCTGTTGTAATTATAACCATTAGTGTTACTATAAAACGACTATCTTTTGAAAAATTTTTACTCAATATCTCGCCAATTAGTCCGATTGCACCTAGTGCAAAAGCAGATATTCCAACGGTTTTGCCTAGTATTATATCTAAATATAGCCCAAATGCAAAACCGAATACCACTCCTAATTTTCTTTTCATGAACAAGCCCATAAATAGTACAAGAATTACGTATAGATTAGGCATTATACCAGCTATGTTGAACCAAGTAAAAAAATTTGCTTGCAAAAAATATATTAGAAAAAATATTAATATTAAACATAGTATTGTAATTGTTTTTTTCATCGTTGTACGTTGAAAAATAATTACAATTTTGGCTATGTCAAATTTCATTCAAAACGCGGTTACATACAACAAGTATGCGCCCTTACCTTTTGAATTCATTTTCCTTGCCAAAATTTAATCCTTTTCCAACTCAGCTCCTTTCATAAAAATGCTTATCCTATTTAATAATTACTAAAACCGTCTCCAACTTATCAAAATTAACGGCAGGTTCTACTAAAATATATCTGTTAGTTAAATTTTTTGTTTCTATTATTTGTTTTACGGTTCCTATTGTAATTCCCTTGGGGTAAATTCCACCTAACCCAGAGGTTTCAACCTTGTCACCCTCTAGTAATGCCGCAGAAGTTGGTATATATGTTCCTTTTAGCATGTTTGAATTTTCTAGATTTCCTTTTATTATAACAGAATCTCTTGCAGTTCCAACTACACTACTTACCGCACTAGATGTATCTAATAAAGTTTGTACCTTTGCAGTTGTATCTGTAACAGAAATTATATGTCCGACTAATCCTGCATCGGCAATTACTGGCATTCCAACATCTACACCATCATTTTTACCAATGTTTATTACTATTATGTTGCTGTAGTTGCTTGTATTTTTATTAATTACATAGCCTGGAATAGTTGTGTATTCTGTATATTTATCTTTTAAATTTACATATTCTTTTAATGTTTCATTTTCAGACTTTATTACTTCTAATTCTCTTAAAGATTTTTCAAGTTCACTGTTACGCTCTTTTAAAGTTTTATTTTCTTCTTTTATAGTTGCAAGGTCTGAGAAAAATGTGCTGTTTCCACTAAATTTATTCTTTATGTAAGTAATTCCATTTTGAACTGGCATTACAAAAGAACTTAATGCTCCACCTATATGTGAAAAATCTTCAATTTTTATGTTTGAAATAATTACAATTACAACTAAAACTATAATAGTAATAATTACTCCTATTATGCCGGTTTTCTTGTTCCTATACATTTATAGTTAATGCCTCCTTCTGATAATTGAAAAATAATTACAATTTTGGCTATAGTTTATCTTCTTCTATTCCTAATTAACGCCGTTCTAAGCTTGTCCATATCCTCTATTGTTTTACCAGTTCCATTTGCTACACAATCAAGTGGTCTATCTGCTACATAAACTGGAATTTCTATTTTTTGAGAAATTAATGTGTCTATTCCTTTTATTAAAGCTCCTCCACCTGTTAACACTATTCCACGCTCTATTATGTCTGATGCTAGCTCTGGTGGTGTTTTTTCAAGGGTTGCTTTAACTAAATCTATAATTTTTTCTATAGAAGGAGCCATTGCCTCTTGAACTTGCTCAGATGTTACAATTTTGTTTTCTGGCAATCCTGTTGTTAGCTCTCTACCTCTTATTTCCATAGATTTTTGTGTTACTAGCGTAATTGCACAACCAAGTTCAAGCTTAACTTGCTCTGCTGTTGTACTTCCTACTGCTAGATTTAAATTATTTTTTATATAATTAATAATCTCATCATCCATGGTATCACCTGCAACTCTTATAGAATCGCTTACAACTATTCCACCTAGAGATATTACTGCTACTTCAGTTGTTCCTCCGCCTATATCTACTACCATATTTCCTGTTGGTTCTGCCACGTCTATTCCTGCACCGATTGCTGCTGCCATAGGTTCTTCTATTAAATACACTTCTCTTGCTCCTGCTTGAGTTACAGCTTCTTCAACGGCTCTTTCTTCAACCTCGGTAATTCCAGATGGAACGCCTACTACAACTCTAGGTCTACCAGCATTATATCTTTTACAAACTTTTGTAATTACATTTCTAATCATCATCTGTGCTGCAGTAAAATCCGCAATAACACCGTCTTTCATTGGTCTTACTGCCCTAATTTGTTCTGGAGTTCTGCCAAGCATCTCCTTTGCTTCATGCCCTGTTGCAACAATTTGGTTGTTTTGTCTATTTATTGCCACAACAGAAGGCTCGTTTAGAACTATTCCCTTTCCTTTTATTGTTAGCAAAATGTTAGATGTTCCTAAATCCATCCCTATGTCTTTCGATACAAATGTAAAAAAATTCATTGTTTACCTCAATCCTCCTATTGAAAATACGCTTGTATATCTTTCGTTTCCAATTATAATGTGGTCTAATAGCTCTATGCCTAATAATGTAGCTGCATTATATAATCTTTTGGTTGTTTCTATATCTTCTTTGCTCGGCGTTGGGTCTCCACTCGGATGATTATGTACCAAAATAATCTTCGGTGCTCCCATCTTTGTTGGTTCTGCTAATATATCCTTTGGCTCTATTATTGCTGAATTTGTGCCACCATATGACACATCTATAATCTTAATTAGCACATTTTTTGTATTTAAAACTAGTACTTTTACTTTTTCTCTTTTTTCGTATTTCATCTCATTCATTAACAAATTTGCCACTGATGCTGATGACCTTATTTGCACTTTGTTAGCATTTAGTGGTTTTGAAATTCTTTTTGCCATTTCGCATACAGCTTTAATCTGAATTGCCTTAACTATTCCTATTCCTTTAATTTTTGTTAACTCTTCTAGTGAAATATCTTGCAAAAACTGAATATTTTCTTTATTTTTACTTTCTATTGATAAAATTTCTTGTGCGAGTTGTACTGATGTTTTCTCTTTTGTTCCTGTTTTTATTATTATTGCTAATAATTCTGAATTTGATAAATTGTCAATTCCATACATTTGTGCTTTTTCATATGGTCTTTCTGTTGATGGTAATTTTTTTATAGTCAATATAAATCCTTTCCACCACTATTTTTCTATAAAACTTATAATGCTTTTCTATATATGAAAATTGAAATTATTACGCCAATTATGCTTGCAATGTTTATTTTAAACATTAGTGCGAATGTTACTTTTGCTATTCCTAAGTCAAGTACAAGTGGTGAATTTGCAGATAGTCCAAATTCTTGACCGTATGATAGCCACCATAGGAAGTCAACTCCTGATGTAAGTTGCCCTATTAAACCTCCTATAACAAGTCCTGCTAAAATGAATAGTATGCATATCCATGTATTTTTGTTTTTCATGTTTTTATCCTCCGTTTTTTATTGCGAATTAGTTTTATGTAAAGTTCTATCTTCTACGGATACAACGTTTTTCTAATTCAATTTTACATTTTGTATTATATCTTGAAATCGAGTTTTTTTCAATACTAAAAGTTAAATATATTTTTTCATTTTCGTCAAATTTCGCTTTATTTTTTGCTTTTTATGTGATATATTAAATATTACATTTATTAAATAACAGTAATATAATATATAAACACAATATTTCCATATTTTGTTCATTTAATTAGATATATTTTAGTAGTATAATATAAGTATATCTTAGGAGGTACTAAATGAAGTTTGAGAAAATTAATGATGATAAAATAAAAATAACATTAAGTAGTGCAGATTTAGAAGCAAATGACTTAGATTTACACTCTTTTATGTCAGACTCTAGTGAAACACAATCATTATTCTTATCTGTTCTAGATAAAGCAGAAAAAGATTATGGTTTTATTACAGATAATTATCAGCTAAAAGTTGAAACATACGCTTTAGATAATGGAACATTTATGCTTACAATTACAAGAAGCCGTTCAAAGAATGAGCCAGAAAGGAAAAAATTTAAGGTATCTAGAAAAGTTCCTAATATGTCTACAGCTTCTCTAATATATAGGTTCAATACATTCGAGGATTTTTGCAATTTTGCAGAGTTCTTATCCACATCTGAGCTTGGAAATGTGGACAAAATTTCAAAATCTTCATTGTTATACTCGTATAATGATTACTACTATTTAATCTTTAACGACGTAAACGTGAAATATCCTAATTTAAGGTCATTTTACTCTGCAATAACAGAGTTTGGTACATATATTGAATATTCTGATGCATTAGCTGCTAAATTGCATGAAACAGCAACACTTATAATAAAAAATCATGTAGTAAAAGTTGCAACAAAGTACTTTGTAAAGTAGAAAAAAACTTGGAGAATTTAACATTCTTCAAGTTTTTTATTATTTTAATATACGTAGTTTTGCGGATTTTGTGCTATTCCATTTACTCTTATTTCAAAGTGTAAATGGTTTCCTGTTGAGTTTCCTGTGCTTCCTACTGTTGCTATTGCTTGTCCTTGTGAAACGTATTCTCCAACATTTACTAGCAATGATGTACAGTGCCCATAAACTGTTTGAACGCCATTTCCATGCGACAACATTATATAATTACCATATCCTCCACTGTATCCATATTGTGATACTGTAACTCTTCCAGCAGCTGCTGCAACTATTTTTGTGCCTTTGCTTGCTCCTATATCTACACCTTTATGTGTTTTTCCCCATCTTGAGCCAAATCTTGATGTTAGTGTTCCAGAAAGTGGTCTTATTAAGCTTATTCCTAAATTAACTTTTGCCCCTGTGTTTACTGATGAAGGCGGAATTGCTGATCTACCTGTTGAAGCCACTCTTTTTACTACCACTTTTGGTTTTTCTTTGTATAAGCTTGCCACACAAGTTTCAACATCTGTGAATGTTGCTTCACTTGTATTATATTTTTCTAATATTGTTATTTTATCACTATTTGTACTCTCTTTATCTTTTAATTGTTTTACAATGTCTTCTGCATCTTCAAATTTAGATACATAATATTTTTCTTCGCCATCCTCTAGTATTGCATAATATCTATAATATGTAGTACCTTGTCCAACTATTTTATTATAAATTTCATCATCATTTGTCTGCACATCTTTTTTTAATAAGCATAATTTGTATTCTGGCATTGAGTCAATTTGAATAAAAGCTAAATTTGCTCCATCACCTTTTTGGATTGCATCATTTATTTTTGCTTGTAGTTCACTCTTATTCTGTGTATATCCTATAAACTCTCCATTTAATAAAACTGAATATGTTGGTTTAAAAAAGTATACAATCATCATTCCAATTATTACTACTGACAGTAAAATTAGTACTGCGAGCTTTATAGAACGCCTGATATGCATAAAAGATTTTTTTAATACGTTTATGATAAACAACTCCTTCTTTATTATTATCAGACATATTCTATATTAAAATAGAGAAATTTTCAAGTACTTTTTTGAATTTATATTAGACAATGAAAAAAACACATCTCT
>FR880068.1:32905-34342 GCA_000435175.1 Clostridium sp. CAG:245
ACATCTCTGTCTGGCCATTAGAGATGTGTTATAATTTTATTGCAATTCATTTTTTACTGTTAGTATTTCTGTTGGTGTTGCTGATTGTGCTGGTTTGTAGTAGCCTTTTGTTTGTGCTACTTTGAATAGTTCGTATTGAAAGCTTTCATCATTATTTCTTATTTGTTGTATTGTTTGTCTTAATTGCATATTTTCTGCTTCTGATATTACTCCTTGATAAGTTTTTAGACCAGATTTTACGCCTTCTAGTATATCATTTACCATTGTTTTCTCATCCATTTTCGTATCCTCCATAACTTAAATATTTAAAAATGACATTAGTTTTTGCTTTGTGTTTAAAGCATCTTGTGCTGATTTTGTGAATATTTGCTTTATTTGTGGATCTACTGCTTGTGAAGCATATGTGTTTAATTTTTGATAATTTGTTTCATGTGCGCCTATCAAATGGCGTAAATTTTGTAATTCGATTTGAGTTAAATTTGCCATAATTAAAAACTTCCTTTCCTAAGGTTTATGTTTTTATTATGGCAAATTTTCATTTTTTTATTCATTTATTTTGTATATTTTTATTTTATTTGTATGTTTTGTTTTTTCTTGATTTTAGCAATTTATCCTATTATTTCCAAACCAGCAAATTTTGCCATTAATCTCTTGTGTCCAGCTTTATCGAATTCTAGGTCCACCTTTACATCATTGCCTTCTTGCTCTAATTTTGTTATTGTTCCTTCTCCGAATTTTTTATGGTAAACACGTTGTCCAACTTGATATTTTGATAAATCTACATCGTTTGTTTGATTGTTTTGTTTTATTGAATTTAAGAAGCTTTCTGCGGTTCTATATTGATATTCAGATTTTGTACCTTGTTCTCCAATTGTTTTTGCAACAGCAGATTTATCTTCTTCGCTCATTTTGAATGTTTTTACTGTTTGTCCTTTTCCATAGCTCCATCTATATCCATAGTCTTTAAATTCTTCCTTATCTACGGATTTTCTTTCTACAACTTCTGCGTATCCTTCTAGTAATTCTTCTGGAATTTCTTTTACAAATCTTGATACTTGATTGTAGCTGGTTGAGCCAAATATTGTTCTATGTTTTGCACACGTTAAATATAAGTATTGTTTTGCTCTTGTTATTCCAACATAGAATAGACGTCTTTCTTCTTCTAACGCCTGTGGCTCATCTATAGATTTATATCCTGGGAATATTCCTTCTTCCATTCCAACCAAGAATACTACTGGGAATTCAAGTCCTTTTGCACTGTGCAAGGTCATTAATGTTATTGAGTTATCTTGGTCTTCCATTCCATCTATATCACTTGAAAGTGTGATGTTTTCTAAGAATTCGGCTAATGTGTTGTCTGCTGATTCTTCTTCGAATTCTATTGCAACTGTTAAGAATTCTTCTAGGTTTTCTATTCTAGTTTCTGCTTCGACACTG
>FR880068.1:34410-37937 GCA_000435175.1 Clostridium sp. CAG:245
TTATTAAGTGTTTCTTTAATTAAATCTGATATTTTAAGCTCGTCCTTTTTAGACTTCAAATATTCAATTTGTTCTATAAAATCTCTAGAGTTTGAGAATACCCTTGTTAATCCATATTCTTGTGCATTTCTTATAATTTCATACATAGAGTTTCCTGTTTTGTCTGAAATTTCTTGGATTTGTTCTATGCTTGTCTTTCCAATTCCACGTTTTGGCTCATTTATAATTCTCTTTAAAGATAGATTATCTGCAGAATTATGTATTAACCTTAAATATGCAATTATGTCTTTTATTTCTTTTCTTTCATAGAACTTTAAGCCACCAATAACCTTGTATGGAATGCCTTCTCTCATAAGAATATCTTCTATTGCTCTTGATTGAGCATTCATTCTATATAAAATTGTGAAATCAGAATTTTTGTAATATTCTTCTGTTTTTAAATGGTTTATTTGCTCTACAATGTATCTGCCCTCGTCATATTCATCTTCTCCACAATATATGCAAGGCAAGTGTCCTTCTTCGTTTTCTGTCCATAGCTTCTTTTCATATTTGTTTTCATTGTGCTTTATTACTGCATTTGCAGCTTTTAATATATTTCCTGTACATCTGTAGTTTTGTTCTAGTTTGATAATTTTTGTTCCTGGGAAATCTCTTTCGAAGTTTAATATATTAGAAATATCTGCACCTCTAAAACTATAAATTCCCTGGTCATTATCACCAACAGCTGTAACATTTCCATACTTTGATGCCAATAATGATACAAGTGTAAATTGAGCCTTGTTTGTATCCTGATACTCATCAACTAAAATATACTTAAATTTCTCTGTGTAATAATCTAAAACATCTGGATTCTCACTTAGTATTTTTATAGTAAAGTTGATGATATCATCGAAATCTATCGCGTTATTTTCTCTTAATCTTCTTTGATATAGCTCATATATTTCTGCAATTGTTTTCTTTCTAAAGTCTCCGGCATATTTTACACCATAAGCTTTTGGCTCAAGCATTTCATTTTTCCCATTACTAATTTCAGACAAAACTCCTCTGTCTGTAAATATTTTATCGTCTACTTTTAAAGTTTTTAAACACTCTTTTATTAATGTTTTTTGATCAGATGTATCGAAAATAACAAAGTCTGTTTTATATCCGATTCTATCTATATATCTTCTTAAAATACGCACACAAATAGAGTGGAATGTTCCCATCCATAAATCTTTTGCCGCATCTCCAATAAGCTTTTCTATTCTTTCCTTCATTTCATTTGCAGCTTTGTTTGTAAATGTAATTGCAAGTATATTCCATGGCTTAATTCCACTTTCTATATCATATGCAATCTTGTGTGTTAGTACTTTTGTTTTTCCACTTCCTGCACCAGCAATTACTAAGCATGGTCCATCTGTGGCAAGCACAGCCTCTTTTTGCTTGTCATTCAATCCATTTATTAATTCTTCCTTATTCATCTCTATCCCTTCCTCATGTTCAAAAAACAATTATAGATTTTCACAAAAAATATTACTGTCTTAATCTTTCAATAGTCAAAATTTTAAATTTTTAACTCTTACGCTGAAAATTATTTCTATTTTTATGAAGTTCAATATTACATATAGAGCTTACGCATTTGTAATTTTATCTACAATTAATTTTAAAGCATCATATATTTCTTTTGCACATTTTCTGTATACTTCAGCAGGATATCCCCATGGGTCATCTATGTCTTTATCTTGTGCATCTGGTCCATATGCATATTCTTTTATTGTAAATATTCTATGAGCAAGCTCTGGATACATATATTCCAATGTAGTTAGATGAGCATGTGTAGCACACAAAATTAAATCCATATCTTTTATATTTGTATTTTTCACATTTACAGATTGATGGTTTAATAAATTTACGTCATATTCTTCTTTCATGACCATGATTGCTTCATCTGTTGAATATTCTCCAGTCGATGCACGAAGTCCAGCAGAACACACCTTTATATTTGTTATTCCTTTATCTGCTAGCATTTTCTTCATCAAGCCTTCTGCCATAGCACTTCTACATGTATTTCCAGTGCATATAAACATTATATTTTTTATTTGTTCCATGTGTTGATTCCTCCAATATTTTTCTAACGATAGTATATAACATTTGGGTGGATTTAATCAAGGTTTATGCTTGATATATTTAATGAATTTTCACACACTGCTAATAATCACAATAGTTTTGCTAGTTTATTAACTAAACTGTTATAGTTTCATTTTTTAACTATATATTTACTGCAATTAGCCCTAATATAAATCCAATTATTGTTCCTATGGTACTTGCTTTTCCATCATAAATTTTATTAGATTCAGGTATTAATTCTCCTGAAACTATATACAGCATTGCTCCAGCCGCAAAGCTTAGGCACACAGCGATTACATCTTGCGATATTCCACCAATTATTTTTCCAATTAGTGCTCCTATCCCTGTTGTTACTCCAGAAATGATTACATAATATAAGACTTTAGACGTTTTCATTCCTCCATTTTTCATCGGCACAGCCATTGAAATTCCTTCTGGTATATCATGTATGCATATCGCAATTGCAAGAGAATAACCTAACGTTAGTGAAGCTCCAAAGCCAGAACCTATTGCAAGTCCTTCCGGAAAATTATGTATTGCTAAGCCTATACTTGTTACAATTCCTGCTCTTAATAAATCTTTTTTATTTTCTTCTTTTATGCTTCTTAACATTTGAGAATTTTCGGTAAATTTTTTATCAACTAAATAATTGCAAATAATCATACAAAATATACCTAAAGCTATTCCTAAAATAACATTAGTTATAGACGCAATTTTTAAAGCTTCTGGAATTAAATCAAAACTTAATATAGAGGTCATTAGCCCTCCTGCTAATGACAGAATAAAACTTAATATTTTATTTGATGGATTTTGAAATCTTACACCTATTATTCCACCTAATGTTGTGCCAAATGTGCCAAAAAACAAACCAAGCATTGTAACTTTTAATAAATCGTACATTTTGTCTCCTATCTTTTTTGTACATTTTATTTGCTTAGTTTGTTTTTTATTCTAAAGTATTTATATATTCTGAAAATTTATTTATTATCATTACTTTCATTTAAATATTTATTATAGTTTTTTCCGTCTTTGGCAGTTAGTAAGGATTCCTTACTAACTGAACTTTCCTGCAATTCTCCTTCTTCAAAAATATTTCTTATATGCATCGTTATATTATTTCTAGTCGTATCAAATAATTCAGCCATAGAATTTTGAGTAAGCCATACATTTTCGTCTTCTAATCTCACTTCAATGTCAACTTTTCCATCATCTGTTGTATACATTATAAAATTATTTTGTTCATTTAATTCATTCTGCATTATGCAAAACTCCTTTCAAAATCTCTTCTATATATTATTAATCCTGTTTACATTTCCGGCTCCTTCTCGTCTTCTTTACTTATTGTTCTTATTGTTCCGGCTGTTTGTTCTTTTGGTATTTCATTTTCTTGAAAAGTTAATACATCTTTTTGTAAATTCCAT
>FR880068.1:37996-43396 GCA_000435175.1 Clostridium sp. CAG:245
CTTAGAATGTTCTTTACCTATTTGCATATCAAAAGCTTCATTTGCTTTCTTTATGTCATTACATTTTAAAGCTTCTATAAAGTCAAATATTCTTTGCTTTTGTATTGATTTATCCATTCCCATTAGCTTCGTTGCATAAATCTGTGCTAACATATAACGTGAAAACTCTGCTTTTTCACTTGCAAATTTGTATTCTCCTTTAGCTATCCTGCTTGCCATTCTGAATCTATCAATGGCAGTACTAATCCTCCTTTTGATTATATTTTCTTTTAATGCGTCAATATCTACATCAAGCCCTTTTCTTCCAGCCAACTCTATTAAATATCCATCAAGCATTCTTTCCATACACTGTGGTATAACTTCTCCTAAAATCATTCTTGCTTCTCCAAACTGATTTTGAACATATAGTGTATGCGATATTTCATGAACTAATGAATACACATCTGTTAATGTTCCGGTTTCTTTTGCATATGCGTGTACATCTTCTCCTGCTAATGTTGGACTTGTAGTTTCATTTCTTTTTACTCCTTTATTAAAAGATAAATATACTGCTTGTTCTCTTTCATTATTGTATTTACCTTCTTCTAATAATTTAGCTACATCTATTCCAAATTCTCTAAAAAATCCAAGTCCAATGGCTATAGCCTGATTTCTATCAACTCTGGTTTTTAATGTAATATCTCGTCCGCATTCGGAAAAAACTTTTTTAATGTCTACTCCACAAATTCTTAATCTATTTATTAAATCATTAATTTCATTATTTGTTTTATTAGCCAATCCTATATCATCAAAATATTCCATTAAAATTCTGTCTCCATTTTTTCCAACCCTTCGTGCTAATTCTTGACGCTCTATATCATTTTCTTCATTATTCATAAATTACAATCTCTCCTTAGTTTTGTTAAGCACATTATATCAAAAATTGAGTATTAGTCAATTGTAATCTCATACAAAACAAAAGATGATGTAATTATAAAATTTCATCATCTTTTTCTGCGTTTTATACTATGTTTAATATTTTAAATTTTAGTTCTAATTATTCTTCATCATTTCCTTGTAATTTTTCTGCTCTATCTGCTGCAATTAAGTTATCTATCATTTCATCTAAGTCTCCATTTAAGAAGTTTTCCATTTGATATATGCTAAGCCCTATTCTGTGGTCTGTTATACGTCCTTGTGGATAGTTGTAAGTACGTATTTTTTCACTTCTATCTCCACTTCCTACTTGGCTCTTACGCTCATTTGCAAGTTCTGAATCACGTTTTTGCTTTTCTACTTCATATAATCTAGATTTTAAAAGTTTCATTGCATATTCTCTGTTTTGTGTTTGAGAACGCTCTGTTTGGCACTCTGCTACTATTCCTGTAGGAATGTGTATTAATCTTACTGCAGATGATGTTTTGTTTACGTGTTGTCCTCCGGCACCAGAAGCTCTAAATACTTCTAGTTTAATGTCTGCTGGATTTATTTCTATTTGAACATCTTCTACTACTGGTAATACCGCAACAGTTGCTGTTGAAGTATGAATTCTTCCACTTGCTTCTGTTTCTGGAACTCTTTGTACTCTGTGAACTCCACTTTCAAATTTTAGTCTACTATAAACTCCTTTTCCAGTAACCATAAATGATATTTCTTTATATCCTCCAAGTCCTGTCTCATTTTCATTTAAAACTTCTATTTTCCAGTGTTTTCTTTCTGCATACATTGAATACATTCTGTATAAAGTTCCAGCAAATAATGCTGCCTCGTCTCCACCAGCTCCAGCTCTGATTTCACAAATTATGTTTTTATCATCATCTGGATCCTTTGGTATAAGTAATATTTTTAGCTCTTCTTCTATCTTTGGAAGTTTTTCTTTATTTTCATACAACTCTTCTTCTGCTAATTCTCTCATTTCTGGGTCATTTAGCATTTCTTGAGCTTCTTCAATACTCTGTTGTACTTGTTTATATTCCTTATATTTTAATGCAACCTCTTCTATTTCTGCATGCTCTTTCATGAACTTGGTCCATTCGCTTGTATTTGCAATAACTTCTGGGTCTGCAATTTTTTTATTAAGTTCTTCGTATCTATTTTCTACTGCTTCTAACTTTTGAAACATAAATTTTCTCCTCTATATTAATTTTTATAAGCGTAATAATTATACACCCAAAAGCCTATAATTTCAAGTATTTTCCTAAAGCTCTACTACATTGTATGGTATATTCATTTCTTCTAGCATTTTTTGTTCTCTATCAGTGCATGTAAAAATAATTGTCTGGTGATTATTTAGGTCACTTGTAAGATACTGTAGCATGTTTTTTAGTCTATTATTATCTGAATATGCAAACGACTCATCTAATATAATTGGCAAATTTTCTTTTGATAATTCATCAATCATTGATAATCTAAGTGCTAAGTATAATTGGTCTATTGTTCCTGTACTAAGCTTTATTGCTTCTATATATTCGCCTCTATTATTTTCTATAATCATTCCATTTTCGTCATTTATGGTAACTTTATTATATTTATTACTTGATATTTTTTGAATACTCTCCGAAAGATTTTTTGTAAATTTGGGAGTTATAGTTGTTTTCATTTCTTCATATGCATCCATTAGATTTTCTATTGCAATATTTATGATACTTTCCTTTTCTCTTAATTCTGCTAATTTTTCTTTGTCTGCTTCTCGCTTTTCTTCTAAAACTACCATTTCATCTAGTTGTGGAACTATTGTGTTATATTCAATTTCTAATCCTTTAATTCGTATTCTATTATTGTTTATTGTTTCTTCTATCTTTGAAATATAATTTTGGTAATCGTTTATATATAATAAATCATTTATATTTTTGTCTTTATATTTCTCTATTATTTGCTGTTTGTTTTTATTTGATTCTTCTTTTATCGCTTTATTATCTTGTTCTATTTCTTCTGTTATTTTTTCATTATTTTTTTCTAGTAAAATTATTTGTCCCTTTAACATTGACAATTCACTATTTACTTGTTTTTCTTCCTCTTCTTGCTTTTCTAGTTCCTTCTCTGTTGTATTTACATTAGCAATTATCTGTTGTTTTTGATTTTCTAATTTTTCTCTTTTGTACTGCTTTTCTTGATTTATCTTCTCTCTTAATTTTGCTTTATTTACTTTCTGCTTATTTTTGTTAATTACATAAAATACAATATTCGCAATTAAAGCAACTCCTAATATTCCAGAAACCATATAATTTTTTATTAAAATAATTGAACAAATTAGTGCTATTGCCAATACAACGGTTATTACTATAAACGAAATGCTTGGCTTTTCTTTTTCTTGTGTTTCTTCTTTTTCATTTGCTATTTTTTCTATTTCACTATTTAATTTTTCTATATTTTCTTTATGCCCTTTTATTATATCTTGCAAATGATTTTTCGCCCTTTGTACTCTTTCGCATTCTGCATTTATTGTATTTTTTTGATTTGTCAGTTCATTTATTTTAGCAATATTATCTTTTCTATTTTTTTCTCTTATCTCAAGTCTATTCTTCGTTTCTTCCTCACTCTTCATAGAGTTTTGAAGTTCTTGTAAAATCTGTTTCTGCTGTTCTAATTCTTTTAGTTCAGATAAAATTTGTTCTTTTTCCGCATCTATTTCATATTTTCTATTTCTGTATTTTTCTGTTTCAACTATTTTATTGTTTATTTCAACAATTTCTTTTTCTATTATATTTATAGGTTTTTGGCTAGTTTTATTTGTTCCAATTTCGTCTCTTATTTTTTCTTGTAATTTTATTAATGCTTTTTTATAAGACACGTTATCTTCACCAGTTCCAGCTAAATTGGCTATTTTTTGTATTAGCATGTTTTGATTTTTTTCATCTAAGCGCACTTCTTCTTGTGTTGAAACAACTGTTGATAAATACATTTGTTTATCTATTCCCATTTGTTCTATAAAGAATTTACTGCCATCTTTTTTGTCTGTTTCAAATCTGTCCGATATATCTTCTAATTTATCATTATATATTTTAGGATTTTTCTTGTTAAAATCTCTGAATATCTCGTATTTTTCTCCATTTTCAAGTTTATAAGATATTCTTCCAGAGAATTCATTACTATTCCATGGTTTGTATTTTTCATAGTCCGAAAGAGCTTTTCCATCTTTGTTTCTTGATATTCCATAAAAAATGCTAATTATATAGTTTAATAGTGTTGATTTTCCACTCTCGTTTGCTCCATGAATTATGTTTATGCCTTCTTCTAAATTTATGTCTTTGTTTTCTATGTTTCCATATGCATTAACTTTTATATTTTTTATTTTCAAATTTTTTCACCTCTTATTTACTAAGTACGTCAATTCCCACATCAAATGCACTTATTAATCGATTTTTTTCTTGTTCATCTTCTGTATTTTGTATTTTTTCTAGAATTCTTTTTGCGAATAACCCTTTCAAACTTACTTGATTTGCTATTTCTTCAATTTCATATTTTGCTTGTGTGTGATTTCTTATTCTTATAATATTTTCGATGTTTACCAAATCTAAAATTTTATTTTCATCAATATTAAAACTGCATTTGCCGACTAAGATTATTTTATAAAATTTATTATCATCAAACTGTGTATTATTTATTTTTTCTATTAATTCTTCTTCTGAATTTATCTCACTCGTATCTAAACTGTATTCAGCGAATGTTTTTGCAGATGTCTTAATAAATTTTAGTTTTAATTCTTTGTTTTCCTCGTCTATATTTCCTGCTATAAATCCTCTGTCTCCGAGTTCATCAAAACCAAGTGAAATAGGCGAACCTGGATATACGATATTTTTTCCAACGTAATCAGGCTTGTGTATATGACCTAGTGCGACATAATCAAAGCCTAGTTCTCTTAATTCTTTAGTTGTTAAAGGGTTATACTCTCTATTTTCATCTATACCACTATCAAGGCTTCCGTGTGTTATTAAGATATTTATTTTTTGCTTATTTTTTATGTGTATTGGATTGCTTTTTTTTGCCATATAAAAATCATTAAATCCATAGCCATATATATCAACATTTTCATCTTCTACCACTTCTATTTCATTAGTAAATATGTGTACATTTTCACTCCATTTAAATTGTTTATAAAATGAATTTTTTATGTAGGGATCATGGTTTCCTGGTGTTATAAATATTTTTGTATTTGGAATTTCAGTAAATAACTGGTTTACATATTCTACAGTGCTTTTCTTTATGTAATCCTGTTCATATAGGTCACCCGCAATAAAAAAATATAGAATATTGTTTTCCTTTATGTATTCCACCATCTCTTTCATTACTTTCCTTTGTTCTAATCTTCTCTCTTGTGCAAATTTCCCCTTACCTGCTAATGTTGCAAAAGGACTATCAAAATGTATATCTGCTGTATGCATAAATTTCATAATTAATCACTTTCCTCTCTCAAGGTCATAA
>FR880068.1:43425-43717 GCA_000435175.1 Clostridium sp. CAG:245
CATAAAAAATTAGATAGAATGTATATCCAATTTTTCAACTCACACTAATTTTATACCATAACCTCTAAATTAAGTCAATAGTTTTTAAAACATTTGTTCTCTAATTTGTATGACATTTTTCGACATAAAAAAGCACTAAGTTTAATTAGTGCTTTTTATAAAAAATATTAGTTGTCTTTCTTACTTGTATCTACTGAGCCAAATAATTCATCAAATTTTGCTTCCAATTCTTCTTGTAAATCTTTCGAAAATAATTCGTCTTCTCTAGTATTATCTTCCATCGGAAGCACTG
>FR880068.1:43776-43883 GCA_000435175.1 Clostridium sp. CAG:245
GCTTTTGGTTGAGCCTGTGGTGTTGGAGGTGTTATTGGTTTTACATCATCTTCAAATAAATCATCTAATGATTCAACCTTTAAATCTTGTTCTGGCTTATCTGTTGA
>FR880068.1:44063-44196 GCA_000435175.1 Clostridium sp. CAG:245
TTCAAATATTATACATAAGTCATTATCCATTCTTCTTAACTCATCTGGTGTCATTAGAGCTCTTCCCATTATTTGGTCAGATGTACTATAACCTTGTTTTGAAAAGTTTTTATCTCTATTTGTAGATTTTGTA
>FR880068.1:44361-44485 GCA_000435175.1 Clostridium sp. CAG:245
CTGATCTAAGTTCTGCAATATAACGCTAAATGAAATTCCTCTACTTCTACTTGTTGATATCTTTTTATCGAAATCTGGTATTTGACCAATGTTTGCAAACTCATCTAATATAAAATATGTTGGT
>FR880069.1 GCA_000435175.1 Clostridium sp. CAG:245
TTATATCTATGATAGAAATTAAACGTGATAAACACTATAATATTGAAATTAAGGATATAAAATTCACAGATGAATTTATAACTAAAAGCAGTAAAGAATACTTAAAATATCTTAATAATATTATGAATGACAATAATATTGGAATTAAATTTCATAAAGAAATTGATGAAATTGAGTTAAAAAATATGGAATTGAATTATGATATTTTATCAATTAAGAAAATGAAACACAAAGAATATTCTAATAAATTTTTAGAAGAATTTATTACTAAATCACAAGAACATTTATATATAGATGGTATTGTCAGTTGTCCATATACTGAGAAAAATGTTATTAAAGATATTTTAATATTAGTGCCAAAAAAGAAATTAATTAATACTATTTAAAGAAGAAAGGAAAGATAAAAAATGAAAGTTACTTATACAAGAAAAGGAGATTATTTATTACCAGATTTATATTTAGAAAAAGACGAAAATTATGGAAGACTTGGAAGATATGGAATATTAAGATTACACTTTATTGCACAAAACAAGCAAGTACTTTATGAGACATTATTGATGACAAATAAATTAACTCATCACCTTCTTTTAGTCAGTGATTCTTGTGAGAATTATTATAAAGAACTAATGGA
>FR880070.1 GCA_000435175.1 Clostridium sp. CAG:245
GAAAGTATAAATTTAAGTGTGTAAAATCAAAAGAAATTTTGATTATGCACACTTTTTTGTGTGCAGGAAAGAAGGAAACATGAATATGAGAAAAATAAGTATTAATGAATTTAAAAAAAGGAGATTTGAAAGGAGTTATATATCAGTATACATTGTAATAAGACCAATATCAGTAGAAAATGAACAAGAAATAGAAGTAAAAAATTTATGTGTAATATATGGATTTACAGCATTAGGAGTCAGGAGGATAATAGCAATATATTTTGAAAATACAAATGATAATAGATTTTGGTTAGGAGTATTTGAAGATTTAAAAGCAAGAAATCTTCAAAATATAATGTTTCTTGTAACACCGCAAAATAAAAATATTGAAAGATGTGCAAAAATTATATATAATAATATCGAAATAATAAGATCCCCAGAAGATATAATGTCAGCAATAGATAGATATTTTGCGACCAAAACATCAAGAACATTAGAAATACAGTTAAAAAATCTAATATTAGCAGAAGACATAGAAAAATGTGAAGAGAATATAGAATTATTTAAACAACAATATTTGCACAACCAATTAGTCTTGGAAGTATTTAAAAGACAAGAAGATGATATAAAGAAATTGTATAAATACAATTACGATATAAGAAAATTATTATATCAATATTATGCAATAAGAGAAATCAAGAGACATATAAACAGATTAAATGAAAGACAACCATTGCAAGAAAACATAGATGACGTAATAGAACATTTTACAGAATACATAAGTTCATTTGAGAGAGGCTTAACATATTCGAAAAAAGGCTGGGTAAGGCTTATGAATATACTTTATGAGATATATCCAAAAAAAATGGAGGAATATTTATAATGAAAAGAAATAATAAAAAGTTAGACCCAAAAGATCCAAGATATATGACAAAAGAACAAGAGCAAATAGTAAATTTAATACTTAGTAATAATGAATTAAAAAGTGGAAAAGATGTATCAAATATATTTAATGAGCTTAGAGGAAAAGTAATACAGAGATTATTAGATGCAGAAATGGAAGAATTCTTAGGATATGATAAAAGTAAGCATGGAGAAAAAGAAA
>FR880071.1 GCA_000435175.1 Clostridium sp. CAG:245
AGAAGAAACGGTTATACATCGAAAGCCAAGAAAGTAAAAACAGATACAGGAGAAATAACAATATGTCCCCCAAGAGATAGAGACGGAAAATTCGAACCACAAATAGTAAAGAAAAGACAAAGAGTATTAGAAGGATTTGATGAGATAGCAATAGCAATGTACGCCAAAGGAATGAGCTTAAAAGATATAAGTGAAATGATACAACATATATACAAGGTAGAACTTAGCATAGAAACAATAAGTAAATTAACATCATCAGTAAGTGAAGAAGTAAAGAAATGGCAAGAAAGACCATTAGAAAAATTCTATCCATTTATATACGTGGATTGTTTATATGCACCAGTAAAAAGAGATTTAATAAGTGAAAAAGTAGCGATATATGTAATGCTTGGAATAAACAAAGACGGAAAAAAAGACGTATTAGGGATATGGATAAATGAAAATGAATCAGCAACATTTTGGACAGAAGTATTTGAAGAAATAAAAGCAAGAGGAGTCGAAGAAATATTATTTATATCATTAGATGGATTAAGCGGACTTTCAGAAGCAATAGAAAAAATATATCCAAAAGTAAAAACGCAAAGATGTATTGTTCACATAGTGAGAAACATATATGGAATATTAGACAAGAAGAAATCAAAAGAAATAATAGGAGATTTAAAGAAAATATACACAGCAAGTAACGGAAACAATGCAAAATTAGAATATGAAAACTTTATCGAAAAATACAAGTCAAACGAGAAGTTAATAAAAAAATTAAATAGTGTTATAGAACATATATTTAATATATTCGAATATCCAGTAGAAATAAGAAAAATAATATATACAACAAATCCAATAGAAAGCTTAAATAGTAG
>FR880072.1:0-19085 GCA_000435175.1 Clostridium sp. CAG:245
CTTTACAGAATTGCATTTAACTTTTCACTTGACGAGCCAATTAGGCTTGCTTCATATTAGAATTGTACTTTTTGGAATAAAAAAGCATGAACTTGATCTTCATCAATCTCTTGGTGCCAGAAGTCATTTATAGCTTTAAATGTTGCTTCTTGCTTTGGAGTTAATTCTACTGTTATTTCTTGAAATAAAAAGTTTTTTATTTTAGTCCATGTGCTAATCTTTGTTGGTACTGCTGTATCAAATTGATTTGGTATAACATTGTCATTATTTATTGGATTTACTGGTCCTTCCATCTTTCTTCCTCCTTTGTAAACAATATATTTCGAATATCTATAATATTTATACTATAAAAAACAATTTTTATCAAGTCTTTTTTGAATTTTTTTGGTTTTTATTTGATATTTTTCATTTTTCTAGTTCTATTTTTTTATTATTCTATTTTTAGATATAGACATGTACAAACTTTTTATTATATTTCCATTTGCTTTCCTAGAAAATTTGCAGCAGATTGAGCAACTTTTTGTTCCACTTCTGACATTTTCGTTTTATCATCTTTTGACAATAGTATTACACTTCCAATTGCATCACCATCAGATATTATTGGGTATATTACCTGGGCTTTATATATTTTGTCATTTTTTTCATTTTGAGTAATTGGTACAGCCATATCATTATTTTCTTTGCTTACATATTTTACTTTATTATCTAATATTTTTTCTAGCTCTTGACTTATTCCTTGTTCTAGCCATTCTTTTTTTGATGCTCCAGATACTGCAATTACTGTGTCTTTATCAGTTATATAAGCAATATGCCCCGTAGTCTTTGTTAATGTTTCAGCATACTCAGCAGCAAATTCCGAAAGTTCTCCTATTGGCGAATATTTTTTTAATATTACTTCTCCTTCTTTATCAGTAAATATTTCAAGTGGATCTCCCTCTTTTATTCGTAATGTTCTTCTTATTTCTTTTGGAATTACTACTCTGCCTAAATCATCTATTCTTCTTACAACTCCTGTTGCCTTCATATTTTTCCTCCTCTTTTATAATTGTTTTATATTGTTTATTATTACAAAAAAGGGGAAAAATATTCATTTTTATCACATTCAATTTTGATTGTTTTTTAATATTTTATCTAATTCTTTGGCAAATTCTTCTATCATAACATTTTTTATTGTAGGTCTCTTTCCATCTATGTAGTCACACATTATTTGTTTTAATTTTGCTATATTTTCCATTTCTGGTCTAATTTCTTCTTTATGATGTTTTGCTCTTTCTGCTAACATTTCTCTTATTGAAACTATATCCTCGTTACTTGCACAAGAAATCCTTTGAAATATTTGGAACGGATCATAATACTTAAATATTGGAATATTATTACATTCTTTTGCAAACTTATCATAGAATAATTCCATTTTCATAGGAATACACTTAAATAATTCATCTGCTTTTTCTCTGTACATTTTGTCTTTTAATTGAGCATTTATTTCATAAAATCTTTGTATTATATTGTTCATTTCTGGTCCAGCATCTTCTGTTGCAATCTGAGATAACTCTTCTTCTGCATCTTCGCAATATTCAGAAGTTACTGATGCAATGTTCATTCCATTTATAAATACACTTTCTATTGTTTGTATATCGTAATCTATCAGATTTTTTTCAATGAAATAACTAAAATATGCAAATATTTTAACTATTTCTATTGGCTTTATTTTACCGTTTTTTACATCGTCAATTATTTGTTCTATTACAGTTGGAAATTGATCATCTGATATTTTCCAATATTCTTCAGTCAATAGCCTCTTATAGCCAGGCAACTGGTCTGTGTCTATAGTATTTCTTATTACTTCCATGTTATCCTTGAATACTTTCATATCAAATATTCTAGTACGTACATATATTTCAATAAATTTAAAGAATCTATATTCAACTTTAAAATTATAATAATATGTATTATCAAATTCCTTAATATAGAATTGTCTATTGTCCATAAATACTCTAGAAGAAACTAATATAGCTCTATATTCTTCGTTGTTTTCTATGTTTTTAAACTTGTCTTTTGTAACTTTACCAGCTTTTATTTCAAATGAAATTGCAATTGTAAATATTAACATTGTTTGCATTATTCTATTATTAGTATTTGAATAGTCTCTACTTACCATGTCAAATATCTTTTTAAAATCGTTTAAAGCATGTTTTAAAATTCTTAAATTTCGAGTTCCACTCTTGTTAAATGTTGATGTTATCAAATTTGAATTTTGCCTTAAAAATCTAATCAATTCTGGATATCTTTCGTATCTCATTAATAGTCCATTTATTATATATGTAAACTCTGGAGCATATTCAAAAGTTTCCCCAATTAATTTTTCTTTTATTCTTTCATAATCATTTGCTTTATCAAATACATATTCAATTGTATCTTGAATACGCTGAACCATTGGTTCATCTGTTTTTACATTTAATTTGTTTTCTTTATCCAACAAATATGTAGCAATAAATGTCTTCATTTCCAAATTGCTACTCTTTAGCTTTGTAGACAATTCTTTTTCATTACATATTATTATTGTCTTTATATGGTCATGCTCAACAAAGTTATTAATATAACCTAATATATCAATAACATCAACATTTGCTCTTTCAAGGTCATCAAAACATAATACTTTATCTTCTGTAGAGAAAAATTCCTCATAATTAATCTTATCACCATTTTGTGTTACACCAAAGAAGTTCGCCATATCCAAACCAGTCTTAGCATATTCTGGAATGACTTTTTCGCCTTTTGAACCCATATACTTTTTTAAGTTTTTATCCATTAATTGAGTAGTTTCGATAAAGATTTTTTTACTTATTTCTTCTAGATTTGATATTCCATATAAAGACATGTATATTGTTGTGTATTTCTTACCATTTATTTGCATTGCTTCAATTTTGTTTCTTATTTTATGGTTCCAGAAATAAGTTTTACCACTTCCCCATTCACCATTTATCATAATTGCATAATCTGTATAATCTGCTCTTATATAGTCTAGTATGCTTTCTACTAAATCGTCCATTATCTCTCTCCCTTCAATTTTTAGTTTATTTATTATTTAATCTTTTGCTATTGTTAATATTCCAACTTTACTCGGATTTGCTTCTCTTATTGCTTTTGCACATTCATTTGCAGTTGCTCCTGTAGTATATATGTCATCAAATATAAGCACATTTTTGTTGTAAATTATATCTTGTTTATTTTCCTTTATTTTATACATATCGATGGCATTTTTTAATCTTTCTTCTTTATTTAATGTACTTTGTGCTATAGTATTTTTCTTTTTTATCAGAATATCCTCATATTCCAATTCATTTATATTCTTACAAAATTCTTTTGCAATTAATGCACTTTGATTATAGCCTCTTTCTTTCCTTCTTTTATTATGAATTGGAACTGGAATTATTATATCATAAGTTTTTAATATTTCACATATTTTTTTATTTTTTAAAAAAACTTGTGATATAGTCTTGTAGTAATATGCTTTATCATCAAATTTGTATTCTAATATTTCCCTTCTAATATCTGTATATTTAAACATATAAATGTGTTCTGCATATGTTTTATTTTTATGTTTTTGAATATGTACATTTGTTAATTTTTCAAACTTTTTATTGCACTTTTCACAGAGAAAATTTTCATCTATTTTTCCACAAAATGCACACACTGGCGGATATATTAAATTTATAATTTGCTGTAATATACTTGGTTCCTCCTCTTAAATTGTTACAGTTTTCAAACTTATTCTCCTATCTTTTCAAGCTTGTAAGTTAATCCTGTATTTCTTTGTCTTGTTGTGTTATTTTGTATCATATAGCTTACAACACTTTGAGAACCGATTACTATTAATAATTTTTTTGCTCTTGTCATTGCAGTATATATTAAATTTCTAGTTAGCAACATTGGTGCACTCTGACTTGCAACTAATATTACTACATCAAATTCACTACCTTGTGATTTATGTACAGTTATAGCATAAGCATGCTCTAATTGGTCCAAATCGGTATTATCATATGTCGCAATTTTTCCATCATCGAATTTTACTCTTACTGTTTTTTCTTCTTTGTTTATTCTATCTATTATACCAAGTTCTCCATTGAAAATTCCGTTGCCTAATTCTTTTCTAAATGTTCTATCATTGTCTTTTTCCCATAACAAATTGTAATTATTTTTTGTTTGCATGACTCTATCTTGCTCTCTAAATTTTATCTCTCCAAATTCTTTTTCATCCTTATCAACTTCTTCTGGGTTCAATTCTTTTTGAAGTAATACATTAAGCTCTTTTGTTCCCAATTTTCCTTTTTTGGTTGGAGTTATCACTTGAATATTACTGAAAAAATCATAGTTTCCAAACTTTTTCAGTCTACCTTTGCACAAGCTTACAATAGTTTGTTGAATTTTTTCTTGATTAGCTTCATTTATGTAGAAGAAATCATCTAATAACTCAATATTCTCTTCATCAATTTGAGTTTCTTTCACATTTCCACTAATAAAACTTTCGCCCTCGTTTACTCTATGTGCGTTTACTATTATTTTGCTTTTAGCAGCTTGTCTAAATATTTGGTTTAAAGTAATAGTTTGCACTTGTTTTGAATCTATAATGTCTTTTAATATACTCCCTGGTCCAACTGATGGAAGCTGGTCCGTATCTCCTACTAAAACTAATTTTGTTCCTTTATAAATTGCTTTTAATAAATAATTCATTAAAAACATATCAATCATTGACGCTTCATCTACTATAATAATGTCTCCATCTATAGGAGTTACCAATAAATTTGTATTAAAATTATCTGTATCATCAGACATTCCAGCCAATTCTAGCAATCTATGTAAAGTCTTTGCATCCTCTCCAGTTGTCTCTGTCATTCTTTTTGCAGCTCTACCAGTTGGAGCACATAATACAGGCTTCATACCATGTTTTTTGTATAATTCTATTATAGCTTTAATAATAGTAGTTTTTCCAGTACCCGGTCCACCAGTAATAATACATACATTATGCTCATTTATGCTTTCTATTGCTTCTCTTTGTTTTTCAGAAAGCTCTATATCTATATTATCCTCTATTATTCTTAAGTCTTCTCTTAGAGTTCTTATCCTTTTAACATTATCTGCATTTCTAAGTCCAACTATTTTTTCTGCAATATTTTTCTCTGCCTCATAAAAATTCTTAGAATAGACCCACTCCTTTCCATCTGGTCTATCTTCTAATACAATTTCCTCTTTTGCTTTCATTTGAATTATTGCTTCTTCAATATTATTTATATCCACTCTTAATAAATCTTGCTCATACTTTATTAAGTTGTCATATAACACACAAGAATTGCCATTTAAGCCTATTTTTTCTAAGCCATACTTAATACCACTTCTTATTCTTTTATAGTTGCTTTCTTCAACTCCCATTTCCATTGCAATTCTGTCGACTTTTTCAAAATTAACTTTACTTGCTACATCAACTAATATATACGGATTCTCGCTTATTCTTTCTAAAGCTCCCTCTCCTAATTTTTTATAAACACCTTCTGCACTCTGTGGTCCTATTCCAAATTTATCTAAGAAGCCAACAATTTGCCATATTTCCCAATTTGCAACGAACTGTTCTGTAATTTCTAAAGCTTTTTCTTTACTTATTCCTTTGATTTGTGTAAGTTTTTGTGGTTCTAATTTTATTACGTTTATCGTATCTTTACCAAATGTATTTACAATCTTTTTTGCTGTTGCAGGTCCTACTCCTTTAAAGCTTCCATTTGAAAGATATTTTTCCAATGCTTCTGGTGTTGTTGGCATAGTCTTTTCAAATGTAGCAATTTTAAACTGTTCTCCATAATCTGGATGCTTTACTATATCTCCAGTTATCTTTAAATTATCCCCTTCATTTACAAAAGGTAAATAGCCAACAATCGTAGTTTCCTCTTGCTCACTAGTTTCAAAAGTAGCAACAGTATAGCTATTTATATCATTTTTATATATAATATCAATTACTTGTCCTTCTAATTGCAATTTTATTCCTCAATTCTATTAATCTATTTTTAAATTCATTTAATTTCTTCATTTGATATTTTATTAGCAATATACTATCACAAAAAAATCTTATTTTCAATGTTTTTCTCGAAATAACACGAACATTAGTACGACCGTTTTCGACACAAACTTATACACTACTATATTTTGAAGTTAAAGAACAATATATAACTAAAATTCATATAATATATCATACAAATTGTTTATCAAAGGAGGCAATTTATGGTAAATTTTATAATAACCTCTTTATTATGGACATTCGCTTTATATGGTTTATTCGAAATCTGTAAAACCATTATTCATATACATAAATATCCTAAGGTATCTTTTAACGGTAGTTCTTTTATAATTACAGTACATAATCAAGAAAACAATATTGAATATTTTTTACGAGTATTTATTTATAAAATGCTATATTATAATTTAAATATATCAGAAATAATAATTGTAGATTTAGACTCAACTGACAATACTCTGAATATTTTAAAAACTTTTTCTAAGGATTTTGATTTTATTAAAGTTTTAACATTAAACGAATACAAAGAGCTTTTAGCATAAAACTGCTTCAAGCTCCTGTTATCATTAATCTTTTTATAATTTTATCTTTTGGTGTAAACACCATGTATTTTATGAAATATTTTTGTAGCGAATTAAAAAATGTGTCCAGCAATAATATATCTTTTATTCTAAATTTTACGCCTTTTTTTTCCAAGTAATCACAAGTAAAAAGCTTACACGATATACATTTTGCTCCACATGTATAATCATCTTTTAAATGTTCACATGGAACGAGTTTGGTAAAAGGTCCGAGCGATTTTACTCTAAAGTGATGGCAACATCCTATCCTAGAAGTTGTTCCCCTTTTTTCACCACATTGATTATCTTTAAAATCACAAAGGTTCTTACCATAAAAATAGCCATCCAAATAGTTACACACAGTATCGTAAATGTAGTTATACCTTTCTTTTTTAGTATTAAAAAGAATTGCGTTTATTGCCTGTATAAATTCTTGATGATATTGATTATTCTCATCATAATTGTTTATATAACCTATTTTTATTTTTGAATCTTGATTTACTCCTATATTTATCTTAAGGAACTTTACCATCTTTTTTATATGAAGTAGTTTTCTTAGTATCTTTTTATATCTGTCTTTATCAAATTCTCTAAAATCTATATATAACAATAAACAGCCTTTATTTCTACTTTCTCTCAATTTTATTGTTTGAATGTTTTGAATTCGATCATCTTTGCATTTTCCATCTTCAATTAATTCTATGTAATAACCATTGTCCAACTCTATTATTCCCATTTTATTCCTCCATAATAAATTATAACACATTATATTGACGTATTCAATATTTTTTACTATTAAATCAAGTTTTACTCTTGACATTTTTTAACAATTGTGGTAACATAATTGTATGGTAATCATTTACCAAATACTTAGAAAGGAGAGACGGTTCTTATGTCTTGGAAAGATAGTCAGGACTTCCGTGATGATTACCCTGGTGGGTACTCTAAAGGCGGAGACGTCTATGATGGCAATGACAATCGTGTGGGCTATGTTACCGGTGATGGTGATTACCGGATTAACAACGACTCGAGCAACGATGGTCAGCTCTACCACAACAAGTAAGTTCTAGTTTCTCGCAAAGGCGTAGTAGGTTCAATTCCTACTACGCCTTCTTTTTTATTAGGTAACGAAAAAACGATGCATTTTATTGCACCGTTTTCATATTACTATATTAATTCTAATATAACTGTTTCTGCAGCGTCTCCTCTACGTTGACCCTTCTTTATTATTCTTGTATATCCACCTTTTACATCTTTGTATTTTGGTGCTATTTCATCGAATAATTTTGTTGGTATATCAACATTCTTTCCGTCTGCATCTTTTACTTTGTTTACATTTCTCATTATTTTTCTTCTTGCATTTAATTTTGATGGCATGTCTTTCTTTCTTTTTTCTGTAGTTGTTTCTCTAACTACTTTTAAGTATTCATTGCCATTTTTGCTCTTTGCAAGTTCTGTAACTTTATTTCCTTTTTCGTCTAATTTAGCTCTTGAAACTTTAACTTCAACTTCTTCAAAATTTCCAGCTTCTTTTACAGCTAATGCTATTAAAGAATCAGCTATTGCTTTTGTCTCTTTTGCTCTTGTTTCAGTTGTTTCAATTTTTCCGTGCCATAATAGATCTGTTACTTGAGTTTTAAGCATTGATAAACGTATATCAGTTGTTTTTCCTAATTTTCTATTTGTTGCCACTTTTTTCACCTTCCTTTATTCTTCATTGCTAGCGAAGTCTAATCCTAATGAATGTAATTTGCTTGTTACTTCATCTAATGATTTTTTACCTAAGTTTTTTACTTTCATCATGTCAGCTTCAGTCGTATTTGTTAAGTCTTCTACTGTAGATATTCCTGCTCTCTTTAGGCAGTTAAATGATCTAGCAGATAACTCTAAATCTTCTATTGCAGTTTCTAATACTTTCTCTTTCTTAGACTCTTCTTTTTCTACCATAACTTGAGTATTTTTGCTTATTTCTGATAAGTCAATAAATAATTCTAAGTGTTCAGTCATAATTTTTGCAGCTAAGCTTAATGCTTCATATGGTTTTAAACTTCCATCTGTCCATACTTCTATTGTAAGCTTATCCAAATCAACCATTTGACCAACTCTAGTATTCTCTACTGCATAATTTACTTTCTTTACAGGTGTATATATAGAATCTATTGGAATAACTCCTATTGGCATATCTGGTGTTTTGTTCTTTTCTGCATTGTTATATCCTCTGCCACGATTTGCTGTCATTTCCATTGTTAGATGTCCACCTTCAGAAACAGTTGCAATATGCAAGTCTGGGTTTAATATTTCAATTGTACCATCAGTTTCAATATTTGCAGCTGTAACTTCGCCTTCTCCTTGGAAGTTTATTCTTAGAGTCTTAGGCTCGTCATCAACTATTTTTATTCTTACCATTTTTAAGTTTACTATTATTTCTGGTACATCTTCAACTACGTTTGGTATTGTAGTAAATTCATGA
Organism: Clostridium sp. CAG:245; assembly: GCA_000435175.1. Classification (GTDB taxonomy): domain Bacteria; phylum Bacillota; class Clostridia; order TANB77; family CAG-508; genus CAG-245. Next base: position 9,092 of record FR880072.1, read on the forward strand.
GCTGCTCCATCTATTTTTACAGATGTTATTGCTGCTCCTGGAAGTGAAGAAAGTAGTATTCTTCTTAATGAATTTCCTATTGTAATACCATATCCACGTTCAAGTGGTTCACATGTAAATTTAGCATAATTTGTATTGTTATCCATTTCTAAGCATTTAATATTTGGCTTTTCAAATTCTATCATTTTTACCTCCTAATATAAATATACTGGATTCATATATTTACAACTTTTATATTAAAATAACCTATTATTTAGAGTAAAGCTCTACTATTAAATGTTCCTCAACAGGTAGGTCAATATCTTCTCTTGTTGCTAATGTTACAACCTTTCCACTTAATTTTTCTTGGTCTTTTTCTAGCCAAGCTGGAACTGGTCTACTTCCATTTTCTTCTACAGCAATTTTTATTGCTCCATTATCTTTTCTTATTTCTCTTACGGCGATTACATCTCCGACTTTTACTAAGTATGATGGTATATCAACTTTGTGTCCGTTTACTTCAAAAGCACCATGTGTTACAAGCATTCTTGCTTGAGCTCTTGAGCTTGCGAATCCTAATCTATATACTACATTATCTAATCTGCTTTCAAGTATTTGAAGTAATACTTCACCTGTTTTACCCTTGCTATTTGAAGCCATATCGAAGTATCTTCTGAATTGTTTTTCTCCTACTCCATAGAAAGCTTTTGTTTTTTGTTTTTCTCTTAACTGAGTACCATATTCAGAAATTTTGCTCTTCTTTTGACCATTTTGTCCTGGTGCATAATTTCTTCTTGTTATGCTACATTTGTCAGAATAGCATCTTGAGCCTTTTAAGAACAATTTTTGTCCTTCTCTACGGCAAATACGGCATTGTTCGTCTTTATATCTTGACATTTTATATTTCACCTTCCTTAATTATTTCTCAATCTATCGATTTATATTATATTCTCGTGTCGCATAATAAAAAATTATACACGTCTTCTTTTTGGTGGTCTACAACCATTGTGAGGTATTGGAGTAACATCTTTAATTGATGTTATTTCAAGTCCTGCTGTTTGTAATGATCTTATTGCAGATTCACGTCCAGAACCTGGTCCTTTAACAAATACGTCAACAGTTTTTAAACCATGTTCCATTGCAGCTTTAGCAGCTGTTTCAGCAGCTTCTCCGGCAGCAAATGGTGTGCTTTTTCTAGAACCTTTGAATCCAAGTTCTCCAGCACTTGCCCATGATAATACGTTACCTTGTGTATCTGTTATTGTAACTATTGTATTATTAAAACTAGAGTGAATATGAGCCATACCTTTTTCGATATTTTTTCTATCTCTTCTTCTAGTTGGTTTTTTTGCTAAATTCTTTGTAGCCATTTTTAAGTTTTCCCTCCTCTTTAACTTAGCTATTTGAAGCGAAGTTTCTTAATTTCTATTTCTTGCTCTTGCTTACTAATTTTCTTGGTCCTTTTCTTGTACGAGCATTAGTTTTTGTTCTTTGTCCTCTTACTGGAAGACCTCTTCTATGTCTAGTTCCTCTATAGCAACCAATTTCTGTAAGTCTTTTTATGTTTAATGCAACTTCTCTTCTTAAGTCACCTTCTAGAGTGTAACCTTCCATTGCATTTCTAATTAGCTGTACTTGTTCATCTGTTAAATCTTTTACCCTAATGTCTGGATTTATTCCAGCTTTTTTTAATATTTCTTGAGAACGAGCTAAACCTATTCCATATATGTATGTAAGTCCTATTTCTATTCTCTTTTCTCTAGGTAAATCAACTCCTGCTAAACGAGCCATTTTTGCACCTCCAAATGTTATTTTTATTATTTTGTTTTTTTCTGCTTCCTAAAATTGTCAAAGGTGAAATGTGCCAATTTAATTCTTTTAAATTTGCATTCTTATTATAGTTTTAGAGGTATCCTATAATATTCTTGTAATTTACAGTTTTTTAAACCGGTCTTTAACTTTTTTATAAGCATATATATAAACACAAACCTTTAATTTATTGATTATAGCCAAAACTACTCTCAACAGCCGCCAATCTCGATTTGTGTTAATATCTAATTTTTTTAATTATCCTTGTCTTTGTTTATGCTTAGGATTTTCGCATATTACTCTGATGACACCTTTTCTTTTTATAACTTTGCATTTGTCACACATTTTTTTAACTGATGGTCTAACCTTCATTATTCTGCACCTCCTAACAAAATTTTATATATATTAGTATTAGATATTATTTTGCTCTCCAAGTAATTCTTCCTCTTGTTAAGTCATATGGTGATAATTCCACCTTAACTTTATCTCCAGGAAGAATTTTGATGTAATTCATTCTTAACTTTCCAGAGATGTGAGCTAATATCTGATGACCATTTTCTAACTCTACTTTAAAATTTGTATTGGGTAATGTTTCTACAACAGTTCCCTCTACTTCGATAACATCCTCTTTTGACACTATTTTCCCTCCGTATCTTCTAATGTATCTTGTTTTTAAAATACAATATAAGCTATTTTATGCATAATAGCTTATATAGTATATAACATTTTTATAATAATGTCAATATTTCTGGCTCATTTTCTGTAATTAAAATTGTATTTTCATAATGAGCCGCAAGGCTTCCATCCTCTGTTATTATAGTCCAGCCATCATCTAACTCTAAAATGTTTGGTTTTCCCATAATTACCATAGGTTCTATTGCTAGAGTCATGCCTGGTTCAAGGCGTATTCCTCTTCCTGCTTTACCGTAGTTTGGAATACCTGGATCTTCGTGCATACTTTCGCCAATTCCATGTCCTTGGAATTCTCTTACTACACTATATCCATTTTTTTCAACATATTCGCCAATAGCATGGCAAATATCTCCTAGTCTAAAACCTTTTTTTGCAAATTTTATTCCTTCATAAAATGATTGTTTTGTAACTTCTGTAAGTCTTTTTGCTTCTTCGCTCACATTTCCGACGAAATATGTTCTACAACAATCACCGTTAAATCCGTTTTTATAAGCTACTAAATCTACACTTATTATATCTCCATCGTGCAATATTTCTCTTTTCGATGGAATTCCATGGATTACAACATCATTTACAGATGCACATATTGAACCTGGAAATGCTGGCACTCCTTTTACTCCACTTGGGAATCCTTTTTCAGCTGGGATTGCGCCATTTTCTCTCATGGTTCTTTCTGCTATTTTATCTAACTCCCATGTAGAAATTCCTGGTCTTATTGCAGCTTCTACTGCTTTTTGAGCAAGGTTTGCAACTCTACAAGCCTCTCTCATTTTTTCAATTTGTTCTTTATTTTTTATACTTACCAATTCTATTACCTTCTTCTAATAAACTACATATTTTTTATCTTATTTAATACATCTTCTGCAGCTTCTTTTCCAAGTCTATTTATTTTTTCACTAACTTCTTCAGTTACTAAAACACCTTTCTTTGTATAGAAATCTATTAATGGACTTGTTTTTTCATCATATATTGCCAATCTTTGTTTTATTGCGTTTTCGTCACTATCGTCTCCTCTTTGAACTAGTTTAGAACCACAAATATCGCATATTCCTTCTACTTTAGATGGATGCATTGTTATATTGTATGTTGCTTTGCATTCTGGATTTGAACATACTCTTCTGTTTAAGATTCTTGTAATAATTTCGTCTCTTGGTGTTGTTAAATTTATTACTAAATCAACCTTCTTACTCTTTTCAGCAAGAATTTCATCAAGCTTTTCTGCTTGCTCAACTGTACGTGGGAAGCCATCTAATATAGCTCCATCTTTGCAATCATCTTCACTTAGTCTATTTATAACCATTGGAACCGTTATATCATCTGGAACAAGTTGTCCTTTTGATATATATTCGTTTGCTTTCTTTCCCAATTCAGTGTTATTTGATATATTGGCTCTAAAAATATCTCCTGTTGAAATTTGTGGCCAGCCTGTTTCTTTTGCTAATATTCCTGCTACTGTACCTTTTCCAGTTCCTTGAGCTCCTAACATTATTAAATACATAAAATTTCTCCTTTCGACTCCAACATTTTTGCCCCTAATACAATATTAGAGGCATAAAATCTCGAAGTTTTTCTCTTAATTATAAACTTATTTTAGCTTATTTTTCCCAATTTGTCAATTGTTTAAACATTTTTTTTGCCCCAAAAAGGGGCGTCCCTATTGGGCGAAAAAAGAGACAGATTTTGCTCTGTCTCCATTTTCTTATTCTAAGAATCCTTTGTAATGTCTTGTTACAAGTTGAGATTCTAATTGTTGTATTGTTTCTAGTGCAACACCTACTACGATAAGTATAGATGTACCACCAAATGCTATGTTTAAGTTTGTAAAGTTTGCTATCATTGGAAGAATAGCTATTATTGCTAAGAATATTCCTCCTACTAATGATAGTTTAGATATTACAGATGATAAATAATCTGTAGTTGGTTTTCCAGCTCTTATACCTGGTATAAATCCACCATTTCTCTTGATGTTTCCTGATATCTCAGCAGGATTGAACATCGCATATGTGTAGAAATATGTGAATCCTAATATTAATAGTAAATATACTATTGCGTTTGCAATTGTATATCCTATTCCCACACTAGAATTTGATGAAGCAATAGAAAATCTATATACTCCTGCCCAGAATCCTGTTTGTGTTGCAATATCTTTTACAAATATTTGTAAAATCATTGCAGGGAATGTCATGAATGATGAAGCAAATATAATAGGCATAACTCCAGCCATTGCTAGCTTTAATGGAATATGTGTATTTTGAGCTCCTACCATTCTTCTTCCAACTACCTTTTTAGCATATTGTACTGGTATTCTTCTTTCAGCAATTTGTATAAATACAACTCCTGCAACTAGTACTAGTAATCCAACTATAAGTGCCAAAGCTTTTATAAATCCAACTGTGCTGAAAGTTCCAGCTGAGAACATTAAGCCCCATACAGCTGTAATGCCTCTTGGTAATCCTGATATAATACCAACAAATATTATCATTGATATTCCGTTTCCAATACCTTTATTAGTAATTTGTTCTCCAAGCCATATTAAAAGTGCTGTTCCTGCCATTAAAGAAATAACTGTTAACGCTCCTCCTATAAAGCTTGTATCTAAGAATATTCCAGAAGATTTGTATGAGAAGAATATTCCTAATCCTTCGATTAAAGCTAGAACAATTGTAAGTATTTTTGTATACTTATTAATTTTTGTTCTTCCCTCTTCTCCACCTTCCTTAGTTAATCTTTCCAATGCTGGTATAACCATTCCTAATAATTGGATAACGATTGATGCTGTAATGTATGGAGTTATAGACATTGCAAATATAGAAAGTCTTGAGAAAGCTCCTCCTGATATTGTGTCTATAAGTCCAGTTACACCATTAGTAGCAGAGCTCATTTCTTCTGCTAATGTGAAAGTATCAACTCCAGGTATTGTTATATAACAGCCTAATCTAAAAATTACTATTAACAATAAAGTATATAATAATTTTTTTCTTACTTCAGGTGTTTTTAAAGCATTTTTTATGGTCTTAAACAATTAGATCACCTCTGCCTTTCCACCTAAAGCTTCAATTTGTTCTTTAGCTGATTTTGTAAATCTTACTGCTGATACATTAACTTTTTTGTCTAATTTACCAGTTCCAAGAATTACTATTCCATCATTAACTTTTCCGATGATTCCTTCATCAACTAAGCTTTGAGCTGTTACGTTTTCGTTCTTTACTTTAGATAACATTGTTAATGTTACTTCTGTATAGTTTTTAGCATGAATATTTGTGAATCCTCTTTTTGGTAATCTTCTATATAATGGTGTTTGACCACCTTCGAATCCACGTCTTACTCCGCCACCACTTCTAGCTTTTTGTCCTTTATGACCTCTTCCAGAAGTTTTGCCTATTCCAGATCCAACTCCACGTCCAACTCTAGTTCTTTTTGTGTTTACCTGTGCTGGTTTTAATTCATCTAATTTCATCTCGTGACTACACCTCCTAATTTGTTATTTTATAATAATTACATTATTTCTTCTACTTTTTTTCCTCTTTTTTTAGCTACAGATTCAACTGTTTGCATGCTCTTTAATCCTTCAAGAGTAGCATAAACAACGTTTCTAGGATTATTTGTTCCTATTATTTTTGTTCTTATATCTCTGTAACCTGCAAGTTCTAGAACTGGTCTAACGCTTCCACCAGCTATAATTCCAGTACCTTCACTGGCTGGTTTTAGCATTACACTTGCACTTCCAAATTTACCAATTATTTCATGTGGTATTGTTGTGTCTACTATAGAAACTTCTACTAAGTTTTTCTTAGCATCTTCTATAGCTTTCTTTATAGCGTCTGGAACTTCGGCAGCTTTTCCGTTTCCAACTCCAACGTGTCCTGCGCCATCTCCAACAACAACAACTGCACTAAATCTAAAGTTTCTTCCACCTTTAACAACTTTAGCAACTCTATTTATGGCAACTACTTTTTCTTTTAATTCTGTAGAATTTTCTTCTTGCACGTCTTCTGACCTCCTTTTATGTATTTTACAATCCATTTTTAACCGTAATTAATTTGTGTTTTCTAATCATTTATTACTAGAATTCTAATCCTGCTTCTCTAGCAGCTTCAGCTAAATCCTTTATAATTCCATGATATAGGTATCCACTTCTATCAAATACTACTGTTTTTATTTTTTTGTCTTGAGCTCTTTTTGCTATTAAAGCTCCTACTTCTTTTGCAGCTTCGCTGTTTGCATGTTTATTTTTTACTTCTTTATCTAATGTAGATGCAGCAGCTAAAGTTGTTCCATTAACATCATCAATTACTTGTACAAATAAGTTCTTGTTACTTCTGTATACGCATAATCTTGGACGTTCTGCTGTTCCGCTTATTTTTGTACGAACACGAGCATGTCTTCTTTCTCTCTCAGCTTTTCTATCTGTCTTACCAACCATTTTTTACTCCTTTCTAACTAATGTAACAGCATTAGTTTTAGTTCTGATTTCGACTTCTGAAAAACAATTCTTAACTTTGTCTGACTTCGTTAACCTTCACTCAAAATATTTTCAACGTACAGCAAGTACGCCTCAAATATTTTGGCTCGGTTGCCTTGTCATACTCGTTTATAATTGTTTTTATTAAGCTATTCTAACAACTCTAAACAATTAATTTAAACGAAGTTTAGAATTATTTCTTACCTGCTTTACCTTCCTTACGTCTAATATGTTCAGTAGCATATTTAATACCTTTTCCTCTATATACTTCTGGTGGACGTTTAGATCTTACTTCGTTAGCAACTTGACCAACTAATTCTTTGTCAATTCCTCTAACTACAATGTGGTTAGCATCTGTTAAATCAAAAGTAATTCCTTCTGGAGCTTCCATCTCTACTGGATGAGAATATCCTAAACTCATTACTAATTTGTTACCTTGCTTTTGAGCTCTGTAACCAACACCATTTATTTCTAATTCTACTTTGAATTCATTAACAACACCTTCAACCATGTTATGTATTAAAGCTCTTGTTGTTCCATGTAAACTCTTATTAATGTTTGTATCATCTGGTCTTGAAACTTTTATTTCATTTCCGTCTAATTCAACTTTCATATTTGGATGAATGTCTCTTTCAAGACTTCCCTTAGGACCTTTTACAGCAATGTGGTTTCCGTCTATTTTAACTTCAACACCAGCAGGTACTGTAATAGGCATATTTCCTATTCTTGACATGTTTGTTTTCCCTCCTTCTTGTCTTAATTATTACCAAACGTATGCTATAACTTCTCCACCTAAACCAGCTTCTCTTGCTTTCTTGTCTGTCATTATTCCTTTAGATGTTGAAATTAAAGCTATTCCTAATCCATTTAATACTTTAGGTAATTCTGTCTTAGATGCGTAAACTCTTAATCCTGGTTTGCTTATTCTCTTTAATCCATCTATTACTTTTTTACCTTTTTCTGTATATTTTAATGTAATTCTTATTACACCTTGATTATTTTCTTCTTTTATTTCTTCGAAAGATTTGATATATCCTTCTTCAAATAATATTTGAGCTATTGCAAGCTTTTCTTTTGAAGCAGGAACATCAACAGATTTATGTTTTTGACTGCTAGCATTTCTTATTCTTGTTAGCATATCTGCTATTGGATCTGTAGTAACCATGTTCTTGTTTTCCCTCCTTATCACGATTTTTCTATCATATATAATTTTAATTGGATTCTACCAACTTGCTTTCTTAACTCCAGGAATTTCGCCATCATGAGCTAATTTTCTGAAGCACTCACGGCAAACTCCATATTTTCTAATATAAGCATGTGGTCTTCCACATAATTTACATCTGTTATATTCTCTTGTCTTATATTTTTGTGGTCTTGCTTGCTTAACTTTTAAAGACGTTTTAGCCATTAGCTTTCTCCTTTCTTATATCTCTTTTCAGTAATTTACGATAATTAGTTTTTAAATGGCATTCCTAATAATTTTAGTAACTCTTTAGCTTCTTCATCAGTCTTAGCTGTTGTTACAAATATTATATCCATACCTCTTACTCTATCAACTTTTTCGTATTCTATTTCAGGGAATATTAATTGTTCCTTAATACCCATTGAATAGTTTCCTCTACCGTCAAAAGAATCTGCTGGTATTCCTCTAAAGTCTCTAACTCTTGGAAGAGCTACATTGAATAATTTGTTTGCAAAATCATACATTTTTCCTTGTCTTAATGTTACTTTGCATCCAATTGGAACTCCTGCTCTTAATTTAAATGCAGCTATAGCCTTCTTAGATTTTGTTATTATAGGTTTTTGTCCAGTAATTTGTTCCAAATCCTTTATTGCATTCTCTAAGTCCTTTGGATTTTCTTTTACATCTCCTAAACCAATGTTGATAACTATTTTATCTAACTTTGGAACTTCCATTACTGATTTATAATTAAACTTTTTCATTAAAGCTGGTACTATTTCTTTCTCATATTGTTCTTTTAATATTTCCATAAGTCTTTATAGACCTCCTTCCTTTACTATTTTATTTTAGCTCCACATTTTTTGCATACACGTACTTTTCCGTCTTTTTCAACTTCATATCCAACTCTTGTTGCTTTTCCGCATTTTGGACATACTAGAGCTACTTTACTGCTGTGTATACTAAATTCTGAAGGAATAATTCCTCCTTGTTCACCTTGTCTTCTAGGTTTAACACTCTTTTTTCTAATATTGATACCTTTAACAATTATTTTTTCTGTTTTAGGTATTACTTCTAGAATTTCTCCAGTCTTTCCTTTATCATTTCCTGATAAAACTTTAACTGTATCACCTTTTCTTAATTTCATTTTATATTTTCACCTCTTTATTTCTTATTATTGGGCTCATTTTTAATCAATTTTGACAACGCAAGACGAAGTTTAAAATCGAAATTATAAAACTTCTGGTGCTAGAGAAAGAATCTTTAGGTAATCCTTTTCTCTTAATTCTCTTGCAACAGGTCCAAATATACGAGTTCCCTTTGGTGTTCCGTCTTCTTTTATTATAACTGCTGCGTTTTCATCAAATCTTAAATAAGATCCGTCAGCTCTTCTTATAGGTTTCTTTGTTCTAACAACAACGGCTTTAACAACGTCACCTTTTTTTACAACGCCACCTGGTGTTGCTGTTTTAACAGAAGCAACTATTATATCACCAACTCCAGCATATTTTCTATATGATCCGCCTAAGCATCTAATACACATTAATTCTTTAGCTCCTGTATTATCAGCTACTTTTAATATTGTTTGTTGCTGTACCATTTAAACTAGTACCTCCTTTTTTCATTCTTTTCAAAGTATATTATTTTATTATTGCCTTTTCAACTATTTCAACAACTCTCCATCTCTTGTCTTTTGATAAAGGTCTTGTTTCCATAACTTTTACTTTATCTCCAACTTTGCATTCGTTGTTTTCGTCATGAGCTTTTAATTTATATGTTCTTTTCTTGATTTTTCCATATGTCTTATCCATCTCATTTTGAACAACAGCTATAACAACTGTTTTATCCATTTTATCAGATGTAACAACTCC
>FR880072.1:19113-82336 GCA_000435175.1 Clostridium sp. CAG:245
TCCAGTCATTGTTTTACGAAGATTTCTTTCTTCCATAATATTCTCCTTTCTACATTCTAAGGAATACAACGTTTTAGTTGTATAAATTATTCAGCTTTACTTTCTTTTTTTGTAGTTGTTTTTCTAGCTTTCTTTTCTGTTCCTTCTGTAGCTTCTTTTTTTGCCTTGCTTGCAGTTTTCTTTTCTGCTTTTTTTGGCTCTTCTGCAACTACTGGTTCTTCACCTTTTAATTCTCTTTCAGTTAAAACTGTTTTTATTTTTGCAATGTCTTTCTTAACTTCTCTTATTTTCATAGGATTATCTAATCCGTTTGTTGCTAAGCTAAATCTTAGTTTGAACAATTCTGATTTTAATTCTCCTAATTCTTTTTTTAAGTCTGGTGAAGACATTTCTCTAATCTTATTTATCTTCATCTAATTCACCACCTACTTCAGTTTCCTTTTTAACAAATTTACACTTAACAGATAGTTTGTTAGCAGCAAGTCTTAATGCTTCTCTTGCAACGTCTTCTGAAACATCTGCAAGTTCAAACAATATTCTTCCTGGCTTTATAACTGCTACCCAGTATTCAACTGATCCTTTACCTTTACCCATACGAGTATCTGCTGGTTTCTTTGTTATAGGTTTATCTGGGAAGATTTTTATCCAAACCTTTCCACCTCTTTTTATATATCTTGTCATAGCAACACGGGCTGCTTCTATTTGGTTAGAAGTAATTTGACCTGCTTCTAATGCTTGAAGTCCATATAATCCATCTGTTACAACGTTACCTCTTGTTGCTTTTCCTCTATTTCTACCTTTTTGTTGTTTTCTATATTTTGTTCTTTTTGGCATTAATGGCATTATCTGTCTCCTCCTTCCACTGCTTTCTTCTTAGCTGGAAGAACTTCTCCTTTATATATCCAAACTTTAACTCCAACTTTTCCATATGTTGTGTTTGCTTCTGCAAATCCATAATCAATGTTAGCTCTTAATGTTTGAAGTGGTATTGTACCTTCTTTGTAGAACTCAGTTCTAGCCATATCTGCTCCACCAAGTCTTCCTGATACAGATGTCTTTATTCCTAAAGCACCCATCTTCATTGTTTTTTGCATACATTGTTTCATTGCACGTCTGAATGAAATTCTTCTTTCTAGTTGTCCTGCTATATTTTCAGCAACTAATTGTGCATCTAAATCTGGTGATTTAACCTCAACAATATTTAGATTTACATCTTTTCCAATCATTTTTTGTAATTCAGCTTTTAAGCTTTCAGCTAAATTTCCACCTTTTCCTATTACTAGACCAGGTTTAGCTGTGTATACGTTAACTTTAACGAATTTTGCTGTTCTCTCGATTTCAACTTTTGAAATTCCGCTAGCGTATAATTTTTTCTTAACATATTCACGGATTTTGTGATCTTCAACTAGATAATCTGCAAAATGTTTTGAATCTGCATACCATTTTGAGTTCCAGTCTTTTATGATTCCAACTCTAAGTCCGTTTGGATTCATTTTTTGTCCCATTTTCTATTATCCTCCTTACTCTTAGTCTCTTTCTTTAAGAACTATAGTTATATGACTTGTTCTCTTTCTAATTCTAACAGCTGAACCTTTTGCAGCTGGTCTTATTCTTCTTAATGTAGGTCCTTGATTTGCATATATTTCTGCTACATATAATTTATTGCTCTTCATTCCATGGTTGTTTTCAGCATTTGCTATAGCTGATTTAAGCAATTTTTCAACGATTTCTGATGCAGCTTTTGGTGTAAATTTAACTATTGCTAATGCTTCATCAACATCTTTTCCTCTTATTAAATCTGCTACAATCTTAACTTTTCTGCTTGAAATTCTAGCATACTTTAGAGTTGCACTTGCGCATGGTACTACTTCATTTTGTACTGTATCTTCCATTGCTCTTATTTACCTCCTTAATTATTTTTATTTTGTAGTTGTTGTCTTATCTCCTGAATGTCCTTTAAATGTTCTTGTTGGAGCAAATTCTCCTAATTTATGTCCAATCATTTCTTCAGTAATATATACTGGAACATGTTTTCTTCCGTCATGAACAGCTATTGTGTGTCCAACCATTTGTGGGTATATTGTAGAAGCTCTAGACCATGTCTTTAATACTTCTTTCTTTCCACTTTCATTCATTGCTTCAACTCTTTTTAATAGCTCTGGAGCAACAAATGGTTTCTTTTTACTAGATCTTGACATTATTATTTCCTCCTCTTAGCTATAAATTTATCAGTTCTTGAATTCTTTCTTGTCTTGTATCCAAGTGCTGGTTTACCCCAAGGAGTCATTGGTCCTGCGTGTCCTACTGGAGCCTTTCCTTCACCACCACCATGAGGGTGATCTACTGGGTTCATTGCAGATCCTCTAACTTCTGGACGTTTGCCTAGATGTCTTGTTTTTCCTGCTTTACCTAATTTTATGTTTTCATATTCTGCATTTCCCACAGTTCCTATTGTTGCTCTGCAGTTTAGCATTATTAATCTCATTTCTCCTGAAGGTAATCTTAAATTTGCAAATTTTCCTTCTTTAGCCATAAGTTGAGCTTCTTGACCTGCAGCTCTAACTAATTTTCCACCTTGACCTGGGTTTATTTCTATGTTATGAACCATAGTACCAACTGGAATGTTTTCTAATTTTAGACAGTTACCTGGTTTAATATCAGCATTTACTCCTGACATTACTGTATCACCGTCTTTTAATCCTATAGGAGCTAATATATAGCTTAATGTTCCATCTTCATATTTAATTAAAGCTATATTTGCACTTCTGTTTGGATCATATTCTATACCAACTACTGTTGCTGGCATATCTTCTTTTTGACGTTTAAAATCAATTATTCTATATTTTTGTCTATTCCCTCCACCTTGGTGACGAACTGTGATTCTACCATAACTATTTCTTCCTGCTTTTTCTTTCTTTACTGTTAATAAAGATTTTTCAGGAGTCTTTTTTGTTATTTCAGCAAAATCAGATACAGTTGTGTTTCTTAGTGATGGAGTTACTGGTCTAAATTTTTTTGTTGCCATTTCTAATTATCTCCTTAAATTTTTATATTAGTGAATTTTTTCCTGCTTCACCTACAGATATTTTTTATTATCCGAGTTACCTCTCGCTATTTTTATTTAACTACGCACCCATGAATTCATCAATAGATGTCTTATATTTTGTAGCTATTTTTGTTTCTTTTCCGCCTTTTGCAAGATATGTTTTGTCTGATGGATTTGTATCTATTGTAACAATAGCTTTTTTCCAATCAGATGTTCTTCCAACATTTCTTCCAACTCTTTTTTCTTTTCCTTTTACTGTTATAGTATTTACTCTTAATACTTTAACTCCGAAAAGTTTTTCTACTGCATTGGCTACATCAACTTTTGTAGCTTTCTTGTTTACTTTAAAGGTATACTTTCCTTCTTGTATTCCAGCATTACTTTCTTCAGTAATTATTGGTTTTATTATAATGTCTTCTGGTCTCATTATGCGTACACCTCCTCTAATTTCTTAACAGCGTCTTCTGTTACAACTAATTTGTTGTATTTTAATAAGTCATAAACATTTATTGTTTCAACTAATGTTGTTTTTACACCTTCAATATTTCTAGCTGATTTTTGAACTTTTTCGTTCTTTTCTGGAAGCATTATTAATGCTTTTCCTTCAACTTTTAAGTTTGAAAGAGCTTTTACCATTTCTTTTGTCTTTATATCGTTTAATGGTAAGCTATCAACAACTACTAATTCGTTCTCTAAAACTTTTGAACTTAATACTGATTTAACAGCTAATTGTCTTTCTTTCTTGTTTACTGTGTATTTGTAAGAACGAGGCTTTGGTCCTAAAGCTATACCACCTTTTATCCATTGTGGTGCTCTTATACTTCCTTGTCTTGCTCTACCTGTACCCTTTTGTCTCCATGGTTTTCTTCCACCACCAGAAACTTCGCTTCTTGTTTTTGTACTTTGTGTACCTTGTCTTTGATTTGCTAAGAAATTAACTAGAACACTGTGTACAACTGCTTCATTTGGTTCAATTCCAAATACTGCTTCATTTAATTCTAGTTCTTTAACTTTCTTTCCATTTATATCATATACGTCTATTTTAGGCATCTTTCTTCCTCCTTCCCTATGCTTTTACGCTTTGTCTAATTTTTAGTATTGCTCCGTTTACTCCTGGAACACTACCTCTTACTAATATTACATTTTTGTCTAAGTCAACTGCAACAACTTCTAAGTTTTGTATTGTAATTGTATTAGCTCCCATATGTCCTGGAAGTCTCTTTCCTTTGAATACTCTTCCTGGTGTTGATGTAGATCCCATTGAACCTGGTCTTCTGTGATACATAGAGCCATGTCCCATAGGTCCTCTTGATTGACCATGTCTCTTTATAACGCCTTGGAATCCTTTTCCTTTTGAAGTTCCTTGAATATCTACTTTGTCTCCTTTTACGAAAACATCAGCTTTAAATTCGTCTCCAACTTTAACGTCTTCTACAGAATCCATTCTAAATTCTCTTAAATGTTTCTTTAATGCTAATTTAGATTTTGCAAAATGTCCTTTAACTGGCTTATTAACTTTGCTCTCTTTAACATCTCCAAATCCTAATTGTACTGCGTTATATCCGTCTGTTTCGTTTGATTTAACTTGTGCAACAACACATGGTCCAGCTTCTATAACTGTTACTGGAATAACTTTTCCTGATTCATCAAATATTTGAGTCATTCCAACTTTTTTTCCTATTATTGCTTTTTTCATTTTAAAATTTTCCTCCTAACTATTGGCTAATGATTATTCACTAGCATGGTTTTTGTCAGATTTTTATAGGTTTCTAACTTTTTGCCTTAACTCATTGTTATTTTATTTCAATATTTACACCAGCTGGTAGTTCAATTTTTGTTAAACTTTCAACTGTTTTTTGTGTAGGATAAAGAATATCAATAACTCTCTTGTGTGTTCTCATTTCAAATTGTTCTCTTGAATCTTTGTGTTTGTGTGGAGAACGTAGTATTGTTACGATTTCCTTCTCTGTTGGTAATGGAATAGGCCCTGAAACTTTTGCTCCAGTTTTTTTAGCAGTATCTACTATCTTATCAGCAGACTGTTCTAAAAGTTGTGGATCATAAGCTTTTAATCTTATTCTGATTTTACCATTTGCTACTTCTGTTGTTTGTTTCTTTGCCATGTAATTTTCCCTCCTTAAATATTTTTTCTCGGTCGGAAGTTATAAACGCACCCTGGTGTTCTAAATATTACCAATATAAAAGCCCAAGTTTTTGCATGATTATCTTGGGATAAAGTGTACATTTATTAATACATACTTTTCAGTATGCATAAGCTACCCGCAAAATCTCTTACGGATACCTTAACCTTACCGCCTGGTCTCAGCCACGACATGCTCCATGAAAGTTCCCTCCAACCTTGGTTAATTGTATGGTTGTAGCCACATTTCACTTCTTCGCTATCTTACATGCTTTACTATTATATACCCAATTTCAACTAATGTCAACGATTTTTTTACAATTTTGTTACAATTTGTTATATTAACTTATTGTGTTTTATTCATTTTCATGAGTATTTCTAAATTATGCAAAATAAAAAGACTTAAATTTTTATAAATTCAAGTCTAATTAGTCTTTTATTTTTAATTATATTGCTGCTTCTTCGCCTTGTCTTTTTCCCTCTTCTATCCTTTTTATTTCAGGGTACATCTTATATAATGAATCTTGTTTTGAAAGTCTTTTTATTTTATTTCCTTCAATTGTATAAAAAACTGGTAAATCAGATAAAACGTTCTCTCTATCATTTTCTAATCTCTCCGAAATAGCTATCAAATCTTTACTTTTATAATTTGCATAAGATAATTCGCCATACAAACATTTTTCTCTTAATTCTTCATCCCAATATTGTATTTCTACTTCTGGAAAAGTTTCAGGGTTAATTCCACTATTAGCAGTATATTTTGCATGCATGTGAAGCATTTCGTGTATAGCATTATAAGATGAATTTGCTTTTCTACTATGGTCTTTTGTAGCATCTACTTTAAAATTTTTTTCAATTTCTGCTTGTATTTTTTTCAAATCTTCCATCGGTCCAATTATTCTTATTCCGAAACAATCGTCAACAGCTTTCTTTCCTGTATTCTCATATGCTGATTTAAAACTTTTTATTCTTCCACTTACACTAACATTACCTGATACAATATTTGCTCTCTTCATTTTTTCTACAATATAGCCAATCATTGCAGCCGTCATTTCATATCCAACACGTTGTCTTTCTATAAAAGAATTATAGCTTTTTCTCATTTCGTCTATGCTCTTCAATGTTTTCCCACCTTTCTCATTGGCATTTCTAAATTATATCACATATAAGTATTTTTTTCAACAAAAATACAACCACATTTTCCGACATTCTTCTACAAGTAAGGATAAATTATTTTTTGTTGGTAAATATTGTATTTTTTATAATTTTGTGTTATAATAAATTATATCATAAATAAAAAGGAGATAATTAACATGTACAAGGTAAAGGGTTTGTTCGTCATTAAGAAAGATGTTTTCATCTCTAACGAGCATTTTTTGAAAGGGCTTGACTATAAAGCCCAGGCATCAAAAGACGGCTTCGTCCGGATAATTGTAACCGATACCCCCTCGACACCTGGCGACCCCATTAAGTATGTCTCTGACATCTTTTGTCAGCCCATGTGCCGGGCGGCGTACTAACACTCCTTGCTCCCCCATTAGCCCGTTCTAGGCTCGGGGGAGCCTTCTTTTTTATTTTATTTTTTATTAATTATCTAATTGCTTCTTATTATTGGTTGGAATTTCGATATTTTTGAATTATTTTTTAAGTACTTACTTAGTTATTTAAGCAAAAAAATATCCCCTAAGGGATATTTTTATTATTCAGCATCTTCAGCTTCGGTTTTTTCAACTGGTTCTGGATCTTCTGCTTCTTCATATTTTTCTAATACAGCTTTTGTAAGCTTGTCTCTTACTTCTTGATTAATAGGATGAGCTATATCGTAATATCTTTCACCTTTTTTTCTTCTAGGCATAGCAATGAATAAACCTTCTGGTTTTTCCATAACTTTAATTTCATGAACTACAAATTCATTATCAAATGTTATTTGGGCTATTGCCTTCACTCTATTTCCTGAGTTTACTTTTCTAACACGTACTTCTGTAATTTCCATGTGAGCACCGCCTTCCAATGTTTTTATTTTTGTACTATTTATGTATGTACACTTATATTATTCTCCATTTTGTATTTTTTTCCTTCTATTTTTTCAAAAAATTTATAATTTTTTATATTTTTTTAATATATCAATTCAAAAACAAAGACGTAAAATATGTTGAATTTTTCCTATTTTAAGTATATAATATATTAGAAAAATAAAACATATAAAAGGAGTGCTTAATTTGATTAATTTAGAAGAATTAAAAAAATATAAACATATACATATGCTAGGCATCGGTGGAACTAGCATGAGTGGGATTGCTACTATTTTAAAGAAATGGGGCTTTTACGTTACAGGTTCAGACGCAAATGAGTCTGAATTGGTTGATAAATTAAAAAACAATGGAATTTCTGTTGTGATTGGTCATGATTTAGATAACCTTAGAAAAGCTGATTTAGTCATTTATAGTGCCGCAATTTCTCATGATGATATTGAAATGCAAGAAGCAAAAAGATTAAATATTGAAACCATGGAAAGATCTACTTTCTTGGGAATTATCACTAAAGGTTATAGAGATACAATTAGTATTTCTGGAACGCACGGAAAAACCACAACCACATCTATGATTTCTGTTTGTTTTATGGAGGCTCATAAAGACCCTACTGTTCAAGTTGGTGCCATTTTAAAGCAAATTGATGGAAATTATAGAGTTGGAAATAGCGAATATTTTATATTAGAGTCTTGTGAATATGTAGAAAGTTTCTTAAAATTTCACCCAAGAACAGAAGTTATTTTGAATATAGACAATGACCACCTTGATTATTTTAAAGACTTAGACCATATAAAAAATGCTTTTGTAAAATTTGTTGAATTACTTCCAAAAGATGGTTTACTAGTATTAAATGCTGATGACACTAATTGTGTTGATTTGTATAAAAATACGAATGCAAAAATTGTTACTTTTGGTATTGAAAATGAGAAATCGAACTTTATTGCGAGAAATATCACTTTTGACAACAATGGTTTTCCTCTTTTTGATGTATACAGAAATAATAGTTTTTATAAGAGCATCAAGCTTTCCGTACCAGGAATGCATAATGTTTATGATGCTCTTGCTTGTATTGCAACATGTTATGAATATGGTATAGATAAAGAAGATATAAAAGAAGGTTTATTAAAATATACTGGAGCCCACAGAAGATTCGAATTTGTTGGAAGTACAAATGGAGCAAATGTTTTCGATGATTATGGTCATCACCCAACAGAAATAAAAGCTGTATATGATGCAATGAAAAAGAAAAAATTTAATAGGTCTTGGGTTGTATTCCAACCACACACATATAGTAGAACCAAAAATCTTCTTACAGATTTTGCTCAAGTTCTTTCTGGATTTGACAATATAATAGTAACTGACATTTATGCAGCTAGAGAATCGGATACTTTAGGTATTTCCTCTCAAAATTTGGTTGACCAAATTAATATTAATAGAGTAGGAAAAAAAGCTCTTTATATGTCTGATTTTAACGAAATTGCAAAATACATTAGAGATAGAGTTATGCCAAATGATATAGTACTAACAATTGGTGCTGGAACAGTAACAACAATCGGTCCAAAAATAGTCGGAAAATAATATTCCATCACATAAAATCTATATTTTTTACTATTTGTTATATATAAAAATAGTCTATTAGCATAAAATATAAAAAGAAAATATTCACATTGTTTATGAATATTTTCTTTTTATTTATATTAATATCTATTATTTCCCATATTTTTCAGTCTCTATTGTTGGATATACAAATTTTTTTCCACTCTCTGTCATTTGTCCATTAGGAAAATGATTTTTATTCATTTCATTGCTTCCAACTAGGAAATATCTATGTTTTATCGAATCTGACACATATCCAGTTCCTTTAATAACCGGGTCGTCCCAAGTTGAATCTATAGCATACCACTTTCCGTATAGTTGTACATAATTCCATTCATGTCTTTCAGTTTTTCCTTCAGAGTTTGTTGCAGTTCCACTTACTAAAACACATGGAATATCCACTTCATCTAAAATATATTTTAATGTTTCCGCATACCCCTCACAAACTGCAGATTTTTCGATTAATGCTCCATATAAATTATACACATTGTTATTTGTTATATTTTGTTCGTAATCTAAATTATTTATAATCCAGTCGTGGGCATGCATTATTTTATTATAATCTATTCCACTTAGGCTTTTAACTATACTGTCCCTTGTTTCTTTTATTTCATTTAATATCGCATGTACTTTTTCTTTATTTTCTATGCCATTTGCCAAATAGCCATTCGAATCTGCTGGAGCAATCGACAGTGCATACGTTACTTTTTTACCATATGTAGTTTTTCTCATTTTCAAATTTATTTTTGTAACATCTATAAAAAATGTATCAACTCTGTCTAACATTAAGGCATCCCATGCTGATTGAAAACTAGTATCCAACTGTTTTTCTCCATCGTTCTCATATAATACACTTGCTACTTGATTCGACAATTTTATCTCATAATTTCCAGACATCATATTTGATAAATTACTTTCAATTGCATCATATATTAATTTTGCGGTATCATCTAATTGATTATAATAATACTTATTATTTTTCACATATGCAAAATCATATTCTTTAGAATTTTCATAGTTCTCATCAATAGGAACGACCATTGTATTTTGGTTTTCCGTTGTTTCTACTTTTTCTACATTTATGTATTCATCTTGTAACTGTTGTACAACGTTTACTCCCTGTTCATAGCCTACTTTTATTTGTTGTTTATTGGATTGAATAACTTTATATATGTAAACTCCTAAAAGTAACACAATTAGTATTAATAAAACATTTATAATTATATACTGTCTTTTTTCTTTAGCACTGTTTCCCATAAAAATGGTTCCTTTCTTTTAAAATCCCTTAATATAACTTAATAATCGCATGAAGTGTGTTCTCGTCCTCTGACTTCATTGTTACGATATTTTGATTTTTCTCTTTTGTATATAGACACTTAAATTCATCATTTAATCGTATCTGTTTTTTATACATTATCTCTATATTATTACACTCTGGTGCTTCATATACTTCTTCTGGTAAAACCTCATAAGCATAGTCCAAATAATATAAATTGTGAATATGCTTGTTAATATCTATGTCTCTTCTTTGTGCTTTATATTCTTGCTTTCTTATTATAGTAGTTGGTTCTTTTAATTTCAAAGTATAATCTTCTTTGAATACTTTTTTAGTCTCACATTGATATTTTTCAATAATTTCAGGAGTTAATTCTCTTAGCTTTCCAGTGTTTATATCTACAATTGCCCACTTGCTAGTAGCAATTGTGCATAGTTCTCCGCTCTCATCATATATCTCGTAGTCTCTATATGTAAAAATTCTATTTGACTCTCTTCCCCATGTATTTATTGTTAATTCTTCGTTATATATAGGCCTTTTTAAAATTTTAACTTTCCAACCTAATAGAATCCAACTAAATCCTACATTTTCCATATCATTTAATCCAAAATGTATGGTTTCTGATTGCCTAGCCCCTGCATTTTCTAATATTTTTAATATTGCCTTATTAGTTATTTTATTGGAGTAACCAACATCTTCTAAATCTATTCTTGTTTTACTTGTGTATATTGCCATTTTATGCCTCTTTCTAATAATCTATCTATCATTATTATATATTATGAACAAATTATTTTCAATCAAATTTTAAAAATCTGGCACATACTCTTCTTCATGTTTTCCTAAATCTTGCATATATCCATTCTCTATATCCAACAGATATAAATATTGCTCTATTTCTGAATATTCTTTGTTTGTTAATTTTCTATTCAAATACTTATCTTCTTTGGCCTTATATGTTGGAAAATATTGTGCCATTACACTCACATATGCTCTTGAATTTACATTTTCTTTTAACCATTTTAATATGTGTTTCGAATTTTGAATGTGTCCTGGAAGTACCAAGTGTCTTATTATTACTCCTTTTTTTATTAATCCATTTTCGTTAAACTCCGGAGTTTCCACTTGATTAATCATTTCTAAAATTGCCTTTGTTGCTATTTCAAAATAGTTTGGTGCTTTCGAATATTTTACAGCAATCTCATTAGAATAATATTTTAAATCTGGCAAATATACGTCTATATATCCTTTCAGAGCCTTTATTGTTTCAACATTTTCATAACCATTTGTGTTATATATTACTGGAATTATAAGGCCTTTAGATTTTGCAATTTTTAAAGCTTCTATTATTTGATATGCATACATAGTTGGTGTTACTAAATTTATATTATTTGCACCATTTTTCTGCTGATTTAAAAAGATATCAGCTAGTTCTTCTATAGAAACTTCTCTTCCTTTTCCCTCTTGACTTATTTTATAATTCTGGCAGAATAAACAATTCAAGTTACAATTCGAAAAAAATACTGTACCAGAACCATTCTTTCCACTTATGCATGGCTCTTCATAATAATGTAATGATGCTAATGCAATTTTTATCTTATCATTACAACCACATTTTCCTATTTTCCCTTCCAATCTATTTACTTTACATCTAAAAGGACAGACTCCACATTGTCTTAATTCCTCTAACATCTTTATATTCCTCCATTTTAAGTTCAAACTAATACTACAATAAACCATTCCTACCCATTTGTCAATTTTTTCATTCAATATTATTTGACATTTTTCGTCACACAGCGTAAAATGGATATATCAAATAAATGGGAGAAAAATAATGTTTGGACATAGAAGTGACGGCAGGAAATTAAAAACTGTTCCACCGTTTTTTAGAGTTATACCTTGTGTAATGTTGGAAAGAAACGATGCACAAGTTTATTTTAAGCAAGATATTAAATTAAAGGAATTAGATGAATACATTGATAGAAAAGCCAAAGAAGGAATAAAGCTTTCTTACATGAATATAATTTATGCAGCTATAGTAAGAATCATTGCTGAAAGACCTTATTTAAATAGGTTTGCAATGAATGGTAGCCTATATGCTAGAAATCAAATATTTTTTTCTTTAGCAATAAAGAAAAGTTTTGCTGATGAAGGACAAGAAACAACAATAAAATTGCCTTTTACAGGAACTGAAAACATTTTCGAAATAAAAGAAAAATTAGACAAAGCAATAGAACAAAACAAAGATTACAGTACATCTAATAATACAGATGCATTAGCAAAAACCTTTAGTATTGTTCCAAATGGATTTATTAGAGCTGCTTTTAAATTTATCAAATTTTTAGACAAGCATGGTGCAGTGCCAAAGGCAATCATTTCAGCGAGTCCATTTCATACTAGCGTATTTTTAACTAATGTTGGATCTTTAGGAATTGATAGTATTTATCATCATTTATACAATTTTGGTACTACCAGCCTATTCTTTGCAATGGGTAAAAAGAAGAAAAGTTATATTTATGATGATGATGAAATGCATGAAGAAAAATGTATTACCATAGCCTTTGTTGGTGATGAAAGAATTTGCGATGGTTATTATTATGCAACTTCTTTTAAGCAATTGTCTAAATATTTAAAGAAGCCAGAATTGTTGGAACAACCAGGAGTTGTAAAAGAAGATATAAAATAAATTTATAAAAGCTGATATATTGTTTTAGTAACATATATCAGCTTTTTATTATTTTTCTATTTCTTTTCTAAAGCTTATACCATTTTCAAGTTTTGGTAAGTCTAACATATCTAATATTGTTGCAGAAATATCTGCAAATGTGCTTCTTATTCCTAAATTCACATTTTCTTTTATATTCTTTCCATATACCAATATTGGAGTATATTCTCTAGAGTGGTCTGTGCTTGGAGTGCTTGGGTCATTTCCATGATCTCCTGTTATAATAAGCATGTCATTTTCCTTCATTTTGCTCATTATTTCTGGTAATTTCGAGTCAAAATATTCTAGCGCTCTTGCATATCCTTCAATATTATTTCTATGTCCATATAACATGTCTGTATCTACAAGATTTGTAAATATCAATCCATTAGTGTCTTTCTTTATTTCTTCAATCGTCTTTTCTATTCCATCAGCATTTCCGTTTGTGTGTATTGCACTGTCTATTCCCCTACCACTGAATAAATCTTCTATTTTTCCTATTGCTACAACATTTGTACCATTCTCATGCATTACATCTAACATTGTCTTACCAAAAGTATTAGACTCAAAGTCTTTTCTGTTGTAGGTTCTTGTAAAATTTTCTGATTTATCTCCAATAAAAGGTCTTGCAATTACAGTTCCAACATTGTACTCTGGGTTATCTAGAATTTTTCTTGTAATTCTACAAATTTCATATAATTTTTCTACTGGAATTACGTCTTCATGTGCTGCTATCTGAAATACGCTGTCTGCTGATGTGTATATTATAGGATATCCTGTTTTTATGTGTTCTTCTCCGAAGCGTTTTAAAATTTCTGTTCCAGAACCAACTTCATTGCATAAAACTCCTTTTACACCAGTTTTTTCTATAAACTCATCAATCAATTTTTTAGGAAACGCATTTGGATATGTTGTAAAAGCAGGATGCTTAATATAACCAGACATCTCCCAATGCCCTACTGGACTGTTTTTTCCATCTGCTTGTTCTTGTGCCTTTCCATATGCTCCTATTGTCTTTTCTTGTTTTTCTCCAACCTTAACCCCGTCTATATTGTATATCCCTAATTTAGCCATATTGGGAACATTTAAAGACGTATTATTGTATATTCCAGCAAATGTATTGCTTCCTTCATCTCCATACTTGTTTGCATCTGGAGCCTCTCCGACACCGAAGCCATCAAGTACCATTATGATTACTCTGTCTACCATACTTTTCCTTTCCATTGGCAAATAATCACAATTTTTGCTACGTCAAATTTCATTCAAAACGCAGTCACATACACCACGCATGCTCCCTTACCTTTTGAATTCATTTTCCTTGCCAAAATTTGATTATTTCCCAACTCTTTTATTATTTGCTTGTCAAATTATACTCATACACCTTCACATTCTTTACAAAATTATCAAATTCATTCTTGAAAATATTTATATTAAATTCATCTTTTCCTTTTAGCTCAAGCTTATATTTATCCATATTTATAAGTCCTTCTTGAGATATGTCCATTCCTAAAGGAAGTGTTTGATTATTATTTTCAAAGAATGTTATATTCGAGTAAAATACTAACTTTGTATTTTCTGGAACGTTTATTTTATATAAATACGTTTCTTTAGATGTAGAAGTTTTTTCTAGATTATCCAAAGTTTCGAATGGATTTACACTAAATTTGTCAAATCCATCTGGATCAATCTTTTCGTTGCTAGCCTTGTACAAAGATATATCATATGGAACTTCTATCTTTTCAGATTCATCTATAAGAATTTGTCTAAGTTCTTTTAATTTCTCTATAAATACGTCCATCTCTGTATTTAAATTTACATTTAAAACTTTGTACTTATCTTTTTCCGCTTCTCTATGTTGATTATTTTTTAATGTTTTTATCTTTGTCTTATCTTGGCTGATATTTCCAAAAATATCGAAATCCTTTTCTTGAATTTTATCAATATCTTTCTTGTAGTCGTCTTTTAATTGCTGCAATAAATTTGCTATTTTTGTTTCATCTGCTTTTAATAGCTTTTCCTTCGATACTATGTTTATTCCATCTAGTACAAAATTTGATGCAAACAATGCATCTTGTTCTTTATGTGTTAATTTTTCTCTTTGTTGGCTATCTATCTTACTTGCAAAATTTTCTATATCTTCTTCATAATCAAATGTTTTTCTAAGTCCTGTACTCGCTGTTTCTTCCTCTTCTACTTCACCTTCGGCAAGCATTTTCGACTCATCTTTGTTTGCATATTTCCAAAATTCGAATATACTCTTCTTATGCTCATCTATCTCTTCTAAAAACTCTGTTGCATTCTTTAATTTTTTATCAATATTATCAACCTTATTTTGTAAAGCTTTTAAGTCTAGTTTTGCATTTTTATTATCTTTTACATTATTATCAAGTTCTTTGCCAATCTTAATAATATCTTCTACAGTATAGCTCTTAGATTCTAATTCATCATCTTTAAAATGTTCTATATTTTCTTTATCTTGACTTAAAATGTCCTTTAATCTTTCTTTACTTGCAGAATGTTCAGAAACTTCTTCCTCTTTCTTACTTTTCTTTCCTTTAAAGAAATACTTTATTCTTCCCATAAAAGTTTTCTTGCACTCTAAGAAAGTAACAATCTCTTTCTCTTTTCTAAGATATTCTAGGTTTTTCTGTTCTTCTTGCTTTTGCAAATCTTTGATATCTGCCTTTACTTCCTTAGTCTCAGTCTTAACTCTTTCGTTTTCTTTTATCTTAGAAATTGACTCTTTCTTCAAAAACTCTGGCAAAGTATCATATTCAATTTTTTCATCATTATAATAAAATTCTAAGCCACCATTTTCACCAATCTTTATTTGAAATTGATAATCTTTTCTTAAATCATATGCTAAAATGAATAATGCTTTTATTAATTTATAACATTTTGAAGCTTCTTTTTTATCTTTGAGAATAATTCTATATTGGCTTGTCATTTTATCATATATAACAGTCTCTCCAACTATTTGCAACTGAATATTTCCTTCTTCGTCTTCTATTTCATATATAGAAGGCCAATTTTTAGTGAAAAACCACAAGTAATTTTCTAAATCTTCTATCTCTGATTTTTTTAATATTACTTCCGAATATTCCTCATTACTGATAGGCACAAAAATAGTGTTATCCTTTTCACTCTTGCTCTTGCACGCTTCAATCTTTTTTTTCAATAAATAAAACATCGGCGAATTATCTGTTTCGTTTGTAGAAGCAAGCATAAAATATTTATCCGCATAATCAGAATAGAATATTTGCCACTTAAAATTATTAGCAAATTTCACATCAAATGGAATTTCTTTTTGAAAAGCCTCTTGTTCCTTTTCTATTTCTTGAATATCTGACACCCTAGTCTGATTTATCATTTTTAAAAAGTATGCATACTTTTCAAGATTTTCGTTTGCCTCTGGCTTCATATATGTAAATAATGGGCTGGCAAGTTTATACCTTTCCTCTAAATCATCTAGTCTGTCCTTTGGTGTAATTAATATTTCAATATCTTTTATTTTTACGTACTTATAAACTTTATATGTAGTTTCGTCGTAAACCTTTGGTACTCTATATTCAAGTGGCTCAAAATCCTTTAAAAATTCTGGAACTTCTCCTAGTTCAAAACCAATATAGTCTACCTTCTCTCTTAACATATTTAAGTTTTCTGTTGTACCTTTTACTACTTTCCTTGGCATATTTGCTCCTCCAAATTTTGCAAATTAAATTACTGATTTAGTATATCACAACTTTATTAATAATGCTATAAAAATTTATTGTATAATAAAAACTTACGCCAATTTTTCAAAAAAAGAATACAAACATATTTTTTTTATGTCCGTATTCTTTTTGATTATATTTCCTATTTTGCAAATGTTTTTATTTCTTCATCTATTTTTTCTACAAAGTCTTCTAGCTTCATTGCCCCAACGTCTCCGTCTTTTCTGTTACGAACTCCTACTTTTCCAGCTTCTTGTTCTTTATCTCCAACAACTAACATGTATGGAACTTTTTGAAGTTGTGCTTCACGTATTTTGTATCCGATTTTTTCTGCTCTATCATCAACTTCTACTCTTACTTCTTTATCTTGTAACGCTTCTTTAACTTTGTTTGCATATTCTAAGTGCTTATCTGATATTGGGAGTACTTTTACTTGTACTGGTGCAAGCCATGTTGGGAATGCACCCTTTGTTTCTTCTATTAAAAATGCCATAAATCTATCTAGTGTTCCAAGTATTGCTCTGTGTATTACAACTGGTCTATGAGCTTTTCCATCTTCACCAATGTATTCTAGTTCGAATCTTTGTGGTAATAAGAAGTCTAATTGGCAAGTTGAAACTGTTACATCATGTCCTATTGCTGATTTTAATTGTACATCTAGCTTTGGTCCATAGAATGCTGCTTCGCCTTCTGCCTCGTAGAAGTCTAATCCTAGTTCTGTTAGTATTTCACGAAGTTGACTTTCTGCCTTGTCCCACATTTCGTCATCGTCAAAGTATTTGTGTTTGTCGTTTTTGTCTCTTAATGATAATCTAAATTTGTAGTCTTTAAATCCAAAGTCTTTGTAAACATCTAGTATTAATTTTACAACTTTTCCAACTTCATCTTTTATTTGGTCTGGTCTTACGAATAAGTGCGCATCATTTTGGCACATCTCACGCACTCTTTCAATACCGCAAACTGTTCCGCTGTCTTCATATCTAAAGTCGTGTGCTAATTCACCAATTCTTATTGGTAAGTCTTTGTATGAACGCATTTTGCTCTTGAATATTAGCATGTGATGTGGGCAGTTCATTGGTCTTAATACTAATTCTTCGTTGTCCATTTTCATTACTGGGAACATATCCTCTTTGTAGTGGTCCCAGTGTCCTGATGTTTTGTATAGTTCAACGTTTGCAAGTGATGGTGTGTATACATGTTTGTATCCCATTCTTATTTCTTTGTCCTGAATATATCTTTCAAGCAATCTTCTTACTGTTGCACCATTTGGCAAATACATTGGAAGTCCTGAACCTACTAATTTATGTGTCATGAATAGTTCTAAGTCTTTTCCTAATTTTCTGTGGTCTCTTTGTTTTGCTTCTTCTAATTTTGCTAAATGTTCTTCAAGCAAGCTTGCCTTTGGGAATGATATAGCATAAATCCTTTGAAGCATTTTATTCTTCTCGTCACCTCTCCAATAGGCTCCAGAAGTTGATAATAATTTAGCACATTTTACTTTTCCTGTGCTCATTAAGTGAGGTCCTGCACATAAATCTGTGAATTCACCTTGTTTATAAAATGATAAAACTTCGTCTTCTGGTAAGTCTTCTATTAGTTCTACCTTGTAATCTTCTCCTGCATCTTTCATTAATTTAATAGCTTCGCTTCTTGGAAGTTCAAATCTTTCTATTGGTAAATCTTCTTTTATAATTTTTTTCATTTCAGCTTCTACCTTCTCGAAATCAGCCTCTGAAAATCTGTATTCTGTGTCGAAATCATAGTAAAATCCACCATCTATAGCTGGTCCAATCGCAAGCTTAACATCTTTATATAATCTCTTGATAGCTTGTGCCATTATGTGAGATGTCGTATGCCAATATGCTTTTTTTCCATCTTCATCATCAAATGTTAAAATTTCTACATTGCAGTCTTTGTTTAAATTGTATCTTAAATCAACAACCTTTCCATCTACTCTTCCTGCAGTTGCAACTCTTGCTAAACCTTCGCTAATCTCTTTTGCAAGGTCTATTACAGAAATGCCTTCCTGTACTTCTCTTTTGCTTCCGTCTTTTAATGTAATTATCATAAAAAATCCTCCTTTTGCATCTGGAAAACAAAAACACTCCCAAATGCTTTTAACATTTAGGAGTGCATATATGCACGGTTCCAT
The DNA here is from genome assembly GCA_000435175.1 of Clostridium sp. CAG:245. Lineage (GTDB taxonomy): Bacteria > Bacillota > Clostridia > TANB77 > CAG-508 > CAG-245. Next base: position 37,768 of record FR880072.1, read on the forward strand.
CCTAATTTTTTACTTAATTTACTAAGCAAGCTTTCGCCAGTTTCCTGTGAGGTAGTTTTTCAAATATGTTTGCTTAGAATTGCTTTCAGCCTATGGCAATTCTTCTCTAGAAGTAACCTTTATTTTACTTTGTCTCATTGCTTATCTATTCACATATTCTTATAATAGTACTTTTTTTGTATTATGTCAATACAATTTTCTATTTTTTAGTTGGTTTTCCTAGTAGTCTAAACATGTTTTTCTTGTATTTTTCAACTCCTGGTTGGTTGAATGGGTTTACTCCAAGTATTGAACCAGACATTGCGCATGCAAGTTCGAAGAAATATATTAATTGTCCTAAAGTCTCTGCATTTAATTCTTGCATAGTTATTAATATATTTGGTACTTCTCCATCAGCATGTGCTTCTATTGTACCTTCCATTGCTTTTTTATTTACAAAATCTAATGATTTGCCAACTAAGTAATTTAGTCCATCTAAATCATCTTCATCTAAGTTTATGCTTATGTCTGAACCTGGCTTTTCTATTCTTATTACTGTTTCAAATAGATTTCTTCTTCCTTCTTGAATGTATTGCCCTAAAGAATGTAAATCTGTTGTAAAGTCTACTCCTGTTGGGAATATTCCCTTTCCGTCTTTTCCTTCGCTCTCACCATAGAGTTGTTTCCACCACTCTGTTACATAGTGCATTTTTGGTTCGTAGTTTGCTAGTATTTCAATATTCTTATCATCTTTATATAAGATATTTCTTGCAACGGCATATTGATAACATTCATTATATTTTAAATCTTCATCACAATATTTATCTTGAGCAAATCTTGCACCTTTAATTAATTTATCTATATCAACACCTGCAACAGCTATTGGTAAAAGTCCTACTGGAGTAAGTACTGAATATCTTCCTCCTACATTGTCTGGAATAATAAATGTTTCGTAATTTTCTTTTTCTGCTAATTGCTTTAATGCTCCTTTTTCCTTGTCTGTTGTAACATATATTCTGCTTCTTGCTTCTTCCAAATCATATTTAGCTTCTAACAACTCTCTAAATATTCTAAATGCAATAGCCGGCTCTGTTGTAGTTCCAGATTTTGAAATTACATTTATAGAAAAGTCTTTATTACTTATTAAATCTATTAGCTCGCTCATGTAGTTAGGGCTTAAATTGTTTCCAACATATATTATCTGAGGAGTTTTTCTTTCTTCTTTGTCTTGTAAATTATAAAATGTATTCGTCAATGCCTCTATTACTGCTCTAGCGCCAAGATATGAGCCACCAATTCCAATAACAAGTAGCACATCAGAATTTGCTTGAATTTTCTTTGCACATTCTTTTATTTTCTTAAATTCTTTTTTATTATATTTAGTAGGAAGTTCTAACCATCCTAAAAATTCATTTTCATCATCTTTTTTCTCGTGTAATTCTGTATGAATTTCTTCTACCTTTTTGCTATATTTAAAGATAGAACTTTCGGTTATGCCAGCATTTTTTAAATCTAACTTTAGTCCAACCATATATTTCACTCCTTTGTTTATTATATTTACAGTATTTATAATATATTAATTTTTTCTTTGTTTCAAGTGTTTTAGTAATATTTTTGTTGTAATAGCATACATTTATTATAAGTAAAAATAAAGGAGAAAACAATGGTAAATGTAGCCGTAATAAATATAAAAAGTTTAATAAAAATCTTACTTATTCTATTTGTAGTAATATTTTTTATTTATTTTGTACAAGGCCTATCTATTAATTTAAATAAGCTTGCTTTTTCTCCTTTTATCTTAAACCAAACAATTCCTGGTATTGCTACCACCAATAACTCAGATTTTTCTTCCATCGAGACATCATACATAGAATCAAAAAGTCCTCTACAATTTTTGCTAAATTCACAGCTCCCAGTTATGTCGTCTATAAAAGTAGCAACTCATGAAAGTGAAAATAATATTGTCGAAGAGCCTACCATTGTTGAAAATAATAATACCGATAATACTATTGAACATGCTAGTACGAATCTAGAGACACAAGTAATTGATTCTGCTGTGCCAAATAAATACACAAATGATTATCACGGTGTTGAAATCAAAAATGGAACTAATTACACTTTAACTGATGATATTTTAAATTATGATAATTTAGAAATTAATAAAAACGATGTGATGATTTTTCACACTCATACTTGCGAAAGTTACACTCCAACGGAAAATTTTGCATATGAAGAAAGTGGAACTTTTAGAACTACAGATTTAGATTATTCTGTGGTACGTGTTGGTAATTCTCTTACAGACCAGCTAACTTCATATGGTTTTAATGTTGTACATGACAAAACATATCATGATTATCCCGCATATTCTGGTTCATATGGTAGGTCTATGGCAACGGTCGAAAACTTGTTAATTTCACACCCCAATACAGATATAATTATAGACTTACATAGAGATGCTATTGCAGATACTTCTTATGCTCCTTCTATTAAAATTGGAGATGAGGTTGTATCTCAACTAATGTTTGTAATCGGAACAGATGGTGGAGGCCTAGAACACCCTAACTGGCAAAAGAATTTACAATTTGCAGTAAAAGTTCAGAAAAAAGCAAACGAATTATACCCTGGGTTATTTAGACCAATACTATTAAGAAACAGCAGATATAACCAGCAACTTGGAAAAGCAGCCTGCATAATAGAAGTAGGAGCTACTGGAAATACATTAGAACAATCAATGGCTAGCATGAAATATTTAGCAAGAGTATTTTCATCAATTTTTGACTAATTCAAAAGTGTCTAGAACTATTAAATTAAAATTTAATAATTCTAGACACTTTTTATAATATCTTAAAAAACATTTGCATTCTGTATTTTTTGAGAATTTACAGTAATAATTTGTGCAAGTAATTGTTGCAATAAAGGGCTTAATTCCTCTTGGCTATAATCATTTAATGCAACACTGTTTTCACCATTTAATTCTGTAACTGTTACATCTTTAAATGTTATTGCATTATTGTATTCTACATTAAATTGTACGTCATTTGCATCATATGATACATAAACTTTTTCAGTTGCTCCATTATCCGAAATACCATCTAATTCAAAGCCAATTTCAAGTGAGCAATTCTCTTCTGAACTTGTTATAGTATATTTGCTTTTACTTGCAGATTTCTCTTTAGATATTGTATATTCTATATTGTTTGGAGTTGCAGTTGTTTCCTCTGTAAGCACATCTGCTGTATCAAAAGAACCTGTCTGTTTTATTGTAATATTCTTGCCTCGTTCTAATATTACAGACAATCCTACATTATCTTCATCTGTATTCACCTCAACATCAGCTTCCACACCATTTTCAGTACTTGTTAAAGTTATCTTAATAGATGTATTTGAAAAATCTTGTTCATTTAAATCATTAATTTCTTGGTCAATATTATCTTGATATGTTGATATATCATCACTCATGCCCAACATTTTAATAATTTCCGAGTCATTTTTAGCCTCATTTAAGCAGTATATCATAATATTTTTTAGGTTATCTTTTTCGATTGTTAATGTATATGAAGTATTATTATTTTTTGTAAAGTTTGACTCTGAAAGTTGTCCTGCCAATTTTCCTATATATTTTGTTACTAGGCTTTTGATATTTTGAACAGTTATTGATGACTTATCCAATTTTATATTGTTTGGCACTTTCATTTCTTCATCAATTCCTAATTTATTAGAAAGCTCATCTAGGTTTTCATTTTTTATTCCAACATATTTATTAGCAACTTCGTCAGAGCCAAGTGCAATCATCTGATTATTTTTTACAAGTTTAAATGCAAATTTTTCAGAATCCGAATAATTAATAGTTATTTCTTGTTCAAAATTATCATTATCTACATCTGTTGCGCCTTTAATTGTAAGATTTAAGTCTGTATTAATATCAGTATTACCTCCTGATTTTACTCTTAATACTCCAGTGTTTTCATAATTATTTGCTGATTTATTTGTGTAATACGTTTTTATGTTTTCATCATAAAAGAAATTATATAATTCCATATCTAACATGGTTCCATATTTAGAAAACATTTGTGAATTACTTTTTAATAAATCTGTTGCAAAATACACATAAGCAAAAGCACCTCCGCAAACTGCTAATATAATCAATAACACTATTATTACAATTAAAGCTTTTTTATTTTTCATCTTCTTATTCTCCCTTTATCACTTTTTTAATACTCCCCGCATTAAATTCTGTTAATTTTTCTTCTCCTGTTTCCATATTTTTTACTTTTACTGTATTATTTGCAATTTCATCATCACCAATTACTATTACATATGGAATTTCAAGCTTGTCTGCGTATTTCATTTTTGCTTTTATTTTTTTGTTATTTAAATATATTTCTGTATTTATCCCTAATTCTCTCAAACTTGTTGCTAATTCTAGTGGAGCTTTTTTATTTTCTGTCATTGGAATTATTAATACATCAGAAATTGATTTTTTATCTGCTTTAATTAAATTTAATTCATTTAATTTGTAGAATAATCTTGTTAGACCTATTGATACGCCAACTCCCGGAAGTTTTCTATCTGTGTAATTTTCTGCTAAATTTTCATATCTTCCACCAGAGCAAACACTTCCAATTTCTCTATAGTCATTTAAGAAGGTTTCATATACGGTTCCCGTATAGTAATCTAACCCTCTTGCTATTGTAAGGTCAACTGTGAAGTTTTTATCTGGCACTCCAAATAATCTAATATTTTCAACTACTTCTTTTAACTCATTTACGCCTCTCGTAAATGTAGCATTTGTCATATTATCTGCACCAACATCTGTATTTTGAGACTCGCTTTCCACAATATTTGCACTATATAAGTCCATTTTTTCAAGCTTTTCTATCTTTTCATCTGCACTTCCGTCTATTCTTATAAAATCTATTATTGTGTTTACTATTTTTTCGCCTACTCCAAGCTCTGCTATTTCTTTTCTTACAGCTTGCTCTCCAATTTTATCTATTTTATCGATTATTCTTAAGATTTCTACAGATTTATCTTTTTGGCCAATCCCTTCAAATAAACCATTTAAAATTTTTCTGTTATTTATTTTTATTGTAAAATTTTCAAATCCTAAAGTTCTAAAAGTCGAATAAATCACAGCTGGAAGCTCTGCATCATTTATAATGTCTAAAGTTTCATCTCCAATTATATCAATATCACATTGATAAAACTCTCTATATCTTCCCTTTTGTGCTTTTTCTCCTCTGTACACTTTCCCTATTTGATATCTTCTAAATGGAAAACTTAAATTTCCATAATTTTTTGCTACATATTTTGCAAGTGGTACAGTTAAATCAAATCTTAAAGCTAAATCCGTATCACCTTTTTCAAATCTGTATATTTGCTTTTCTGTTTCTCCACCAGCTTTTGCAAGCAATACTTCAGCATATTCAATTATAGGCGTATCTATTGGCAAAAATCCAAATTTTTGATACGATTTTTCAATTTTTTGCTTCATATCATCAAATAAAATCTGCTCACTTGGCAATAGTTCCATAAAACCAGGTAGAGTTCTTGGTTCTGTCTTTCCCATATTCTTCTCCTTTCATTTTTCGTCCAAAAAGGGTCGTCCCCATTGGGCGAAAATTTTAACATTCTTGTCGAGGTTTTAGTTCTAGGTAAATTGGCTTTTCTTCCTTTATTAATGTAGATTTTCCATGCCCCGGATATACTATTGTTTCGTCTGGTAATACAAGTAATTTTTTTGTAATCGAGTCTATTATTTGTACGAACGAACTGGTTGGTAAATCTGTTCTTCCCCAAGTTCCTCTAAATAATGTGTCTCCCGAAAATAATAATCCTTCCTTTTCACAATATAACGAAGTAGAACCTTTTGTGTGTCCTGGAGTGTGTATTACTCTAAATTCTAGGCTTCCAACATGAATTAAATCTCTGTCGTCTACTCTTGAATCTGGTTCTAGTTCTATGTCTCCCATGTTAATGCAGGCGCTTAGATTTATGTTTTCGTCATCTAAACCTTCTGCATCGTCTCTATGGATTAATATTTTGCCACCTTTTTTACTCTTTACCTCTGAAACGGCTCCAATGTGGTCTCCATGGCAATGTGTTAAATAAATGTATTTTACATTTGCCTCTAATATATCTAGCATTTCTAAAATTTTATCTGCTTCTCCACCCGGATCTATAACCATTGTTTCTTTTGTTTCTTCGTCTTCTACTATGTAACAATTTGTTGCTTCTCCTAATGTCGTTTGTACTTTTAATCTTTTTAAAATCATGTGTTGCTCCTATTTATTCCTTGGCTTCGTTTTATACGCAAGTCATATTTTTCATATATGTTTTATTTATTTCTTCTTACTTCATATACGCTGTCTATTTTTCTTATTGCTTTTAAAACACTGTTCAACTGTGCTATATTGCTTACTTCTAGCGTTAATTCCGTTAATACTATTCTTTCTTTAGATACTTTTGATGATACCGCCATTATAGGTGTTTTTTCTGCAGTTATTGTTGCAATTATGTCTGCAAGCAATCCATCTCTATCATTTGAAAATACTACAACATCAACATTATAGCTCGATGGTTTGTCTGTATACCATGAAACATCTATCATTCTGTTTTCTTCAGATACCAAGTCTTTTACGTTCTTGCAGTCTTTTCTATGTACAGATACGCCTCTTCCTTTTGTAATATATCCAACAATTTCGTCTCCTGGTACTGGGTTACAACATTTTGATAGTTTTACTAGACAGTTGTCTATTCCTTTTACAATTACACCACTTGTTGATGGTTTGTTGTTTGTCTTTTCCTTTGTAAGTTCTTCTATTTTTTCTTCTAGATTTTCTTCTTTATGAACTTTTCTGTATTCTTCAAGTACTCTTGAAACTATTTTATTTGCTGTAATTGTTCCGAATCCAACACTTGCAAACATGTCATCTGCACTATTATATTTGTATCTTTCAAGTGCAGCTTCAACAAACTCCGGTCTAAACAATTCTGGGTAGCTCATTCCAATTTTCTTTACTTCTTTTTCTAAAAAGTCTTTTCCTCTTGCAATGTTTTCTACTCTTTCATTTTTCTTGAACCATTGTTGAATTCTAGTCTTTGCTGTACTACTCTTTATAAATTTAAGCCAGTCTCTACTTGGTCCTTTAGATTTATCTGATGTAATAATCTCTACAATATCACCATTTTTTAATTTTGTTACAATAGGCATCATCTTGCTGTTTATCTTACAGCCAGTCATATGGTTTCCTATTTCTTCATGAATACTATAAGCAAAATCTATTGGTGTGGCTCCTCTTGGTAATACTTGAATTTTTCCCTTTGGAGTAAACACATAAACCTCATCTTCAAACAACTCTGTTTTTAATGTATTTAAGAACTCTTGTGGGTCTTGCATGTCTTTTTGCCATTCAAGTGTTTCTCTTAGCCAAGATAATTTATCTTGATTTACTACTACATTTGCCTTCTTGCCTCCCATGAAGCTTGCCTCTTTGTAGGCCCAGTGTGCGGCAATACCATATTCGGCTATTCTATGCATATCCCAAGTACGAATCTGTACCTCGAATGGAGTTCCTTTTGGTCCTATCAAAGTTGTGTGTAAAGATTGGTACATGTTAGGTTTTGGAACCGAAATATAATCCTTAAATCTTCCTGGCATTGGGTTATAAAGCTCATGCACAACACCTAATGCCGCATAACAATCCTTTACAGAATTTACAATAATTCTTAATGCGAATAAATCATAAATCTGGTCCAGAGTCTTATTGTCTCTCTGCATTTTTCTAAAAATACTATATAAATGCTTTGCTCTACCAGTTATTTCAGCTTCTATTTTTTGCTTTTTTAATTGAACTCTTATCTCGTCCATAATCTGGTCGATGAATTTCAACCTTTCTTCTCTCTTCTTGTCTATTCCTTCAACAAGTTCTCTATATTCCTCTGGGTATAAATATTTAAATGATAAATCCTCTAGTTCCCATTTTAAAGAATACATACCAAGTCTATTTGCAAGTGGAGCATACAAGTCCATTGTCTCCCTTGCATTTGCAATTTGACGGTCTCTGGCCAAATATTTTAATGTTCTCATGTTATGAAGTCTATCGGCTAATTTAATAAGAATTACTCTTATGTCTTTTCCCATTGCCAAGAACATTTTTCTGTAGTTTTCAACTTGTTGCTCTTGTTCACTCGTATAATTTAATTTTCCAAGCTTTGTAACACCATCAACCATTTCTGCAATCTCTGGCGAAAATTCCTTAGACAAATCTTGCAAAGTTACATCTGTATCTTCAATTACATCATGTAAAAGAGCAGCACAAATAGTGCTCTCATCAAGTCCAAGTGTAGACAATATATATGCAACTTGAACCGGATGGATTATGTATGGTTCTCCAGACCTTCTTAATTGGTCTCCATGTTTAGACTTTGCAAAATCATATGCTCTTCTTATTAATTTTAAATCTGCTCTTCTATTAGATTTTTTTGCATTTTCTAATACTTCTTCTATGGTGTGATTTACGTTTTCCGACATACTACCATCTCCCTTTACCTCTAAAAGACTTTAGCTTATGCTATGTCTCATGTCTTTTAGATTAATTTGTATATTTTCCATTCCCTTATAACTATTTATCTCTAAGTTTCCTACAACATCTACTTTTGAACCTATCGCATATTCAGAAGATATATTTCCTAAATTAAATCCTATTGTGTCTATGTATTTGTTTTCGTCTTGAAGCATTGCTTTCAAGTGTTTTCCTTCCGAAAGTGTTCTGATTGATGTTATTTTCAAATTACTAATTTGGAATAATGGCATCTTATTTCCTTCTCCAAATGGTTCTAGCAATTCTAAGTCTTTTATATCTTTTATGCTGATATCTTGTAATTGTACCTTTTCATCTATTTTAATTACTGGAACAATAGATGAAATGTTAGATTTTTCAGCATATTCTTCAAACTCTTTTTTAAATTTTTCAAAATTATCTTTTTCTATTGTAATTCCAATTGCCATGCTGTGTCCACCAAATTGCTTGATGTACGTACTGCATTTTTCTAATGCCTCATGCAAGTCAAATCCAGGAATACTTCTTCCAGAACCACGAGCTAAATCGTCTTCGTAGCAAAGTAATACGCTAGGCTTAAAATACATGTCTGTAATCTTTGATGAAACAATTCCAATAACGCCATGGTGCCAGTTTTCTCCACCTAATACTATACATGGAAGTCTCTGCTGTTCTGGGTCTTCCATCATCTTTTGAGCTTCATTAAATATTCTCTTTTCAATTTCTTGGCGTTCTTGATTATACTCATTTAAATTATGTGTTATTCTCTCTGCCTCATCTTTACTATCTGTTAAAAATAGCTCTAAAGCTTCTTTTTCATGCCCCATTCTTCCACACGCATTTATTCTTGGAGCAACTCCAAAAGATATTGCCATAGAATCTATTTTTTTATAACCAATACTATCTAATAATACTTTTAAACCAATATTTCGTGTCTGTCTAACTAGCTTTAATCCTAATTTTGATATAGTTCTATTTTCGTCTACAAGTGGAACAATATCAGAAATTGTTCCAACACATACTAAATCTAAGTATTTTAAATATTCCTCTTCTCTTACTCCCAGCCTCATCGAAATAGCCTGAGTTAATTTAAACGCAACACCTACACCAGCTAACCCATTAAATGGGTATTTGTTGTCTTTTCTCTTACAATCAACCACTGCAACCGCATCTGGCAATGTTTCGGTTGGTTCGTGGTGGTCAGTCACAACAGTATCTATTCCAAATGACTTTGCAAGTTCAATCTCTTTGTTTCCAGTAATTCCACAATCAACCGTTATAATCAATGTATGTTTATTGTCTGCAATTTCTCTTATTGCATTCTCGTTTAACCCATACCCCTCATGCAATCTATTTGGAATATACACATCTGTTTCAAGCCCTCTCTCAGCCAAAAATCTCTTCAAAACAGTGCTACTCGTAATTCCATCAACATCATAATCTCCATAAATTGCAACCTTTTCATGAGTTTCAATTGCCTTAACGACTCTATCTACCGCCTTCTCCATGTCTGGCATCATGAACGGATCATGAAAATCTGTCCTTCTTGGATGTAAGAAAACCTCTATCTCATCACTGTTTGTTAATCCTTTATTTGCAATAATATTTGCAACCAATTTACTTACGTTAAATTCTTCTGATATCTTGTTAATCAGTACATCATTTGCTTCGTTTAATTCCCATTTTTTATTCAAATTTTTCTCCTTACCTTTTTAACATAATATTGACAATATTTTATAACAAACAGCCCAAAAATACAAGCATTTGAGGTAAAAATCATTTGGTAAATGTGAAATATCATATCTTTTGGCGGTCTGTAAATTGTATCAAGTAATGTTTTAGATTTAAGAATAGAGCAGTCATTGAATTACATTGTTTAGGCTTGTATACCTGTTGTAAATGGCAAAATAGTATGTCTTTACATCTACACCTGTGAATATACATACTTTTTTATTTTTTTAATTTGCTGAGTATACCAAAACAACAGGAGGCGAAAATTTCGCCTCCTGCCACTTGCTATGGAGTATTATTAGATTTACAATCACCTATCCTTTATATTTCGTTTGGTTATAACTTCTCTCTAATTTTACATTAAAGAATTTCGAGTGCCTCCTGTGCCAGCTTGCCTCTCACAGATTTCTTGCTGTTGAGAGTAACCTGGAAGGTATGCGGATTGCCCTTCATCTTCTCGCTCAAATAGACCAAACCATTATAGCGAGAGTTGAGTTCAGGATTGTTAACCTGGTCAGGGTCTCCCAAGAAGATAAACTTCGAACCTTCGGCCGAACGAGTAACAATATCCTTGATGTCGCACGGTTTCACATTCTGCGTCTCATCAATAATAAACACAGTATGAGTAATTGTGCGACCACGCAGGAAACCAATCGGCTGAATCTCAATGTCTCCTCTTTCAAAGAATTCCTGAGCCTTCTTCTTCAGCTGAGCATTGGTAAAATCCGGGAACTTCGGACGAAGAATCTCCTTCAGATTGTCCAAGATACCTCCAAGATACGGACCGACCTTGTCGTCAATTTCACCAGGCAAGAAGCCAATTTCCTCATTGCCAACAGTAACAGTCGGAGTAGCAACAATAATCTGCTTATAAGACACTCTGTTTTTGTCTCCCTTCTTTTCAAGGGAACTCAGAGCCATCGCCAAAGAGCAGTAAGTTTTGCCAGTACCGGCAACACCCTTCACAACTACCAAAGGTGCAATATCAGGAGGTGTTAGCAGCGATTCCCAGAACATGTCCTGCTCATTATTGAGCGACTTATGCATAACATTTTTGTAATACTGCAAACGAATAATCCTGCCATTGGTATAACGACCAATAAGACCGGAATGCTCTCCGTTTATCACAACAAACTGGTTTTCCACCCACTCGTAATTCTCGTACTGCTGAACCTCCTCAACAGGAACACCATTTTCATCAGTGAACAGTCTGTCCAATGCTTCGCCCTGAATAAAGATTTCAGCTTTTCCGGTGTACTGGTCACAGGGCTTGGGGAAGATTTCATCCTTAAACAGCTCTGTGGTAATGCCCAGCTGATTGCCCTTCAACCGAATGTTCGGGTTTTTGGAAATCAGAATAACTTTCTCATTATTTGCCATCAGGTCTTTGCAAACCTGATAAACTCTGTGGTCAAGCCGAGAAAAGTCCGCAAGGTTTGCAATCTCCGCAGAAATAGGACCGTTATCCACAACTCGCAGACGGCTACCGTTACTCTGTTCAAAACCTTTTTCAGAAAGCAAATCCTTCTGCGGGATGTTGTCAATGTACTCAATCAGCTGGCTTGCCAAACTTTTCTTTTCAGGCACACCATTGTACCGATAAAGATTCTGCAAAATCGCCATAGGGATAACAATAGTATTGTCATCACCAAACCTCAAAGTAGGATTTTTTGAGGCCAACAACGACTCAGTTCTCAAGACAAATACTTTTTTCATTTGTATTATACTCCTTTGCAAATTGTGTTCTGAATATAGTGTACTTCAGAACTTTGTGTGTATTCGAACTTCTTACATTATATCACGCAAAGACCCATTTTTCAACAATTTACATAATATTTTTGACTTGTTTTTTACGAATCACACCCACTTTATTTATTTGCAATAAGTGTAGTTTGCACTATTTATAATAAATTTATTTTTATAACATTTGCAACTCAGTTCAAACTGTAAATAGTAACATTTGTTTATATATTAACAACTAAGGCTCCCATACTAGGAGCCTTAGCATTTTTACGAATTATTTTATTCAAACTTGGTAGACATGCTCTTTACAAGTCCATCATGATTCACACGGAAGAAATAGCCACATCCTAAAATACCAACTCTATCTGTATCTACTTCATTGATAATCCTTTCTGCAAAAATTTGCTTTGTATCCGCCTCACCGTGGTTTACAAGTACAAGCTCAAGGTGTTTGAACTTCTTGAGAAAGTCAATCATCTCATCAGCTTTTGCATGTGCAGAGTATTCAGTAGTATATTCCACCTGTGCCCTTTTCTTTACAAGAGTTCCTCCAATTTGCACAGGAGTTCCTACCTCAGCTTCTTTAAGCCTTGCTCCCAGAGTACCTTCTGCAGTATAACCAGTAAAGTGAATTAAGGCATTTTCCCGGGTTAAATACTCCGGAATATACACCTGTGCAGGTCCATATGAGCCCATACCGGAAGAAGTCAAAATAATTTTTGCTTCCTCACTTTCCAATATTTCCGCCCTACTTGTTCTATCGACAAAAGTTAAATTTTCCGGCAAGAAATTCCACATTTCTTCCTTAATATCCAGCCCATCTTTAATATACATGTTCGTATATCTAATTGTAAGCTTTCCATCAAGAAAAATAGGAACTTTAACACTCAGCTGACAATTTTCTTGCATGCATTTAATCTCATACAAGATTTCTTGCGCTCGTCCAAGAGAAAATACAGGTGCAACCACAGTGCCTCCTTTATTGATGCTTTTAAGCACGTTTTCGGCAAAGCACTTAGTAATCTCGCTGGATTCCATATTTCCATACGTTGACTCTTGAATAACTGTTAAGGGCAACTCCACAACCCATTTTGGCAGCTCAGGAACATCAAAAAACATATTCTTGTTATTATAGTCTCCCGTGAAAAACAAGTTAATGTTTTCATACCCATCACTTGCAATTTGCACCAAAATGCTTGTAGCCCCCATAAGATGACCATTCCTAAAAAAGGTCGCCTTAATATTAGGACGAATTTGAATGGTTTCCTCGTAATCGCAACCATGGACAAGCTTAATTGTTTGAGTTACATCTCCTTCGTTATACAAACTCGGATGGTTCTGCCGTTTTGCAACATCTTTCAGAACTCGGTAGCTGTCCTCCAATGCCAACGGCAAAAGTTTTGCGGTGGTTTTACTCATATAAATTTCCTTATCATACCCCTTATTTACCAAAAAAGGTAAACGACCAGTATGATCTACATGATTATGAGTAACCAGGCAAAAATCAATATTAGCAGGATTAAAAGGCAAAACTTCATTATTCTTGCTGTACTGCCTTTCCTGGAAAAGACCACAGTCAACAACAAATTTGACCGTACTATTATCTGGCTGTTTTACAATAATCAGATTGCATGAGCCAGTTACCTCTGGATGCACAGCCATTATGTCTACATAGAATCTCCGTTCTTTTGAAATCATAAAATAATCCTCCATTTCATGATAAAGTTATTAAACTCTAAAATGTTTTTTCAAACATTTTTCATTTTCATTCTACTACATCATATAGCCATAGTCAATAAAAATCGCCCACAAAATAGACAGCCTTTAGTAGCAGATTTTTTAAGATTTACAAAAACAATTTTAAATTTTGAAAAATAATGTCAAGCTCGCCTTTTGAGGAGCCCAAAGGCTCCGACCAAGAGCGCCGTACCGAAATTTTTCAAAATTAAATTGTTCTTGCAAAGGAAAAATCGCCCAAAAAGGTGCGTCCCCTTTGGGCGATTTTTGTTATTAGTCTTCACTTTCTTCTGCTGCTCTTGGTTTCATTAATGGGTATAAAACTACATCTCTTATGTTATCACTGTTTGTTAAGAATTGTAAGAATCTATCTATTCCAAGTCCCCAACCAGAGATTGGTGGCATACCATATTGCATAGCTCTTATATATTCTGTATCTATACTCATGGCCTCTTCATCACCATTAGCCTTTAATTCAGCCTGCTCTATAAATCTTTTTTCTTGTTCGTCACAGTCTACAAGCTCTGAATATCCATTTATTATTTCTTGTCCATTTACTACTAATTGGAATCTGTCTGTCAATTTTGGATTTTCATCATTGCTTCTAGCAAGTGGAGATAAATCTATTGGGTGTTCAATTAGATATGTTGGGTTTATTATGTTTGGTCTACTTACTTTTTTGTATAATGTATCTATTAAATTTCCTCTTCCTAATTGTTCTAAGTTGTCTGCCTCTAGTTTTATTCCTTTCGCTTTTATTTCTGCAAGTAAGCTTTCTGCTGTTTCGAATTTGTCAATATCTATTCCACAGTCTTTAAGTATTAAATCTCTGAATGATACTACTTGCCATTCTCCACCAAAGTCAATTTCTTGTTCTCCAATTTTGATATTTAAGTTTCCATCGAATAATTTTGATAATATGTATATAATCATTTCTTTTAAGAATTTCATATTATCTCTATAGCACCAATAAGCACTATATCCTTCAACCATTGTGAAGTCTTGTAAATGGTTTGCATCCATTCCCTCATTTCTGAAGTCTCTTGCAATTTCATACACATTTGAAAATCCACCAATTATAAGTTTTTTTAATGTTAATTCTGGAGATATTCTTAAATATACGTCCATATCTAATGCATTATGGTGTGTTATGAATGGTTTTGCAGTTGCTCCAGAAGCTGTATTTTGAAGAACTGGTGTATCTACCTCTAAGAATTCATGTGTATCTAAGAACTCTCTCATTAATCTGATAAACTTTGTTCTTAGTACAAATCTCTTTTTAGCATCATCGTTCATTATTAAATCAAGATGTCTCTCTCTGTATACTGCATCTTGGTCTGTTAAACCATGGAATTTTTCTGGAAGTGGACGTATTGCCTTTCCCAAGAATGTGTATTCATAAACTTGAAGTGATTTTTCTCCAGCTTGAGTTGTAAATATTTCTCCTTTTACTCCAATGAAGTCACCTATATCAACTGTTTCGTGTAAGAATTTATATACATCTTCTCCTAAATCTTCTTTTTTAATAACTAGTTGAAGATGTCCCTCTAAATCCCTTAGATCTATGAAACTTATTTTTCCTAATTTTCTCTTAGACATTACTCTTCCAGCAATTGAAACATCTTTTGTTCCATCTGGTAATTCTCTTGCTTCTTTAATTTGATGTGTTCTCTCATATCTCTCTGGATGTACGTTTACACCATTATCTATTAGCTTTTGCATTTTATCTCTACGTACTTGCATTAATTCTTTTATGTCTGCCATATTTAACAACCCTTTCTAAAAAGCAAAGTTCTTATATTTACAAAACTTTGCATTTTCTCTTTAAAATTATGTAACCATTATATTACAAAAAGCCTTGTGCGTCAAGGCTTTTCTTTTGGTCTAATTATTTTGTTATCCATTTTACTAAATCCAAGTTTGCTGGGTCTAATAACATTTCATTTTTAGGCATTACTCTAAATGTATAACCATAGTTTCCGCCAGTTGTAAGTTCAACTGTTGCTTCATACTCATATTCTTTCTTTTCATCGTCACTGCCTATTAAATTCATAGGTATTATTTGAATTTTATCAACTATACCATTTTCCATTATTTGCCCATAGTAAACTTGTGCTTCTATAGAGTTTTTATCAATGTTTGGTAGATATACTTTACATCTAACTGTAATGTTGTTTCCAGCATCTACTGTAATATTATCTAAGTTACCCTTTTCTTGTTTTATTGTTATATCATTCCAGTTCGAATATAAATTGTTTTTCCAACTATTAAATTCTGCAACTGATGATAAATCTGTGTAATATTTGTTGTACAAATTGCAAAGTGGCATGTAAAATTTATTTGTATAATCTATAAGCATTCTAGCAGTGCTGTATCTTCCAGCATTAGACATTATAGATTGCTTCATTATTTCCATCCATCTCTTAGATATTCCGTTTTCGTCTTTATCAAAGAATGTTGGAATTATTTTATTTTCTAATGTTTGATAAATGCTCTCGCTATCAGCATTATCTTGTTCTTCATAAGAAGAATATTCTGCATTGGTTCCTATTGTCCAACCATTTTTCTGGTTGTATCCTTCTGCCCACCAGCCATCAAGCACGCTAAAGTTTATAACGCCATTTACAGCTGCCTTTTGTCCAGATGTACCAGATGCTTCCATTGGTCTTCTTGGATTATTTAGCCATACATCAACACCACTTACTAAATATTTAGATATACCTATATTGTAGTTTTCAAGTAAGAAAATCTTACCTTTAAATTGAGGCTTCATAGATAATTCGTGAATATATCTTATTAAATCTTTTCCTCCGTTATCTGATGGATGTGCCTTGCCTGCAAATATTATTTGAACTGGTTTTCCAGCCTCATTTAATATTTGTGTTATTCTCTCTAAATCTTTGAATATTAAAGTAGCTCTCTTATATGTAGCAAATCTTCTAGAAAATCCTATTGTTAAAGCATTTGGATCTAATTTTGATGTGATATCATTTATATCACTATAACGATATCCCTCTCTTTTTAATCTATTTGTTATATTTTCTTTTACCAATTTTAAAAGCTTAACTTTTCTTTCCATATGAGCATTCCATAATTCTTGGTCTGGAATGTCTGCAATCTTCTGCCAGGTTGCATCATTTTTGATATCATCTTGCCAATATGGTTTTAAATATTCATTATATAATCTCTTTAAATTTGGTGCTAGCCATGTGCAAGTGTGAATTCCGTTTGTTACATAATCTATTGGAGCTTCATTTGGGGCTATGTTTGGCCATACCTCTCCAAATAATTCTCTCGAAACCGCACCATGTAATTTACTTACTCCATTCTTCTTTCCAGAGAATTTTAAAGCAAGAATTCCCATGTTAAATCCAGTATTAGATAAATCTGCATTTGGCTTCATTCCTAATCTGAAAAATTCTTCTTTGGTAATAGAAAATCTATTCCAATAATCTTTAAAATAAGTTTCAACTAAAGATAGTGGGAATATATCATTTCCTGCTGGAACTGGTGTATGAGTTGTAAATACTGTTTTTGCAGCAACAATCTCCTCTGCCATATCGAAACTTACTTGTTTCTCTTTAATAATATTCTTCATTAATTCTAATATTAAGAAAGCAGAATGTCCTTCATTCATATGATATACAGTAGGATTTAATCCTAAAGTTTTTAGAAGACTTGTTCCAGCCATTCCAAGAACAATTTCTTGTTGGATTCTCATTTCTTGGTTTCCACCATATAAATGAGCTGTTATACCTCTGTATTCAGGAATGTTTGCATCTATATCAGAATCCATTAAATATAGTTTAACTCTTCCAACATTAACTTGCCAAACCTTTAGATAAACTCTTTTTTTAGGCATATTTACATACACTAATAAATCTTTGCCTTCTACATCTTTTACAGGATATATTGGTAGAGTATCTATATCATTTTCTCTATCTTCTTCATATTGTTGTCCATAACCATTTATAATTTGATGGAAAAATCCTTTTTTATATAATAATCCAACAGCCACAAGTGGTATACCTAAATCACTTGCTGACTTCAAGTGGTCTCCTGATAAAATTCCAAGTCCCCCAGAATATATTGATAAAATTTGGTCTAATCCATATTCTGCTGAAAAATATGCAATCAAATCATTCTTATTATCTGGATAATTTTTCTTAAACCATGTTGATTTACTATTCATGTAGTCATAAAAATCATTTGCAATTTTATCATATTCCTTCAAAAACTCTGGATTTTCGGCTACTTTTTCCAATCTCTCCTGTGAAACAAGTTTTAAAAACTTAACAGGATTCTTTCCAACAGTCTCCCATAAATCACCATCAATTATCTTAAATAATTTTAAGAAGTCTGTATTCCAAGCCCACCATAGGTTACCAGCAATTTCAGACAATTTATTAATTCTTTCTGGTAGTTGTGGAGTTACTGTTATTTTATTAAATACGTACATTAAATTTCCTCCTTCGTAACTTATCAAATTCATCTCATCGTTTAATATCATCATTCTATATTATGTATTAACAAACAGAAATTGTCAAACCTTTTTGACAATTTTTTTAAATTTAACGAAAAAATTTTTTCTTAATTTTTAGACTCTAAATTAGTTCTAATTATATTTACTAAACTTTATTTTTTAAAGTCACTTTAAATTCATATTCTATATGTTATAATATATTTAGTAAAATTAACATTGCAGAAAATATTTACAAAAATATTTAATAAAGATTTTTTCAATAATACTATTTAATATAATTTGAAAGGGATGAATTTTATATGAAATTTATAAGAAGACTTTTATTATTTTTATTAATCATAATTGTCATTGTGTGCAGTGTATTCTATATGAATGGAAAAAAGTTGTATGACTCAAAACTATCATCAATAAGTCTTGAAGATAAAATTTCATCTATAAAATCAGATGAAAGCTACGTATCTTTAAAAGATTTACCAGACTATTACAAAAATGCAGTAATTGCAGTTGAAGATCACAGATATTACAATCATGGAGCAATCGATCCAATTGCTCTAGCTCGTGCAATAGTCAGTAACATAAAACAGAAAGAATTTAAAGAAGGTGGTAGCACAATTACTCAGCAAACAGCAAAAAACTTATACTTCATATCTGAAGATGATGTTGTAAGCCGTAAAGTTGCTGAAGGAATTCTAAGTTTCAAGCTCGAAAAAGATTACTCGAAAGACGACATCTTAGAACTATATGTAAACACAATATACTTTGGGAATGGATATTATGGGATAAAAGAAGCCTGCAAAGGCTACCTAAAAAAAGAGCCAAAAGATATGACTCTTTATGATGCCACAATGCTTGCCGGAATTCCAAATGCACCAAGTGTGTATGCGCCAACAGTAAATTTTAATTTAACTCAGAGCAGACAGCGTAAGGTTGTTTCATCAATGCTAGAATATAAATATTTATCTCAAGAGCAAGCAGATAAATTAAATAAAGAAATTACAAATGCCAAATGGTAATGTACAAACTGGTACAAATTAGTAACTGAGAGCAAACTGTACAATTCATTACAAAATGTCATGAATCAGAATAACAGCTGTGTATGAAGAAAGAATTATGCAATCTGTTACAAAAACATGTTAAAACATAATATAAAATATAGACAAAAAAATGCGTATGATTTTCAAAAGACGAATTCTTAATTTTAAAATAAGAGTTCGCCTTTTATCTATTTTTTTATCAAATCCTCTAAAGTTTTACTATCCACATAATTTTCAATTGCATTATCTAGCCCTTGCCAGAAAGAATATGTTAAACAACTATCTTGCTTATGGCATCCTTCCTGAACACATGTTGTTGGGGCTAAATCCCCTTCCGCAGTTCTCAAAATATCCCCAACTTTATATTCATCTGGTTTTCTAGCAAGCTTGTATCCTCCGGCATTTCCTCTAGAACTTTTCACATAACCTGCCTTATTCAATATTGCAATTATTTTTTCTAAATATTTTATTGAAATCTCTTGTCTTGTTGCAATATCTTTTAATGCTATATATTCTTTTGGATTATTCATGGCCAAATCCAGCATTATTGCTAATGCATATCTACCTTTTGTTGAAATTTTCATTATATTTTTCTATATGATACTAAAGTTAGTACCATACACTCCTTTCCAGTTTTTATATTAATTACAAACGGGGGATATGTTTTATATACTTCCCCCGTCATATTTTGTCAAATTGTATTTACTCCTCTTCTTTGCTTGCACTGTTTTCTTTGAATTTTGCATAACTTTCCTCAATTGCCCCCAGCAACCAGTCATGCACCTCCACAGGAGTCTTGCTTTCAGTATTTAACAGCACCTTATCAATTTCCACGCTTTTTAAAAAGTTGCCAATGATTTCTCTGTTGAACTCATCAATAAACTTTCTGTTTACAACGTGACCTTCTCCGCCTCGTCTTCTAATGCTTTCTTCGGTCGGAATAGTAAGTGCTACAATGAAATCAGTCTTAACTCCAATAGCTTCAAAGAAATTTTCAACACATTTGCTTTTTTCTTCGGAAAATTCACCACGTTTAGCATACAAATAGTTCCACGAGAGAGAATCCACAATGCCACGGTCCACCAAAACAATATCTCTGACATTATTAATTTCTTCATAAAGTTTCTGTGCTGTCTTCAAGGTCATCCAGATGTTACCTTTGGAACTACCTGTTTTAAACATATCAGGTACAATCTCCGCCGATTCTCTAACTAGCCCAACTTTATAGCCTTTTTCCTCCAAGCTTCTTCTCAGCATTTTCACGCTGGTAGTCTTACCAGCTTCAGGTGTACCAACAAATTCAACAATGAACGGCCGCATAGTTATGCAACTCCTTCCTCATTACAAATGAATTACGTACTCTGTATGTAGTTTATCATCTTTTTTAAAAAAAGTAAATAGTATATGCTTATCATCCTTACATTTGCATTATACTTCTTTTCAATTTTTAGTTATTAATATATGTATCAAAAAATAATTTCAGTAATTTTAGGTTTTTTCAAAAAATGTATTGACATCTATTCAAAAATATTGTATACTTCTAAGTGCGTTAAGAAATGCACCCTTAGCTCAGTTGGTCAGAGCAACCGGCTCATAACCGGTCGGTCCAAGGTTCGAATCCTTGAGGGTGCACCATTTATTATTTTTTAAATGGCTAAATGGGCAGATGGCCGAGTGGCTAAAGGCGGCAGACTGTAAATCTGTTCTCGTAAGGGTACGATGGTTCGAATCCATCTCTGCCCACCAAGAATTAAGTAGTATTCTGAAAAGAATATTACTTTTTTTGTTTCTCATAAAAAAAATGGATTCGAAAAGGAGGATCAGAAAAGCGTCCGGTGGACGGTTTTCCCGACGCGGCTTGACGAATCCATTTCTGCCCACCAAAAATTAAGTAGTATTCTGAAAAGAATATTACTTTTTTTGTTTCTCATAAAAAAAATGGATTCGAAAAGGAGGATCAGAAAAGCGTCCTGTGGACGTTTTTCCCGACGTGGCTTGTCGAATCCATCTCTGCCCACAAAAAAACAGCATCTTGAAATATAGATACTGTTTTTATTTCTTATTTCATAATTTCTTTTATAAATTCTTTTATTTCTCCCTCTTCTGCATTTTCAAAGAAATATTTTTTAAATTGTTCTCTATTTATTGTTTGTAGTAAAAATTCTCTATCAATCTCTTTTAAAATTGTAAGCATATCTTTATGCGTAATTTTTTTTACTTCATCTAATAGCTTTTTATTAGCCTGCTCTGGTACAACTCTTTCTTTGGGATATCCACCACCAGCTGGTGCCTCAAATAATTTTTCAAATATATATCTTAATGTCAATTCTGAACCCCAACCGAAGCCTTTAGCATACCCTAATGCTACCGCATTTCCAGCATTTATTTGACTAAATAAATACGCATCTGTTGGATCCTCTATGTGACCACATAAAACATTTGGAAAGCTATTTAAAGCAAGACAAGCTCCTTCTCCTGTGCCACAACCAGTCACAACAAAGTCTACAGCCTTAGAATTTATTAATATTGCTGCTAGTAACCCAGCTTGTACATATGTTAAATTATTTTCTTCTGCACTTTCCATTCCATAATTATATACTGTATCACCATGTATGTTTGCAACATTCTTTAATTCTTTATAAATTATTGTATTTTTGCTTGCCTGACTATTTTCATTTATTAATGCAATTTTCATATCAGCTAATCTTCCTTTCTTTTCTTAAATTGCTCGTATACAATTTTCTTGATTATATCCATTTTTTTCACAATAATTTAAAAAGAAAGCATATGTAATTTATATGCCTTCTTTATGCCTTTGTATTTTGCAAATTTTTTTATCATTAGTTATAATATTTATTTAAATAAAATATTATCTTCTGTCTTCATCAGCACTTGGTAATGCTGGTATATCTAATACAACTTTTATCTTCATTATATATTTAATTGTTCTTACAAATTTGCTTTGTTTAAATCTTTGCCATAATGAAGGTTTTACTTCCACTCTTGTTGACTCATAATATTGTGTATCTTGTTCAACTGGCTGTGCCTGTTGTAAAATTTGTGCCTTTGGTTGTTCAACTGTTTCTATTTTTTCTTCTACAACTTCTTCAACATCTTCTTGTGGTGCTGGTATTAATTTTAATGCATCTGCAACTTCTATGCCTATGTAGCTAAGAGCTTTTGACTTATCTTCAATTCTTTCCATGTCTATTTCGATATGTAAGTTTGATTCTAGGTTTGCAATTCTCGCATTTATTAATTTTAATGCATCTTGATAATTTTGTGATTTGTCTGATTTTGATCTTCCAATTACACCTAATGTATCTAGTATATCTTCTGTGAAATCATCTGACATTTCTTTTATAGATTCTTTCCAGCCATCTTCTTTATTTACAACCATGTTTAAAACATCCTTTAGTTCACCTGATAAAGCGATGTTCTTCTCTCTTTGTCTTATTAACTCTTCTATTTGCTTTGTATTTTCTTCAAATTCATTTGTAGCAAATTCTACAAGTCCATAAGCAGCTTTATACACACTCTTTGGGAAGTTTTTCTTTTTTGGATATTCAATTAAATATGTTTTTATAGATTCTACTAGATCTTTAAAGAAAGCGTCATCTTCTAATTGAACGATTTGCTTTTTGCTATTTGGATCTATCAATCTTTGAACTTTCGCTATGTTTGATAATATTTTTTCCTCAGTTATTACCATTCTTACATTTACTATGCCAGATCTAGACATTGTAAAATTCCTCCTCTTCATATGTATCACTATAATATAAAATAATTATATATTATTCAACAAAAAATTACAATAGTTACTGGTCGTTTTTGTATTACACTTTTCTAACAGTTTTATTACAAAAATATTACAGTAACTATTTTTGTTAATTACTGCAATATTTCTGCCTTTCTTATTACGATTTTAGTATATATGGCCTATTTTATAGCCTTATCTTTATTTATTTCTGCGAATCTTTTTATTTTCATTGTTGTTGTTTTTTCAAATTCATCTTTCTTTATTTCAATTTTCTTTACGGCCTTATAAGATGTAAGCTTTTTATTGTTTTCTTTTACCTTATCCCAAATTATTTTATAAATTTCATCATCTGATAAATTCTTTCCGTGTAGCTCTTCTATTTTAGTATAGTTTGGTATAATTTTAGCTGTTATTATTAATTCTTTGTCATGAGCATCTTCTGATTCTTTCTTTCCATATACCATACATTCAGATATTTCTGGAATTTCGCCAAGCATTAGTTCTATTTCTTCTGGATAAATATTTTTTCCATTTTGTGTTACTATTACATTCTTACTTCTACCAGTAATGTAAATAAATCCATCTGAGTCTATTCTTCCAATATCCCCAGTGCAGAAATATCCATCTTCCATAACTTCATTTGTTGCTTCTTCATCTTCATAATACCCCAGCATTACAGTTGGTCCTTTGATAAGAATTTCTCCCTCTCCAGCATCATTTACATTTTTTAGTTTAATGTCTGTATCCTTTACGGCCATACCAGTTGAAGCATATCTAGATGGTTCATATTCTGGTGTTAGCGCTGCAATAGGAGCTGTTTCTGTAAGTCCATATCCTTGTAAGAATTTTATTCCTATATCTTCTACCCATTTGCCAACTTTTGCATCGATTGGAGCAGCTGCAGAAACTATTATTCTAAGATTTCCACCTAAGTTATCTAATATTTCTTTAAAAACTTTTCTCTTTATATCTATATTTACATTTTTCAAAAGATTTGTAATATGTATCATAGAATTTACCATTCCATCTTTTTTGCTTTTCTTAATTGTTTCATTTATTTTCTTGTATAGACTCTCTATTAGTAATGGAACAGCGAGCATTGCTGTTGGTTTCGATTCTTGCAAGTTTGGCACAATATATCTTAGTCCTTCACATACAGCAACAGAACATCCACATGCAAATGGAAGTAAGAAACCTATTGTTGATTCATATGTATGATGTAATGGAAGTACTGAGAATAGTCTATCTGAAGTATATAATCTTACATATTCTGAAACTGCATTTATATTAGCTGCCAAATTTCTATTGCAAATCATTACTCCCTTAGATTTAGAAGTTGTTCCTGAAGTGAATATTAACATTTTAAATTCTTCTGGATCAATTTCTATATCCAAATATGATGTATCTCCACTATCAAATATTTCCTTTCCTTCTTGTATTAGATAATTGAATCCCATGTGTTTATCCATTATATGTTCATCAGAATCCATTTTAATAAAATATTTTACAGTTGGAACATTATTCTCTATCTTTTTTATTGCATCCTCTTTTTTAGCCGAATAAATTACAGCAGTTGCATTTGCTCTATTAATTACATTCTCAAGTTCATTTTCTGGAAGTTCCTTATCAACAGGAACAACTATTCCAGCACCACAAAGTAACGTCATATAAGATACATACCAATCATATGTTGTTTCACTAACAATTACTACTCTTGAATTCTTTGGTAGCATTTTTATAAGTTTAGAGCCCAAGTCTACTACGTCCTCACCAAACTTTTTATATGTGTATTCTTTGTATGGTTCTTTATGATTTGGTTTTTGCAATATTAATGTTTCATCTGCGTAATTTTTCATAGAATGTATAAATATTTCTTTTACAGTCTTATAATCTGTTGCTGGATATGGTTGATGCTTTTTGTTTTTCTTTTCTTGAGCTTCCATAACTTTCGAATAATCTACTTTTACATCTTCAACATTTGGTATATCATTCATTTCAATCTTTTTAAATTTAAAATCTGGTATTTTAAAATCTTTTAATATTCTCATTTTCTTCGTCAGCAGTCTTTAAACCACTGCACTCCTTTCCCAATTCTAATACTAATTATCTCTTTAATTTTCGTATAAATGTTTTTTCTATTTCTGAATATAATTCTTGTACATTTATTTCTTTATCTGTTCTCATTTTGTAAATCAAACTCGAACAAGTAAACCCGAATATACCAGAGGCTATAACATTTTTATCACCGTCAATTATTTCTTTTTTGTTTATTCCATTTTCAACAATTTTTTCTATCATTTGTATATATTCGAATACATATTTTTTGCATAAAATACTTCTTGGTCCATTACCCCATATTTCACTCAAAACTATGGTCATGAAATCTTCATATTTTACTAGTACCTTTATTTCTATTAACACAACAGCTTTGATTTTATCTATTGAGCTTTCCAATTTTTCAGTTTTAATTTCAACACTGTTTTTTAATAGTTTCACTCCCTCTTCAATTAAAAATTGAAAGATTTCTTCTTTGCTTGAAAAGTGATAATACAGTGTTCCTTTTGCCACTCCAACATTTGCAGTTATTTCTTCTATGCTAGTTGCATCATATCCTTTTTCTGCAAATAGTTTCATCGATGTCTCGAATATTTTTCTTTTTGTTTTATTCATTTATTTCACCTTTAAAAAATTCAATATATTCAAAATTATACTATATTTTTAGTATTACATGCAATATTTTCGAACATATAGTCAGTTTATTTTTTTAATCTCTTCTTACCATCTAGAACGTCTAAATTATCTAACGCCTTGCCAGTTCCTAGTGCTACACACGAAACAGAATCTTGTGCTACCATTACATTTATCCCAGTTCTCTCTTGCAATAATTTATCTAGTCCATCTATAAGGCATCCTCCGCCAGTCATGTATATTCCTCTATCACTTATATCTGCAGATAATTCTGGTGGTGTTTTTTCTAATATTGAATGAACAGCTTCCACAATTTGCTCTGCACATTCGGTTAGCGCCTCAAGCATTTCACTTGAATATACTGTAACTGTTTTTGGTAAGCCAGTTATTAAATCTCTTCCCCTAATTTCCATTTCTGCATCCTGTATTTTGGGATATACACATCCTATGTTTATTTTTAAATCTTCTGCCGTTCTTTCGCCTATCATGATATTATGCTTCTTTTTTACATATTTGACTATCGACTCATCGAATTTATCTCCAGCAACTCTGATTGATGTGCTTATAACCGTTCCACCTAAAGAGATAATTGCAATATCAGTTGTTCCTCCACCAATATCTACTACCATATTACCGCACGGCTTTGATATATCTAAGCCTGCTCCTATTGCTGCTGCAAGTGGTTCTTCAATTAGATATACTTTTCTTGCTCCGGCTTGTGATGCTGCATCAATAACCGCTCTTTTCTCAACTTCTGTAACTCTTGATGGTACACAAATCATTATTCTTGGTGCAAAAATATACTTTCCACATATTTTATTTATAAAATACTTTAACATTTTTTCTGTAACTGTGTAATCTGATATAACTCCATCTCTTAATGGTCTTGTTGCAATTATGTTCCCCGGTGTTCTTCCTAACATTCTTCTTGCTTCTTTTCCAACAGCAAGTACATCACCTGTATCTTTGTCTACAGCAACCACTGATGGTTCTCTTAAAACTATACCTTTTCCTTTAACGTATGCAATAACTGTGGCTGTTCCTAAATCTATGCCTATATCTTGTCCAAATTCTAACATCAGTATCTTCCTTTCAATTCTGATTATTGCTAAACTGTTACAATTATATTACACATTTTAGTAAATTTCAAACCTTTTACTGCATTTTATATAAATACTTATAAAAAATAAAATAAAAGTCAGGTTAACTTTATTTCCAGTTTTTTCTGCTTTTATTTTTCCGTTTATTATTGTTATAAAATTACATATTTTAATAATATTATTGCTGATAAAAATATTGATATATTTTTTATTTCTTCATTTTCTGCATCTGATAAATTAATTAGTTGAGCATTAGATTTTTCTTGTATATATTCGTCTACTATGCTCATATTGAATGATTTTATATTTTCTGCCTCAAAGTTTATGGTAAAGTTTTTTGTTTCTTTTGCTTTCAATTCGTCTATATCAAGATATTTTGTCAAAATCACATTACCTTTCTTAGACAAGAAATTAATCTTAACATATTTCGAATGTATATCTGAATCACTATTATTGGTTAATTTTCCTTTTACATATCCATTAACAAATGTTGATTTTGCTTCGTCAACTTCAATCTGTATTTCATCGCTCGAATAAACATTCTGTTCCATTGTCTCGTATGTACCTTTTATAAAGCCAATTGATACAACTGTTACAAAAATATAAAATGCCACAAACATTAAAAGATATTTTCCAAATGTTTTTAATCTACTCATAATTTATTACCCCAACTATAACCTTAAATATCTTTGTCTATTGTTTTATAATTTTCTAAATACTCCAGCAACTTTTCCTAATATCTCACAATTTGGTACTATTATAGGATCCATTGTGGAATTTTCTGGTTGTAGTCTTATATGGTCTTTTTCCTTGTAGAACGTTTTTACAGTTGCCTCGTCATCTATTAGAGCAACAACGATCTCACCATTCTCAGCTGTATTTTGTTTTTTTACAAGAATATAATCACCATTCATAATTCCTGCTTCTATCATACTTTCTCCTCTAACAGTAAGCATAAAACAGTCACTATTACCAATAAAGTCTAGTGGTATTGGGAATGTATCTGTTATATTTTCTACAGCTAAAATTGGAGCTCCTGCAGTTATTCTTCCAACAACAGGTACTTCTACCATTTCTTTACCAGAATATACACTCTTATCTTCTGATTGTGCTGGTTTGTAGGGTTTACCGCCTCTTATAAGCTGTAATGTTCTACCTTTTTTATCTTTCCTTGATATATAACCTCCATCTTCTAGTCTTCCTAAATACGAATGTACTGTAGCTGTTGATTTTAGACCTACAGCCTTTCCTATTTCTCTTACTGATGGTGGATATCCATTTTCATTTAATTCAGTTTCTATGAATTTTAGAATGTCTTTTTCCCTTTTATTTAACTCTAAAGGATCTCTTTTTCTAGCCATACTAATCACTCCTAAAATAATTTCTGCAACTATATTATCATAAAAAAAGGCGTTTGTCAAACAGAAGTTTGTAACTTTGTAATTTTTTTCAAACTAATCTTCCCATTCTAGCAAATAATCAAATACTTTTACTGTGTCACCTTCTTGTACTCCCGCATCTTTCAGCTTTTGATTTACTCCTAATTCAGATAAACGTTTTTGGAAGTAATATAAAGATTCATTATCTTCCATATTTACTTTTCTCATTAATTCTCTTATTGCAGGACCATCTACAACAAACATATCATCTTTTCTTGTGATTGTATATGGTTCTTCCTCTTCTAATCTATATACTTTCCTTGGAGTAGTTTCCTCTACTATTTGCTCTTTTGGTAATGTCTTTAATACCTTTGCAACTTCATGCATTAATTCTTTTACCCCTTCACCAGTTGCAGCAGATATTTTAAATATTTCCAAACCTTTTTCCTTAGCAAGTTTCTCCAATCTTTCATATAAAGTCGAATCTTGCATTGCATCAATTTTATTTGCAACTATTATTTGCTTTCTCTGAGCAAGTTTTTTACTGTATTTTTCAAGTTCTTTATTTATTACATAATAATCCTCGACTGGGTCACGTCCTTCTGATGCAGAAACGTCTATTACGTGTAATAAAAGTCTTGTTCTTTCTATGTGTCTTAAAAACTGAATTCCGAGCCCTGTTCCTTCACTTGCACCTTCAATTAATCCTGGAATATCTGCTATTACAAAACTTTCTCCATATTCAGGCTTAACAACTCCTAAGTTAGGTTCTAGTGTTGTAAAGTGATAGTCTGCAATCTTTGGAGTTGCTGCTGTTACAACAGACAGTATCGTTGATTTTCCAACACTTGGATATCCTATTAATCCGACATCAGCAAGTAATTTTAACTCAAGTATAATTTCTTTTTCTTCTCCATCTTCTCCACCTTGCGAAAATCTTGGAGCTTGTCTAGTAGAAGTTGCAAAATGAGTATTGCCTTTTCCTCCTCTGCCACCACGTAAAACAAGAGTTCTCTGTCCTTTTTCAGACATATCAGCTAAAATTTCTTCTGTCTTAGCATCTTTTACAACAGTTCCAATTGGTACTTTAATATATAAATCTTCTCCGCTCTTTCCAGATTTACGTGCACCTTCTCCATTTTCACCATTTTGAGCCTTAAACTTTTTCTTGTATCTAAAATCTATAAGTGTGTTGCTATCTTGATCAACCTCAAAATAAACATCTCCACCTTTTCCTCCATCTCCCCCGTCAGGGCCACCTGCTGCAATGTACTTTTCTCTTCTAAAAGACACTGCACCATTTCCTCCCTTTCCAGAGCTTACATAAATTTTTGCATAATCTGTAAACATTATTTTATTCCTCTCATTCTTTTCGCCCAAAAAGTGACGTCCCTAGTGGGCGAAATAATCTAATTTCATTGCTTTCTTTACTTTTTTCATCGTCTCTTGTGCGACTTTTTGAGCCTTTGCTGTTCCTTCCATCAGTATTTTATCTACTATTTCTGGATGGTCTTCATAATATTTTCTCTTTTCTCTAATTGGTCTTAAAGTTTCTATTATGTTATGAGCTAGTTGTTTTTTACAAGCTACACAGCCACGGCTTCCTGCTCTACATTCTGTGCATACGTTTTCATATTCTTCTTTTGTTGAGAATAAATTGTGATAGTATGCGACCATACATACATCAGGGTTTCCTAAATCGTCTTTTTTTATTCTCTTTGGATCTGTTACAGCGCTCATAACTTTTCTTGTTATTTCTTCTTCGCTATCAGATAAATATATTGCATTTCCTAGAGATTTTCCCATTTTCTCGTTTCCGTCTAAGCCTTTTATTCTTTTTGCTGATGATAAGACTGCTTCTGGTTCTATTAAAACATCTCCATAGATAGAATTAAATTTTCTAACAATTTCTCTGCACTGTTCAATTAATGGTAACTGGTCTTCCCCAACTGGGACTAATTCGCCTTCGAAACATGTTATATCAGCTGCTTGGCTTACTGGATATCCTAAAAATCCATATGTAACACTTTCTCCGAATACATCTCTTTTTTGAGCTATTTCTGTTTTAACGGTTGGATTCCTTTCTAGCCTTGCAATAGTTACTAAATTAGAGTAAAACACTGTAAGTTCAGCAACTTCTGGTATCATAGATTGAATATATATTGTTGTCTTTTCAGGGTCTATTCCAACAGATAAATAATCCATTGCAACTTCTATTACATTTTTTCTTACTTTATCTGGATTGTTAAAATTATCTGTTAATGCTTGCACATCGGCAATTAAAATATATGGATCATATAAACCTGAATCTTGCATTTCTACCCTCTTCTTTAAAGAGCCAAAATAATGACCTATATGAAGTTTTCCTGTTGGTCTATCTCCTGTTAAAATCCTTTTTACTTTTTCCATATTATTCTCCCGTTCTATTAACTTATTTTTTTCTTTATATATTATATAAGATTTGCCTTAATTTTACAATACTTCTGCGAAATCCTATTATTTTTTCTTGAATATAATTTTATATATTCAAAAAATCCTAACATCGGATTTCTCCAACATTAGGATTTCACATTATTTGCTTTCTGCTGTTGCTTTTTTTGTAGTAGCTTTTTTAGTTGTTGTTTTCTTTTCAACTTTTTTCTCTACTTTTTCAGCCTTTGGAGCTTCTATTTTAGCTGCCATAGCTTTTAATTCTTCAGCAGTATATACACTAACTTGTTTCTTATCTCTTCCAAGTCTTTCGAACTTAACTGTTCCTGTTACTTTTGCATATAAAGTATCATCGCTTCCTATGCCAACATTTTTTCCTGGATGGAATTTTGTTCCTCTTTGTCTTACTAGAATGTTTCCAGCTGGAACAACTTGACCATCAGCTCTTTTTAGTCCAAGACGTTTTGACTCACTGTCTCTTCCGTTCTTAACACTACCTTGACCTTTCTTATGAGCCATTATGTTTCACTCCCTTCATGTTTTTATATTCTCTATATAATTATTATTTTGTTTCTGCTTTCTTCTCTGCAGCAACTTTTATAGATGTTATTTCAACCTTTGTGAATGGTTGTCTATGTCCTTGAGTTCTTCTTTCATTTTTCTTAGCTTTGTATCTGTAGATAACTATTTTCTTACCTTTTCCATTAGCTAATACTTTTCCCTCAACTTTTACACCTTTAACATAAGGAGCTCCAACTTCTACTTTTTTGTCATCAGATACTAAAACAACTTTATCAAAAGAAACTTTCTTTCCTTCTTCAGCATCTAATTTTTCGAAGAATACAACATCACCTTCTGCTACTTTGTATTGCTTTCCACAACTTTCAATTATTGCGTACATTAATTGTACACCTCCCTTTATATGTATACTCGCTAAGCATAAAATACAAGGCATCTAGCTTATTTTTTATAATCTAGCATTTAGTGGCCCGACTCAGGCGGCTTACAGGCTATAATTTTATCACATAAATTTATTATTGTCAATGTTTATAGTTTTTTTCTTGTCATTTCTAATAAATCTAGTTTTGTAAAACCCATTATTTGAGTTTTACTCCTATCTTTCTTTAATTCTTTGTCTAATAAATTCATTATATTTTTACGGTCTTGTTCTTCTTCCATATCGATGTAATCTATTACGATTATTCCACTTATGTTTCTAAGCCTTAATTGTTTTGCTATTTCCACTGTTGCTTCTTGATTGACCTTATATATTGTATTTTCCTTGCTTGAATTTTTCTTTCCTGTGAATTTTCCAGAATTTATGTCTATGGCTGTTAGTGCTTCTGTTTTATCTATTGTTATAAATCCTCCACATTTTAGCCATATTTTTCTCTCTTTCATTTCTTCTATTTGCCCAGCTATATCATGCATTTGGGTTAAATCCTCATTCTCATTTAAAATAACTTCAACATTTTCTTTTCCAATTTTCTTTAAATATTCTAATATTGTTTCACAGGTATTTTTTGAGTTAACAATTACTCTATCTACATCAGTTTCTAATACACTTACTAAAAACTTTGATATTACATCATAATTTTGGAAAATTAGCTGTGGTCTTTTATCTTTCAAATTTTCATTATATGATGCCTTTATCTTTTTCCATATTTCTATTAAATCAGCAACATCTTTTTCTATTTCAGCTTTTTCCTTGCCTTCGGCTGATGTTCTTAAAATTAGTCCGTATTTACTGTTTTCATTTAATTCACTTAGTATTTCAGAAGCTAGCTTTTTTAGTCTTGCTCTTTCTTCTTTGTTTTCAATCTTTTGAGAAATTGTTATAAAATCTACATTTATCATTAATACAGATAATCTTCCAGTTATGCTAATATGTGTTGATACTCTTGCTCCTTTTAGGTTTTCCTCACTCTTTTTTACTTGTACAAGTACTGGCATATTTACTTTTAAATAGTCTTTTATTTTATATTTTTCAAGATTTTCGTCTTTATTGCCCGTCACATTACTTACCTTTGGTATTACATCTTTTATATGTATAAACGCATTTTTATCTTCTCCAATATCAATAAAAGCCGACTGCATTCCTGGTAAAAGGTCTCTCACAATTCCACAATAAATATTTCCTTCATTAGCTTTAATAGATTCGTCATCATCATATTTCTCAATTAACTTACCATTTTCAACTAATGCTATTAAATTACTACCATCCTCATTTTTATTAATTATTATATCTTTCATTTTGTTATATTCCTTCAATTCAATCTATTCATTGCATTATCTATTCCGATTTTCAGAATTTCTTCAACTGCAACTTCTGCTTTCTCCACACCAATTTCTAGTTTCTTATATTCCTCATCATTAACTCTTCCTATGACATAATCGACTAAATCAGCTATTTTCTCTTGTTTTCCTGTTCCCACTCTAACACGTGGGAAATCAGTAGTATTTAACTCTCTTACCATGGATTTCATTCCATTGTGTGTCCCGGCTCCACCTTTTTTTCTTATTTTCATAGTTCCAGTTTCTATATCTATATCATCAAATATTGTTATTATATCTTTTGCTTCTATCTTATAAAATTTAGCAAACTTTTCCACACATTCTCCACTCGCGTTCATAAATGTTTGTGGCTTTAACAATATTACTTTTTCACCTTCAATAACACCTGTTCCAAATAGTCCATTAAATTTTTCTTTTTTTACTTCTATTTCGTATTTTGTAGATAATTTATTTATTACATCAAATCCCATGTTGTGTCTTGTTTTAGAATACTCTGGCTCTGGATTTCCAAGCCCCACTATCAAATACATAGTTTTCCCTCTTCTTTTAAAAATTTCACTTGATAGTATAGCATAAATTTTGACACATTGCAAAAAATATTATATAATTCCAATAGATTATTTTTATGGAGTAAATTATGGAAAATTCAAATTTTAAATCTGGCTTTGTTTCTATGTTAGGCAGAACAAATGTTGGAAAATCTAGTATTATAAATGCCTTAGTCGGCGAAAAGGTTGCAGCGGTTGCAAACAAAACTCAGACTACAAGAACTGCAATTAGGGCAATTGTAAATCGTCCTAATTCACAAATTATTTTTGTAGACACACCTGGAATACATAAACCAAAATCTAAGCTCGGAAACGTAATGGTGGAAACTGCTTTTGGAGCCTCTTTGGATGTTGATATAATTGTTTTTGTTATTGATGCAACTTCTGAGGAAATTGGCAGAGGTGACCGAATTATATTAGACAAGATAATAGAATCTAAGAAAAAATGTATTCTTGTAATTAACAAAATTGATTTAGTTGATAAAGCTCAAATTGCAAAATTAATCGAGCTATATTCTAACGAATATAATTTTCAAGCTGTTATTCCTATTTCTGTTACTAAAAATAAAAACTTAGATGTTTTGTTAGATGAAATTGAAGCTCACCTAAAACCAGGTCCTGCATATTATGATACTGAGGAATATACTGACCAAACCTTGAGACAACTTGCAGAAGAGACCATAAGAGAAAAAGCTTTGAAACTTTTGAATGATGAAGTTCCTCATGGAATTTACGTTGAAACAGATAAAATGAAATTTAGGAAAACTAAGACTGGCGAAGGAATTTATGACGTTTCTGCAACTATATATTGTTTAAGAAATTCACATAAAGGAATCATCATCGGAAAAAACGGACAAATGCTTAAAAAGATTGGAACATATGCAAGAGAAGACTTAGAGAAAATGCTGGATACTAAAATAAACTTGCAGTTGTGGGTTAAAGTTAGAAAAGATTGGCTAAATGACACAGCACTTGTTAAGAAATTTAAATTACAATAATTTTTAGTATAAAAAGCTAAAATTAGCAAAAGATAAAATTAGCTAGTATATTTGTTATACATTAGGAGGAGTCATATGATAAAAAAATTAGCATGGAATACTTTTAAAAACACTGGTAATATCAATACTTTTTTGGAATTAATGGAAGTAGAAAATGTTGAAAAAGATTTACAAAAAAACGCGCTTAATAATCAAATAAATTACGAGAAGGATATTTATGGGAATAATAAAGACAAAAGGAATAATTCTTTTAGAAAGTAACATGGGAGATTTTGATAAAATGGTATCAATTTTAACTCCTGATATTGGTAAAATTGGTTGTGCTGCAAAGGGGGCTAGAAAACCTAAGAGTCCTCTTATGGCTGGCACCCAATTTTTAAGTTTTAGCGACTTAGTTGTATATAGTGGTGTAAATTCTTATAATCTAAACTCATGCGAGCCTATCGAAGTTTTTTACAATATTCGTAAAGATTTAGACAAGCTAACATATGCTTCTTTTATTTCAAGGCTTGTATATGATGTTACTGACGAAAACCAATACACGTATAAGATACTTCAATTGTTATTAAATACATTATATATAATCTCAGAAACAGACGTTGACAAAGATTTTATACTGTCTGTTTTCGAATTGCGTCTTATGGTATTACTAGGTTATTCTCCAAGACTCGGAAAATGTGTAAGCTGTGGCTCTCCAGAAAATATCTGCTATTTTAGCATAGCTCACAGTGGCTTTTTATGTAACAACTGTGGAAGAGTGGATAAATCTGCAATTCAAATTACTAAAGATACTTTCGATGCTCTAAAATATATATGCACCGCACCTGCAAAAAAAATATATTCATTCAATGTATCTGATGAATCAAAAAGAGAACTGCAAATAATTAGCAGTTTGTATTTAAATAAGAATTTAGATAAAGATTATAAATTTGAGAAGCTATTTTAGCATTTTTCCCTTCATATATACATCATAATAATTTTTCAATAAGTTATATGATGGATTTATGGTTGGTACAATTTCTTTATTTTCTATCATCTTGTCAAATTCTTCAAAAGTTACATTTTTAATATTGGCTACCTCTTCATCTTGCAATATTATTTTATCTTTTGAAAATATTCTTTGTACTAACCATATATCAACTATATCTTTTACCCTTGTATAACTTCCTATATATGTTATCTCTTCATCTTGTATATCTAATCCTAACTCTTCTTTCGTTTCTCTTTTTACAGCTTCTAAGCTGGTCTCACCACTTATAACGCCTCCACCTGATTGTTCCCATAATCCGGGAAATATCTTCTTTTCATTAGAACGTTGCTGAATCCATAATTTATTGTCTTCAAGAAGCCAAACATGGACTGAAATGCTATATTCATTTTTTTCCAATTTACCTCTTTCTCTTATATTTTCTAATTTTTCTCTTCTTTTATTAAAAATATCAACATTCTCCATTTCCACCTCCATAATTTATAATAATAATTTATTCCACATACAGTATATCATATTTTTATTTACAAAGCTATTAAAGTTTACCAAAAAAATAATTCGTATTACTAAATAACACGAATTATTTTTTCTTTAATCAACATCCTCTGTTACGGTTTCCTCTGCCCCTTCTATTGTTA
Source organism: Clostridium sp. CAG:245 (assembly GCA_000435175.1). Classification (GTDB taxonomy): domain Bacteria; phylum Bacillota; class Clostridia; order TANB77; family CAG-508; genus CAG-245. Next base: position 73,860 of record FR880072.1, read on the forward strand.
CTTTTGCATTTATTGGGCATATTTGAACATATGTATTTCCGTCATTTACTTTTATTTCGTTTCCATCTAGGTCTTTATACACAGTTTGTGCACTTCTTGAAGTCTTTTCACAGGTAATTTTTATTGCTTTACCATTTGTAATATAGTATCCATTTAATGTTCCAATATTTGATAATGTTTGTCTGTCTTTGTTTTCTCCATCATTCAATACTGAATTTTTTGCAAATGTTATTATTATATTTTTTGTTGTTATATTTTCTCCTGTACTCCAATCAGTTTCTTTTACGCCTTTTGAGTATCTTTGATATCTCTTTGTTGTAGCATCATATGTATATTCTACATCGTTTGAATAAGAATATGGAATAGTTATTTTTTCTGCACTCTGACCATCTGTTAGTTCAACTTCATCTGTTACATATTTTAATACACTTTCTTTTGTAGATGTTGTTTTGTAACCTTTACGTTCTGCTATTGATAAAATTTTTGCTGTGCTTGTTGCTACATTATGTGGCGCTCTCTTATCTTTTACTCTCCAGAAAGAACTCTCGCTTTCTGAAATTCCGTTTATGTTATTTACCCCCAAATTAGAAATGTCATATTGTGCTTGTGGGCTCCAACCGTAATGAACATATATTGCATCATTTTCTAGGGCATAATCTAAGAAATAATGTCTTGAACTTCTTACAGGTCCAATTTTTTCTAGGTTTTGTCCTTTAAATAATGCCATTAGTCTACTTTCTCCACCTTCAACAATAATTTCATAAACCATATATGCATTATTTAGTCCGCCCTGTGGTAATGCTGCTTTATGATTATCTATCATAACTGCTATTGGCCTCTCATCACCCTTAAAAGTTTGAACTGTTTTTATTTCAACTTCTAATGGTGGTTCTTCAACTGTATTCTGTGGTTCTTCATCGTTACTTGCTACATTTTGAGATTTATCTCTATAAAATTTATAGGCAATTATTCCTCCGCATAATATAACGATTATTATTAAAATTACTACAAGTATTCTAGTTTTATTATTCATACTTTATACTCCTTGTTTGCTATATTTATAAAATTCGAACATTAAGCTCTTTCTTTTTTATTGAATTTTAAATATTGTTAATCCATAAATTAACAGTACTATTAAAACTCCCATACATGCTCCAAAAACGATTTCCGCTTTGGTTCTAGCATTACTTCCAACTCTATTTTCAACAACTAGTATTGATAAAATTAATGCAAGTGTGAATGTTACTATATCTTTGCTGTTTAGCCAAATTGCTGTTAGTGCTGCAAATGCTATTGCAGATTGACCACTTGGAACAAATCCCTCTTTTACAAGTTCTCCCCTCTCAGTTTTCTTTGAGCAACCTGCTTTCATAGAGATTACTGCTATTACAACCAACATAATCGCAACAAAAGCAAGATGCATTGGTGACTTTACCATATTATTAAATATGCTATCACTAATAGCCTTTAAATTTTCTTCTTTAAAAAATATAAAATATCCAACCACTAAAGCATTGCATGCTGCCAACACAACCGCTCCGGCTGCAACATCTTTTGAAATTTTTGCCTTTGGATGATAAACATCTACAAACAAATCAACCACAGTTTCTATCGCAGTGTTTATCAATTCTGCAAATATAACCATAAAAACTGCAAATAGCAAACATAAAAATTCTGCCGTATTTAGTCCATAAAATAAAGATAACACCATTACTATAACGGCTAGCACAAGCTGAATTCTAATATTTCGTTGAGTTGTCGCCGAGTAAATTATTCCGTTTGTTGCATTTTCCCAGGCTTCAAAAAAGTTGTCGTTTTTCATTTTATGATCGTCTTTTTTCATATTACTTCCCTACTATCTTGTTATATTTAATTTACTTAAAACATACTCTTCTTTTGGTCTCATTATAGCTTTATCTTCTTCTTTTATATGATCATATCCCATTACATGATAAAATCCATGTACTACCATATAGGCAAGCTCTCTTTCTACACTATGACCATACTCATTTGCTTGTTCTATAACTCTTGGAATAGAAATCATTATATCCCCTAAAACATCTTCAACAATTTCTTTTTTTGTTTGGCTTTCTTCTACTAATTTATCAAGTTCCTCTTTTTGAAACATTGGAAAAGATAGCACATCTGTCTCTTTATCAATTTCTCTATAATGCTTATTTGTTGCTCTTATTGTTTCTGGATTTGTTAATATAACATTTAAATATAGATTTGTGTTCATAAGCTTTTCTGTTTCAAAACAAGTTTGAACAACCTTTTGAATTATTTTTTTGTATTCATCATTTTCTTCTATTTCAAAGAAATCTATTTGTACAATTTCCAAAATATTACCTCTTTTACTTTATATTACTACTTTATCTAAAACTTTTTCTGTTTCAGCTTCTACTTTTTTGTAGCATCCTTCCGATGTACAGCTGTTTTTCAATTCTTTCATTGCACCTAGTGCAACTAGTTTTCTCTTGTAAAATTTAATTATTCTAAAATATCTATTATAATTTTTGTACACTTCTTTTAGTTCTCTTTTTAAGAATAATATTTCTTTATTCTTTGAATATTCCATGTAACTCTTTTCTCTTAGTTCATTAACTTTCTTATATTCAGCATAAAACTTTTTGTATTCTTCCCTATCAGAAGGTTTGTCCCAATAAATTTTTGTAGATAAAAGCCTTAAATTGTAATCATCTATAATGTTGATTAACAATCCATAAGCTTTTTCTTGCTTTCTAATAACTTTTGTGTCCATTATTAAAGTTCTTGCATCTACTAAAAGTTTTTCATAACATTGTTCTGCAATTACAAGTGGCAAACTATGTGTAAATAATTTTCTGCTTATTCCAAGTAATATCATATTTTTTTCAATTACATCATTTTGATCAAGTTTGCCAACTGTAAATCTTTCGAAGTTTTCATAGTCTGATAATATTTCTTTATAAATTTTATTATCAGGTTCTTCTTTCATTTTTATTGGTAAAATATCTGTTATATATTCTTCAACTGTTCCAAAGATTTTATTATAAATTTCATCTTTTTCTCTTGGTTGTAAATCATCAGATAATTTTATTGAATAATTTTTCAATAATTTTTTATATAAAGCTTCCATTCTACTAGCATAAAAATGCTCATATCTATCTGTAAGTTTTTCTTTATTTAATTCTTTTACCGTGTCATAATCCAACTGTATTAAGAATATTTGCTTTCTGTATTTATACTCCAAATATTCAGTATCTTTTAAGTGAATTACCATGTAATACTTAGACAATGCTTCTCTTTCGAAACCTGTTGCTGTATCATTTTTTACTTTTTTGTAAACATTATCCATCATGTGTTTATCTATTGCTTCAAGATAAAGAGAAAACATATCCTCATATTTTTTCTCTACTTCATCCTTTTTGTCTGCTTCTACATTTTCACTATTTGTGTAATTTTCATAAGCTTTTAAAACATTGTTCCTCTTTATAGAAATTAACATTCCATTAATTCCTATCTTTGTTGGTATTAATAGTTTTGTGATAGTATTTGTTAATTTAGTAAAAAACTTTTTATCTGAGTAAACTCTAAGACTTTTTTCTTCCATATCTCTCATCCTTTCAAAATACTATTTTTTCTTTAGTCCCAATATTTTCTAATACCTCGTAGGTAACCTCTGCCTCTACATAATCATTATTTACATTGGTATTTACATACTTTTGTAATACCTCCGGATTATCCTGCAGTTTTTCTTCTATTTTTTTGCATGCTTTTTGCACACTTAATTGCTTTGCTTCCTCAGTTCCGTAGGTAATTTGCTTTTCTACTATTTCTGAATTTGTAATTTTTACAAGTTCTATTGGCAAATAAAAATTAGAAAATATTTTTACCGAATTGCACGTTTCTATTGTATCATATTTTTCAAATTTTGGAAGGGTTTTGAACAAATTTATTGTAAAATTATTTATTTTTATTTTATATTTTTCTTCTGTGTTTCCTGTTTTTTCTTCAATTACCTGATTTAGAGCCACTTTTCCCTTTTCTGTGTACCAAACTTTCGCCTTTACTTCCCCCTCCGCATGTACATACCTAGTACCAGTATACTTGCCGTCTATCCAACCCGCAATAAGAATGTCTCCTTTAGTTACAACATCATCTTGTTTTACTACGGGGATACCGTTTTGTGCACTTATCTTTACTATCTGTGCATCTTTTGTTGCAATAATGTTACAATAATCTTCTTCGTTTATTATTTCAGGTTTAGCTTCTGCTTCCACTATCTTTACAATAGCATTTGTGCCTTCAATACTTATTCCAATCCAAGCAATATCAGCTCTTTTCAGCCTTATCTCATTTATTATCTCTTGCGAATTGACTCTACTCTTTAAAGTCCCTACTTTTAATCCCTTTTGTTCAAGCATAGAAACAATTTCACTTTGATTAATTTTGTTATTTCCTTCTACTCTTATATTCCATACAAATTTAGAAGTAACAATTAGCAATATTGCAATTAAAATAACGAAAAATGCAAATATTTTTCTTTTTCTATACCTATTTAATATGAAAGGTAATCCTTTTTTCTCCTTAATTTGTATCTTGCATTTGCATTCTCTAGCAATTCTGCACAGTCTTTTAAAATCTTTTATGCCAGTATTTATATATACAATAGTGCTCTTCTCTCTTTTTACATTCCAGAAAAATATATTTTCATTTATACATTTATTTATAAACTTTTCAACAAAATATCCTTCAATCTTTATATTAATATACCCAAGAATATATTTTATTAAAATTCTAAAAAACATATTTTTCTCCTAACTCAATCTTCTATTTTTTCGAAATCAATAGTCTCTATGTCACCTGTTACCATTATATCGTCACTCGTCATCTCACTTAATTTTAAATTAAACCCATTTATATTTATAATTCCGATATAAGTTTTTATTCTTATGTATATATCTTGATATTCTAGAATGACCTTATAATTTTCTATAAGCATCTTCTTAAATCCTGCTATAGTTAGCTTTGGCTCATTTGTACATATTTCTTTCGGCACTTCTAAAATTCTATTTAGTGTGCTCTCTTTTTTACGCTTTCGTAACATAATCTCACCTCTGTAATATATTCTATCTTTCGAAATTGTCTATATTTCTAAATTCATACCCTCTATTTTTTATCTCTTTTATTACCTCATCTAATATATTGCTATTATCTTTTGAAGTTGCATGTAATAACATTACCTCTCCATTGTGAACATTATCTAAAATTTTCTTCTTTCCATACTCTTCTCTTCCCTGTTTCTTTTCATCCCAATCATCATATCCAAAAGACCACATTACAGTCGTATACCCAAGTGTATTTGTATAAGCCACAGTTCTCTCACTATACTCTCCTTTTGGTGGCCTCATGTACTTCATTTCGTATCCGAATTTTTCATAAATTGCCGAATGTAAGTCCATCATTTCTTTCTTAATAGTATCTAAACTACAATCTGGCATTGATTTATGATTAACAGTGTGATTTCCAACTATATGTCCTTCATTAATCATTCTCTTAACCAATTCAGGTTGTGTATTTACATAGTGTGCAGTTATAAAAAATGTAGCTTTTACATCATTTTGCTTCAATACCTCTAATATTTTTTCTGTATAACCAGCCTCATATCCCATGTCAAATGTTAAATATACATACTTTTTCTCTTTGTTTCCCATATAAATCCCGTTATATTTATCTAAAATCTCCATGTTCTTCTTTCCAACATCTGGTTGCTCAGAATTGTTGTTTCTCTTTATTCCCCAGCCAATTTTATTGTTTGGCAACTTTTCAATTTGTGCTAATTCTCCACTCGTATGTACAGCAATATTATTTTCTTTATTCATTTGTCTAGCAAAACAAATTCCACCTATCATAAAAACCATAAAAATAGCAATAATTGCAATCTTCTTGCCCTTGATTACTCTCATAAGCACTCTCCTTTTTTCGATACTATTTAATTCTATGATAAAAACTTATTAATATAACAAATTTATAGACAAAAAAATAACGATACACTTGCCGAACATAAGCATTGCATCGTTTTTTAATAATTCTCTTCAATCTCTAATTTAAAATATTTCAATTGTTACCCATATATTCAAATTAGAAATTTTTATTCATTTTTCACATAATTCAAATAATTTTCATTTACCTCTTGCATTTTGCATTAGGTACAATTTTCTTTCGTTTTTACATTGTAGCAGATGAAACATGGAATACCTCTCCATTCTTTCCTATCTCATTTAAGGTTCTCTTTAATATTTTATGGTCATCATCTAAAAGTATAACATAATCATATTCATTCAATTTTTCCATCATTTTAATACTCTTTATAAATTCTCTATTTTCTGCATTATAATCTCCATTTTCTTTATTTAACAAGATATAGTTTTCTTCCCTAATAAATGGAGCATATTTCTTAAGCCATTGCTTCTTTTCCTCTACTATTATAAAGCTTCTTGCAAGAGACAAGATATATACATCTAAATTATCAATCTCATTTATTTTTTCTAAATTTTTTAGAATTACTTCCAATGGTTCTGCATTTAAAAATACTTCCTTTGTTTCAGTTGTTACAAAATTTTCTGGGAAAACTCTGTATTCCACAATTGTGCCATCCATATCAACAAAAAGAGCTACTTTTTTATGTTTTTTGCAAATTTCTTTTATTCTATTATAAAATTCCATAATTTCCCCCAAAAACAATTTTCATAGATATATATATTTTACAATATTTTCAGTAAAAGTGCAAGTATTTTGCAACTTTCGACATTTTTATTTTATTTTTTTAATTAAAATATTGACAATATTTAAAATTTGGAATATATTAGTAATCAATTTGGAAAAAATTGGGTAGTTTCTGTTTTTTCAATATAATCCCCGATTTATTTTATATTTAAAGGAGATGAGCTTATGATAAAATTTGCACTATGTGACGACAATGTTCAAGTATTGTCAAAATTGAAGGAAATGTTGGAAAAAATTTTCCTAAAGTATGACTACCGGAGCCACAATAGTGTTTACTGCATCTAACTCCGGAGATTTATTGAATTACTTAAATACTAATACCGTTGATGTTCTATTTCTGGATATAGACCTCAATTCAACATTAAATGGCATTGAAATTGCTAAACAAATTAGAAAAACAAATAAATTTACATATATAATTTTTATTACAGCACATTTTGAATATATTGTTTCGGCTTATGAATGCAAGACGTTTGATTTTATTCATAAGCCATTTAATATTTCTACTTTAGAAAAAACTATAAATCGTCTATCAGAGGACATACGAAATAACTCAACTAAATTTTTAAATTTGAACAACAATAAACAATTAGTAAATCAAACTCTTGTAAACTTTATTGAGAAATCAGGTGCCAAAACGGTATTTAATTTAACTACCGGCATAGTAGAGACATATGGCTCCTTCAATAAAATTTCTCTGAGTCTCCCAAAAAATTTTGTTAGATGCCACAAATCTTTTATTGTTAACATTAATAACATTCGAAATATAGATTTTAAGACAGACACTATATTCTTTAAGACTCCGCCAAACTCTTTTTGTTTCATTGGCGGAAAATACAGAAAAAATTTTATGGAGGTTATAAATAACTATGGAAATTTTAAGTAATCTATGGGTAGCAATGACTACCGAAAATGAAACTATTATAAATATATTATTAATATTATTTCTTTTTATAGAAATTCCTATAACAATGCAAATCTTTCTTACAATATTTAATGTCAGATCAACTGTAAAGCAAAAACTTTCTTATCTAGCTCTAACCGTGCCTATTGGAGCCTTTTGTGTTTTCTTTATTCCAAAACCATATAGTAATATAATAACAATGGTAACTGCACCTTTTATTATAATGGGAGTATTTAAAATGAATTTCTTTAAAGCTCTTCTATCCGAATTTTTTTCAATTGCAATAATTACTGTTTTAGAAATAGCCCTTGCAAGAATCTTTTTCTTCATTTTCCATATAGATTATGATGCATGTGCATATATTCCAGTTTTTAGAATTGCAATTAACTTTTCTATATATTTTTTAATTTTACTTATGTGCAAAATAGTAAAAGAACACAAATTTAATATAAAACTCTTTGACAACATCGGCACGCGTGAAAAAATAACATTATTCTTAAATCTTACAATTGCATTTATCGTACTCTTTATGCAAATGTATTTAATCGGTTATTACAACGATACACTTCCTGCATTTATTGTTTGGGTTAATCTATTGTCATTAATTTCTTACTTTGTATTAAGCTTTTATAGTATCATCAAAACTATGAATTTGCAGAAAACTAAAGATGATTTAGAACAAGAAAAGCAATACAATAAAACTTTACAAATTCTTCATGATAATATTAGAGCCTTCAAACATGATTTTGCAAATATAATTTCAGGCATTGGTGGTTATGTTGAAACAAATGATATGGAAGGACTA
>FR880072.1:82395-86496 GCA_000435175.1 Clostridium sp. CAG:245
ATTGCAATCAAGTTAGTAATCTTGGCTCGCTAAATCCAGATAGTATAAATAGCCCTGCTGTTTATTCAGTCTTGGCTAATAAATATTACAAAGCAGACAATTTAGGAATAAAAATATCTTTAGAAACTTTTATTGATTTCAACAATCTATATATGGGCATTTACGAATTCACTAGAATACTTGGAATTCTTATGGATAATGCAATTGAGGCAGCTTCAGAATGTGACAATAAATATATACATGTTGAAATTAGAAATGACATCAACCGTAATAGGCAATTGCTAATTATTGAAAACACTTATAAAGATACAAACATCAATATTGAAAAAATCTATGAAAAAGGCTATTCAACCAAACCTCATAATACCGGTCTAGGTCTATGGGAAGTCGAAAAAATCTTAAAAAAGCATAAAAATATAACCAGATTCACTTCTAAAGATAATAAATTGTTTAAACAGCAAATAGAAATTTATAAAAGCTAATTCTTTTCCACGGTTTTACCGTGGTCTTTGTTTTCTATCCCCAAAAAGAATGGCTATATTTCTATAACCATTCTCATTTTATTTTAATTGTTATAAGAGTTGTATTTAACTAGTCTTTTTTTATTAAGCTAGCTGGCATTTTTGGTTGGTGAAACATTCCCCAAAATACACATGCTGTATTTGTAGATTTTGCATATTTTTCTGCGATTTTTGCTAATAATTTTAACATAATTATTTACCCCCTTGGAAATTTAAATTTATTTATAATAAGCATCGCCGGCTTGACGCTTTATTATCTAACTTTAAGTTCTTTCAAATAATTTTCATAACCATATTCATTTTTTGTTATTTTATATGCTACTCTAGATATACAAATAGATTCTATTATTACATTTAATAACAAAATGTTTGATAATGTATTGTCTTTAATTATTATTGAAACAATTAATGTTACTGTTGCAAATATGTAAGATAAAACTTTCTTTGTTTTTCTTTCTTTTTTTGTTAGAATTGGTAAATTTACCGTATCTGCTGGTGCATATAAACTTACCATTATCATTGAAAATACAAAAGCTATTAAAATTACTATGTATTTTGTATATATTGGTGTCCATGTTATGTATTTACTTATTAAAACATTTCCATAATAAATAGTAAGTGTTCCAATTGTGCATCCAATATTTGTTTTTAGATGAAAACCTCCGGCAACAATTTTGTACGGTAACATTGAAAAGTATGCAAATACCACAAGCCATCCTATTTTCAAGACTATTGCTACTACAAAAAGTAGTATTATTTTTGGAACTTCCCCTATTATTAATTCTAACCCATATTGTATTACTTCTGCTTTTTCATCATCTATGTCGGGCATTTCCTGTCGTATTTTATTTGTCAGGGATTCGCAAATTTGATTTATCATTTTGCTCACCTCTCTTTAACTGGCTACATCATATACCATAATACGATATTTTTTTCATATTTATGATAAATTACATCATTTCATTCATAAAAATAACAATTTTATGCAAAAAAATAATTTCATGACGAAAAACGGTATTTTCATGAAACTATTTTCTTGTTTATTATTCAATTACTATATTTTCTAATATTTTCCAGCTTTTTTCTTTTTCTGGTACTGCCATAAAAACCATTTCTTCTTTACTTATTGGATGCTGTATTGTTAATTTATATGCCCATAGGCAAATTTGCTTTCCATGCCCTCTACCACCATATTTTTGGTCGCCATATATACTATGTTGTCTGCTAGAAAGTTGAACTCTTATTTGATGATGCCTACCCGTATGCAAATCTATTTTTAGCACTGATAAATTCAATTCTTTATCATATTTAAGTACTTCATAGTCTAACTCTGCATATTTAGAGTTCTTTGTTCCTTCTTTTACAACTTTACTCATATTTGTTTTTTCATTTTTTAATAAATAATCCTGTAAAGTTCCTTTATTCTTCTCAAATTTTCCATTTACTATTACTAGATAATTTTTTTTTAATACTTTTTCTCTTACCTGCTCACTCAGTCTTGCTGCTGCCTTTGAAGTCTTAGCAAATACCATTACACCACCAACTGGTCTATCAAGTCTGTGTACAAGCCCCAAATAAACATTTCCTGGCTTATTATATTTTTCTTTTATGTATTGCTTTACTATTGCAAGCATGTCTATATCTCCAGTTTTATCTCCCTGTGAAGGAATATTTACAGGTTTCTCTACTACAATTATATGATTATCTTCATATAGTATTTTTAGGTTAATCTCAGCATTACCAATTTTTATTAAATATATTTGATTTTCCATTTTATTTTTTCACCCATTTTGAATATATTCCACATGGTAATATAAAGTCAGAATCAGTCATTGGAAGTCCAACTTCACCATTTTCAAATATGCCATCATCTGCTCTTTTACCATATTTTTTTCTCATATTCATTTTCAATAAATTTTCAAGTACCATACTAGATGTTCCTGTTGTGTATGAATTTATTAAGAAGAATAATGGATTATCTGATAATACTTGCATGCAAATTTCTATGAGCATTGGTAGATTTTCTTCAAACTTCCAAACCTCTCCATTTGCGCCTCTTCCATAAGAAGGTGGATCCATAATTATTGCATCATACTTGTTTCCTCTACGAATCTCCCTTTGAACAAATTTTACAACATCATCCACAATATATCTTACTGGTCTTTCTTGCAATCTTGATGATACAACATTTTCTTTTGCCCACGCAACCATTCCCTTAGAACTATCTACATGGCACACAGATGCACCAGCATAAAGACAAGCAACAGTTGCTCCTCCTGTGTATGCAAATAAGTTCAAAACTTTAATTTCTCTATTTGTAGTTTTTATTTCATTCTGAATTTTATCCATCATCCAATCCCAGTTAACAGCTTGTTCCGGAAAAATTCCAGTATGTTTAAATCCCATTGGCTTAATATTAAAAGTTAAATTCTTATACTTAATTTGCCAGCTATCTGGTAGCCTTTTCTTGTAATCCCAATGTCCACCACCAGTACTACTTCTATTATAACGCGCATTAGCCTGCTTCCATTTTTCTGGATATTGCTTATCATTCCAAATTATTTGCGGATCTGGTCTAACAAGATAGATATTATTCCATCTTTCAAGCTTTTCACCATTAGCCATATCCAAAATTTCATAATCTTTCCAATTATTTGCTATTTTCATTAAATTCATCCTTTTCTAATATGTTATATTTACCATTGATTTTTTATATTGCAAGTTCAATAACTAATATGTATATAGATAGTTAATAAACCTGTACTAATAACATTTGCATCGTCTCCTTTCGTCAAGGAGCAACACATCACACTCTGTTTTACTTATATCATATAAAATTATACTAACTTTTGATAGATAAATCAAGCAAACATTAGAAATTTCAAGAAAATCTCGCATTTTTATTTACAATCTTTGCAATAACTCCATAAAACTATATACCAACACACAGTCTAACATCATTAAAATAATACATATTATGCTTATTGATGTTATGAATTTGTGTTCATACATAAATTTTACTACTTTATTTTTATTATTAATTTCCACTTTACAAATTTTCTCTTTATTTATTGTTGCTTTACTTATTTTTTTAACAATTTTCTTGACTTTGTCATATTTATTTTCCCTTATTTCCTCTAATTTTAAATTCTCATGCTTGTCCTCTCCATTAAAAAATTTTACTCCTAAAACAATATCTTTAGAATACTCCATAAATCCCCCTTTTCAGGCAATCTTTTCAGGAAAAAGTTTGCCATTTTATATTCTTATTATAAAATATATTCAGCTTGTCCGAGATTTATGACAAAAAAATTTTGCCCCAAAAGGGGCGTCCCTAATAGGCGAATTTTAATGTATAAGTGCATTTTTTATCTCTACTGCTAACTCTTCATTTATTCCTTTTACTTCTGCTATTTCTTCTACACTTGCATTTGATATGTTTTCTACTGTTCCGAATTTTTTTAATAGTTCTACTTTTTTTACTGTTCCTATTCCTTTTATGTTATCTAGTGCAGACCTGGTTACTTCTTCGTTTCTTAGCTTTTTGTGGTATCCTATTGCTGTGTCGTGTACTGCGTCT
>FR880072.1:86544-92750 GCA_000435175.1 Clostridium sp. CAG:245
AAAGTGTTTGTGAAATTTCTAACTCTTCTCTTTTGTCATTCATTAATGCACGAGTTTGGTGCTTATCGTTTTTTACCATTCCAAATACAGTAATATTTACTCTATCTTTTTCTGTTAATTCTATGTTTTTTTCTTTTGCCTTTTGTTCTATTTCTTTGTTTACATTTCTTATTGCCTGCTGAATTGCATGTATTTGCGTTATGCCTCCATCTGCAAATATTACGTCTGGTAATTCTCCGAATCCGTTTGGTTTGTCCTCATTTAGAATTGGCACAGAATGTCTTAAACGTCTTGTTACTACTTCTTCCATACATGCTGGATCATCTTGCCCAACAACTTCTTTTATTTTGAATTTTCTTGCCATTTCTTTCTTAATTATTCCATCCTGCATTACGCACATACCGGCAACCATATTGGTTCCAGATAAGTTTGATATATCGTAACATTCTATTTTTCTTGGCAATTTTTCTAAGTTTAATACATGTTTTAATTCTGCTAAAATATTGTATTTGTCCTTTTCCTTGTTCTGTAAAGTAATTAAAGCATTGTTCTCTGCCATTTCTACGAATTTCAATTTTTCACCTTTCTGCGGTGTCTTTATTTCTACTTTTCTTCCTGCAGATTCTGTTAATAGCATTTCGATTGCATCCTTGTCTTCAATCTCCTCTTTTATCATTATTTTATTTGGTAGAATTGTTCTTCCCATATAATATTGTTTAATAAAGCTTGAAATTATTTCACTATCTTCCTCATCTTCTAAGCCCTTGAATATGTAGTGGTCTCTGCCAATCATCTTACTATTTCTAACATAGAACATCTCAATACAAACTTCTTCGTCTTTTCTTGCTAAACCAATTACATCTATATCATTTTCAGAAATATTTGAAACCTTTTGTCTTTGTGAAATTCTATCTATCGCAAATATTTTATCTCTTATTTCCTGAGCTTTTTCATATTCCATTTTCTTAGAAGCTTCTAGCATTTCTTTTTCTAGCTCTTTCTTTAAATTATCGGTCTTACCTTCTAAAATAGAAATAATTTCATCAATTTGCTTTCTGTAATCTTCCTTACTAATATATCCCATGCAAGGAGCCATGCACTTCTTTATGTGATAATTCAAACATGGTCTATCCTTATATTTAAAGCTTCTACACTGTCTAATCTTATATCTAGACTTGATAAACTCAATCATTTCCTTAGCACTTCCAGCATTTGCATAAGGTCCAAAATATTTAGCACCATCATTCAAAATTCTTCTTGTAATATACAAATCTGGATAATCTGCCTTCACATTAATTTTAATATATGGATATGTTTTATCATCTTTTAAAAGCACATTGAATTTAGGCATGTTCTTCTTAATTAGATTACACTCCAAAATAAGAGCCTCTGCCTCATTATCGCACACTATATACTCAAAATGGTCAACTAACGCAACCATATTTTGAATTCTTTTTGTTTTCTTATTCTTTCTAAAATACTGCCTAACCCTGTTTCTTAAAACAACAGCCTTACCAACATAAATAATCTTGTCATTTTTGTCGTGCATTATATAAACCCCTGGCTTTTTAGGCAGTTTTTTTAGTTCTGCTTCTATATCAAACATAATTTTTTACCTCGTAATATATATTTTAGCACAAAAATAAGAGATTTTCAAAATTTATTGACAATCTCAGCGCAAATGTAATATAATAAACATAGGAAATAAAGAAGCCACAGAAATGTGTGCTACCTATTAATATTTGGTTAACACCACATAGCTAGGCAAAGCGTAATGTGGTGCTTTTATTATTTGCTCAAAATTACTACCAATGCAATAATTAAGGCAAATGCTATAATGGTCATTCCTACTAAACCGTAGAAAAGTAAGTATATAATAAATATAGCTTGTTCCAACATATAGCACCACCTCCAATCTCACAGCATAAACTGTGTATGTAAAGTGGTAGTACCCACACTGTGCTTATTCTCATTTCCTATATTAACAGTATAATATAATTTTACTGTGTTGTCTATAAATTTTTATCTAAAATTTTAATTTTAATCTTGATACATTTTCCCTTTTAGTGTAATATTATATCCATATAAGCATAAAATAAAATTTTTATTAAGAAAGGAGTTCATTTTTAGCGCCAGGACAGCGTTTGTGCTGTTGACGAGGTTAGAGTTTATCGAAATATTCGGCGGATGCTCTAGGGCTTTCTACGGTCCTTATAAATTAGCAAAACCTAGCAGTGATGTTAGAACAGATATAATTTTGAGTAGTTTAATTATTTTATGCCTTTTATATTATATTTTGAATCAAAGTGTTTTACTTTGGTATTATTAAATTATGTATTTTATAGGAGGTTTACTATGTGTGGAATAGTAGGTTACATTGGTAACAATAAAGCAAAAGAAATTTTAATAAATGGACTTAAATGCCTAGAATATAGAGGTTACGATTCTGCTGGAATTGCAACTATTGAAAATAATAAGATTACTGTTATGAAGGAAAAGGGCAGGGTTTCAAATTTAGAGTCTCTTGATGGAATAGATAAATTATCTGGAACTGTTGGTATTGCGCACACTCGTTGGGCTACTCACGGAAAGCCATCAAAAGAAAATGCTCACCCTCATTTAGACAATTCAAATAGATTTGCAGTTGTTCATAACGGAATTATTGAAAATTATGCGGATTTAAGAAAATTTTTAACAGACAACGGATATCATTTTGTTTCTCAAACAGATACAGAAGTAGTTCCTAATTTAATTGATTACTACTTTACAAGTGATAAATCACAAAATACAATCGAGAAATTTTTAAGAGCTGTAAAGAATGCCGTTTCAGATTTAAAAGGAAGTTATGCTTTAGAAATAATCTCTTCTCTATATCCAGAAGATTTAGTAGTAGTAAGGAAAGATAGTCCTTTAGTAATTGGAAAAGGAAATGGTGAAAACTTTGTTGCATCAGATATTCCAGCTGTTTTAAGATATACTAAAGATTTTTATCTTTTAAATGATAATGAATTTGCTCTTATCACTAAAGATATGATTAACTTTTATGATATGAATTTAACTCCTCACAATAAGGAAGTTAAAAATATAGAATGGGATGCTTCTGCAGCCGAAAAAGACGGATACGAAGACTATATGTTAAAAGAAATTTTCGAACAGCCAACCGCCATTCGTGAAACAATAGGTTCAAGATTAAAACTAGGAGAAAATTGCAGTTTTGATGATATAGAAATTTCTAAAGAATATTTAAAATCTATAAATAAAATATTTATAGTAGCCTGTGGTACTGCTATGCATGCAGGTTTAATGGGAAAATCAATAATAGAAAAACTATGCAGAATTCCAGTTGAAGTAGATATAGCATCAGAATTTAGATATAGAAATCCAATAATTGATGAAAAAACGTTATGTATTTTTGTGAGTCAATCTGGTGAAACAGCTGACACACTTGCAGCATTAAGATTATCGAAATTACATGGTGCAAGAACTCTTGCAATTTCAAATGTAATCGGAAGTAC
The DNA here is from genome assembly GCA_000435175.1 of Clostridium sp. CAG:245. Lineage (GTDB taxonomy): Bacteria > Bacillota > Clostridia > TANB77 > CAG-508 > CAG-245. Next base: position 90,060 of record FR880072.1, read on the forward strand.
AATAACTAGAGAAGCAGATTACACAATTTATACGCATGCAGGCCCTGAAATAGCAGTTGCATCAACAAAAGCATACACTTCACAAGTTTGTTTAATTGCAATGCTTGGAATATACTTTGCCGAATTGTTAGGCTCTTACTCAAAAGATGAATTAGAAAAATTAAAGGCTGATATTCTAGACTTGCCTTCAAAAATAGAAGCTGTTCTAGATAACAGCGAAGAAATAAAAACATTTGCAAGCAAGGTGTACACACAAAAAGATATGTTCTTTTTAGGCAGAGGCACTGACTACAATGTAGCATTAGAAGGTTCTTTGAAATTAAAAGAAATTTCTTATATACACTCAGAAGCCTATGCAGCAGGCGAATTAAAACACGGACCAATCGCCTTAATAGAAAACGGTGTAACAGTAATCGGAATAATTACAAATAAAGAATTAGTAGAAAAAACAATCAGCAACATGCAAGAAGTAATAACAAGAGGTGCAAAAACTTTAATAATAACAAACCAAATATTGCCAAACAATAACTTTGGTTATGTAATAAATATACCTGAAACAAATGAGTTAATCTCACCAATACTTTCAGTAATACCATTACAATTATTATCTTACTATATTTCTAAAAATAAGGGATTAGACGTAGATAAGCCAAGAAACTTAGCAAAGTCAGTAACAGTTGAATAATTCTAAAAATTAGGTGAAGTAAACCTCCACCTAATTTTTTAATTTAAATATGCATTTTATCCTTTTAAATATTCTTTTGAAGATGTTGTCTTTAGGTTCCTGCAAAAATTTTTCTTCACAGTTAATTATTTCACTTTCTTTCATATTTCTATTCTTATATTTAAATAAATTTTTCTGCTCTTTTATTAATTTTTCTCTTTCATAATTTTGTTTTGCAACAATCTTACTTTTTTGCTCTTCTGTAGCCCAATAATCTCTAAATAATAATCCAATTATAATTTTTGCTTGTTTTGATACATTCTGTTCATCTAGAGTCTTTAATGGATTATATTTAAAATGATAATCTCTATCTTGCATCTTTTTATATAGCTCTATTTTTTCTCTTGGAATTTTCTCATAATCAAATATAGGTATATATTTTAAAATTTCTGATACTTCTTTATATGCAATAGCATATTCTTCATTTTCCATATTTTGCTCCTTCTATTTTAATTTTTCTTCTGTTTGGCTTTTTCCCAAAATGTCACGTTCTATTCTATTTTCAGTTTTATCTACATCCTTAACATCTTCCATTTCTGGTACCACTTGACGTACTAAAGATTCAACAGATTGAATGTTTCCTTTACTAACTTCTTCAATGTTTTGTTGCAAAGTTTTTTCCAATAATTCTATGCTTTTTTGCATTCTTGTTCCATCAAAATTAGTCTTACAATTTTGCTGTAATTTTGCCATAATCTCCAATGGGTATTCTACTCCTTCATATATATCTCCAGATAATATGTCTGCAATAGTTCCAATCCCTTCAACAATAAAATTTTCTGGATGTTCAAAAATATCTATCATTGCATCAAGTTTTGCTTCTTTTATATAATCAGCAACTTTAACTGCACGTAAATAATCCTCTTTAGTCCAACTATCAAATGTCTTTTTGCTTTCTTCTAAATAACATTCATCTTGTCCAACGCAGATATCACACACAGTATAATCTGGTACTGGTTCAAATTTTTTTTCTTTTATTGTGCTTTCTTTTAAAGACTGCATTACTGCCATAGTTAACCCTGCTGTAGAATACAATTCAGTATCATTATTGTCACATAATGCCACATCGATATCTTCTAATTGCTTTTCGGATAATTTAATTCTAATATCTTCTGGTATAAATACTTTGGATCCATCATATTCATTTTCAAGCAATTCAACATCTGAAGCAACATAAATGCATTTTCCCAGTACTCCCTTTGAAAATAGATTATTTTTCATCAATGATTTATACACTAGAAACGATGCATAAGCAAGAGCCTTTTGATAGTTTTTCACATGCATATTACTTTCAAATTCATTTGTACCAATATCTCCATCAGCTCTACTAGCTTCTTTTCTGGTATGTCTAAAATTATTATTCTTTTCAAAACTAAATTCTGGATTTGTTAATAATTCAAATATACATCTCCCTGTTCTTCCATTTCCATCTGTAAACAAATGCAACTCATTTACCAAATAGTGTAATAACGTTGCCCTATTTCTGTTTCCTTTAATATTTTTTAGAGATTCCGCTATTTTTTCGAAGCATCTATTTTGAATATCATTTTTAGGCGATATTAATGCTCCCACAACCATATACCCATTATAAACATCATTTTCTTCATTTGGTATATTTCTAACTTTACTATTTATATATGTCAACAATTTCTTTACATCTTCGCCTGTTAATGTTGCCAAAAATTCATCTGTTTTTTGTTCATCTTTCAGTATTTCTAAAATCTCTTTTTCTGTATAATTTATCATATAATAATATATATTAACCTATGTAATTGATTAATTCCTTTCCTTATTATAATAATATTATATATTACAAATATTAATTCAGTCAACGCAAAATTGACATAAAGTGGAATTTATGGTATATTATACATATAAGTAATTTCACATTCCAACTGGGCTATAACTCGGTTGTACAAGAGAAAGGAGAGCCTCTATGATTGAGGCAATTGTCGCTTATTTGGTAG
>FR880072.1:92808-113046 GCA_000435175.1 Clostridium sp. CAG:245
AAGCTGTTATGATTAATACTGCAGCATTCGAGCTTCTGTTTGGAGCTGCAGTTGTACTGGGCATACTTCTTATGGTAGCATCGCCCAGCAAGGTTCTCGGAACGGTGATTCTTGTAGGAGGCGTTTCCTTCTACGTAATTGCCACCATGATGCTCCCCTATGCCAGCGTCATTGCTAGCTGGGCAGGCATCTTGGTCGCCATCTTGGCAGTGGTATGGGTGAAGCTTTTCACATACCGACGGTTGCACTGTCACGGTGCACACTGTCCGCAAGGTTGGCACCTAGTCTTGACTTACATCTTGTAAGCTAGCTCTTGTAGAATACAGCTTTTAACCATTACTATGGTAAAGGCTGTATTTTCTTATGTCATTTATATAAATATTGCAAGCACAGTGAGCAACACAGCCCCTGGTATTCCTAATATTCCTACAACCAGTGCAGTAACAACATTTATTCCTATATGTAATCCACACACTGTTCCTACTATGTTGATAACATATAACAATACAGCCCCCAAAAACGAATTTATTATCAATTTAGTAATTATTTTTATTGGAATTATAAATATTTTTCCTACTATAAATATTCCAATTATACACGCCACATACACCAATAACATTTTAACGTCCATGCTTTCCCCCATTCCGATGTTATCACATTCTATGTTTGTGCATGGACAAATATGATACTTTATAATGTCATTTATTTTAATAATACCCAACAATGTATTTAAATACGCACTACTCTATGCTTCATATTTTATTTTTTCTATATTGCTTAATTCTATGTTACTCTCTTTTGCCTTCTTTATTAAAAAATCCAGTCTTGCTTGATTCGCTTTTATTTGATATAAAAAATAATCAATTTGATCTTGCTCTGCATATTCATAATTCTTTATATTTAAATTTAGTTCCATCTTAGTTTTCAATATATTTACTATCAAATCTCTGTTTTTATCTTCCTGTTTTCCCCACATTGTATTATCCCCCAATCTATTACTATTATATTAATTTTTTTCCAATTTATTCTTGTTCATCTAATAATTGTATAAATAATAGTTCCAATTGACTGTATCACAAATAAGTTTAGTAAATTTGATGTTAATAGATTGTTTGTAGCCTCTATTACACCAATTTTGTTTGCCATTTCTGTATTTTTCTTTTTTTCTTTTCGTTGTGCTTCTATAAATGTTATTAATTCTGGAATACTAGTTATAAAACCTAATAATATTCCTAGTACTAATTCTGGTAGTCCAAACGTATTACATAAATTTGTAAGGCTGTTGCTTAGTAATTCTCCTACAAAATATAAAAGCCCTGCAATTATTAGCAATGCAATCCAATAAAAAATTAAATTATTTCTTTTTATTTTTTTCTCTTCCTCTATTTCCTCTTCTAAGTCTTCTTTTTTTATTTTCTCATCTTCTTTTTCTAGATAAATTTTGTGTACATTATGATTTATATAATAAAATACAACTAGTAAAATTAGAAAGATTACAACACTTGTAATACCTAAAGTCACATTAAAAATTGCAAGCACTAATGGAATTATTATTGTCGCAATAACTAAAAAAATATCGATTGAAATTGCTCTATTCCTTAAAAATTTTTGATTCTTATTTAAATAAATTGCAAAAATATATTGTATTAAATTGATAATATTTGAACTTAAAATATTGTACACACTTGTTCCAATTAGTCCACTAGCAGCTGAAAATGAAACTGTTAAGAGTTCTGGTACAGATGTGGCAAATCCTGCTATATTTCCACTAGCCTTTGGGCTTAATTTTAATGCAATGGAAATCTTTCTCAAAACCGGTACAAGCATATATTTAGATATAGTAACTATTCCTAAAGAAAAAATTATAAATTTGACAAATTCTAAAATAAGATTCATCATATCCTCCAAAACAATTTATTTTATCATCTATTCTTTACATATTAGCCCAATTTTATTTACTTTTTCTAAATTTTGTTATATAATGTTTTCATTGAAAAGGCGTAAGTGTAATTCGCCCTTATGTTTTTGCATAGGGGTGTCTTTTTATAGTTTGAATAATAAAAATAAATTTCGCCCAAGAAAGGGCGTCCCTAATGGGCGAAAAGGAGTGTATGTTATGATAGACATTAAATTTTTAAGAGAAAATCCAGATGTTGTTAAGCAAAACATTAAGAATAAGTTTCAAGAGCAAAAGCTTCATTTAGTTGATGAAGTTATTGCTCTTGATAAAGAAAGCAGAGCTTGCAAGATGCATGGAGATGAGCTTCGTTCTAAGAGAAAATCTCTTAGCGATAAAATTGGTAGCCTTATGAAAGAAGGCAGAAAAGATGAAGCTGAAGCTATTAAAGCTGAAGTTAAAGCTATTAATGATGAGCTTGTTGTAAACGAAGAAAAAGAAGAAAAATTTGCAAGTGAAATCAAAGAAAGAATGATGAAAATTCCTAACATAATAGATCCATCAGTTCCAATCGGAAAAGACGATTCTGAAAATGTTGAAGTTCAAAGATTTGGAGAACCCAAAGTTCCAGATTATGAAATTCCATATCATGCAGATATTATAGAAAAATTAAACGGAATGGATAAAGAATCTGCAGGACGTACTAGTGGTGTTGGTTTCTATTATTTAATTGGAGACATTGCTAGACTTCATGAAGCAATGCTTGCATGTGCTAGAGATTACATGATTAATGCTGGTTTCACATATGCAATTCCACCATTCATGATTCGTAGTGATGTTGTTACAGGTGTTATGAGCTTTGAAGAAATGGATGCCATGATGTATAAAATAGAAGGCGAAGACCTATATTTAATAGGAACTTCAGAGCATTCAATGATTGGTAGATTTAAGGACCAAATTTTAAAGAAAGCGGATCTTCCAATTACAATGACATCTTATTCTCCATGTTTTAGAAAAGAAATTGGTTCACACGGCCTAGAAGAAAGAGGATTATACCGTGTTCATCAATTTGAAAAGCAAGAAATGATTGTTTTATGCGAACCAGAAGATTCAATGAACTGGTACAATAAAATGTGGAAGTTAAGTGTAGACTTATTCAGAAGTTGGAATGTTCCAGTCAGACAACTTGATTGTTGCAGTGGTGATTTAGCTGATTTAAAAGTAAAATCTTGCGATATTGAGGCATGGAGTCCAAGACAAAAAAAATACTTCGAAGTTTGTAGCTGTTCAACTTTAGGAGATGCTCAGGCACGTAGATTAGGGATTCGTGTAAAGGGTGAAAAAGGAAACTACTATCCTCACACTCTAAACAATACAGTAGTCGCTACTCCTAGAGGACTTATAGCAGTTATAGAAAATAACTACAACGAAGACGGAAGCATAACAGTTCCAGAAGTTTTACGTCCATACATGGGTGGAACAGAAATAATAAAACCTAAAAATAAATAATATTTTATATTAAAAAAAGACTAATTTTTATAAATTAAAATTAGTCTTTTTCTAAAAATTTTTTTGAAATTTTCATTTACATTTCTTGCTTTTCTCCCATATACCTTGATTCTCCCCACTTTCCGTGATATAATCTTTGACGGTATCGTTTTATGTAACTTTAACATGACAATTGTCTATAAAGGAGGTTTAGTTTTATGGCTAACGTTACCGTTATTGTTGGAACTCAATGGGGAAACGAAGGAAAAGGACGTATTGCCCACCAAGTTTCTAAGGAGTGCATTGCAGTTCGTGGAACAGGTAGTAGTAAAGCTGGTCACACCGTAATGATTGGTGGTCAAAAGTTTACTTTGCACTTGCTTCCTGCGGCAATTGTATTGCCAAACACTCAATGTATTATCGGTCCAGGCGTCGTAATTGACTTATCTATCCTTGCCACAGAAATAAAAACTCTACAGGCAATGGGTGTTAAAGTCTCTCCCGAACGTCTAATTATCAGTCCTCGGGCTCACATCATTCTGCCATACCACATTAACATGGATAAAATGCACGAAGAATTGAAGGGCTCCAATAAATTAGGTACTACCCTAAGTGGAGTTGGTCCATGTTATTCTGATAAGGTAAACCGCATCGGCATTCGCATGATAGATTTTGCAAGCTTGAATATTCAGGAGCTTATCACTCGCATTTCTCACATTATCAAGATTGACAATGTGATTTTGAATGCATTTTCTCCTGAAAACACAATCACGAAAATCCATACCCTTATCGATGACAGCATTTTAAGTTATCGCAGTTTGATTGTTCCCTACATTCGTGATGAACGACCTATACTTAATTCTGCACTTTGCAACGATGATAAAATAGTAGTTGAGGGTTCACAGTCTTTTTACTTGGATGTAGACCAGGGTGACTACCCTTATGTTACCTCTTCGAGTCCGAGTACTTCTGGAACTTTGGCAGCTGCTGGAATAGGTCCTGTCTACGTCCGCGATGTGTTGGGGGTTGCAAAAGCCTATTGTTCTCGCGCCGGCGAAGGTCCTTTTAACACAGAGCAATTTGGTAGCACCGCTAATGCAATACGCAAAATAGGCCACGAATTTAATGCTGATGGAAGCCCTCGTAGAGTTGGTTGGCTCGACTTGGTCCGTCTTAAAAACGCAGTCATCCAGGATGGCATCACCGAATTGTGTTTAATGCACATGGATGACCTTGGGAAAATCGGCTGGAAATTGGGGGAAATTAAAGTATGTACTTCGTATATATATAGTCAACCCCACAATTGGCCGATAACAATTGACTATGTTCCCGTTGACTCGGAGAATTGCGAACCTATTTACAAAAGTTTTAAGCAAGGTTGGGATACTTCTGGTTGTACAGATTACGACTCTCTGCCTCAGCCCGCTAAAAATTTTATCGAGTTCATTGAAGAATACTTGGAGATTCCTGTTATGTATATTGGAATCGGCCCTGATGTTCATGACATCATCATCAAATAACACATACCACTACGTTGCATAAAACCATACCGAGGAGGCAAATTTTGCCTCCTTCTTTATACTTTATAAACTTATTTGTGTAAACTCAAACATTGGCTTGACTATAAGAATAAATTCTACTTTTAGAACTAAACTAAAATTTACTTTTGGAATTAACTATACAAACATTTTTCTATGGATTCTAATTGTTTTTAATTATCTAGTATGGTATAATTTATACGGTTATAAAATTTAATTGAAAGGAAAATCAGGTATTGTATACTGGTTAAACATATAATATGATAGTAAAAAATCCTAAATTTGAAATTTCAGCAGTGAAGCCTTCTCAATATCCTCAAAACGATATGCCTCAAATTGTTTTAGTTGGGAAATCTAATGTTGGCAAATCTAGCTTTATAAACACAATGTTAAATAGAAAAAAATTAGCAAGAACAAGCTCAGAGCCTGGCAAAACAAGACAAATAAACTTCTACAATGTAGATAATAACTTTTATTTCGTTGATTTACCCGGATATGGATATAGCAAAATGTCAAAACAAGAGCAAGTTAAAGTTGGAAACTTTATTGAAGAATACTTGTCAAAATGTAAAAAAATCTCATTAATAGTTTTTTTAATAGATATTCGTCATTCACCAACAGAAAATGATAGATTAATGTACCAATATATTATAAATACAAATTCACCTTGTTTAATAGTAGCAAACAAATCTGATAAAATAGCAGTTACTAAAGTTTCTGGGGTTCTAGAAGATTTACAACAAGAATTAAACCCATTAAAAGATTTAACATTCTTGCCTTTTTCAGCAGAAAGAAAAATATACAGTGAAGATGTGTGGAATTATATTGAAAATTATATTTAGATTTTTGGGATAATTATTACGCATTAAGGTTAGTATATTTTATTTATAATACTAATCTTATTTTTATTTGAATAAATCTGAGAAAAAATGCATTTTTTGTTGAATTTTGTCGAATTTCGTGATATAATACAGCAATATTAACTCCTCTTTGAGGAGATTTCGAAAGGGGATTTTTTATGTCATTGAATCTTTGTACTCCTCGTAGGGCCAGAATGGCAATGTTTGAAGATTCAGCGCATCGGGATGTCGCTTTTGCCACAATTGGGGACAAATACGTTAACGTACTTGTCCAAAGGGTTGAAGGCAACGCAAAGGCACTTCTCGTCTCTTTGACCGGTAGTTTTCACTATGATTCTCTGGTCAAGAAAGCCATTGAGGATATGGGCGGTTCTTGGATGCCTGCCATCGAATAACCAACCTCATGTTGCCAATACGGTAACTTAGCCTCAATGTACTCCCTTCTCCCCCGCCGGATGCATTTGCATTTCGGCGGGGGATTTTTTTATTTCCAAATAAATTATTTCCTATACAAACTTTTATTACAAAAAGACTAATTTCAATTTTTTTAATAAGGTCAAGCTCGCCTTTTGAGGAGTCCGTTAGGACCTCTTACCAAGAGCACCGTGCCGTAATTTTTATAAATTGAAATTAGTCTTTTTTAATATTATTTTGTTATTAATTCTATTCTCTTTTCCACATTAGCTTTACTCAAAACATGCATTATTTCATACAAGTCTGGAGTGTTTCTTCTTCTTGTTATTGCAACTCTTAGTACTGTACTAATATCTCCAACATGTCCTGGCCATTTTTCTGGCTCTTTCTTGTATTCTTTAACTTCTCTTGCATATCCTAACTCTTCAGCCATGTCTTTCATCTTTCCAAACCAAGTTTGTTGGTCATCTGCTTCATCATAATATTTTGACATATATAAATTTAAAATCTTTTTTATTTCTTCTTTATCATTTATCTTGTCAAATTCGTATTCATCATTGCTTGCAAAGAATTTATCATCATACATGTATTCTATGCAATGTTTAACATCTGACCATTTTGCAATATCTCTACGAGGTTTAGCTTTGCCACGTTCAATGTTTAGAACTTTAATAGAATATTCTTTGTTGTTCAAAAGTTCTAATAGCTCATTGTCGTAAGTCTCAGCCCATTCATGTGCCTCGTTGTAAACCTGCTCAGCTGTATATTTAGATATAACATTTTTTCCTATGTCTAAAAGCTTAACCATATCGAATAAAGCTCCACTAACACTCATTTTTGTTAATTGGAAATCAAATTCTTTTATCGATTTATCTGGATTTTGTTTTCTCCAAATTTCGAAATTTGAATTTGCAATATTTAACAAATATTCCTTTACAGCCTCAACTGGAATACCAATTTCTTTGTAGTAATTTGCTGATGCCTCTGGGTCTTTTCTCTTACTTATCTTTCTCTTATTTCCATTATCATTTTTAAGTATTGTTGCAGTGTGTGCATATTTAGGAGCCTTAAATCCTAACATTTGGAATAATTGAACATGAATTGGAACAGAAGATAACCATTCGTCTCCTCTTATTACATGTGTTGTATGCATTAAGTGGTCATCAACAGCATGCGCAAAATGGTAAGTTGGAAGTCCATCAGCCTTTATTATTACTATATCTTGGTCATTTTCTGGGAATATAACATTTCCCTTTATAACATCGTGAACCTTAATCTTTCTCTCTTCGCTTCCATTTGATCTTAAACGAATTATATAGTGTTCACCATTCTTTATTTTTTCTGCTGCTTCTTCAACAGTTAAATTTCTATACTTAGCCCAAACTCCATAATATCCAGGTTTAACACCAGCAACCTCTTGAGTTTTTCTCATTTCTTCAAGCTCTTCTGCAGTAGCAAAACATGGGTATGCCTTTCCCTGCTCTAGCAAATATTTAGCATAAGCTTGATAAATCTCTTTTCTCATAGATTGTCTATAAGGTCCATATTCTCCATGCCAAGTTGTTTCTGTATCCATTCCCTCATCTGGAAGAACATCGAAATATTTTAAAGAATCAATTATATCTTTAATTCCATTTTCAACTTCTCTTTTTTGGTCTGTATCCTCAACTCTCATAAAGAACACGCCATTAGTTTTATCTGCAATAGTTCTTGCAAGCAAAGCTTGGTATATAGTTCCAATGTGAACCGAACCAGTTGGGCTAGGTCCAATTCTTACAACCATAGCACCTTCCGGTAAATCTCTCTCAGGATATTTTTCTTCGTAAAACTCTATTGGTTTTGCATCCGGAAAAATTAAATTTGCTAAATCCTTATAATCCATAATCTTACTCCTTTTATTTTTTTTAAAAGAAGCTTTCAAGGCTTTTACTTTAAAAGCTTCTTTTCTAATTTTCCTAGTTCACCCTATTAAACTTCCATTATTATTGGTAATATCATTGGGTCTCTCTTTGTTTTTTGGAATATATAGTCTCTTAAATCATCTTTTAATGTTGATTTTATTGTTGACCAATCTGTTATATGTCTTTGTTCAAATCCTGCAACTTCTTGTTTTATCACGTTTTTAACGTCTTCCATTAAGTTTTCAGATTCTCTTACATAAACGAATCCACGTGAAATTACATCTGGTCCAGATACTATTTCACCTGTTGATGAGTCCATTGTTAATACTATAACAATTAATCCGTCTTGAGATAAATGTTGTCTGTCTCTTAATACAATATTTCCAACATCTCCAACACCTAATCCATCTACTAAAACTTTTCCTGATGGTACTGATGTTGTGAATTTTGCTTCGTCTTTATTTAACTCTAATATTCTACCATTGTGTGTTATAAATATGTTTTGTGCAGGTATTCCCAGTTCTTTAGCAGTTTCTGCATGTGCCATTAATTGTCTATACTCACCATGAACTGGTATGAAGTATTGTGGTCTTGCTAAAGATAATATCAATTTTTGCTCTTCTTGGCAAGCGTGTCCAGATACGTGAACATCAGCTAATGCACTGTATACAACTTCTGCACCAATCTTCATTAAATCATCTATAACTTTAGAAACAAGCTTCTCATTTCCTGGTATTGCATTTGCAGAAATTATTACTAAATCATTTGGTGTAATAGTAACCTTTTTATGCTCTCCTGCAGCCATTCTTGTTAAGGCTGACATCGTTTCGCCTTGGCTACCTGTTGTAATTATTACTAATTGCTCATCATTGTAATTACGTATTAAATCGATATCTATGAAAATATCTTCTGGAGCATTTATATAACCTAGAGCTCTTGCGTTTTCAATCATATTTATCATGCTTCTACCACAAACTGCAATTTTTCTGCCATATTTAACAGCTGAATCCACAATTTGTTGAACCCTGTGGACATTTGATGCGAAAGTTGCTACAACAATTCTTTTTTTACAGTTCATAAACAATTTGTCGAAAACTGCTCCAACAGACTTTTCTGACATTGTAAATCCTTTTCTTTCAGAGTTTGTACTATCAGACATAAGTGCCAATATTCCCTTATTTCCAAGTTCTGCAATTCTACCTAAATCCATTGGCTTTCCATCGATTGGAGTATAATCTATTTTAAAATCTCCAGTGTGAAGTATTGTTCCTGCGGTAGTTGTAATTGCAAGCATTACAGAGTCTGGAATGCTATGGCAACTTCTAATAAACTCAACCGAAAATTTTCCTAATTTAATTGTTTGACCAGCATCAACTTCTACAAGCTTTGTAGACCTTAATAAATGATGCTCTTCTAACTTTCCTTTAATCAATCCACAAGTTAATTTTGTCGCGTAAATTGGCATATTAATTTGTTGTAATACATATGGAATTGATCCAATGTGATCCTCGTGTCCGTGAGTAATTACCATTCCTCTAACCTTTTCCTTATTCTTTACCAAATAAGTAACATCAGGAATTACTAAATCTATTCCAAGCATATCATCTGTTGGGAACTCAAGTCCACAATCAACAACTATAATATCATCTTCATACTCGAAAACTGTAATATTCTTTCCAATCTCTTCTATACCACCTAATGGAATTATTTTTATTGATGGTTTCTTAAATCTAAAATCTTCTCTCTTGGTAATTGACCTTTCGCTTCTCTTTGCAATTGCTCTTTCTGGTCTTTTTGCTATTGCTCTATTCTCTACCTTAACAAGACCTCCTTCATGTCTTCTTGTTTTTGCAAGCTTTGTGTTCTCATTTTCTTGGCTTGTTATATTTTTTTCTAATATTTCGTTACTTTCTGCAGAAGCATTCTCATTTCTGTTTTCTCTACTTCTACGTGGTCTTCTACTTCCTTTTGTATTTTCTGCTGTCTCTGTTGTAGTTCTTCTAGTACTATTTCTACTTGTACTTTCTCTCCTATTGTAATTTCTATGGCGTCCTTCTCTTCTCTTTACGCCAGTATCAGAAACATTGTTTTCAGTTCCAACGTTTCCATCTTTATTTAAATTCTCATCTGTCATTAAAAAAAATCTCCTTCTTTCATAGTCTTTATATGTTGTTACTCTCATACTTTTAACTTGATCCGTACATAAAATTTCTAAATTTATATATTTTATGGGAATACGAAAAATACATATATCTATTATCTCTTAGATATATTATTTTAAACATCCTATAAACCTACTATACAAAAAAATTCCGCCCTAACGTATAGCATATATAATAAAATCAAATCTCTTCTTTACCTTTTTCAGGTAACAACTGTTTACAATTATACCCTAAATTTAAGAAATTGTCAAATTTTACTTGACAACTCTTTTCTATTTTGATATTATATTAATTGCTTGTTAATAAGAATCTTAAATATCCTTATTAGTAGATAATTTAAAATGCAGGTATAGTTTAGTGGTAAAACATAACCTTGCCAAGGTTAAGTTACGGGTCCGATTCCCGTTACCTGCTCCATAAAATTTGTAATATGTAATTACAATAGCCTTCTAATATTATTGGAAGTCTATTTTTTTACCTACAAATTTTATTTTAAAACCACTTGCCAAACATGAAAATCTATGCTATACTAGTTAGGTATTGAATAAATACAGCGTATATTACCAATAAAAATAAATTTAACATTGCTTAAATTTATTTTAAATGAAGTCTGGTTTCTATTTTATTATTGGTAATATTTACACTTTTAAAGCATATATTATATTAATATGGCACCTTAGCCAAGTGGTAAGGCAGAAGTCTGCAAAACTTTCATCCTCAGTTCGATTCTGAGAGGTGCCTCCATAAAAGAAACGATAAAATGTTGAAATATCAATATTTTATCGTTTTTTATATCTTTAGGCTAAAAATAAAAATAATTTTTAATGTTTGCTTGAATTAATTACCAAAATAGTGTATAGTAAGTGTTATGGGAAATGAGAATAAGCAGATGTGGTTTGCCACCGTACATAGCAGAGTGAATCTCTGGGAAAGTGAGGTGGTGTTTATGGTAGATTTTTTATTATTCTTAATTATAGGATTTATGATTTCTTTAACTATAAACGTAGCCTTATTGACAGTTATATTTATAATGTGGACAAATAAGGAATAAAATAAACAAACACATCTGTTAACTTTGGCGAGTTAGATGTGTTTAATCTCTCGGCAAACCACGTTTGTGGTTTCCGTTTCCTATATTTATATTATACACATATTTTTATAGAAAGTCAAACATTTTATATAGAATTACTGTGTTTATACTATGCAAAAGGAGAATAACTATGATTATACTTTTAGATGCAATGGGTGGAGATAATGCACCCGACGCTAATATTAAAGGAGCTGTCGCAGCAATAAATCAAATTAATGCTGAACTATGGCTTATTGGAAAAGAAGAAGTAATTAAAGCAAAATTAAAAGAATTTTATAACAAAACAGCCGAGGAAATTTCTCCAAGACTAAAAATTTATAATGCTACAGAAACAATAGAAATGGAAGATACCCCTACACTTGCAATTAAACACAAGAAAGATTCTTCTATGGTTGTTGGTTTCAATCTTTTAAAAGAAGGAAAAGGTGACGTATTTATTTCAGCTGGCAACTCTGGTGCACTTCTTACAGGAGCTACTTTATTAGTTGGCAGAATTAAAGGTGTTGATAGACCTGCACTTGCTGGAATTCTTCCATCATATCATAAGAGATTGGTTTTGATGGATTGCGGTTCTAATACAAATTGTAAGCCTATTAATTTATTACAATTTGCACAAATGTCTACTATTTACATACGCGATGCCTTAGGAGTTGAAAATCCTGCAATAGGTCTTTTAAACATTGGTACAGAAGAGACTAAAGGAAATGAATTAGTACGTGAAAGCTACAATTTACTAAAAGAAAAATCACCAGAATTAGGAATTAATTTTGTAGGAAATGTTGAAGGAAGAGATGCATTCTCTGGAAAAATTGATGCAATTATAGCCGATGGATTTACTGGAAATATTTTCTTAAAAACTGTTGAAGGAATGGGAAAATTCATAAAAAAATCTTTAATCGAGAGCCTAAAGAAAAACTTCTTATCCATGTTAGGATCTGTTCCAGCACTCCCTTCACTTAATAGATTTAAGAAAATGATGGATTATAAAGAATACGGTGGTGCATTGTTCTTAGGAGTAAAGAAACCGGTTGTAAAAGCACACGGAAGCAGTGATGCCAAATTGTTTGAATTTACTGTAAAACAAGCAGAACAATTCGTAAATAATAAAACTGTAGAAAAATTAACTACAGAATTTGAAAAAATGTCAAAAGAAAAAATCGCCCAATAAGACGATTTTTTCTTTTTATAATCAATATATATTTTTTCTGTTACCAAAGTGCATATTTTCTATTTTGCTAGTGGTACATATCCGCCAGCACTTACAGCTTTCTTGCCTTCTTCTGTTTTTAGCCAATTCACCAATTTTCTTACATTGCTATTTTGTGCTTCGTCTTTTCTATATACCGCATACACAACCTTTGTTAATGGATAACTTATATTTGCTATTGTTTCATCTGTTGGTTTAACTCCATTAATAGCTAAAAATTTAACATTATCTTTTACGTATTGTTCTTTAGCATATAAATAAATTGAATATCCAATTGAATTTTTACTATTTGAATATGATGCTATTCCATCTATTAATCCAGACATAGAACCTATCATCAAATTAGTATTTTCAGGTTCTTTCATTTTTAAACCTTGCATTACCATTTTCTCCATAAGATTTTGACTTCCAGAGTTTGCCTCCCTTTGGTATGCAACTATTTCTTCGTTTTCCCCTCCAACATTACTCCAATTCGTAATTTCTCCTGTATATATTTTTTGTATTTGTTCTAGTGTCAACGAATCTACTTTATTCTCTTTATTTACTAAAAATACGAATCCATCAAGACCTATTCCAACCATCTCAAACTCAACATTATTATCTTCTGCAGATTTTAAAATATCGTCAGATGGTTCTGAAACAAATATTAAATCTTTTTCTTTGTTTATTAAGCTAGCATATACTTTTGCAGTTTTTCCATGTGTATTTTCATCTAAATATTTTTGAGCTTCCTCGTCCGAATAGTTTAAAACAGACTTTGTAATCTCTCCTATCATCGGAAGCATTGCTGTTGCGCCATCTACTTTAGGAAACTCACTTTCAGTCATAGTAAATTCACTAACAGTATTTGCTACATTATTATTTTTTGTACTTGAATTATCTATATTTGATATTTCATTATTTATAGGATTGGTAGTTTGTTTATTCATAAAGAATATGCAATACACTATCGCACACATAATAAAAATTATTATAAGTATAATTGGAATTATTACTCCAGCAATAGATTTTCTTTCATTCATAAATATATCCCCCTTAGTTATTTTTTCTCTTCATAATGTTTATTTCTAATATAATTAAACAAATTACAATCATTATTCCAATTATTGCTAACACAACAACATCTTTAGTAGTTATACTAAATGATTTCCTTTCTTCTCGTAAATTACTATTAATATCTTCTCCTGCATCGTTTTTTATAATTGCATAGTTTATTTCATTTTCAGCATCTGATTTTATTTTTTCATTTTTTAGTTCGTTTATTTTTATTAAGTTTTGTGCTGTATTATCAGCAATTGCTTCCTTTATAGATCCCAAACCATTAGATTTTCCAAACTTAAAAAACTCTATTACATATTTACCATCTTCTTGAATCCTACAGCCAACACATTGAGCTATAGTTGGTACAAGACATTTTTCGTTAATAATATCATTTGAAAATAGTTTAGTTGTAACATTATAAAATTGATCACTATAATAATTTTCATCTGTATATTCATCTTTTAATGTTACATACTGTTTAGCCACATTCTTTTGTCTTTCATTATAATAGCCTATCATAATAGGAATATAACCTTCTACAGTTTGCTGAACTTGTTTTCCTTTATCGTCAGTCGTAATATATGTATATGTTGTTTTAGCATTGTCATCAAAAATTACTTTTCTGATATATAAATCCGGGTTTATCATATTTATATATTCAATTTTTTCCTCTTCTGTTGCATCTATTTTTTCTCCAGTTATCCCAATACCAACATAAATAATTTTTTCCCCAGTCTCAGGTCTTTCTGACCAATTTGATTTATCTTTTGTTCTTAATATGTTCCATTCACTTGTTTCTATAGTATCCGTCTGCATATTTTCTTCCAATTCGCCTGAAACATTTTTCTTAATATATAATGTTTTGTTTTCTTCAGATTCCACATAATCTATACATATCTTTTTATCTTTGAGGTTATAAATTTCATTAGAACTATTCTCTATAATATAATCCTTCGTTAGAACATAATTCCAATCTTCCTCATTATAAAAAGTATAAAAAATAGATGTCTGTAAGTCACTTTCTCCATTTATTAATAACTGTCTATTTAATGTATATTCCATAATCGAGCTAACAACGTTTGAAGTTCCCGATATATTTTCGTTAATTTTTAATAAATCTTTAAATATATCTTCTGTACTAACTATTTTGATATTTTTATCCTTTAAGTAGTTTAAATTTTCAGTAGTATATTTATTATAATCTAAATAAATTCCATTATTTATCCAATTTTTTGCATTCTTTATTATAGCAATTTCATTATCAGAAAAACTATTTTCTCTTCCATATAGCAAATCTTTATATGTTTCTTTTTCTATAATCACATCTTGAGTTAAAGCGTTAACATTAAAATTATAATATTCAGCAATAATAGTATCATTTTCAAATTCATAGCATTGAGGGTAAATATTTTTTACAAGTGGAACATCTTCACTTGGCAATTTTATATTTATTTTAAACGCATTAATTTTTTTCCACTTAGATTTTTGTAAGCTATATTTTATTACTTTTGCCTCATTTAAATTATTGTTAGTTTGATATTTAGTAACAACCTTCTTAGCTTCCCCTGCGGGAATAGTTATATTAAAAATATAGTTTCCATTATATTTTCTAAAGTTATTTATATAAGTGTCATTGACATTCACACTTACATTACTAACTGAAATTCCTAAATCCTCGTCTTCTAGTTTAATTGCTGCCAAAGTATTTATACTTTCATTTGTGGTGTTCTTTATAATGATGGTATTTTCTACACTAGAATTTCCTACATCAATATTTACTTCGTTTAACAATACTTCTGTTCCAGTATAATTTTGTAAATTTAAAATCTCTCCGTAAAAATAAGTTACATCACTTTGCGAATACACATTATGTGTTAACCCACATAAAACTGCAAAAATTATGATAATATATACTAAAATTTTATTTTTCATTTGTCCTCCTCTATTTCCTTTGTATGATTCATATTTTATATTACCACAATTCAAAAGTCAAGATATAGAAATTGTTATATATTATACTATAATTCATATAGTCCAATATAACAATAACTATTTTTTACAAGTTACATGTCACTCATAAAATATTTCATTATATCAATTTAGCCCAAATAATTAGTTTGTACACGACTTTTTATTTACATTTATAATACGAAAAAACTAGGTGTTAAAATATCACCTAGTTTTTTCATTATATTTATTGAAACAATTATTGTAATTCTACAGTTGCTCCAACTTCAGCAAATTTAGCTTTTAATGCTTCTGCATCATCTTTAGAAACGTTCTCTTTTATTGTTTTTGGAGCTCCGTCAACTAAATCTTTAGCTTCTTTTAATCCTAATCCTGTTGCATCTCTAACAACTTTGATAACTTGGATTTTGTTGGCTCCAGCTTCCTTTAATACTACGTTGAATGAAGATTTTTCTTCAGCTGCTGCTGCTCCTGCTCCAGCTGCTGGTGCTGCAACTGCTGCTGCAGATACTCCATATTTTTCTTCTATTCCTTTAACTAATTCAGCAAGTTCTGCTACTGATAAAGCATCAATGCTCTCTAATAATTCATCTATTTTTGCCATTTTAAATTTCCTCCTTATATATTTTTTATTTTCTGAACTTTTCGTTCTCATTTTCACGGCAATGTGAATTTAATTTTTGATAAAGATTTTTATCAAATTTCTTTCTAAAATTAATTAGAAACAAGTATAACAAGGCAACCAAGTCAAAAATACCGGAAACGTACTATGTGTACGTTGAGGATTTTTTGATGCAGGTTAACGCAGTTAGACGACGTTTATAATTAATTTTAAGCGTTAGCTTTTTGGTCTTTAACCTGATCCAATGCAACTGCAAGTTTTGTAATATTTCCAAGCAATGCTCCAGCAAGTTTTGCAAGTAATTCTTGTCTTGATGGTAATTTTGCTAGTGTTATTATTTCTTCTGCAGTCATAACTTTACCTTCTATAACTCCACCCTTTATTTTGTAGAAGTCATGATCCTTTGTAAAGTTATATATTACTTTAGATGGTTCTAAGTAATCTTCGTTTCCAATTACTAATGCTACTGGTCCTTCTAAAGCTTCGTCTAATGCTGATTCTCCGTTTGCATCTAATGCTCTTTTTATAATGTTATTTTTTATAACTTTATATTCTGCATTTGCATTTCTTAAATCAGCTCTTAATTTTGTTACGTCTGTAACTGTAATTCCTCTGTAATCTGTTAATAATACAACTTTAGCATCTTTTAATACTTTTGCTAATTCGTCAACTTGTGCTTGTTTTTTTGCTATTGTTTTCTCATTTGCCATTTTATAATTCACCTCCTAAAAGTAAAATCCAATCCGTATAGCATCTCGAGGCTATAAGAATTGGATTTATTTCCGCTCTTATGCCTCGGTAGGTCTTACTTTATGCCTACTGTCTTTGGCTATATTTCATAAATTATTTTTGGTCAATATACATACTTGGACCCATTGTTGTAGATATTGCTACACTCTTTATATATTGTCCTTTTGCAGCAGCTGGTTTAGCTTTGATTATAGCGTTTATAATAACGTCATAGTTTTCAGCTAATTTTTCTGCTCCAAAAGATACTTTACCAAATCCTAAGTGAATTATATTACTCTTATCAAGTCTATATTCAACTTTTCCTGATTTGATTTCTTTGATTGCTTTTGTAACATCCATTGTTACAGTTCCTGATTTAGGGTTTGGCATTAATCCTTTTGGTCCTAATACTTTACCTAATCTTCCTACAACACCCATCATATCTGGAGTTGCAACGATTACATCATAATCAAACCAATTTTCTTTTTCTATTTTTGGTATTAATTCTTCTGCTCCTACGAAGTCTGCTCCTGCTTTTAAAGCTTCGTCAGCCTTTGGTCCTTTAGCAAATACTAAAACTCTTTGTGTTTTACCTGTTCCATTTGGAAGTACTGTTGTACCTCTAACTTGTTGGTCTGCTTGTTTTGAGTCAACACCTAATTTAACATGTAGTTCTACTGTTTCATCGAATTTTGGTTTTGGCATTTTTTCGATTGTTTCTAGTGCTTCTTTTGCTTGTTGGTCAGCATGTTTTGAGTCAACACCTAATTTAACATGTAATTCAACTGTTTCGTCAAATTTAGCCTTTGGCATTTTTTCAATAAGTTCTAGTGCTTCTTTTGCAGAATAAAGTTTTGTTCTATCTACTAATTTTGCACTTTCTGCGTATCTTTTTCCTTGTGCCATTTTCTTTCCTCCTTTTGGTAATTTCGAATATTTTAAATATTCTCCCAATTTTTATTTTATATTTCTATAAAACTAGTCTGCTACTACTACACCCATAGAACGAGCTGTTCCTTTTACCATACTCATAGCTGCCTCTAATGATGCTGCGTTTAAGTCTGGCATTTTTTGTTTAGCAATCTCTTCTACTTGTGCCATTGTTATAGTTGCAACTTTTTCTCTGTTTGGCTTTCCTGAAGCCTTTTCAATTTTAGCAGCTTTCTTTATTAATACTGCCATTGGTGGTTCCTTTGTTATGAAAGTATAAGTTTTATCTTTGTATACTGTTATAACAACTGGGATAATTAATCCAGCTTGTTTTGCTGTTCTATCATTGAATTCTTTAACGAATTGCATGATGTTAACACCACTTCCACCTAGAGCTGGTCCTACTGGTGGAGCTGGTGTAGCTTTACCTGCAGGTATTTGTAACTTAATTATTGTTGAGATTTCTTTCTCTGCCATTTTTTGCACCTCCTTTTAGAATGTATATTAACAAAATAATTTATTAAAATGAATTTAAAATAATTTAAATTCTGTTTTAAACTTTTTTATTTGACTTTTTGTACTTGAGATAATTCCAAGTCGACTGGAGTTTCTCTTCCAAACATTGAAATCAATACTTTAACTTTATGTTTTTCCTTGTTTATTTCTTGTACAACGCCAACATAGTCTTTAAATGGTCCATCGATTATTTCTATTGAATCATTTACATCATAATCTACATTTATTTCTGATATTTCAAATCCCATCTTTCTGATTTCATCATCAGTAAGTGGAATTGGGTCTGTTCCAGAACCAACAAAACCTGTAACACCTCTAGTATTTCTTACAATGTACCAAGTTTGTTCTGTAACAATCATTTTAATCAAAACATATCCAGGGAAGACTTTTTTTAAGTTGGTTTTTCTTTTTCCATCTTTTATTTCTATTTGTTCTTCCATAGGCACAACAATATCAAAGAAATATTCTTCCATTTCTTGATTTTTTACCTTTTGTTCAAGATCTGCTTTTACTTTATTTTCATATCCAGAATATGTATGAATTACATACCACTTTGGTTCTAAGTCTACTTTTTCTTGAGACATGTTCTAGCCTCCTTCATAAAATTATTCAGCATTATCTGAATTATCTGTATTTTCTTCACTTGAAGTATCTTCACTTACTGTTTCAGATTCCTCATTTGAACCTTCTGCTTCACTATTTGTATTTTCTGCATTAGATTCTGTATTTGAATTATCTACAGTGTTTTGGTCAGCTTCTTCATTTTGTGAAGATTGAACAATAGTCTTTAATTTTTCAACTCCAAAAGTATTAATCTTTTCAAAGCAAAGATCTAATAGAAATACTATTACTCCAACTATTAAAACAGAAGCAATAACTGCTAATGTATTATTTAACAATTGCTTTGGAGTAGGCCAAATTACTTTTTTAAGTTCAGCTTTAACATCTTTAAAAAAATGTCTCTTATCTTTATTGCTGGCTTTTTTGTTAGTATTGTCCTTCATCTTTTTTTCTTTCTTTTTTGCTTCTTTAGCCATTGTCTTTCCCCCTTAAGGATTTTTATTTTGTTTCCTTATGTGTAGTACGTTTATGACAGAATTTGCAGTACTTTGTTATTTCTAATCTTTCTGTATTGTTCTTCTTATTTTTTTCTGTCATGTATGTTCTTCTTTTACATTCTGTACATTCCAATGTTATTGGTTCTCTTGCTCCCTTTGCAGCCATTTTATACACCTCCAGCCATTATTTAGCTTTATTATAATTCATATAAGCGTATGCTTTCCACATACGCTTAATTATTTTACCATGATTTCACTTATATGTCAATTGTTTCAAGCTATTTTTTCTTCTTTTTTATAAATTTTTTTCATTGACTTTTATATAAGCAAGTGATAGAATACAAGAATCGTTAAACCATCCAAAAAGGAGGTATGTATATGATGACGATGGCTGAGAAGAAGGTCCGGGAACAATTAGACCGGGTATTCACTCAAAACGGCGAGGTTAAGGCATGCGGCCGAGCCGAATGCCGCAAAGCAATTCAGGCTGCGTCCGAATTTTATCCTGGAGTTAATTTCGGAAATATCGAGACAGGGGTCATGGATCTTAAGGCTTTTCAGGACTATTTCTTCAGTGATAAAGCACTGAGAAAACAGCTTCTTGAGGTCTTCACTACCCAAGGAGTCCTGCTTCCTATCAAGCGCAGGGAATGTTCCAAGCTGATCCGCATGGCTCAATACTTCTATCCGGAGCACGACTTCGGCAAAGAAGAACTTGGCTGCGTAAAGCTGGATTCCTTCCACAAGGTGTTTTTCTATTATATTGGCTAACGCCTAGCCTGCAAAGGTTGTAACCTCGCACAAGGCTCCCGCTCAC
>FR880072.1:113074-115257 GCA_000435175.1 Clostridium sp. CAG:245
CTGAGCGGGAGCCTCTATTTTATGCTATTTGCCTCTTCTATGATAATTTTTCATATTACTCTTTTGAACACTTTTTTTCTTTTGTACTGAATATCCGAATTTGCCAATTTTCTTATTTAAAGGATAATATCCTCCATTTGCATATGCAATCAAATCACATTTACTTATATCAAAAGCACCTCTATCGTCTATATATTTATCATCTGCATCAATAGCAACAATTTCAGCCACGAACATATCATGACTGCCTAATGGAACTATTTCTTTAACTTTACATTCCACAGATACAGGGCTTTCCTTAATCAAAGGTGCCTTTATTACATTGGCAATTTCCTTAGTTAATTTCATTTCTCTAAATTTATCAACATCTCGACCACTTTTTACACCACACCAATCAGTTGCATATGCAAGTTGTTTAGTAGTTAAATTTATTGCAAATTCGCCATTTTCTTTAATTATATCATGCGAATATCTCTCTGGTCTTACAGAAATATAGCACATTGCGGGATTTGTATTTAAAATTCCTGTCCACGCAACAGTAATTATATTTGACTCTTCCATTGTTCCGCATGAAACCATAACAGCAGGAATTGGATATATAAAGGTTCCACCCTTCCATTGAACTTTTGACATTTATAATACTTCCTTATATTTTCTATTTAGATTTTTTACGGTTTTATCTATAAACCATCATTTTCAAAATCAACCGTCTCTATCTTCCATCATTGCCATTCTTACTTTGCTGATTGTTTTCTTTTTGATTATCTTTTATTTGTTTTCCATCATGTGAGCTTATTTTGGATTCTTCCTCTATTCTTTTCAAATGTTCTTGCCACTTTTGACATATAGAAATATCATCAACATTAAAATCAACATTTCCGTTTGAATTAAGTATTCCTATATAGGCTGACAAATACTTCATTCCCATATCAATATTACAGTCTGACAATAATTCATTCACTATCATTTTACTATATTCGGGATCATCTTGTAATCTTGCATAATCTATATTCGAAAACACACTGTACTCAACAACTTCACCATCCTGTTTTTGTTTGATAACCTTATATTCTTTTACTTCATTTTCATTAGGAATAATAAATGATCCGTATTCTATAGTTCCAACATGAGATAAACTTATGTTTCTATAATTTTTTTCATTATAATCATAAAAATTAAAAATCCAGGGCTGTTTTCTATCTAATTTAGAAGCTTTTCCAATATCTGATGCTTTTTCTTTTGCACATTGTGCTAATTGGATATATTCACTTTTCCTTTCGGCTTCATTTAAACTCAAATTATATTGTTCTCTATCATTTACCGATTTAATTTTAGAATAGGCCCAATCATACTTTTTCATTCTTAATAATGTTTCCATGAGTTCTTCCAGTGATTTTGTATCTGTTTGCTTCATTGCAAGCACATAAGCTGAATATGTATTTTCTGCAATTTTACTGTTTAGTCCATATGTTTCTAATGAACTAACCCCAATAGTTTGATATGCATTTTTTCCATTTTGTCTATTAGCGGAATCAACAGAAATAAGTTCATCATCAATATTAGTTTTATCTGTTAAGTTATATGCTTTTCTTTTCTCTGCATCTATAATTTTCATATATGAAACTATAACTCTAACAGTAGCAGAAACGCCATCTCCTATCTTTTTTACTTTTTCCTCAGTACTAATATTGTTACTATTTATAATTTGATTTATTTGTTCTATACTTGATAGCACAATTGTTTTTACTTTATTCATTATTTTTTCATTGGCAGAATGTTCATCCATTTCATTATCTATATGTGACATTATTCCTAAAATTTGATATGCATTCATTTAAAGTATTAATCTCCTTTTATAATCTTTCATTAATATTTACATATATATTTCATAAAGGTATAAATTGCTTAATAGAAATTTATAAAAAATAGTTGTAATATATGTAATTTAAAATTGCACATATTACAACTATTTTACCACAAATCTATATATAATGTCAAAAAATTGCATAAAAAAAACTGGCGACAACCTATCTTTCCAGCAAGGTAACTCGCAGGTATTGTCGGCACTTGAGAGCTTGACTTCTGTGTTCGGAATGGGAACAGGTATTTCCTCTCAGTAATAATCACCAGAAAAGTTTTGTATACTTTAATATTTAAAGCACACTCAAAAATACATAGAAGAA
>FR880073.1:0-1266 GCA_000435175.1 Clostridium sp. CAG:245
AGCTTGGAACTTGAGCAAGTAGAAAAAATGAATGAAAAAACAATGAGCTAGGGAGGCCTATGGTCTCCCAGCTCCGAGTAAGGAGTGTTTAGCATAGGCATAATAACAATAATAAAAGAAGTAAAAAATGTGCATCCAGAAGATATAACAATGGTAAAAGTAGGTAATTTTTACAGGGTATATGGGAAAGACGCATATATTATAGCGTATTTATTCAAATACAAAATATCGGAGGAAAACGATATAATGGTATCAGGATTTCCAACGAGTTCAATAAAAAAAGTAGAAGCCAGACTTGAAAATAAGAAAATAAATTACATTGTTTTAGACAGAAAAGATAATTATGCTGTGAATGAAAGAACAGACTTTAAAAATTTAAATACATACCAAAAACACTTTAATCTGTCTAAAACATATGTAAGCAATGTAAGAAGAATAGAAAACATAAACGAGTATTTGCTAAACTTGGCAAACAAAGATGAACTAAAAATTTTATTAAAGGATATAGAAGAGTGCATAGATGCAACAAGAAAAGTTTAAAGTAATTGGATACATTAGAAATTTAATAAATAATGTGGATAAGAATTTAGAAAATTTTCCTAAAAAGGATATAGAAATAAAAAATAGAATAAGAAATTCAAGTTATGATTTATTAGAGCTTGCTTATGAAGCTAATACAACGGAAGATGATGGAATAAAAATTTCAATTATAAATAAATGTATTGCAAAAGCAAAAATTATAGACTTTCTAGTAAATCTAAGCTACGAAAAGCAGATTATTAATAATAAACGTTATATTAAATTTGGAGAGTCCATAGATGAAATAATAAAATATTTAGTTGGTTGGAAAAAATCTATTAAGAACCAATAAAATATAAAAAAATTAATTTGGGCACGGTTGTCGGTTTGCGGACAGTGTTTTTTAGTATTTGGGTTCTGGGTGGCTGCGCGTTATGTTAATACTAACTCAGACAATGCTAACTTTGGCCTTCGCAATGCGAACACGAACACTAACGGCTACAATATGTTCAATTCAAATGGTAACACGAACGGCAATAACTACGCTCTTCGCCCCGTAGATTCTATACACTGTGGTTATGCAATTATAAATTGCATAAGAGATAATATAGAAACAAACCGTTGTCCTGTAGCTTGTAAAAGCTATAAATGTAAAAATAGATAAATATTTTGTTAGTAGGGAGAAATTGTCGAAAGGAAAATTATTTTAGAACTATTTTTAGAGCAGTAATTTATAAAGTTACTGCT
>FR880073.1:1395-80409 GCA_000435175.1 Clostridium sp. CAG:245
CGTAGCGCAATTTGTAAAAAGTTACATTTTGCTTTTAACTATATTTTTAACTTATTATTACACAAATTTTTATAGCAAATTCTAGAAGCAACAACACTATTTAATTGGAGTTTACCAATACTATATAAGTACATTTTCTTTTTTAGTCTTCGTTTCACTGTTCTGTATTTTGCGTAATTTCCGTATTTGTTTCTACCAATAAAAATAAAATTATCTGTACTTTTAAAAATTCTAGTTTTTTTATTTAACCTTAAGTCCTCTTTTTTCAAAAAAATTGTAAGTTGTTCTAGACAATATTTTAAGTATTCTTTAGACTCATGAAACAATAAAAAATCATCTTGATAACGAATTACTCCTTTTATGTGTAGTTCATTTTTTATGAAATGATCCATGTCATTTAGGTAAAATACGGCTAGTACTTGACTTGTCATGTTACCGAATGCTTAGACCTTCGGAATCACTATCTATAACTTTAAAAACTACATCAAGAGCCTTTTTATCTTTGATTTTTCGTTCTAATTTTCTTTTTAAAATGTCATGATTAATACTCGCAAAAAATTTGCTTATATCGCATTTTAAAATGTAATAAGTACCATATTTTTGCTTAAAGTAGTTACGATAATATATATAAAGTTCTAAGCCTCTTTTCATTCCCATGTCTTTTCTACTTGCAACATTAAAGTTTAGTAAACAAGGCATTAGAGCAGGGTAGAGTATATGCCTAGAAATTAAATGGTTTATAACTTTGTCTTGCATATTTTGGCTTACAATTCGTCTTTCTTTTGGCTCATAAATTGTAAAAATATTATATGGTCCAACTTCGTATTCCTCGTTTTTTAAGATGTTATAAATACGTGAAACATACACACATTTATACTCTCTAAAAAATTCGACTTTTCTTTTATTTTTAGTATTTCTACAAACTTCATTATAAGCATTAACAATATTGTTAAAATCATAGGTTGCTTCATACAAGTGGCTTTTTCTTTTCATCAGAAACCTCCTGCATAACTTGCTTAAAATCATGTTGCAAATTAAAAAGAGTATCAAAGGCCTGACTTATTGATAGCATGTCTATGTTTAAATCTAAAAAATTATTTAAGGTTTTTTCAAATAATTGATTATTTACAAAGAAATTTAAATCAACAGAATTTGAAATTGTTTTGAAATCTTCATCACAAACAATATGAACTGAGTAACCTGCAATTTTAAATTTTTCTATATATTTGTCTAATGAATTTGTTGGAAAACCACACTTTACGACAGAATTGTTTAAATTGCTTAATTTAAAACCAAATTGTTGAGACATAGCTCGTGCGTCATCATCTAAAAAAATATAGAAAATTCCGCTTTTAAACAAATAAAACTTATTCGAATCTTGAGATTTTAGCGAGATATAGTTATTAAATAATTTACTCATAAACATTTTTTCCTTTCTTGCTTTAATTAATATTTCATATAATAAAAAACTTTAACAATTTTTAGAAAAATTGCTGGAGATATTTTACAAATTCATCAAATAATTGTATATTAGATGTAGGTAAAAATTAACCACTAAAAATGGTTATTTTAAGAACCTAATTTAGGACTTACAATATATGGTAAGAAAATATATAATTTTAACAAAGGAGAAAGAAAAATGTCATGTTTTAGCAGATTTTGTAAAAAAGGAACTACAGTAAACAAAAAATTGAGTATTGATGAAAATCTTTATCAAGATTTAACGGAGCTATCTAACAGTACGTATGATGCGTCAATCAGTAAGCTGGTAAATGCGGCAATAGAGGACTTAATTACTACCAAAAATGTAGCTCTGTATAAAAAAGAAAACACAAATCAAGTATCTAGGTCTTTTTTAATAAGGGAAGACTTCTTAAATGGACTTTATGAATTAAAAGAAAATTATTCTGTTTCTATAAATTCGCTTGTAAATATTGCGATAAGAAATGCTGTAACAGAAGAAAAAATGGAAACAAAAGGATTAGACAAATTGAAATAGTAAAAAAATACCATGGGATAATTATTTATAAAATTATCTCATGGCTTGATTTTATTATTAAAAAATTATTAGTTTAGTGTAAATCACTTGCAACTTCTTGTAATGTTACTTTTACTACTGTTCCTTCTTCAACAGTTGCACCAACTGCTGGGTCTTGGGAAACTACTATTCCAGAACCTGTAGATTGAATATTTAAGTTTTTACTCTTTAAAGTTGCTGTTACGTTACTCAAACTCTTTCCTTTTAAGTCTGGCACTGTTACAGAAACTGATGTGCTATTTTCTTCTGTATATAGTTTACATACACCATTTTTTGAAACAGATACGCCTGCTTTTGGTGTTTGGACTGTTACTATTTCGTCATCACTTGCAGAAGTTACAGGAGTAATTCCTAAATTTTTCAATATTTGTTTTGCTTCTGATATTGTTTTATTTCTTAAATCTGGTATTGTTATTAAAGATGTATTATTTGTTGTTACTTCTGTTGCATCATTTGAAGGAATTCCTAAGTATGGCAATACTTCGCTTAATACTTGAGATACAACTGGGGCTGCAATTGCACCACCATAGTAATTTTTAACTTGTGGACCATATAATACTAGTAATGCTACTACTTTTGTATTTTCAACTGGTGCTATTGCTAAGAAAGATACAACATATCCATCTTCTGGATGGTTAGGGTTTGGCTCAGATGTTCCTGTTTTTCCTCCTATTGTATATCCTTTTACTGCACCGTATTTTCCACCACCGTCTGTAACAACAGATTGCATCATGCTACGTACTTTTGTAGCTGTTTCAGATGATATTACTTGACGTACTTCTTTTACATCAATGTTTGTAACTGCACCTGTGTCTGGGTTTTCTATGCTTTTTACAATTCTTGGTTGTACTAAAACACCATTGTTGGCAATTGCACTTGCGGCTGTTATCATTTGTAAAGGTGTAATTGTAAATCTTTGACCAAATGACATTGTAGCAAGCTCTGTTGTACCTACATTTTCTAGCTTATGGAATTGGCTTGAAGCTTCTCCAGACGTTGCAATTCCTGTTTTATCAAATAGTCCGAATGCTTTAAAATATTTATATAGTGTAGTTGCTCCTATACGTTGACCTAATTGAATTAATGCTGGGTTACAAGAGTTTTCTAAAGCGTTTCTTAAAGATTCACTTCCGTGCCCAGATTTGTTTGCACAATTTATTTTTATTCCAGAAACCATTTGGCTTCCACTACAATAAAAGTCGCCAGCTGTGTCGGTTTCTACAACATCTTCCTCTAAGCCGACAGAAGCCATTACAGTTTTAAATACAGAACCGGGTTCATAGGTTTCGGTAACAACTTTGTTACGATACATTTTGTATAAGCTGTTTGTTTTTTCCTCACTAGAAAGTGTGTCCCAAGTTCCTTGAAGAGTTTCGTTTGGCTCGAATGGTGTATTTAGGTTATAGTCTGGATATGTAGCCATTGCTAGAATATCTCCAGTAGATGGGTCCATAATTGTCATTGCACCACCATTTTTACAATTGTTTTCTTCAACAGCCTGTTTTAAATATTTTTCTACAATAGTCTGAATATTTGCATCTATTGTAAGAGTAATGTTACTACCATTTTCAGGAGCTATGTATTTTTCATCAGTGTCTGGAATAGATTCTTGAGTTGCATCTATTGAAGTAGTTACACGCCCTGGAGTACCAGTTAATGTTTCATCCCAGTAATACTCAATTCCGGCTAGACCGTTGTTATCACTCCCGCAAAATCCAATTAAATTTGAAGCTAAATTATTATAAGGGTAAGATCTTTTATTGTCTTTATCTATGTTAATTCCCGAGCTCCACTTATTATCTTCCATCCATTGCTTTAATTTAGAAACTTTATCTATATCAACTTTTTTAGCAATTGTTTCTACTGAATTTGTGCTTGTTACTTTTACTAATACTTCATTATAATCTAATTCAAAAATATCTGATAACGCTTTTGCAACTTTTTCTTTTAAAGCATTTGTAGCTTCAGCATCGTTTTTTACAGCTATAAGTGAAGGGTTTACACTAATAGTATCAACCTCAGAACTCACAGCTAAAGCCTTTCCAGTAGAATCGTAAATTGTTCCTCTTTTAGGGCTTAGAACTCTGTTAGCAGTAATTTGCTTATATGCTCGTTCTTTTAGAAAACTTCCATCAATGAATTGCAACCAGAAAATTCTAAAAACTAATAATAAAATTAATATTAAAAAAATAACCGCAAACCACTTTAAATGGGTGCTTTTGTTATCTATTTTTACTTCTTTTTGTTTCTTATAATTCATAAAACCACCATCTTTTCTTTAGATAGAATTATTGTATATTAATATGGGGCAAAAATCAATAAAAAGCACAAAAATGGTTGAAAAATCTTGCTACAATTTATTGCTTTTAAATTTAAAATGTAATATAATTAAATATGTATAGGAATTTAAAATAATAAAAAATAAATAAAAGGATGGAGAGTATGAAAAAGTTTAAAAAATTAGTATCAAGCATTTTAATTACTATGTTAACAGTGGCTACACTTGGGAGCATTAGTGCTGTTAAGGCTGCAAGTGCAGGACCACTATATTTAGGCATTGTTTCACTTCGTAGAGCCGGATATGGCTATCAACAAGAAGGTAGCAAAGTATGGAAAATAGCAGAATATGATAGTGAAAATGGAAAAACCGCAGATTTAAGTAAAACTATTTACTGTATTAAAGGTGGACCTGGATTTGGCTCTAGTGATATGGCAACAGGTGGTGTACCAACAATAAGTAAATATACACAAAAGTTTAACTTAAAAGATTTAGCTTCAATACCAAGTACATATTCAAAAATTTTACCAACAGGAAGCAATTATAATTCTTTAATGTGGTTATTAGATAATATTTATATAATGCCTGCAATTGGAACAGACAATACAACTGCAAGAGAAGAATTTTTAAAGAGTAAAATTCCAAATGAATTATATGAACTTATAACAGATGATGATATAGATGCTGTACAGCAATTAGCAATTTGGTATTTCACAAACCCATCGGGAGATAAATATCATTATGAAACATCAAACTTTAAAATAAACTCAATTGCAAATGTAGATTCAAATTATGCTTCAATGGGAGATATTTTTGGAGATGATGGTTGGGATAGAGAAGATGCAATAGAAGCATTATTCCAATATTACATTACAAATGCAAAAGCAAATAGCAATTACAAGAGTACAAACAATACAACATCTCCAATCGAAATTGTAAAGAGTAATGCTACAATGACAAAGGTTGGAAGTAACTATGTTGCAGGACCTTATAAAATAAACCAATTATTAAATGTTGATTATACATTAAATGCAACATTTACAGATATAAATGGAACAACAATTACTCCAAGCATTGGCATTAAAGATGTAAGCGGAAATGTAACTGCCACAACAAAAACATTAAAAGAATTAGTAGGACAAGAATTCTATTTAATTATGCCAACAAGCTCAAATATATCTGGAATAAAAATGACTGTAAATACATCATACACATCAAAAACAGTTGATTATTGGTCAGTTGCAGATGCTCCAACAACAGAGCAACCAGTTGTAATTGTAAATGAAACTCCATTAAACTTTTCAGATGCAACTTCAATAGTAGTACCAAAACCATTCGATTTAAGCTTAAGAAAATTTATTACAAACATAAATGGAACAGAAATTACAAATAGAATACCACAAGTAGATGTTAGCAAATTAGCTTCAGGAGAAGCAACAACAGCAACATATAATCACACAAAAACACCACTTAAAGTTGCAATTGGCGATGTTGTTACATATACAATAAGAGTATATAACGAAGGTGATATAGATGGATATGTTGAAGAAATAACAGACCATTTACCAGACCAACTTGAATTTATAGTAGATGACCAAGTTAATATTGAGTATGGTTGGAAAATAGCAAGTAGTACAGATTTAAAAACAATTAAAACAGAATATTTATCAAAAGCAAATGAAACAACTGATGGTGCAAATAAAATATCGGCATTTAATGGAACAACACTTGCATATAAAGATGTAAAAATAAAATGTAGAGTTGTTGCAACAGATCCAATGGCTGATAAAATAACAAACATTGCAGATATTACAAAATTTACAGATGGTGATGGAAATACAGTAACAGATAGAGATTCACAAGAAAACAATGTAAATTTACCAACTGGAAAAGACTTAGAAAATTATAGAGACTCTGAAATAAACAGAGGAGAAGAATATATACCAGGACAACAAGATGATGATGATTTTGAAAAATTAACATTAAAAGAATTTGATTTAAGTTTAAGAAAATTCATCACTGGAGTAAATGGAACAGCAATAACAAATAGAGAACCACAAGTAAATGTTACTCCATTAAAAAATGGTGGAACAACAGCAATATACAATCATCCAAAAACACCAGTATCTGTTGCAATTGGAGATTTAGTTGAATATACAATTAGAGTTTATAATGAAGCAGAAATAGATGGATATGTTGAAGAAATAACAGACCATTTACCAGACCAACTTGAATTTGTTGCTGGAAACGAAATAAATACAAAATATGGTTGGGTAGTTGATAGTACAAACTCAAAAATAATAAAAACAAATTATTTATCAAAAGCTAAAGAAGCTTCTGAAGGTGCTAATAAAATTAAGGCTTTTGATGGAACAAAGTTAGATTACAAAGATGTAAAAGTTGTATGTAAAGTAGTTTCAACAGATCCAATGCCAACTAAGATTACAAATATAGCTGATATTACAAAATTTACAGACGGCAACGGAAATACAGTAACAGATAGAGATTCACAAGAAAACAATGTAAATTTACCAACTGGAAAAGACTTAGAAAATTATAGAGACTCTGAAATAAACAGAGGAGAAGAATATATACCAGGACAACAAGATGATGATGATTTTGAAAAATTAACATTAAAAGAATTTGATTTAAGTTTAAGAAAATTCATCACTGGAGTAAATGGTACAAAATTAAATGATGAAGAAATAACAAGCAGAATTCCACAACCAGATGTTAGTAAGCTAGCAGACGGAACAGCAACAACAGCTACATATAATCATCCAAAAACACCAATATCTGTTGCAATTGGAGATGTAGTTGAATACACAATTAGAGTATATAACGAAGCTGAAGTGGATGGCTATGTAGAAGAAATAACAGACCATTTACCAGACCAACTTGAATTTGTTGCAGGAAACGAAACAAATACAAAATATGGTTGGACAGTTGATAGCAATAATTCAAAAATAATTAAAACAAAATATTTATCAAAGGCAAATGAAACTACAGAAGGTGACAATAAGATTAAGGCTTTTGACGGAACAAAATTAGATTACAAAGATGTAAAAGTAGTATGTAAAGTAGTTTCAACAGACCCAATGCCAACTAAGATTACAAATATAGCTGATATTACAAAATTTACAGATGGCAACGGAAATACAGTAACAGATAGAGATTCACAAGAAAACAATGTAAATATTCCATCTGATTTACCAGGATATAAAGATGATGAAATAGGAAAAGATTATGTGCCAGGACAACAAGATGATGATGATTTCGAAAAACTAAAAATAAAAGAATTTGATTTAGCTTTAAGAAAATTCATCACAAAAGTAAATAATACAGAAATAAAGAGCAGAATTCCACAAGTTGACACAACACCTTTGAAAAATGGAACAGGAACAACAGCAATTTATAATCACTCAAAAGAGCCTGTAAAAGTTTCATTAGGAGCAGTAGTTGAATATACAATTAGAGTATACAATGAAGGTCAAGTAGATGGATATGTAGAAGAAATTAAAGACCACTTACCAGACCAATTAGAATTTATTAAAGATAATGAAACAAATAAAAAATATGGTTGGACAGTTGATAGCACAGATTCAAAAGTAATAAAAACATCATACTTATGTAAGGCAAATGAAAAAGTAGCAGGAGAAAACAAAATACCAGCATTTGATGGAACAACATTATCTTATAAAGAAGTAAAAGTAGCTTGTAAAGTAGTTTCAACAGATCCAATGCCAAGCAAAATAACAAACTTAGCAGATATATCAGACTTTACTGACGGAGAAGGAAACAAAGTTACAGATAGAGATTCTAAAGAAGACAATGTAAAAATTCCAGAAGATAGACCAGGATATAAAGATGATGAAAGTAAAAAAGATTATGTACCAGGACAAGAAGATGATGATGACTTTGAAAAAGTAACACTTGTAAAATTCGACTTATCATTAAGAAAATTCATAACAGCAGTAAATAATACAGAAATAACAAGTAGAATACCACAAGTTGATGTTACTCCAATAAAAGATGGAAGCAGTACAACAGCAAAATACGATCATCCAAAAGATCCAGTACTTGTATCAAACGGAAACATAGTAACCTATACAATTAGAGTATTTAACGAAGGTGAAATGGACGGATATGCAAGTGAAATAAAAGATGATATGCCACAAGGTTTAAAATTCTTAACAGATAATAAGACTAACATAGAGTACAGATGGAAAATGTTAGATAAAGATGGAAAAGAAACAGAAAACTTAGATGAGGCAGTTTCAATAGTAACAGATTATCTATCAAAAGAACAAGAAAAAACAGCAGGAGCTAACTTATTAAAAGCATTCGATGGAGAAAAATTAGATTACAGAGATGTAAAAGTTGCATTTGAAGTAACAGAACCAAATACATCAGATAGAATTTTAATAAACCAAGCTCAAATATCAAAAGACTCAGACAAAGATGGAAATGATGTTACAGACCAAGACTCAGTTCCAGATAAATGGAATGAAGGAGAAGATGACCAAGACATAGAAAAAGTTAAGGTACAATATTTCGACTTAAGCTTAAGAAAATGGGTAACACAAGCAATCGTAACTGAAAATGGAGAAGAAAAAATAATAGAATCTGGCCACAAGGCAGAAGATGACCCAGAAGATGTTGTAAAGGTTGACTTGAAAAAGAGCAAGATAAATAAAGTAACAATAAAATTCAGATACAAAATAAGAGTTAAAAATGAAGGAAATATAGCAGGATATGCAAAAGAATTAAAAGACTATATTCCAAACGGACTAAAATTTGTACCAGAAGATAACCCATTATGGAAGCAAATAGACGAAAAAACAATAACAACAGACCAGACAAAAGACATATTATTACAACCAGGAGATACAACAGAAGTTGAAGTAGTGTTAACATGGATTAACGATTCAGAAAACTTCGGAGTAATGGACAACTGGGCAGAAATAAGCAAAGATCATAACGATTTCAACAGCCCAGATATAGACTCAACACCAGACAATAACAAAAAAGGTGAAGATGACATAGATGATGCTCCAGTATCTGTAGGCGTACAAACAGGACAAATAAAAACATTTACAACAATAGGCTTAGCAGTACTTGTAATATTATCTTCAGGAGTAGTATTAATAAAGAAGTTTGTTTTATAATAAATTTCGCCCAATAGGGACACCCCTTTTTGGGCGAAATTTTTATGCCAAATTTATTTACTTTAAAAATTCTCTATGTTATAATTCTATTTGAAAAGCGTTTTATACTAAGGAAGGTAATTGGAATGAATCAAATTTTAGTGACGAAAAATGATAAATCAAAAAAGGTAAAAGAAAAGAAGGTGCGAGAACCAAAGGCACCAGGGGATATTACTGGTGTTGC
This sequence comes from Clostridium sp. CAG:245, assembly GCA_000435175.1. Classification (GTDB taxonomy): domain Bacteria; phylum Bacillota; class Clostridia; order TANB77; family CAG-508; genus CAG-245. The sequence continues at coordinate 11,103 of FR880073.1, forward strand.
AAAAGCTTTTGCTGGAATAATTCTTTTGTTTGGATTAGCTTTATCTGCTGATGGAGCTTATGCTTATACAAAAAACGTGGAACTTGCTAAAAATACTAAAGCACCAATTGTTTCTGTTTTAAAAACCGGAAATACAGCAAAATTATCTATTGAATGTACCAGCGGAATAAGAACAGTATCATTTACATGGAACAATTCTAATCCTACAATTGTTCAAGGACGTGGCAATAAAATATTGGAGCAAATAATATCAATTCCATCTGGAGAGAATAACAAATTAAATATAACAGTTATAGATTCTAACGGACAGACAAAGAGATATGTAAAGACTTTAAACCAGGATGCAAAAGATATTACAGAACCAGTAATAACTATTGAAGGCATAAATTCTAATATAAAAATTACTGTAACAGATGATACGGCAATAGATTATGTAACATATAAATATGGTGATTCACAAGAAGTTACAATCAACGCAGAAGAAGAGGGGCAAACAACAATAGAAGAAACAATTCCTGCACAGCAAGGGGAAGCAACACTTACGATAGAAGCTGTTGATAAGGCTCAAAATGTTGCTACAAAAGAGCAAAAAATAAAAGGAACAAAACGTCCTACGGTAGAAGTAAAACGAGATCCTAATGATGCATCATACATATTAATAAAAGCAACAGATGATGATGGCTTAAGATTACTTTGCTACGACTTAAATGGACAAGGATATACAACAGACCCTAATATTTCAATAAATGATACAAAATTTGAATATAGACAAAAGCTTGATTCTGGAACAAATAAAATATCTTTACGTGTTTATAATATAAATGAACAAGTAACTGAATTTAATGCAGAATATGAAAACTAAAAAAACAAGATGAGGTTGAATTAAATTCAGCCTAATTTTGCTGTAAAAGGCTATTCATATAAAACAATATTATAATTAATAAATGAAAAATAATATCTAGTAACATGGTTTATAGGTAGAACCATAAAACCTAAATAATAATAAGGAACGTACTTAAATATGCATACCGTATATATAATTGATGATGATGAAAATTTGAAAAATAAACTGAATGAAGAATTTAAAAAAGATGATAATTATAAGTTTAAGCAAATAAGAACAGAAGAAATTGATGTAGCGTTGAAAGATATACCAGCACTAATAATTGTAAATGAAGATACAATTTCGGAAAAGGCAACAGAGGTATGCCAAAAGATAAGAAACAATGATGATAATTCTATAACTCCTGTAATAGTTGTAACTTCAGAATATGAGAGAGAACATAAGTTGGAAATATTAAAGGCTGCGGCAACGTATTATATAAAAAATCCTTTAGATTATGAATATTTATATTATACAATTACAAACATAATAAACCTTTTATACATAAATAGGAAAGTTAGCCCTCTAACAAATTTGCCGGGAAATGTACAGATACAGGCGGAAATGAAAAAACGTTTATTAAAAAAGCAATTTTTTGTTATGCTTTATATAGATTTAGACAATTTCAAGGCATATAATGATGTTTATGGATTTTCAAATGGAGATGAAATAATAAAATTTACTGCTAGAACGATTTCTAGAAATGTTCACTCAAAGTGTGAAGATAATAATTTTGTTGGACATATTGGTGGAGATGATTTTATAGCAATAGTTGAAGATGAAGACTATGAGAGAATCTGTCAAAACATTGTATTAGAGTTTGACAAAAATGTAAAAAAGTATTTTTCGGAAGAAGATGTTGAAAAGGGTTATCTAGAAGTACCGAATAGAAAAGGTATAATAGAGGAATTTCCATTAACAACTATATCTGTCGGAGCGGTGGAAGTGGATCCAGGAAGATTCCATAATACATTAGAAATTGGAGAAGCAGGAGCACAAGTAAAACATTTATCTAAAACAATTCCAGGAAGTACATATGTAATAGATAGAAGAAAACACTAAATATTTGGAAGTAAAAAAATTTGATTAAAGTTTAATAGTAGGAATGAGCGAAAACTTTATTTTAATATATTATAAAATATGACAAAAAATGATGAGAAAATGTAAAATTCTCATTATTTTTTTACCATAAAATAAAAATTTGTAGAAATTGGTAATAATTTGACTTACGATTTAAATTGACTTTAAAATTGGACTACCTTATAATTAAAGTAATTTAATTGAAGGGAAAGTGATTATATGAGAAAAATAAACACAGTGAAAGAACTGGTAGATTTTGCATACAATAGGTACAAAACTAAAAAGGCAATAACAATAGAAAGTGACTATATAAAAAATATAAACTATTTCAATTTTAGGTTTGATATATATTCAATGGCAAGAGTAATAAAATCAAAAGAAAACCAAATACGAAATAATAAAATAGCGATAATATCAGAATTCAGATATGAATTTTTAGTAACATATCTCGCAAACATAATGGTAAACAATGCTGTAATATTAATAGATAATAAACTTAGCAAAAATGCAATGGAAAAAGTAATAAAAAAATATAATATAAACACAATATTTTTTTCAAGTACATATAAAGAAAAAATCTTAGAAATAATAAAAAATAATAATTGTAATAATTTTAACCTAATAAATTTTGATTCTGAAAATCAATTCCCAATTATAGAATACGAAAAACTAATAAACATAGGAAGATACATAGAAAATTATAGTATAGATAATCTTTCAAAAGAAGAAAACCGAGAGAAGAGCACTATAATAGTAAGCTTAGCAGGAGAAAAGAAATATTCTCAACAAGAGTTTATAGAAAGTGCAAATGTAATTGCTAAAACTGCAAGAATAAGAAAAAGAAAAGAGATGAATGCCTTAGAACAGGTAAATACATTTTACGAAGTAGTAATAGGTATAATTTTGCCAATGATTTGTGGGTTAAATACAAAATATTTTGCAGATAATGAACTTATAAAAAATGATTTATTAATAATAGAAGAAAATAATAAGAATATGGTAATTTTGTATAGAAAACATAAATATTTAGTTGAACATACAGGAATAAATACATATGTAGCAAGAGCAGAAGAAAACTTGCCAGCAAGAGAACACAAGAAAGATACTCAAAATTTTGTATTAATTAAAACAGATAAAAAAGACAGGATAAAGAATAATAAAAGTCAAGCTACAGTATAACAAAAGTTAATATATAGCATAATAGATAAAAATTACTGAAATTTTAGATTTTATAGAGGAGCGTAGGAAATAGAGTAAAGACTGAAAATTGAAAAGTTCAGATTTGCTATAATAGAAAAACTACTGAGAAAAATAATGCTTTTAGACATATTTATATGGTGTAAATAACTGATTTGCTTTTAAAACTTAAATATTTGAGACTTTATAATGGTTTAGCAAAATTTTGAAAAAGGTTGAAATTAAGCGGAAAATTGACAAATGCTTCAAAATAATGTAAAATAGGTATATAAAGGTGGAGATAAAATATATGCCGAAAACTAAATTAAATTTAGATAAATTAATTTCGAGAACAAAAATATACTTGGTAGTAATTGCTATTATATTGGTAATTTTATGCGTGGTTGAGCCTAAGGCAATAATACCATCTATTTTAGCGTACATTGCTATTTTTGTGTACACAATATGGTCAAATAATAAGAGAAAAACAGAAATCTCGGAGCATATTAATGAGCTTACTGTAAGTGTTGATAAAGCAGCACAAAGTACTATAATAAACTCGCCATTTCCATTAGTTGTTTTAGAAACGAATGGAAATATAATTTGGAAGAGTAGCAATTTTATTAAAGAGTTTGCCAATATAGATACTGGAACTACTTTAACAGACGTAATAAAAGAGCTAAAACTAAAAATTGAAAATGGAAAAAACACAAATAATATATCAATTTCTGAAAGTATGAAAATTGGTGATAAAAACTATAAGGTAATTGCAGAATATACAAAGCTTAGAGAAAAAGAGCATAAAAATTCATCAGAATATATGGCAACAGTATATTTTTTAGATGAGACAAACTATGTGAAATTGTTAGAAGAATACAATAATTCTAGAACTTGTATAGGAATTATAGTATTAGATAATTACGAAGAATTGATGCAGAGAGTGACAGAAGAGGAAAAATTAAAAATCACTTCAAATGCAGAAAAAAACATATATTCTTGGGTGAATAAGTACGATGGATTACTTGTAAAGTCTGAAAGAGATACCTATGTATGCATATTTGATCAATTGAACTTAGAAAAAATAAAAGAAGACAAATTTGAAATTTTAGATGAAATAAAAGAGATAAAGACTCAAGATAATATTCAATTAACATTGAGTATTGCAATTTCTGAAAATGAAAAAACAAATTCAGAAGAATATAAATCGGCTAAGGCTGTAATAGACATAGCTTTAGGACGTGGCGGAGACCAGGCTATTATAAAGCAAAATGGTAAATACTACTTCTTTGGTGGTAGAACACAAGAAGTTGAAAAGCGTACAAGAGTTAAGGCAAGAATTGTTGCACAAGCATTAGAAGAATTGATGAATAGTGCAAGCAATGTTATAATAATGGGCCATACTAATAGTGATATAGATGCTATGGGCTCTGGAATGGGCGTGTATAGAATTGCAAAAACAATAGGAAAAGACGCTTATATTGTAAATGAAACAAATGGTACAAGCTTAGATAACTTTATAAATGATTTGAAAGATATAGAAGAATACAATGATGTTATAATTGACAAAGCTGAAGCTTTAAACAAAATAAGTGCAGATTCTTTATTAGTAGTAGTTGATACAGATAAGAAAAACTATGTTGAAGCTCCAGAATTACTAGACAAGACAGATAAAATTGTTGTAATAGACCACCACAGAAGAGGAACAGATTATATAGAAAATGCAATACTTACATTCCACGAAGTATATGCATCATCTGCTTGTGAACTTGTAACAGAGCTTGTAGAATATGCTGAAAAAACGGTAAAACTTACCAAATTTGAGGTAGAAGCCTTGTATGCTGGAATAATGATGGATACAAAAAATTTTACATTTAAAACAGGTGTAAGAACTTTCGAAGCTGCAGCATTTTTAAGAAAATGTGGAGTAGATATTATAAAAGTAAAGAAATGGTTCCAAAGTGACCTAGAAACTTATAACAAAATATCTGAAATCGTTGCAAAATCAGAGATAATAGATGATACAATCGCGATTTCAATATATGACAAAGAAGATAGTGATGCAAACATCACATGTGCGAAAGCAGCAGACGAGTTATTAACAATAAGCAATATAACAGCATCATTCGTAATTGGAAAAATGGGTGACAAAATCTATATTAGTGGTAGATCTATTGGTGACATAAATGTGCAATTAATACTAGAAAAACTTGGTGGCGGAGGACATATAACAGTTGCCGGAGCTCAAGTAGAAGGAATGACACAAGAAGAAGTAAAACAAGAATTAATAAATAGAATAAACGAATATTTTACAGAAATATCGTAAATTTCGCCCAATAGGGACGCCCCTTTTGGGGTGAAAAATATTTGAAAAAGGCAAGAAAATGTTTTATTATTATCAATATAAAAAGCTTGTTATAATCAGAGTGAATAAGTTGATGGAGTATGTGTATCTGCGAGTACGCATACTTTTTTTCGCAAAAATTAAAAAAAAGAGTAATATAAAAAATGTTTACAAATCTTAAATAAGATAGTAAAATAGATGTGACACAAAAATAGGAAGGAGACAATTATTATGAAGGTTATTTTATTAGGTGATATAAAAGGAGTAGGAAAGAAAGATCAGGTTATTGAAGCAAGTGACGGATATGCACGTAATTTCTTATTTCCTAAAAAACTAGCTGTCGAAGCTAATAATGAAAATATGGGCAAATTAAAATCTAAGCAAGAGTCAAATAAATTTAGAAAAGATACCGAAAAGAAAGAAGCAGAAGAGCTTGCTAAGAAACTTACAGGAATTATGCTAAAAATTAAAGTAAGAGCTGGAGAAAATGGAAAAATCTTCGGAGGAGTTACAAGCAAAGAAATTTCTGAAGGATTAAAAAAGGATTATAAAATAGAGATAGATAAGAAAAAAATAATATTATCTGAAACTATCAAGACACTTGGAACTGTAACAGTTGATGTTAAATTGTATGAAGGTGTTATGGGTAAGTTAAAGGTTGATATTATCGCAGAGTAACGTTGAAAAATAAACTATGAAAGGAAGATTGTAATGGATTTAGGTAAAGTGCCACCACAGGATATAGAAGCAGAGCAAGCTGTAATTGGAAGTATGCTTACAGACCAAGATGCAGTTAGTTCAGCTATTGAAACATTAAAACCAGAAGATTTTTATAGAGAAGACAATAAAATAATTTATGAAGCTATTTTGAATATTTATAATAGGGCAGAGCCTATAGACATTATAACTCTAAAGGCAGAGCTCTCTTCTATGAACAAGTTAGAAGCCGTTGGAGGCCTAGAATATATTGCTGTTCTTCCAGATAAAGTTCCAACTACGGCAAATGTTGATAGATACATAAAAATAGTAGAAGAAAAGGCTATGCTTAGAAATTTAATAAAAACTGCAAATGAAATTCTAAATATGGGGTATGAACCAACAGAAGAACCGGAAAGGGTTATGGATTTGGCTGAAAAGAAAATTTTTGATGTTATGCAAAAAAAGAGCCAGAAGGGTTACACTCCAATTAAAGATGTTTTAGTTGAATCTTTTGCTAAGTTGGAAGAATTATATAATCAAAAACAACACGTAACTGGTGTACCAACAGGATTTATTGACTTAGACAGAATGACTGCCGGACTTCACGGCTCTGAGTTTATATTAATTGCTGCTAGACCCGCAATGGGAAAATCCGCATTTGCATTAAATATTGGTGCATATGCTGCTACAAGGGCAAACATTCCGGTTGCTATATTCAGCTTGGAAATGGCGAAAGATCAAGTTGCTAACAGAATTTTGTGCAGCGAAGCATTAGTTGATAGTAATGCTGTAAGAACTGGTGAATTAACAGATGAAGACCTAAGTAAGCTTGCAGAAACATCTGGGGAACTATCACAAGCACAAATTTTTATAGATGATACAGCAGGTATCTCTGTAATGGAAATACGTGCAAAATGTAGAAAATTAAAATTAGAAAAGAATATAGGATTAGTAATAATCGACTATTTGCAACTTGTTCAAGGAAGTGGTAAAACGTCAAGCAGAGAGCAAGAAATTGCGGAGATCAGTAGATCTTTAAAAATTCTTGCAAAAGAAATTGAAGTACCAGTAATTGCACTTTCACAGCTATCTAGAGCCGTTGAAGCAAGACCTGACCATAGACCTATGCTTTCAGACTTGCGTGAATCTGGTTCTATCGAGCAGGACGCTGATATAGTTATGTTCTTGTATAGAGACGACTATTATAATGAAGATTCAGAAAAGAAAAATCAAGCAGAAGTAATAATAGCAAAGCAAAGAGCTGGTTCTACTGGAACTGTTGACCTAGCATGGCTTGGACAATATACTAAATTTGCTAACCTGGATAAATATAGAGAGTAATTTTTTTAAGCTATAAATTATAATAATATACAGCTTGTAAAAAGTGAGGAATGAAATATTATATGGTAAAAGAAACAATATTAAATACAATAAAAAAGTATAATTTAATAGAACCAAACGATACTATTATAGTGGCTGTTTCTGGTGGACCAGACTCGATGTGCCTATTGGATAATCTGATTGAATTAGAACAAGAATTACAAATAAAAAAGATAGTAGTTGCACATTTAAACCACATGATAAGAGAAGAAGCTAAATCTGAAACAGTATATGTGCAAGAATATTGTAAGAATAAAGAAATTGACTGCTATGTGAAATTTGTTGATATTTTGAAAAAATCAACAGAATTAAAGATTGGTACAGAAGAATGTGGAAGACGTGAAAGATATGCATTTTTTGATGAAATATCAGAAAAGGTTGGTGCAAATAAAATTGCAATTGCCCATAACCTTAACGACAATGCAGAAACAGTATTGATGCACATTTTAAGAGGAAGTGGAATTTCTGGACTAGGAGGCATAAAACCATATAGAGAAGGAAAATTTATAAGGCCTCTAATAAAATGCGATAGAGCCGATATTGAAAATTATTGTGAAGAAAAAAATTTACAACCTAAATTTGACAAAACAAACAAAGATAATACTTACACAAGAAATAGAATAAGAAATGAACTTATTCCATATATTCAAAAGAAATTTAATCCAAATATAATAGAAACATTAGATAGACTTTCTGAACTTGTTTTAGATGAAGAAGATTACATGCAAAATGTTACGGAGGAAGCATTTACAGAGATTCTAATAGAACAAGAAAACACAAAAATAGTTTTAGGCTTAAAAGAGTTTAATAAACTTGAATATGTAATAAAAACAAGAATAATAATGCAAACTACAAAAATATTATTCGGAACATCGAATGGTATAGAAAAGAAACATGTAGAGGATATTATAAAATTATGTGGAAATAATATAGGAAATAAATTTTTGATGCCGAATAAATATTATAAAATATCCGTAAAAGGCGGGAAAGTAAGTTTTGAAAAATTATCGTATTAATGACTGGAGCAAACTTATATTTAAAAAAAGTAAAACCCGAGCTCACATTTTGAGGAGTCCGAAGGAGCTCCGACCAAGAACGATGTGTTGAAACTTAAAAAATATAAGTTTGTTCATAGTCAATATAAATATTCTTATTTCCGTAAGATTTACGAAAATTTAACAATTTTGTAATAATAAACTTTGCCTGAAAGTATTGAAATAATGGCTTAAATGTGATATATTGCAAAATATCTGAAAGGAAAAAGTAATAATAAATATAACAAAAAATTATATTTATAGTATCAAACAAAAGGAGGAAATATTTTGAAAAATAGTTTAAAAACATTAGCTGTTTGGCTAATAATTGGCGTAATTTTGGTGGTAGCAATATCAACAATATTAGAAAATTCAAATACAAAACTTTCATATTCAGACTTGATTGCAAAGATTGATGCCGGTCAAGTAGAAAAGATTGAGCTAGATGCAGGCGGTGCTTCTGCAACAGTAAAGCTAAAAAATGATAATATAGAGAAAAAAGTTAATGTGCCAAGTGTAGATAACTTGATGGAAAATTTACAAGACAATATGAAATCAGCTAGCATAACAGTAACTGAAAAATCTGAGTCTGCATGGGGAATTTTCTTAGCATATTTAACTCCAATAGGAATTATAGTAATATTCTTTATTTTCTGGTTTGTATTAATGAGTGGAGCAAATAGCCAAAATGGCAATAAAACAATGACATTTGGAAAGAGCAAAGCTAGAGTATTAAACCCAACAGACAAAAACAGAGTTACATTTGATGATGTTGCTGGTGTTGATGAAGAAAAAGAAGAATTAGAAGAAATAGTAGAATTTTTAAAGAATCCTACAAAGTTCACAGAGATGGGAGCACATATTCCAAAGGGTGTTTTATTAGTAGGTCAACCAGGAACTGGTAAAACATTACTTGCAAAAGCAGTTGCAGGCGAAGCAGGAGTTCCATTCTTCATAATAAGTGGTTCAGACTTCGTAGAAATGTTCGTTGGTGTTGGTGCATCACGTGTAAGAGATTTATTTGAAGAAGCAAAGAAAAAAGCTCCTTGTATTGTATTCATAGATGAAATTGATGCAGTTGGTCGTCAAAGAGGTGCAGGCCTTGGGGGAGGACACGATGAAAGAGAGCAAACATTAAACCAATTATTGGTTGAAATGGATGGATTTGCTGCAAACGAAGGCGTTATAGTTTTAGCAGCAACAAACAGACCTGATGTATTAGATAAAGCTTTATTAAGACCAGGAAGATTTGATAGACAAATAGTAGTCGGACTTCCAGATGTTAGAGCAAGAGAGCAAATATTAGAAGTTCATGCAAGAAAAAAGAAATTAGCAGATGACATAGACTTAAAAATAGTTGCAAAAAATACTGCTGGATTTTCTGGTGCTGACTTAGAAAATGTATTAAATGAAGCAGCATTATTAGCAGCAAGAAGAAACTTAAAAGAAATTCATGAAAAAGAAATTGAAGATGCAATGGTTAAAGTTACAATGGGACCAGAAAAAACAACAAGAGTAAGAAGTGAAAAAGAAAAGAAGCTTGTAGCATATCACGAGGCTGGCCACGCAGTAGTAAGTAAATTCTTACCAACACAAGATGCAGTACACGAAATATCAATAGTTCCAAGAGGAATGGCTGGTGGATACACAATGTATCAACCAACAGAAGATAAATCATTTATGTCTAAAACAGAAATGATTGAACAAATAATATCACTATTAGGTGGTAGAGCTTCAGAAGAATTGATATTAGACGATATATCAACTGGTGCAAGCAATGATATTGAAAGAGCTACAAAAATTGCAAATTCAATGGTAACAAAATATGGAATGAGCCAAAGAGTAGGAACAATTACTTTGGGTTCAGACCAAAACGAAGTATTCTTAGGAAGAGATTTCGCACAGGAAAAAACATATTCTGAGGAAACTGCTGGAATAATAGATGAAGAAATGAAGAGAATTCTAGATACATGCTACAATAGTGCAAAAGAAATATTAAAAACACATGAAGACAAATTACACGCAGTAGCAAAAGTATTATTAGAAAAAGAGAAAATTACAGGAGAAGAATTCGAGGCAATATTTAATGAAGAATAGTCTTGAAAAGTAAGGAAGGTAAAAAAAATGGAGGCAATTGTTGTTATTGGAATATTAATATTCATAATTATAACATTGATTATGGTTGCTATAATGCAGATTAATATGGCTGGAATTGAAGTAAAAGACTTTTGGTCATTTATAAAAGCAAACGAAGAATTAGATAAACTATATCTATTCTCAAAAAAGTACAACAAAATGTCGCCACAAGAAAAAATAATTTTCTTACAGGAAACAGAAAAAATGTCTAATGCATTTGAAAAGATTCCTTCAATAATATGGGAAGATGAATATTCAAAGTATAGAGATGTAATGGACACATATAGAGATATTAAAGTAGATAGATGGAAAGATTCATCTACAAAATAAGGAAACGGTGTTGGTTAAAAGCCAGCACCGTTTTTTTATGTTTGAATATAATATATTGAATAGGAAGTGATTTTTTGAAGGAGATTTATTTTGACCATTCTGCAACAACTGCAGTAAAGAGAGAAGTTTTAAATGAGATGATACCATATTTTAATTTAGAGTATGGTAATCCATCATCTTTATATTATATAGGCCGTGAGGCAAAAAGAGCTATAGAGTGTGCTAGACGAAAAGTTGCAAGAGCAATAAATTGTTGTGAAGAGGAAGTATATTTTACTTCTTGTGGAAGTGAAAGTGATAATTTAGCAATTAAAGGATTTGCATATGCAAATAGATGCAGAGGGAACCACATAATAACATCTAAAATTGAACACCCAGCGGTTTTAAATACGTGTAAAAATTTAGAGCACAAAGGTTTTAGAGTAACATATCTAAATGTCGACGAGAATGGCTTTATAGACATTAATCAGTTAAAACGTAACATATGTAATGATACGATTTTAATTAGCATTATGATGGCAAATAATGAGCTAGGAACTATACAGAATATACAAGAAATTGGAAGAATAGCACATTGTAATAATATAGTGTTTCATACAGATGCAGTTCAAGCAGTTGGAAATATAAAAATAGATGTTCAGAGTATGAATGTAGATATGCTTTCGATGTCTGCACATAAATTTTATGGCCCAAAAGGTGTTGGAGCATTATATGTAAGAAAAGGTATAAATTTTGAAAGAATACAAGATGGTGGCCATCAAGAAAAAAATAAAAGGTCTGGAACAGAAAATGTTGCTGGAATAGTAGGATTAGGAAAAGCAATAGAGATTGCAACATACAATATAGACAGATATAATAAAAAATTATTGGCTCTAAGACAATATTGTATATCAAGATTAATAGAGAATATTAAAGATATAAAAATAAACGGAGATTTAACAAATAGACTACCAGGAAATATAAATGTTTCGTTTAAAGGCTGCGATTCAAGTGATATTTTAATGAAACTTGATGAAGTTGGAATATGTGCTTCTGATGGTTCTGCTTGTTCATCTGGAACTGCAACTCCGTCTCATGTATTAAGGGCTATAGGATTAGATAAAGAATGGCTAGAGGGAACAATAAGAATAACTTTAGGGGATGAAAATACAAAAGAAGATATAGATTATTTGGTAGTGAATTTAATAAAAATAACAAATGAGCTAAGAAATAAAGGATAAAATTAATATTTAAGTTTGTGGCTAAATAAAATTAAGTGGAAAATTATATTTATAAAATACAAATAAAAAATATTATTATAGTTGATAAATAATAATCTGTAAAAATTTTCATATAAAAAGATCCCCTGACTTGCAAGTGCAAGTTAGGGGATTTAAAGGATTTTTTACTGTTTTTTACTTAAAGAACTCTTTCTTGAGCTCTCTGTAAATCTTTCGACCAGAAATGCGGCTGTAGCAGTGGAATTCTGCACGCATGAAGTTTTTCCCGTCTTCTTGGTTAATAATGCTGTAATTAGACTTTATTTTGTCGTATGTTTTTGCAAACAACGGGCTTAGCTTACGCCGGATGCGCATACCAGCTCGGGAATGATTGCGTTCCTCAGATGTAATTTCTATGAGGAGCAAAATGTTCAACTTGTCCTCGGCTGGAATAAAAACATCAAGAACGTGAGGTTGGTTAACATAGAGACAAATTTCTCTTTGCACTCCTAAAAGATTTTTCCGAATTGCCAAATTCACTAAATCAGTCATATTATAATCCTTTCCAATATAAAAATTACAGGCATGATGCCTCGATATATATATTATAATACATATTTACATAAAATGCAAATGAGGAAAAATAAAACCCCTGAACCACAAGTGTGATCCAAGGGTTTGGAGGTTTAGGAGTTACTTCTCATCGAAGTACTTTTTCTTTAGCTTTTGGTAAAGAGCGATGCCCTCTTCCATGTTGTACACATGGTAGTAGAACAGCAAAAATGTTTTGCCATTGAATTTGCTTTTCAGACATTCAGTCTGACCAAGGGGAAATTTGACTAGATGCAGGTTACTGAATTTTTGATTCAGCTCTGCAAGAGACATGTGTGTCTCTTCGTCAGTCAAACCGATCCGGAAATCGAGCAGAACTCGGTCACCATAAGAAATGTAGGGATTTTGAAGCAAAGGGCAAGAACCGCTCAAAATTACCTGCCGTTCTGAATCATTCATCTTGGATACGGAATACAATGTTTCAAAACTATTCTTTACGCTTACTTCAGCCATAATAAGGCCCTCCAATGTAATATTTTATACGAGGTTTGGGTAACTCTCGATTAGGTATATTATAGCACAAATTTACATAAAATGCAAATTTTAGTTCGCTATTTTCTTGATTTTTTCCTAATTTTGTTGTATTATTGTATAGTAAAAATATAGATATAAAAGTTGAAATAATATAGGGATAATATAAAATGAAAGGAATGAACTTTTAAATGGAATATAGATATAAACCACAAGGAGTATGTTCTACAGAAATAATTGTAGAAGTTGAGAATAATATTATAAAGAACCTAAAAGTAATAAATGGTTGTAACGGAAATTTGCAAGGAATTGCAAGCCTCGTAAAAGGAATGACCATTGATGATGTAATTGCAAAATTAAAAGGAATTGAATGTGGCAGAAAAGGAACTTCTTGCCCAGACCAAATTGCGATTGCTTTAGAAAAAATTAAAAAGGGAGAAATTTAGAAAAGCACTATGGAACAAATATCAATTTTAGATGACAACAAAAGAATTGAAATAAATAAACGAAAGAAAGAAGTAAAATTTGTTGCAATTGATGTTGAAACTACAGGACTTTCGCCTGTATATAATGAGCTTATTGAAATTAGTGCAATTAAGTATGAGGGTGCAAAAAAGATAGACAATTTTTCTACACTTGTAAAGCCTAAGAAAGAAGTTTCAAATATTATAACAAATTTGACTGGAATTACTAATAAAATGTTAGAGAATGCTCCACAAATTGAAGAGGTAATGCCTAAACTTGTAAAGTTTATTGGTAATCATATTATCGTTGCACATAATGCTAATTTTGATGTTAGCTTTTTACAAAACAATTCAAACAAGAGCTTTTCTAAAAATAAGGTTATAGATACGGTTGCACTTAGCAGAAAAATGTTGCCAAACTTGCCAAACCATAAGCTAAATACAGTAGCAAGATATATTGGAATTCAAGAAGATGGGTTTCATAGGGCAGAATTTGACTGTGAATGTTGTGCAAAAATTTATATTAAATATCTAGAAAATATGTAAGAGGAATAGTAATGAATATTCTAATTAAAGAGCTTGAAAACTTGAAAAAGTTTAAAGAGTATGTATCAGATATAAATAAAAAAATAAGTCCGATAGTATTATCGGGCTTATCTAGCGTTGGAAAAATACAATTATTAGAGGCTACGAAAGAGTTTGCAGATAGAAACATTTGCATAGTAACTTATAATGAGTTGCAGGCTAAAAAAATATATAAAGATTTAAAATATTTTTCTGGCAATGTTGTATATTTCCCAAAGAGAGAAATAGCTTCATATGACTACGTGGCAGAGAGTAAAGATTTGCCATATGAAAGAATAGAAACATTAAATAAAATTTTTGAACAAGAAAAATCTGCTAAAAAGAATGAAAATAGACTAATTGTAATTACAACTATAGAAGCAATGATGCAAAAAATGATTTCGAAAGAAGAAGTGTATAAAGCATTATTAGAGTTTAAGGTTGGTAAGTGTTTCAATTTGGAAGAATTAAAGCAAAGCTTGATTCACCTTGGATATGAAAGGGCAGATATAGTTGATGGAAAAGGTCAGTTTAGTGTTAGAGGCGGAATTTTAGATATTGGAACTACTAACACACAGGGTGTAAGAATTGAGTTCTGGGGAGACGAAGTCGATTCAATTAGAAGTTTTAGCATAACTTCTCAACGTTCTAATAAGATGATTGAAGAAGCTAGAATTTATCCATCACATGAGCTTATTGTAACAAAAAATATCGATGAAATCTGCAAACAAATTGAGACTAAAAAAGAGAATGCGAGTGAAGAAAACGCTAAAAATATAACAGAAGACATAGAGCTTATAAGAAATGGAGATTATATAAGCAAAGTCGATAAATATTTTAATGAGTTTTATGATAAGCAATCGTCTTTTATGGAATACATTGGAGAAGATTATTTAATATGTTTAGATGATATTGAGAAAATAAATGTAAGACAAGAAAATATAATTAATGACAATAATCAACTTATTGAAACTTTGCTAGAAAAAGATAGAATTGTTCCAGATTCTATAAAGAATATTACAAAATATGATGTGGAAAATGTGGAAAATCAGTTGATATATTTGTACGAAACAGACTTATTAAGTGATAAGAATATTACAAAATTTTCTGCAAATGTATTTAATTTTAAATACAGAGATATGCATTTTTTTAAGAGTGAATTGAACATTTTAACCACAGAAATAAAGAAAGCACTAGATGAAAATAAGAGAGTTATAGTACTTGCTGGAAATGAGGCTGGAAGCAAGAAAATTGAGGCTTTATTAGAACCAGAAGAAATAAAGTATAAATACTTAGAAAAATTAGAAGATTCACAAGAGAAAATTTATAAAAATTCAATTGAGGAATATTTTAAAAATAAAACGGTAATCATATCAAATGGAAGCCTGTCGTCTGGTTTTGAAAATTACGAGACAAATGTAATGGTAATTACGGGCGAAGATTTTATTGCGAGTGAACCGAAAAAGAAAAAGCATACAGATTCTTTCAAACAGGGAGAAAAGGTCGTTTTTGCAGATTTAAGAGCTGGAGATTATGTTGTTCACAAGACACAAGGAATAGGAATTTATATTGGTGTAAATACTATTACAACAGCAGATGGAATTACAAAAGATTATATAAAGGTTAAGTATAAAAACGATGATGTTTTGTATGTGCCAACAGATATGCTTGATAACATTAGAAAATATGTTGGTGGGGGCGATGGAGAGCCTAAACTTAATAAGCTTGGAAGCAAAGAGTGGGAAAACACTAAGGCAAGAGTAAAGAACAATTTAAAAGAAGTCGCTAGAGACTTAATTGAATTGTATGCCAGAAGACAAAAGGCTCAGGGCTTTATGTTTTCTAAAGATACGCCGTGGCAAAAACAATTTGAAGATAGTTTTCCATATCAAGAAACAGATGACCAATTAAGATGTATTGCAGAAGTGAAAAAAGATATGGAGTCGAATAAACCAATGGATAGACTACTTTGTGGAGATGTTGGTTATGGAAAAACAGAAGTTGCAATCCGTGCAGCATTTAAGGCTGTAATGGATCAAAAGCAAGTTGCATATTTAGTTCCAACAACAATTCTTGCAAATCAGCAGTATGAAGAGTTTAAGACAAGAATGGAAGAGTTTGCAATAAAAGTTGAATTGCTAAACAGATTTAGAACTAAAAAAGAGCAAGATGAGGTAATAAAAAAACTAAAACTAGGAGAAGTAGATGTAGTAGTTGGAACACATAGACTTTTAAGTAAAGATGTGGAATTTAAAGACTTAGGCTTGCTAATTATAGACGAGGAACACAGATTTGGTGTAAAGGATAAAGAAAAGATAAAAAAGCTAAAAGAAAACATAGATGTACTTACAATGACAGCAACACCAATTCCAAGAACACTGCATATGTCGATTGTTGGTGTAAGAGATATGTCTGTAATCTATGAGCCACCTCAAAACAGGAAACCTGTTCAAACTTATGTGTTAGAGTATGATGATGAAGTTATTAAAGAAGCAATAACAAGAGAACTTGAAAGAAATGGTCAAGTATTCTATCTGTTCAATAATGTTGAAAAAATAATAAGAAAAGCAGACGAAATTTCAAAATTAGTTCCAGAGGCGAGAGTTGAATTTGCGCATGGCAAAATGACTGGAGCAGAGATTGAAAGTATAATGCAGGACTTCATTGAGCATAAAACAGATGTACTTGTTTGTACAACAATTTTGGAATCTGGAATAGATATTCCAAATGCGAACACAATAATAGTAGAAAATGCAGATAGACTTGGACTTGCTCAATTGTATCAGATACGTGGAAGAGTTGGCCGTTCAGACAGGCAAGGATACGCATATGTAACATATAGAAGAGATAAACTATTATCAGAAGTTGCAGACAAGAGATTGAAAGCAATAAAAGAATTTACCGAATTTGGTTCTGGATTTAAAATTGCCATGAGAGATTTGGAAATAAGAGGTGCAGGAAGCATGCTTGGAGAAATTCAATCTGGACACATGGAGCAAGTTGGATATGATACATACTGTAAATTGTTAGATGAAGTCGTAAGAGAGATGCAGGGAACACCGGTAAAAGAAGAAAAAGACGTACAAATAGATATCGATTTATCAAGCTATATTCCAGAAACATACATAGAAGACAGCGCACAAAAAATTGAAATCTATCAAGATATTGCATTGTGTAGAAACAATAAAGATATAGAAGACGTTATAGATGAAATAATAGACAGATATGGAACAATGCCAACAGAAGTTGAAAATTTAATAGAAATTGCAAGAATAAAAATACTTGCAAGAAACGCAAATGTGCTTAAACTATCACAAAAAGGCAAAAATGTAGTATTTTACTTAGATAAAGACAACATTCAAATAAACGGAGACATGATAAACAAATTAGTAACAAAATATGGACCCAAAATAAGATTCTCACAGGGAATTGAACCATACATAACATTAAATACAAACGAAAAAGACGAAAAGAAGATTATAGAAATAATCAAAGAAATGTTAATTTTACTTAGTGTTTCTATACAGAAATAACTGGAAGGAGAGCTCATGCAAATTATTACTAGTAAAGATAATGAAACTGTAAAAAATATTAAAAAGTTAAAAGATAAAAAGTACAGAGATGAAGCTGGGTTGTATATAATCGAAGGTGTGAAGATGATTGAAGAGGCTATTTTAGCAAATGCTAAAATAGATAAGATTGTTGTTTGCGAAGAGTGCTTAAAAACCGGAGATATAGAACAGAAACTTTTATATGAAATTGCAAAATATGATTGCATATATGTAAATGCAAAGGTATTTAACTTTTTGACTGATGTTGTGGCTCCACAGGGAATTCTTGCTGTTTTAGAAAAGCCTAGTAAAACAGAAAAAATACAATATGATCAAGATATAATCCTTGCACTAGATGGAATACAAGACCCAGGAAATTTAGGAACCATTTTAAGAACTGCAGATAGTGTAAATTTAAAACAGATAATAGTTACAAAAACAACTGCAGATAGCTATAATCCAAAAGTTGTAAGGTCAACCATGGGAGCAATATTAAGGGTAAAAGTAATAGAAACTGATGATTTGGTTGCAACCCTTAAAGAAATAAAGAAAAATAAATTCAAGGTTGTTGTAACTTCGCTAGATACAAACGATAGTGTTTATGATATAGAATACAATAAAAAAGTAATTGTAATTGGAAATGAGGCAAATGGTGTCTCAAAAGAAGTACAGGCAATAGCTGATAACAGAGTAAAAATACCTATGCTGGGCAAGACGGAAAGTTTAAATGCATCTGTTGCAACTGGGATTATGTTGTACGAATATGTAAGACAAAAAATTAATAAATAAAACAAAGGGCATTCAAGTAAATTTGAATGCTCTTTAAAAGTCTAATTTATTTTTTTGAAAGATTTAATAATATTGCAAACTTCTTCTTCAGACATATCAACAATTGAAGCTATTTGAGCTATTGAGAAAGTTTGATTGATAAGGTTTTTTATTATTTTTATTGCTTCCTGTTTTTGGCCATCAGATAAGCCTGTATGATAAATTGATTTTTGGTCTCTTTCGTATTTTTCACGTAAGAATGCAATTCTTTTTAATTTTTCATCTTGGCTCATTTCTTTTACTGTAACTACGGCTTTTTCTATAGATTTGTTGCTTTCCATAATCTCAGAAACCTCCTTGTCTTCAGGGTTATTAACAAACATGATCCATTGAGATTTTAAATTTTGTTTGTCCTTCATGTATGTTTCCCTTGCTTTTCTTAATTCTATTATATCTATTTCGAGTTTGTCTGTCAATTCAAGAAAATGCTTTTTATCGAAAAGTTTAAACTGAGTTTCCATCTCTTTTACGGCTTTTGTTACATCAAGGTCAAAGTCGATAATGGCTATAAGAATTATTTTCTTAGCAGAGAGGTATTTATCACCTTTATGCAATTGCATTTCATATAGTCTTGAAAAATAAAATAGAAGTCGTTCTATAAAATCATCTTGTTTCATTAATTGAACTTCTATATCAACCTTTTCTATACCATTGACTTCAGCCTCTAAGTCGAGTATTCCGAACTTGTCATCAGGTAATTCTCTATACAAATCTTTTGTATCGTTTATTTTTATGCTTTCAATTTTTTCGTTTAATAAAGCAGAAATAAAGTCTTTTGTGATTTCTTCATTTTTAGCCGAAAATAAACACTGAAAAACAAAATCGTTTTTAGGTTTAAGCAAATGGGTGTCTTTAGTATATGTTGAGTTATCAAACATATTAACCTCCTGAGCTAACCCTATTTATTTACTTAAAGTTATTATGCCATTCATATTATAAATGAAAAAACAGAAACCAGCAATTAA
This sequence comes from Clostridium sp. CAG:245, assembly GCA_000435175.1. Taxonomy (GTDB): domain Bacteria; phylum Bacillota; class Clostridia; order TANB77; family CAG-508; genus CAG-245. The sequence continues at coordinate 30,816 of FR880073.1, forward strand.
ATTCGTATATCAAAATAATGAATAAAAATACAAATTTTGCAAACAAAAAGAAGCACTATAATGCTTCTTTTACCGTATTAGAAATCACAGTTATTTGGTGTTCTTGGATAAGGTATTACATCTCTTATGTTTTCGATTCCTGTAATGTACATAAGAAGCCTTTCAAAGCCTAATCCAAAACCAGAGTGAATTACTGAACCATATCTACGTAAGTCTAGATACCAGTATAATGGCTCTGTTGCAATACCCATCTCTTTCATACGGGCTACTAGTTTTTCGTAATTTTCCTCTCTTTGAGAACCACCCATAATTTCTCCTGCTCCTGGAACTTCTAAGTCAACACCTGCAACAGTTTCTCCATCTGGGTTAAGTTTCATGTAATATGATTTTATGTCTTTTGGCCAATTCTTTACAAATACTGGTCCATTGAAATATTCTGTTAAATATTTCTCATGTTCTTTTGCTAAATCTTCGCCATATTCAGGTTGAAATTCCCATTCTTTGTCTGCTTTTTTTAAAATATCGATAGCTTCTTTGTGGTCAATTCTGACAAATTTTGAATTAACTAATTTGTGTAGCTTATCGATTAATCCTTTTTCGATAAACTTATCACAAAATTCCATTTCTTCTGGGCATTTTTCTAAAACTCTAGAAACTACGAATTTTAAGCAATCTTCTTCTATGTCCATTAATTGCTCCAAATCGCAGAATGCAATTTCTGGCTCAATCATCCAGAATTCGTTGGCGTGTGTTTTTGTGTTTGAATTTTCGCTTCTTAATGTTGGCCCAAATGTGTAAATTTTTCCGTATGCTTCTGCAAATGTCTCGCCATGAAGTTGTCCAGAACCTGTAATGTAAGCTTTTTTACCGAATAAGTCTTCACTAAAATCTGTTTTGCCATCTTTTTGAGGAAGTGGCTTGTCCAAATCTAGTGTAGTAAGTTTAAACATTTCTGCTGAACCTTCACAGTCGGCACATGTTATTATAGGAGTATTAACATATACATATCCATTGTTTTGAAAATACTCGTGTATTGCAAATGCTGCGACACTTCTAATTCTAAATACTGCATTAAAAGTATTTGTTCTTGGACGCAAATGTGCAACAGTTCTTAAATATTCAAAAGAATGTCTTTTCTTTTGTAATGGATAATCTGCATCTGCTAGATTGAATATTTCTACACTATCTGCATGAATTTCGAATGGTTGCTTTGCATTCTCCGTTTTTACAACTTTTCCGTTTACAATAATAGATGAACTGATTGTTAATTTACGAACTTCTTCAAAATTTGCTAATTTGTCGTTGAAAACTATTTGCAAATTATTGAAAAAAGAACCATCATTTAATTCTATAAATCCAAAAGCTTTTGAATCTCTAACTGTTCTAACCCAGCCAGCAACTTCAACAGTTTTGTCAATGTAATTTTCTATGTTACGATATAAATCTTTAATTGTTACTTTCTCCATAAGAAACACTCCCATCTCTAAATTAATATAAGGAAATTATACGCGTAAATGGCAAAAAAATCAAGGAAAAAAAGTAATCGAATGTGAAAATTATGAATAAACATTGAAAAATAAGTTGTTTTAAGATAGAATATAAGAAATTCGCCCAATAGGGACGCCCTTTTTTGGGCGAAGAGAGGACAGATTATGAAAAATAAAAAATTGTATATAGTGTTTAGTATGTTATTAATTGTAATAATTTTGATGACTGTTACAAAAGAAATGCAAAATGATACATTTTTTACTATTGCAACAGGTGAACATATATTGCAAGAAGGATACGATAATGTAGATCACCTTACATGGCATGAGAATTTAGGGTTTTATAAATTGAGATGGGCCTTTGATGTGGCAATTGCATTTATTTACAACACTTTTGGCTTTGCAGGAATTTATGCTTTTGTAGTACTGATTGCATGTTTAACAGCATTTTCGCTATTCAATATTTTATTGAAACAAAAGAATAATATAGTACTTTCGTTTATTGCAACAGTAATTTCAATGTTATTAATGACGTCGAATTGGGCATTTACTGCACGTGGTCAAATAATCTCATATTTACTGCTACTGTTAGAAATATATTTCATTGAAAAAATGATTAGTACAAAACAAAAAAGATATTATATTATATTTTTAGTTATATCAGCATTAATTGTAAATTTCCATGCTTCTGTTTGGTACATGACGATTATACTTGTGTTACCATACTTAGCAGAGGCCATAATGCACAAAATAATGAAAAATAAAAATCTAGAAAAATCAAAAATTATATTAGAGCCAATTAGTATAAAAATGTTGATTATAGCAATTTTATGTTTTGTATTAGGAAGTTTTATTTCTCCGATTGGAACATACACATATACATACATGTTTAAAGTAATTGGTGGGATATCTTCTACATTTATTTCAGAGTTGCAACAGACTGATATAATCTCATCCATTGGAATGATATTAGGACTTATAGTTATTGATATATTAATGCTTGCAACAAAATCAAAAATGAAATTAAGTGACGTTTTATTGTTCTTTGGATTATATTTTATGGCAATTTTGGCAAGGAGAAACCAAGCATTTTTATATTTAATTGGAACAATTCCGGTTGTAAGACTAATAACAAATTTCTTCGATACCTATGACACAGAAAATATATTAGAAAAAGTAAATAATTTTTTCTCTAAAAATTGGGTACTAGGCTGTACAACAATAGTAATTGTGATTGGTCTTTCGAGTAATATGATTACCAGAATAAGAGAAAAATATGTAAATGAGAAGAAATATCCTGTTGAAGCTGTAAAGTATATTAAAGAAAATTTAGATTATAAAAATTTGAAAATATATAATGGATTTAATTATGGAAGCTATATTGAATACTCAGGAATAAAGGCTTTTGTAGATTCAAGGTCAGAAATTTACACAGAAGGATTTAACAATGTAACAATATTGAAAGATTGGCTTGAAACATCAAGAGGAAATGTTAATTATAATGAAACATTTGAAAAATATGGAATAGATTATGCAATTGTTGAAAACAGTGAAATAATAAATACATATATTAGTGCAGACGAAAAATATGAGAAGGTTTATGATGATGAAACTTTTTCAATATATATGAAAAAATAAATTTTAAGTAGTGCAATAAGAATTGTACTACTTTTTTCTACAAATTATTTTAATTTACAACATCGTAAGTATAGACTTTTGCCGAAAAATGTTGTAAAATTATGGCACGGATAAAATAAATTTTAATGAAAAGGATGTAATGTAAATGTCAAACGTATATAGAACACAAAATTGTGGTGAGTTAAACATTCAAAATGTTGGACAAGAAGTTAAACTTGCAGGATGGATTCAAAGAATTAGAAATCTTGGAGGAATGACTTTTATAGATTTAAGAGACCAATATGGAATTACTCAAATTGTTGTATCTAGTGAAGAATTAAAGGCACAAATAGCTAATTTATGCACAGAATGCGTTATTTCTGTGGAAGGAACAGTTGTTGAAAGATCTAACAAAAATGCAAAGATTCCGACTGGAGAAATTGAAATAGATGCAAAGAAAGTTGTTTTATTAGGTGAATGTGAATCAACATTGCCTTTTGAAATAAATTCAGAGAAAGCTGATATTGAAGCTGTAAGAGAAGATTTAAGACTAGAATATAGATTTTTAGACTTACGTAACAACAAAATACATAACAGCATATTGCTACGTTCTAAAATAATGAAAACTATAAGAGACAAGATGGATGAAATGGGATTTGCAGAAATCCAAACTCCAATACTTGCAAATTCATCACCAGAAGGGGCTAGAGACTTCTTAGTTCCAAGCAGATTGCATCCAGGAGAGTTCTATGCATTACCACAGGCTCCACAACAATTTAAACAATTACTTATGATTTCTGGATTTGATAAATACTTCCAAATTGCTCCATGTTTTAGAGATGAAGATCCAAGAGCAGATAGAGCACCAGGGGAGTTCTACCAAGTCGATTTTGAGATGGCTTTTGCTACTCAAGAAGATGTACTTGCTGTAATGGAAGAATTAGTACCAACTGTATTTAAGAAATTTACAGACTGGAAAGTAGACGAAGGTCCATTTATACGTATACCATACAGAGAAGCAATGGAGAAGTACGGAATTGATAAACCAGACTTAAGAAACCCATTAATAATACAAGATGCAACAAAAATATTTGCAGGAACAGAATTTAAAGCATTCCAAGATAAGATAATAAAAGCAATAGTTGTTCCAAACGGTGCAGCTCAAGGAAGAAAATTCTTTGATAATATGACAGAATTTGCAGTTGAAGAACAAGGGGCTAAAGGTCTTGCATGGACAAAAATAGATGAGAATAATGCTCCACAAGGTGGAATTGCTAAATTTATAACAGAGGATATTTTAAAAGGATTAGAAGAAAAACTCGGAGCAAAATCTGGAGATAGCATATTCTTTATAGCAGATAAATTAGAAACAGCTCAAAAAATAGCAGGTCAAGTAAGAATAGAATTAGGAAATAGACTAGATTTACTAGAAAAGAATGTATACAGATTCTGCTTTATAGTAGATTTTCCAATGTATGAATACAATGAAGACGAAGAAAAAGTTGACTTTAATCATAACCCATTCTCAATGCCACAAGGTGGAATGGAAGCATTAGAAAATAAAGACCCATTAGATATTTTAGCATATCAATATGATTTAGTATGTAATGGATATGAAATGGCTTCTGGAGCAGTTAGAAACCATGACCCTAAACTGATGGTAAAAGCTTTCGAGATAGCAGGATATTCAGAAAAAACAGTAGAAGAAAAATTTGGAGCATTATATAAGGCATTTAAATATGGAACACCTCCACATGCAGGTGCGGCTCCTGGACTTGATAGAATGGTAATGTTAATTGCAAATACTCAAAATATAAGAGAAGTAATAGCATTTCCTAAGAACAAGAAAGCAAGAGATGCAATGATGAATGCACCAAGCAGAGTAGAAGATAAGCAACTTAAGGATGTTCACATTAAAATAGATGAATTTGTTGAAAAATAATTTAATATAGAAAGCAGGTGGTATTATGAGTTCTACCCATAGTAAAAATGAAGAAACACTTGCAGTAATATTAGAAGAAATAAATAAAAAACTAGATGAAGAAATAAAAATAAGAAAAGCTATGCAAAAAGAACAAGAACAAAAGACAAAAGCCATATTGCAGAAATTAAGCAAATTACAAGAATACAACGAAATAAATGATATGAGAGCAATATTTATGAGCAAGCAAATACAAAACATATTGGAAAAATTATATTAAAGAAGTATTCAAAAAAAGGAGATTTAAGAGAATATCTTAAGTCTCCAAATTTTTTTGTAAAATATATTGAAAAATATAACATATAAAGGTAAAATGTAAATAGTTTTGAAAATAATTATAAACTTGTCTGCGATAAATTGTATTAAAAATGCAGTTACATACAAAAAGTATGCGCCCTTGCCTTTGAAATTCATTTTCCTTGCCAAAGTTTAATTCTTTTCAAAGCTAAATTAAGGAGGAAACAAATAAAAATGAAGAAAACTTTTAAATTTTATACAGCAATGTTTTTAGCAAAATGTGCAAATAAATCTCTAAAATTGCTAAGAAGAAATGCATCATACTTTCCAGGAAATTTAGCATTAAAAATATGCCCTAACTTTCTAGAGCAAATAGATAAACCACCAGTAATTATAGGAGTTACAGGAACAAATGGAAAAACAACAGTATCCAACATGATTAATGATGTGCTAGAAGATAATGGATACAAAGTTATTAATAATAGATATGGTTCAAATATGAATACTGGAATTGCAGCAAGCTTTGTAAATAATAACACAATAACAGGGAAAAATACAAAAGATATTGCAGTATTTGAGATGGACGAGAGGAGTACAATACATATTTTTAAATATATTACTCCAACATATCTAGTATGTAACAATCTTTCGAGAGATTCACTAAAAAGAAATGCACACACCGCATTTATTGCTGGAATTATAAACAATGCAATACCAAAGGCTACAACAGTAATTACAAATGGTGACGATCCGATATGTGTAAATTTAGCCAGTGAAAATAAGAAGATTTATTTTGGAATAGATAGACTAGATACTGATACTGAAAAATGTGAAAACATTGTTCAAGACATGGTACTATGCCCAAAATGTGGTACAAAGTTAGAATATGAATATTATAGATATCATCATGTTGGAAAAATGAAATGCCCAAATTGTGGATTTGGAACTCCAAAAAGAGATTATGAAACAACTAAAATTGACTTTGAAAATAAACTTGTAACAATAAAAGACAATGATAAAAATACAGAATACAGTTATTCAATGGTAGCAGATGGTATAATAAACATTTATAATATGTTATCCGCAATAGTTGCTCTAAAACAGGTTGGATTAAGTGATGAGAAAATAAATGATGCACTTAAGAAAACTAAGATAGTAGATACAAGATTTTCGCAAGACGAGGTTGCGGGAAAGAAAATTGTACTTCACCTTGCGAAAGGACAGAACCCAATTGCTTGTTCTAGAGTATTTGACTATGTAAGAAAACAACCAGAAAAGAAAACTATAATTTTATTTTTAGATGACTTGCATGAAGATAATGAAACTATAACATGGTTTTATGATACAGATTATGAGTTCTTAAATGGAGACAATGTTGAACAAATAATAGTAAGTGGTAAAAGGTCTAAAGACACAATTGTAAGACTTTTAATGGCAGGAGTACCAATGGAAAAAATATTTGCAGATAGAGATGAAGTTGAGTCTGTAAGAAAATATTTCAAGCCTAAAGATATAGAAAGTGTTTATGTTTTGTACGATTTATATGCAATGAAACAGAAAGAAGAAGTTCATCAAGAAGTTAAGAAAATATTGGAAGATACTTTCGGAAAGAAGGTTGAAGAATGAAAATAGAAATGTTATATCCAGAAGTTTGTAACTTATTTGGAGATATTAGCAATATAAAATATTTAAAAAAATGTTTGCCAGATGCAGAAATAATAAAAACAGAAATAAATTCTGAGCCTGCATTTGTAACACAAGATATTGACATGATATATATGGGGCCAATGCCAGAGAATATTCAAGAAGTTGCAATACGCAAGTTAAGACCATATAAAGAAAAAATAGAAGAACTAATAAAGAAAAATGTTGTATTTTTAGTAACAGGAAATGCAGTTGAGTTATTTGGAAAATACATAGAAAATGAAGATGGAAGTAGGATAGAAGCACTTTCAATATTTGATATCTATGCAAAAAGAGATATGATGCACAGACATAACAGCATATTCTTAGGAAAATATGAAGACATAGAAATAGTAGGGTTTAAGAGCCAATTTACAATGACATATGGAGATAATGAAAATAATTATTTTGTAGAAGCAGAAAAAGGAATAGGGCTAAATAAAGAAAGCAAGTTAGAAGGCATAAAACAAAATAACTTTATTGGAACATATTTAATAGGACCAATATTAATATTAAATCCATTGTTTACCAAGAAATTAATTCAAATGCTAGGAGTAGAGAAGCCAACAATAGCTTTTGAGAAAGAAACAATGGAGGCATATGAGCAAAGATTAGAAGAATTTAAAAGATAAATGAAAATATGATGTAAAGGTTATTAAAAATTTACATCATATTTTTTGTAAGACCGCTGAATATAAATTTACGAATATGGAAAAAATAAAAAAACAAAAATAAAAAAACTATTGACATTTAAATTTTGTATTGTTATTATGATTTTGAAAATATCATTCTAAAATGATAATCTTAAAGGAGGAAAAGAATATGGCAAAAATAGATCATGTAGATTATGAGGCAATGCCAAGACAAGCAAAAGCAATGAGAGAGTATGCATTAGAATTAAATAATGAATTAAGAACAGCATACTCAAACGTAGGAGAAATGCATAATTCATGGTATGGAGTTAGATACAATGAATTAGTAAAAGATTTTAATGAATTAATACCACAAGTAAATGATTTACTAAAATTGGTAGTTACAGAAATACCATTTGCAGTTGAAACAATAGCTAACAACTATGCTCAAGCTGATAAAGGACAAAATGTTACATCAGCAGAAGAAACATCTGCCAATAACATTGAAAACTTACCAATAACAAACGATGTTGGAATGAGATTCATGACAGCAGAAGTTGCTAATACACAAAGAAGCGTATCTGAAAAATTTGATGCATCAAAGGAATTAATGAATAAAATTGAAGCTGAATATAACAGAGTTGAATGGCAAAGTGAAGCTTCTGAAAGCTTTAAAGCAAGATTCAACAAATTAAAGAATGACATATTAATGGCATTTGACAACATTAATAATGAATTTTCAAAATTAATGACTCAAACACAACAAGATATTGAAACAACAGAAAAAGCAAATACAGTACAATAAAAAGAAAGCACTATATGTGCTTTCTAAAGCGACACTGGTTTTAGAAAGCATATATATAATATGTTTAATTACAAATGAAGGGAGAAAATAATATGGAAGGAAAATTCTTACCAATAGGAAGTGTAGTAAGATTAAAAGATGGCCAAAAAAGATTAATGATAACAGGATTTTTACAAATGGAACAAGGTGAAAATGGTCAAAAAAATATATGGGATTACAGTGGATGCCTATACCCAGAGGGAATGCTAACATCAGAGGCTAACTATGTATTCAATCATTCACAAATAGAAGAAGTACATTTTATTGGACTAGTAGATGAAGAAGAAGAGGAGTTCAAGAAAAAGTTAAAAGAAGCAATAGAAGAACTTGAAAATAAATAGGAAAGTGTAAAAAAATGCTAGTCACATTAATAGGAAAAAATGTTTTGTATAAATTAATATTACCTCATGAAAAAACAGGTAATTATTGGATAACAAATAGTGACGATGGAAAGAAACTTGTAAACATTATTGGAAAAAATAATGAATGGAACATATATAGTAATGAACAAGCAAAAATCTTGGATCCAAGAGCAATAAATTCATGGAATATCTCAAAAATAGTAAAAAACAAAGCAAATATTTTTAGTGAGATAAAGTTACAAGAAAATGGCATATATTATATTTCTTTAGCGAGTAATCCAAATATGCTGTATATATTGCTTTGTGAACCGACATATGAGAGAGATTTTATTCAGTTAAATGCTAAAAATTTTCAAGAAATAACAATTGGAAGAAAAGCAGATAGCGATATTATATATAATAATTCTTTAATAAAGCAAGAACAAGCCAGAATTTTTTACAGCAATGGAAAGTTGATGGTAGAAAATTTTGATGAAAGTTATGGAACTTTTCTAAATGATTTACCAGTGGCAAATAGATTAAAGTTACTATTTAATGGTGATATTATATTTATAATGGGATTAAGGATTATAATTGTTGGAAACAATGTTTTCATAAATAATCCTTTTAATAGAGTAACATATAATTTAAATAAACTGGAAATTGTAAAAAAAGAAAACAGAATAATAACAAGTAGTGAAGTAACAGATGAAGATGTTCAACTTTTTACAGATAAGGATTACTTTACGAGAGCACCAAGGATAACTAATCAAATTGAAAAAGAAAAAATAAAAATAGATGCTCCACCACAAAAACAAGAGAAAGACGAAAAACCATTAATATATACAATAGGACCAAGTCTGGCTATGGGAATTGTAATGGTATTATCTATGAGTTCAACAATTAGCGATGTTTCAAGTGGAACGGCATCTTTTAAAAGTACCGGACTATCTGCGTTAATGACAGTCTCAATGTTAATTAGTATGATTTTGTTTCCAATACTTAATAATAAGTATGAGAAAAATAAGAAGATAAAGAAAGAAGCTAAACGTCAGAAAAAATATAAAGAATATATAAATAAAAAAATTCAACAAATAGACGATGTAATGCTTAAACAAAAGAAGATACTTTTTGAAAAATATTTATCTGCTGAGGAATGTGCTAGAATAATACTAAATAGAGAATCTAGGCTATGGGAAAGAAGAACAGAGGACGATGATTTTCTTACTGTGAGGTTAGGACTTGGAAATTTGCCAATAGCGGCAGATATAGAGTATCCTAATAAGGAATTTTCTTTGGAGGAAGATAACCTAGTAGAATTAATAAATTCTGTAGCAAAAAAATCTAAGGTGATAAAGAATGTTCCAATCACGGCTTCTCTTACATCAAAAAATATTGCGGCTGCAATTATTGAAAATGATGATAGAACAACTGAAAAGTTTGCACAAAATTTAATTATGCAATTAATTGCGTTGCATAGTTATGCAGATTTAAAATTAGTATTCTTATTAAAAAAAGAGAAAACCATAAGATGGGAGAACATGAAAACCTTACCACATGTGTGGGATGAACAAAAACAAATTAGATTTTGGGCAGACGAATATGAGGACATGAAGGATATTTCAAGATATCTTGAAATTGAATTAAATAATAGAAGAAAGTATGATGACAAATTTGATTACCGTTCATTTGCACCATATTATTTAATAATAACAGATGATTACCAAAAAATAGAAGGACTTAAAATAATAACAGAAATTTTAAACGCAAAGAGGAACTTAGGATTTGGATTGTTCTGTTTAACAGATAATATGTTACATTTACCAAATGAATGTCAACTGTTTATTAGTATAGACGGAACAAATGGTAGCTTATTTGAAAATCAAATTACATCGACTACAAAAAAAGAGTTTTATTTTGATCCATCTTTCACGTTCTTTTTCGAAAATATTGGGCAAAGGTTATCTAATATACCAATTAAGCTTAATGCAACATCAAAGTTTGCATTACCAGAGGTGTATACTTTTTTGGAAATGTATGATGCTGGTAGAATTGAGCAGTTAAATATATTACAAAGATGGATGACAAATGATTCTACAAAATCTTTGCAAGCACCAATAGGAATCGATACTAATGGAATGCCAATTGTGTTAGATATTCATGAAAAGGCACATGGACCACATGGATTAATAGCAGGAAGTACTGGATCCGGAAAGAGTGAATTTATAATCACATATATCCTTTCACTTGCGGTTAACTACCATCCAAATGATGTATCTATGATATTAATAGATTACAAAGGTGGAGGCCTTGCAGGAGCGTTCCAAAAAGGTGATGTGAAATTACCTCATATAGTTGGAACCATAACAAATATTGATAAAGCCGGACTTCAAAGGTCTTTAGTTTCTATACAGAGTGAGCTAAGAAGAAGACAAGTAAAGTTTAATCAGGCAAGAGAAAAAACAGATGAAGGAACTATTGATATATACAAGTATCAAAAATTATACCATGATGGAATTGTAAAAGAGCCAATACCGCACTTATTGATAATATGTGATGAATTTGCAGAGTTAAAACAGCAACAACCTGACTTTATGGATGAATTAATAAGTGTTGCGAGAATAGGACGTAGTTTAGGAGTACACTTAATACTTGCAACTCAAAAACCGGCTGGCGTTGTAAATGACCAAATTCGTAGTAATAGTAGGTTCGGTATATGTTTAAAAGTACAAGACAGACAAGACAGTATAGATGTTATAAAAAGACCAGATGCGGCAGATTTAAAGAGGGTTGGACAATTTTATATTCAAGTTGGTAATAACGAATATTTTGCATTAGGACAATCTGCTTGGGCTGGAGCAAGTTATGAGCCATCAGACATAATCAAGAAAAAAGTAGATACTTCAATGAAATTTGTATCAAATATTGGTTCTGTAATAAAAAAAGTAGATGATACATTAAAGTCTCCAACAAGAAAAGATGGTGAACAGTTAACCAACATTGTAAAATATATTTATCAGCTTGGAAAACATGAAAACATTAAACTTAAACCATTATGGTTGGATAATATACCAAATGTTATTATGTTAGATAACATTAAGAAAAAATACAATATACAGAAAAAAGAAAATGAAGTAATACCTGTAGTTGGAGAATATGATGATCCATATAACCAAAGACAAGGACCAGTTGAAATTGACTTTAAGAAACAGGGAAATGTTATTGTTTATGGAAATGCTGAGAGTGGTAAAGAAACATTCATAAGCACAATGGTATATGACATAATATCAACATACTCTGTTAAGGAAGCTCAAATGTATTTAATTGACTTTGGTAGTGAAGCCTTGAAAATCTTTAAGGATGCACCACATATAGGTGATGTAGTATTAAGTACAGATACAGAAAAAATAAATAGATTGTTCGAAATACTACAAAGAGAAATGAAAAGAAGAACAGAAATTTTATCAAACTATGATGGTGATATAAAATTATATATAAATGATACAGGTGCTGAAATGCCACAAGTATTTATAATTATAAACAATTATGAAGGATTTGTGGAAAACTTCGGAGAAAAATATGACGATGTATTGCTTACTCTATGTAGAGAGGGAATAAAATATGGAATCATATTTGTAATTACAGCAAGTGCATATAACAGTGTAAGATATAGACTATCTCAAAACTTTAAACAAAAAATAGCATTACAATTAAATAATGAAGATGATTATTTAAATATAATAGATGGAGTTAGAAAACAAAGACCTGCTCACATGTTTGGAAGAGGATTGATAAAATATAGTGACATATATGAATTCCAAACAGCTCGTATATGCGAACCAGAAAAATGGAATGTATTTATAAGAGATAAGATAAAACAATTAAATGAAAAATATGACGAAAAGGCAGATCCTATTCCAGTTTTACCAGATCAAATAAAGGTAGAAGAGATAAAAGAATTTGTAAAAAGCTTGGATAAATTACCAGTTGGAATTTACAAAGATAGTTTGAACTTAGCAATATATAATTTTAAGAGCAATTTAGTAAATTTAATTTCAGCAAAAAATATAGAAGTAGCTACAGAATATGTAACACATTTATACGAGGAATTAAAACTACTAGAAGACATTGATGTAACCGTATTTGATGCAGAGGGAATTGTACAAACTGCTAGTAAAAACATAAAACTTGACTATCAGAACTATTCATTAAGAATACAAAACAATATAAGTAAATCAAAATACAATGTATGTATAATAGTTGGAATTGATAAGTTCTTAATAAACATAGAAAAAGAAATTTTGTCAGATCTTAGAAAAGCTGAAGAATTAAAGAATTATACATTTATAGTAGTTGATAGTGTATTTAAATTAAAGAACCATGAATATGATGACTGGTATAAAGCGTATATCACAAAAGATTCTGGAATTTGGGTAGGCAATGGTGTTGCAGATCAATACTTAATAAGAATGAACACAAGCACTAGAAATTTAGTAAACAACTGTGGAGAAAGCTTCGGATACTTAATAAAACAAGAAGAAGCTAAGCTGATAAAATTAATAGGAATGAAAGATACTGGTGAAAAAAATGGATAAAGTCTTAGTAAAAGTTTATGTTCCTATGTTGGAAGGAGTCTATGATGTATGGATTCCTTCTAACAAAAAAATATATGAGATAATTATATTATTATCAAGAGCAATATCAGAACTAAGTGAGGGAGATTATGATCCTAAAGCGCTTCCTACGCTATATGATAAAATCAGTGCACAAGAGTTTGATTTGAACTCATTTTTAAAGGATACAACAATAAGAAATGGAACAGAAGTAATATTAATATAAATTTTAGTTTTGAAAGGAATTTTGAATGAAGACACTAAATGTAGATAACACGTACAAAAGTAATACTAATCTTACAATAAATGAATTATTACAAGAAAATAAAAAGATAGTTTCTTTTATCGGAGCTAGTCAAAGTGGCACATCTTTTTTAGTAAATAATATTGCAAGAATAATGGCAAGAAGAAACTTTGATGTGGCTATATTAGATATGACGCAAAATAAAGATTCATACTATATATATACTCAAAACAAAGAGTCTATAAGAGTTAGTATTAGAAACAGTTTTAAGGATTTAAGTGAAGGAAAACTGAATGGATTACAAATTGAAAATAACCTAACTGTATATACAGATGTACCAGGAAAGAATAAATATAGTGCAAGAGTTGAAAATATATTAGAGACGCTTTTGAAGAAACATCAGGTTGTAATTATAGACACAGATTTTTCTACAGATGCTGATTACTTTGCGTATTCAGAGCAAGTATATTTGGTACAAACAATGGATATATTAACCATTCAACCACTTACAGAATTCCTTTCAAATCTAAAATCTAAGAATGCAATAAACAATGAGAAAATAAGGATTATATTAAATAAGTTTATGAATTTTGATGAAATAACAGTGAGCAAATTGATAGGCGGAATGGCTTTTTATAATGATCCTTCGATGACATATATGCAACAAATATTTGAAAAAAATGGAGTAAGGTATACAACAGTTTCATATAATCAACAGGCCTACGAAAAATACATACAAGATGTTGCAAATTGTCAATTTACAACAAATTATTCTATAGAATTTAGAAAAGAGTTAGAAATGTTAACAGATGATGTTATAAAAGGATAAAAGTTAGGAGGTATTTTATTATGGGGTTTATTGGAAATTTTTTTAAACAATTATTTGGTGGGGATAGTAGCTCAAATAACAGTAGTTCTGGTAGCTCAAGTAATACGTGGACAGGCTCAACTGGAGTATCTGGTAATGTGAGTAATTCCTTAAAAACAAAATATAAAAATGTAGATGGACAAAATAAGTTAAAGGGAGTATTATTTACAGGTTTAATAAATAATACAAACGATATAATTGACAATGCAAATACTAAAAAAGCAAATACAAAAATACACTAACTAAGGAGGAAATTATGTTTGAATTTGTAGAGAAAGTTGCCACAGATATAATCACAAGTTTGGGGAACACGATTAGTCAAATGAGTTTTGATGCTTCAAGCTATGATGCACAGGCAACTGAAAATGATGCGAAAGCAGCACAATGTGAAGCAGATGCTAGTGCAGAAGAGGCAAGTTGTCCACATTATAAATCAGAACCATATGAGACAACAGATGATGATGGAAATACAGTAACAAAGTATGAGCAGGTTCCAGATACAGCTGCTGATGCTGCTGCGATGGCAAGAGCAGCAACTCTAAGAGCAGAAGCAGCAAACTTAAAAGCAATTGCGGCAGCTCTAAGAGGTTTAGCAGCAGCTTTAAGAGGTACATTATTTTCAATGACTAGTCAACAAAAGCAAATCTCACAAGCTTCTCAAGACTCACAATTTGCAATAGTTGCTACCACTAAATTATTAAGAGAGGGTATAGATGTTACTAAAAGAGTAATAGCAGCATTTAATGTACCAGAAGCTAGCAATTTCAAAGAGTGGACATCTGCCGTAGGAGATAATCTGCTAAATGCAATTGGAGTAGACTTATCAGATGGACTTAATGATGAGATATATACAGCAATTGGTGTTGTTACTACAGTAGGTGCTATTGCGGGACCACTAGTAGTTAGACGTACAACCTCAATAATAGGTGCTAAAATGGGTAATGGCATAATTGGAAATATTGGTAGATATGAAGCAAACATTGTGTCTGAGGCAATAATAAAAACATACTTTAATGAAACAGGTGCGAAAGTGGCACAAAACGCAATAGCATCTGCATTAACCTTTATTGGAATAGATTCATTGCCAACACAGGGAAAAAAAGCAGTTCCGAATGCTGCAACTATAAATGGTACAGAACAAGATTCAAAGATGACTTTTGAAGAAGCAAAAACAGATGCAAAAGAAAAATATGCTAAATATGTTGAAAAATTCAATTGTTATACAGAAGAACAAAAAAAAGATCTGATTAATAAGTATAATGAGCAAATAGATAAAGCAGTAGTGCTTTCAGATGAAGAATTTTTTAGACAATTAGGAGAATATAACGAAGGAATTGTTGCATATAATAATGGGGCTCAAGATAGGGTGTATATCAGAGAAGGGTATGCTAATGATCCAAGTGTAATAATACATGAAGTTGGTGGACATGGTACAGGTACAATGTCTCAGACAGCAGGATATTATTACACAGATCCAGAGACAGGAGAGAATGTATTATATACTGGAAAGTATGAAGATTCACCATACAAATTAACATGGAAGGGAAACTATAATGGAATAGATGAGGCAGCAACAGAATATTTTGCAAGGAAAATAAATGGCGAAAAATGGGAAGATTGCGCATACAATCCTAGCACTGATGCATTACAAAAAATAACAGATTCAATGACAAAATATACAGGTGTAAATGGAGAAGAAGTATTAATGAAAACATATACTGGTGAAAATAAAGATTTATTTAAAAATGTATATAATGAAATATCTGGAAATGAAAAGGCCTATGATGCA
The DNA here is from genome assembly GCA_000435175.1 of Clostridium sp. CAG:245. GTDB lineage: Bacteria > Bacillota > Clostridia > TANB77 > CAG-508 > CAG-245. The sequence continues at coordinate 47,152 of FR880073.1, forward strand.
TTGGATGCAATGATGAAAGATTCTAATACAGGTAACCAAAGGGGTGGAACTCAAGCGTTAAATACAGTAACTAGAAATTTTGACAGAGATTGTCAAATAGCAAAAGTAAAGAATATATAAAATTAAATGAAAGGATTATAAAATGGAAAATTTTAAAGATATTATAGATAAATTTGTAATAAAATTTTCAGAATCAACTAAAGATGCTTTTGACAAAAAAAGATTAACAGAAGCTTTTGAAAAATACTTATATAAACAAGTAGAAGCAGAAGAAAAAATAAATCAAAATTTTAATATTGATGATAAAAGTGATATGGAATCTTTGTTGAAATATGTTACTGATGATGTAATTAAATTACCATTAGAGCAAAAAAGACAAATGTTAATCAGAGACGAAAGTTTTGAAACAATTCGTAGCATATCAAACAATGCTTTTGAAATGGCACAAGAAGCTTATACTAGCAAAAGTGATAACATTGATGAAACTAAAGTAGATGAAATGCAAAAAAAATTAAATGAGTTATTAAAGAGTGTAAAAGCTTTTAATAAACAACAGGCTATTTGGCTTGTATCAGAAGGAATATTGGACTTGAATTTTGTAAAGAATCCTAAAACAGATATTATGAGTATAAGATTAGGAAGATGTTTACAAAGCAAGTAAAAGGAGAAAAGATGGAAAACCAGATAAAAATTGATTATGAAAATATGCCTAATCAATCTAATAGTATTAGAGGGCAGGCTATAGAAATAAATAATAAATTATTAGCAATTTACAGAAAAATTTCCGAAATGCATATTTGTTGGTATGGGAAGAGATATAATGAATTGGTAACTAAATTTAACGAATTAGCTCCACAATTAAACTTATTTCTAGAAGCAATAGTTGGAGAAGTTCCATATATGTTTGAAGAGATAGCAAACACTGTTTCTGACGTAGATATAAAGCAGAATGTAGCTGTACCACAAAAAGAGAGTATACAAAAAATACAGGCATTACAAGTATATGATGATGTAGGAATGAGATATATATCTAAAGAAGTAGAAGAAATAAACAATGATATTATGAAAATTTTTCAAGAAATAGAAGATATAATGCAAGAAATAGATAGAACAGTTGATCAAATAAAATTGGAGTGTGATGGTTCAGAAGAATTTAGAAGACAATTTGTAAGACTATCTGATGCATTTCAGTATACAATAGGTAATGTTGAGAGTCAATTCTCTAAGCTTATGCAACAAGATAGAGAACTTATGGAAGAGACAGAAAGAAAGAATAATGTGGCTAATAGTTAGAATAATATGATAATTGAATGAACCTAAATTGTTGGATAAATATTTAACAGTTTGGGTTTATTTTATTAGTGCAAGGAATGCAACTATTAGTAGAAACTATTGAAAAAATCCCTTTATTGTGGTATAAATATTATTGTAGAAATTTTAGAAAAGAGAAAAATTGAAAAAAATTAATTCTTTTTCAATTAATCATGTGCTTAGAAGGAAAATAAAATGAAGAATATAAAAGATTATGATTTACAAGATTTAAAAGATGAACTTGTAAGCATAGGAGAAAAAGGTTTTAGAGCGGAGCAAATATTTAAATGGATTTATCAAGAAAAAGTAAAAAGCTTTGATGAAATGACAAATCTTTCATTAGAATTAAGAGAAAAACTAAAACAAAATTATACAATTTGCAATTACAATATATTAAAAAAATTAGAATCATCTGATGGAACTAAGAAATACCTATTTGATATATTAGATGGAAATGCAATTGAATCGGTTCTTATGGAATACCACTATGGAAAATCAATTTGTGTATCTTCACAAGTTGGATGCAAAATGGGCTGTAAGTTCTGTGCATCAACAGGGATTCCTTTTATAAGAAGCTTGACAGCAGGGGAAATAGTTGAGCAAATTTTAGCTGTTGAACAAGATACGGGTGATAAAATCTCTAATGTTGTATTTATGGGAATTGGAGAACCATTAGATAATTATGATAATGTTATAAAGGCCATAAGAATATTAAATAATCCTAAAGGATTAAATATTGGAGCAAGACACATAAGTGTATCTACAAGTGGTTTAGTACCAAGAATTTACGACTTGGCAAACGAAAATATACAATGTACATTGTCAGTTTCTTTACATGCAAGCAATGATGAAAAGCGTTCAAGCATGATGCCAGTAAACAATGCTTATAATATAAAAGAGCTTATGAAGGCATGCAGAGATTATATAGCAATTACTAATAAAAGAATATCTTTTGAATATGCACTTGCAAAAGATAATAACGATAATTTAGAAGATGCAAAAGAATTAGTAAATTTGCTAAGAGGAATGATATGCCATGTAAATTTAATACCAATAAATAAAATAGAAAATGGAAAATTTACAAAGAGTTCTAATGAAAATATTATAAAATTCAGAGATTATTTAAATGACCACGGAATTGTTGCTACAATTAGAAGAGAGTTAGGCTCAGATATTGATGCAGCTTGTGGACAGCTAAGAAGACAAAATTTAAAAGAGCAGTAATCAAAAATGAATGATACTATATGAAAGACTGGAGGGGAACATATGCAAGTTTTTGCTAAATCAGACATAGGAAGAGAAAGAAAAACAAACGAAGATTTCTACTATGTATCTAAACCAGAAGATAAAATAAGACTGTTTATATTAGCAGATGGAATGGGCGGATATAATGCAGGAGAGGTAGCAAGTAGAATGGCTGTAGAATCTGCAAAAGATTACATACACAAGCATTTTGCAAAAAATAAAGACAGCAAAGAAAAGCTAGAAGCACTCCTAAAAGATGCTATTGAATATGCAAATAGTGTGGTATATAAAAAAGCTCAAAGTAAAGAAGATTTAAGAGGAATGGGTACTACATTAGATGTTTGCTTAATATATAATAGTAGAATATATATAGGTCATGTTGGAGATAGCAGAGTATATAGAATACGTAAAGAGTTTATGAGAAGACTTACAAAAGACCATAGTTATGTTCAAACATTGGTAGATGACGGAACTATAACAAAAGAAGAAGCATATAGTCATCCAAAGAAAAATATGCTTACAAAAGCCCTAGGTTGCGTGCAAACTGTAGAACCAGACGTATATACTAAAACATTTATTAAAGATGATATTATTTTAATGTGTTCAGATGGATTAACTAATATGATTCGAGAAGAGGAAATTTCTAAAATAATTAAGCAGGATAAAGAAAAAGCTATAGAAAATTTAGTTAAACAAGCAAATGATAATGGCGGATTAGACAACATTACTGTTGTTATTATAATGTAATAGGGAGAAAATTTTATGGATATAATAGGAAGAACAATAGCAAATAGATATGAAATTATAAGTAAAACTGGAGTTGGAGGAATGGCAACAGTATATGTTGCAAGAGACAAGGTTTTAAATAGAGATGTTGCTGTTAAAGTACTAAAAGATGAATTTACCACAGATGATGAATTTGTAAAAAGATTTAATTCAGAGGCTCAAGCAGCGGCAAGTCTTACTCATGCTAACATAGTTTCAATATATGATGTTGGGAATGAAGACGGAATTTATTATATAGTAATGGAATTGGTAAGAGGAAAAACTCTAAAACAAATAATAAACGAGGAAGGAGCACTTCCTTGGAAATGGTCTGTAAATATTGCAGGACAAATTGCATCAGCCTTAGAAATGGCTCACAAAAACAACATTGTTCATAGAGATATAAAACCACACAATATAATAATTACAGAAGATGGAGTTGCAAAAGTAACAGATTTTGGAATAGCAAAGGCAGTATCAAATTCAACAATAACAGCATTTGGAACAACTATTGGTTCTGTACACTATTTCTCACCAGAGCAAGCAAAAGGAGGATATACAGATGCTAAATCTGATATTTACTCTTTAGGTGTTGTAATGTACGAAATGCTTACAGGAAAAGTTCCTTTTGATGCAGATACATCAGTTTCTGTTGCATTAAAACACATGCAAGAGGATCCTGTACCACCAATGGAAATAAATCCAAACATCCCAAAGGCGGTAAATGATATAATTTTAAAAGCTATGCAAAAAGAGCCAATGGCTAGATATCAAACTGCAACAGCCATGCTAAGAGATTTAGCACAAGCCTTAAAAAATCCAGATGGAGAATTTGTTGAGAAAGAAGATTTAGACGATGGCTTAACAAGAAGAATGGATGCTATTACAGATGATATGGCGAAAAATGCTAAGAGTAGCAACAAAAAGAAGAAAAATAAAGTTGCCATATTCTTTGAAAACCATCCAAAGACAAGAGTTTTAGCAATAATAGCACTTTGCTTAATAATATTTGCAGGAAGTATAGCAATAACATCTGCAATATTAAATGCAAATTCAGTAAAAGATGTTCAAATTCCAAACTTAGTTGGAAGGACTGAGGCAGAAGCAAAGGCAGAACTTGCAAAATACAAACTTGTATACGAAAAATCAGGAGAAGATTATAATTCTGAGGTAGAAGCTGGAAAAGTTTTTGAACAAAATCCTGTATATTCAGACAATTACAAAGTAAAAGAAAAGAGCACAGTATCTGTAAAAATAAGCAAAGGCACAGAGCAGACTACAGTTCCAAAGGTTGCTGGTATGACATATGAAGGAGCAGTTGCTGCATTAGAAAAGAATAAATTAAAAGCAGAAAAAATAGAAGAAACAAGTAAAACAATAAAAGAAGGAATTGTAATTAGCCAAGAAACAGATGCAAACACAACAGCAAATGCTGGAGATACAGTAAAAATACATGTAAGCATCGGAACAGGTGTAAACCAAGTAGTAATGCCAAATGTATTAGGAAAAACAGAAGCAGATGCAAAATCAGCATTAGAAGCCAAAAACTTAGTAGTAAAGGTAGAATACAAAGAAAACACAGACAAAGAAAATGGAGAAGTATTAGAGCAAAGCATAAAATCTGGTGAAAACATAGACGAAGGAACAGAAGTAACAATTACAGTAAACAAATTAGCAGAAATGAAAGAAGCAACAATAACAATAAACGTAAAATCGCTTACAGGTGGTTACGAGGTACCAGATAAAGAAAACACAAACACAACAAATACAACAGGTTCATCAAGTTCGACAACAGTAAAGGAAAAGAAACTTACAGTAAAAGTTGGAGAAGACAAAGTATATGACAAGAAAGTAGACTTAAATTCAACAAATATTCAAACAAAAATAAGTGGAAAAGGCACAGTAACAGTAAAAGTATATGTAGATGACATATTAAAATCACAAAAAGACATAAACCTAAACACAACAAGTTCATATACATTTGAATAAAGTACAAATTGGGGACGGAGCAAAAAATGCACGTCTCCAATTTGCAAAATACAGGAGTAGTCATATAAACTTGACATAATTATAAGAAAAAGCTATAATATATATAGTAAAAACGTTAAATACGTTTTTTTGCAATATAATTCCTTTCGCAATGCATCCTAATGGGTGTTTTATATAAACGTACGAATTCACAATATTGGAACAACAAGAAAGGAAAGAAAATTCCCATGAAAAGTAGTTTTAGAAAAATGTTCGGTATGATCGTTATTTGTGCCATTCTGTTGGTCGCTTGTGGCCGGAAGGATCCGTTAAATCGGCAAGCTGCTTACTTCACGATCACAGAAGGAAGTAGTGGAGAGGTCTATGGTGTGAGAGAAACTTATCGTGCAAATACAACGGTTACTCGCAACCAGTTCCTGGACCAGGACGAAGATGTGGTCAAAGCATTAAAAGACTACATTGAAAATAGACTCCCGAAAGAAAAAGTAGGTATCCTTTTATATGAGGAGATGCCTCAGGAAGATGGCTATGAGTTAACAGTATTTTATCAGAGTTTGGTGGCTAAGGAACATGACAAAGACATTGATTGCGACATTGACAAGTGTTATTGTTTAACAATATCGGTAAACGAAAATGAAAATGTGGAAATTTTCAAGCTGTTGTCTTTGGCAGCGAAGTAATGAGCTAACGTAAGTTAGACTTGTGCGAAAGGTCAGAACAAAGCCTGTTATTGTGAGAACACTACAGTAAATAGGCAAAGTAAAGAAAGGTTAACTGGGATTCTTTGATTAAGAGTCCTAGTTGACCTTTTATATGTACATTTTGGGGACGGAGTAAAAATGTATATTTATATAAAAAATACAGTGAAATTTTCATTGTAAAAAAACTGCAAATTTGGTATAATATAGATGTAAGTTAAATTTGGAGGAAAAAATGCCAGAAGAATTGAAAAAATATTTTTGGGACACTGATTTTCAAAAGTTAGATATAGAAAAGAATAAGAGATATATAATTGCAAGACTATATTGTTATGGTGATCTAAGAGCGATAAAATGGGTAAAAGAAACATATAGTAAAGTCGATATAGAAGATACGGCAAGAAACTGTAGAAATTTAAAGCCGATTGTTGCTAATTACCTTAGACAACAGTATAACTTAAAAAAGGAAGAGATGGCTTATTATAGAGCTATTATGGCAATGAATTATGATTTTTGGAGAGGAAATTGCTAGAATGTATTGGAGTATATTAGATAATAAAAGAATTGAATTATTAAGAAAAATTGTAAAAACTATAAGTTTAAATAATTATTATATGGTAGGAGGAACAGCATTATCTTTACAATTAAATTTAAGAGAATCATTTGACTTTGATTTCTGCGTTCCTGACATGTTTAATAGTGATGTATTGATTAGCGAATTAAAAAGTATTGGAAATACTGAAGTAAAGCAAAATCAAAAAGGAACTATTGACGTTTTACTAGATGGAGTGCAGGTTAGTTTCTTCTTTTATCAAAACAATTTGGTAGAAAATATCGTGAAGAATGATGAAATACCTAATTTGAGAATGGCTAGTATTTTAGACATAGCGGCAATGAAAGTAGCCGCTATAGGTGGAAGAGGAGCTAAAAAGGATTTTTTTGATTTATATAATATAATGAAAAAATGTAATATTGATACAGAAAAATTAGCTAGTGCTGTAATAAAGAAATTTGGAACAAACGTAAATTATGTGAATATGATTATGGGATTAAGCTATTTTGAAGATGCAGAAAGTGAAGAATTACCTAAAACATTTGTAGAATATGATTGGAACACTATAAAGAAATACTTTATAGATATTCAACCTAAATTTCAAATGGCATTAGAAAAATATTTGTAGGAAGGCATAAATGCAAGGATTAATTGTAGAAAATAAAGCAAATTTATATAAAATAAAATTAGGAGATATCAACTATATTGCTACTGCTAGGGGAAAGTTTAAGAATGATAGCTTTACTCCTGTAGTAGGAGATATAGCTGAATTTTCTATTGTTGATGAAAACAAAAAAACGGCTGTAATTGAAAGTGTGAAAGAAAGAGTGTCATACATAAAAAGACCGAAGCTTGCTAATATAAATCAAATTGTCTTTGTGGTGTCTAGCAAGCATCCAAAGCCAGATTTGTTGTTATTAGATAAACAGCTTGCTTTTGCAGAGTTTTTACACATAAAGCCTGTAATAGTTCTAAACAAAATTGATTTAGATGATAAACATGAATTTTTAAATATTCAGAAAATATATGAAGAAATAGGCTATAAAGTAATACAAACTGATGCAAAAAATGGCATTGGAGTTGAAGAAATTTTATTAGAATTAAAGAATAACATCAGTGCATTTGCTGGAAATTCTGGAGTTGGAAAGTCAACTCTTATAAACGACTTGTTCAAAGAAAACGTAACTCAAGAGGGAGAAATTAGCCAGAAGAATAAGCGTGGAAAAAATACCACAACAGATATTTGTTTATATGAGCTTGATACAGATACATATATAGCAGATACACCTGGTTTTTCGACATTTGACGTGTATGAAATTCCATATAGAGAATTAGATAAATATTTTAGAGAGTTCAAAAATTGTATTGATAAATGCAGATATATAGGCTGTAGCCACATTAAAGAAGATGAGTGTGGAATAAAGCTAGAACTTGAACAAGGAAAAATAGCAAAGTCTAGATATGATAATTACGTAAAAATATATAGCGAATTAAAAGACAAGGAGGAACACAAATGGTAGATATTTCAACATCTCTATTGAGTGTAAAAAAAGAAAAAATAATAGATACTGTTTATAAGTTAGAAGATGCAAACACAAATTATTTTCATATAGATGTTATGGATGGCGAGTTTGTAGAAAATGATACACATGATATAATGCTAGAATATTGCGAATATTTGGACAATATTACAAAAATTCCACTAGATATTCATTTAATGGTAAAAGACGTAAAAAACTTTGTTGATAGTTACTTGATATTTAATCCAAACATAATTACATTTCATTATGAAGCTTGTAAAAATAAAGAAGAAGTAATGAATTTGATAAATTATATTAAAGAAAAGGGAAGAAGAGTAGGAATTTCTGTAAAGCCGGAGACTGATGTGAAAGAAATTCTAGAATTTTTACCATATGTGCACGTAGTTTTAGTTATGACTGTTGAGCCAGGGAAAGGTGGACAAGAATTAATTTCTTCAACTATAGAAAAAATAAAAGAGCTTAATTCTTACAGAGAAGAACACAAATTAGATTATGAAATTGAAGCAGATGGTGGAATTAAAGTGGAAAACTCAAAAAAAATAATAGATGCTGGAGCAGATATATTAGTGGCTGGAACAGCTATAATAAATTCAAAAGATTATGCAGAAACAATAAAAAAATTAAAATAAAAATAAACCTCTGATTAATTGAAATCAGAGGAATTTTTTATATTGAGCCAGTTTAATTACATTGGCATTATTAAATTTGCCAAAGGATATCCAATAAATGATGCAACTAAAATAATTACAAACATCATTAAGAATCCGTATTTTAATAAACTTGTTGAATCAGACCAACCTGATGAACCAGCTACTGCAACGTAAGGCATTGCAGGTGGAGCAGCAGAACCTGTTGAAGCAATTAAACCAATAACAGCTGTAATAGCTGCGGCATTTAATGCACCACCAGATGCTAGTGCTACTGGAACAGCAAGTGTTGGAACTAATTGTGCTGTAACCATGTGAGAAGATACGTTTGATTGTAATCCAGCCCACAATGAGAATAACAAAATTAGTAATACTGGTGATAAGCCAGTTGTAATTGGTGCAATAGATGCAGACAAGAATGTTGTAAGCCCTATTGCTTTATTTGTCATTGCAGCACCTAAAGCAAGTGTTGCAGATGCCATTATTATACTTGGCCAAGATACACCTTTTACCATAGATTCGTTAATATTTATTAATGGTTTTCCTTGGTATTTCAAAATAGATAAAACTATTATTCCAAATAGTGGAGGCATAGCTGTACCTAAACTGCTAATCCAAGTAAATGCTGTTGAAATCCATTTTACTGAACTTGTTTTTAATAAGCTTGGTAGAACCCATAATGCAACTACTAAAAGGAATGTTCCAAGAATAATTTTTTCACCTTGGTTTGCACTAGGAATTTCTTTTTTCATCTTATCAAATTCATTAGATTTTAGGTTTATTTTCTTTGTATTTGGTCTCATTAAGAATTTGAATACAAGCATCATTAATGCAAATATTATAATTCCTGTTGGAATTGCATAAAGCATGTATTGACCATAGCTTATGCTAGATCCTGTTAGAGATTTGAATACTCCCATTGAAAGAACAGGGAATACGTGTGCTATTGGTGTCATACCAGAAGATAAGCTTGTACAGAATACTAAGCCCATCATAAGCATGTTTGCGTATTTATCACCTTTTTTTAGTCCTAATACATTATAAATTTCTTCAAGAATAGGTAATATTATAAAGTATAAAACTGTTGGAGACATGAATAACCCAATTACAAGAACTGCTGCAAAAAAGCAGAAGGCAAATCTCCAAGGTGTTTTTCTTGCAAATTTACTAGTTACAAATCCAAGAGCAATTTTCTTAACATATCCTGTCTGAGAAAATGCATATGTGAACATGAATGTAAATAGTAAGAATGCGAAAGTCTCGTTACCAAACGAATTTTGCAATGTCGTTTTCATTCCAAGTGATGGAACAAGAGCAAGCGTTGCTAAACATAATAAACTTGGCCAGCCTATTCCAACTGTTATCCATAAGAATAAAACAGATATGAATACGCCAAGAACTTTCATACCATCGGTGCTAAGACCTGATGGAGGTGTTGCTATAAAAAATATAGCAATGATAATTAATGCAAAAAGAGTGCAAACAAACTCTTTTTCATTTTTAGTCATTAAAGGCTTTTTTTCCTTTTTTGTTTTTTCCATATTTTAGTCCTTTTTCATAAGATTTAGGCCTTTAAGGGAAAGCCTATAAAACCATAGGCTCAATATAAAAATTTATTTTAAGTAAAAATAATTACATTAAAATCTAAATTAAAGCACCTTGATTAACAAGTTCTTCTTGAACAGCTTTTACATCATAAGATGTGTTGTCTAGTGTTAAAGCTGCTGCTACACCTGCTGCTTGTCCAGTAGCAAATCCTGTTCCCATAACACGTACAGAACCAAGTGCTAATGAGTCTGTAGAAATTGTTCTACCAGCAGCCCATAAATTCTTAGCATCTTTAACTTTTAGACATCCTAAAGGAATAGAGAAGTACTCGTTATCTGGAATATGAGTGTATTTTATAGAAGTGTTGCTTTTGTGCATTTCTGGGCTCCAAGCGCCTCTTGCTATACTATCATCACTCTTTGGTGCCATTATTATTTCTTCACCTTTAAGCATTTTGTCACCAATTATTCTTCTTGCTTCACGAATACCAACTGCTGGTCCAGAAGAAGAAATAATCATGTCTTGGAATCCGTCTAGATAGTTCTTAAATGCCATTGCATAATTGTGAACTTGTGAACGAAGTTCCATTTCTGTTTCTGTAAGTGTTTCTGCGTCAAGAGCAGGAACTATTGTACTTGGAATTGTACAATATCCATAAGTTTTGTCTGGAATTTTAATTATTAATCCAGTTTCCTTCTTAATTTCAATTCCATTTTCCTTTGCTTTTTTCAAAGCAGCTTCAATGTCAGGTTTCAAGATTTCTCTTGCTGGAATATTGTCAATTCTAAATGGTAATGAAGATTGTTGAACTTTTCCTTCAGCATCTCCCCAGTTAGTTGCTATTCCTGCAAAATGAACTAAGTTAGCATTTCCAGAAGCATCAACAAAAGCCTTAGCTTTTACTGTGAATGTTCCTTCATCATCTGTACATTTAATTTCTTCAATCATTCCATTATTGTTTACTACTTCATACATTTGAGCATGTAAGAAATATTCTACAGAACTCTTTTTTAACATTTGGTCCATAACCAATTTTACGTATTCTGGATTAAAAGATACAGAAACGTTACCTGTGGACTTTGATGGTCTTGGATGGATATTTGTGCCATAGGCTTCTAACTTTTTTAGAACTTCTCCACCAATTCCTTGTACAACTTGATCATAATTTTCGCCTCTTGTGAAAAAACCACAATAAGCAGTAACTTGTGAATTTGTAGCTTGTCCACCGAAATATGGATTTCTTTCGATTAAGACTGTTCTAGCACCAGCTCTTGATGCTCCAATTGCTGCAGCTATACCTGCTGCACCACCGCCAACAACCGCTACATCACATTCAATATGTCTTTGCATAATTGAACCTCCTTTAAAAAATATTATATAAAAATACACTCAAATTATACCATAAAAAGAAAAAATAAAGGCAATTGCAATATAAATGTCATAAAAATGTAACAAAATGTAAAATAACGTCTAAAATTAATTTTGAAAATTTATAAAATCTATATAAAATACTTGAAAACTGTTTGTCTTTGGTATAGAATATTAAGTGGTTTTAAACAGCCACATATATGATGAAAAACATCAAAGAGGAGGAATTTTTATGTCAGTTAAAATTGGTATTAACGGTTTTGGAAGAATAGGAAACTTAGCATTCCAAGCTGCATTAAAAAATAGTGAAGTAGAGGTAGTTGCAATTAATGATCCTTTCATAGCAGCAGATTACATGGCTTACATGGTAAAATATGATTCTGCACACGGAAGATTTGATGGAGAAGTTAAATCAGAAGAAGGAAAACTAATTGTAAATGGAAAATCAATAAATGTATATAATGAAATGGATCCAAACAATATTCCATGGGCTAAAGAAGGAGTTGAATATGTTCTAGAATGTTCTGGTGTATTCACAACAATGGAAAAAGCACAAGCTCACTTAAATGCAGGAGCTAAAAAAGTTGTAATAAGTGCACCATCAAAAGATGCTCCAATGTTTGTAATGGGTGTAAATAATGAAACATATGATCCAAGCATGAACATAGTTTCAAATGCATCTTGTACAACAAACTGTTTAGCACCTTTAGCAAAAGTTATAAATGATAACTTTGGAATTAAAGAAGGATTAATGACAACTGTTCATAGCACAACAGCTACACAAAAAACAGTTGATGGAGCTTCTAAAAAAGATTGGAGAGGTGGACGTGCTGCAAGTGCAAACATAATTCCATCATCAACAGGAGCTGCTAAAGCAGTTGGAAAAGTTATTCCAGCATTAAATGGAAAATTAACAGGTATGGCATTCAGAGTACCAACAATAGATGTATCTGTTGTTGATTTAACATGTAATTTGGAGAGACCTACAACATACGAAGAAATCTGTGCAGCAATGAAGAAAGCAGCAGAAGGAGAATTAAAAGGAATAGTTGAATATGTTGATGAAGATGTTGTATCTTCAGACTTCTTAGGAGATGAACATACATCAATATTCGATAGCAAAGCTGGAATAATGCTTACAGACACATTTGTTAAATTAGTAGCTTGGTATGACAACGAGTGGGGATATGCACATAAATTAGTAGACTTAGCAGCATACATGGCAAAAGTTGATCATAAATAATAGAGTATAATAACAATTTTGGGGCTTGGCATTTCTTAATTCAAGCCCTTTTATTACAATTTAAGAAAGGGAGATATACCATGAATAAAAAGACTGTTAGAGACATTGATGTTAAAGGAAAGAAAGTTTTAGTAAGATGCGATTTCAACGTTCCTTTAGATGAAAATAAAAATATAACAGATAATAGAAGAATAGTTGGAGCTCTTCCAACAATAAAATATTTATTAGATAATGATTGCAAAGTAATTCTTTGCTCACATTTAGGAAGACCAAAGGGACAAGTAAATAAAGATTTTTCTTTAGAGCCAGTTGCAAAAGAATTATCTAAATTATTAGGTAAAGAAGTAAAACTTGCAAATGATATAATAGGAAAGAGTGCTAAAGAATTAACTGCAAACATGAAAGATGGAGAAATTGTTCTATTAGAAAATGTTAGATTTGATAGTAGAGAAGAAGCAAATGATGCAGAGTTTGCAAAAGAACTTGCAAGTTTAGCTGAAATATATGTAAATGATGCATTTGGAACAGCTCACAGAGCACATGCTTCAACAGCAGGAGTAGCAAGCTATTTGCCAGCAGTAGCAGGTTTCTTAATGGAGAAAGAATTAAACTTCTTAGGAACAACACTAGAAAATCCAGAAAGACCATTTGTTGCAATACTTGGAGGAAAAAAGGTATCAGATAAAATTGGTGTTATCGATAGTTTATTAGAAAAAGTAGATACATTAATGATTGGTGGAGGAATGGCTTATACATTCTTTAAATCAATGGGATACAATGTTGGAAATTCTATTTGTGAATTAGATAAATTAGATTTAGCAAAAAGTTTAATGGAAAAAGCTAAAGCAAAAGGTGTAAAATTGATGCTTCCTGTAGATACTAAAGTAGGAAAAGAATTCAAAGAAGACACAGAAAGTAAAACTGTTAAATACACAGAAATACCAGATGGTTGGGAAGGATTCGACATTGGTGCAGAAACAATAAAGATGTATCAAAACGAATTATCAAAAGCAAAAACTGTTATCTGGAATGGACCTTTAGGATTGTTTGAATTTGACCAATTTGCAATAGGAACAAATGCAATAGCAGAATACTTAGGAAACCTAGAAAATGTTACAACAGTAATAGGTGGAGGAGATTCAGCAGCTGCAATAGAAAAACTAGGAATTGGAGATAAATTCACACACATTTCAACAGGTGGTGGAGCATCACTTGAATTCTTAGAAGGAAAGAAACTTCCAGGAGTTGAATGTTTATTAGATAAATAGGAGGACGTTTATGAGAAGAAAGGTAATCGCAGGAAACTGGAAAATGAATATGCTTCCAGCAGATACAATAAATTTTATAGAAGGTTTAGCTCCTCTTGTAAAAGATTCTGAAAATGAAGTTATATTATGTGTACCATATACAGATTTATTTTATGCATGGCATACAACAGAAGGCACTAATATTCATATCGGTGCAGAAAATATGCACTGGGAAGAAAAGGGGGCATATACAGGAGAAGTTTCTGGACAAATGCTAAAGAGCATAGGAGTTGAATATGTTATAATAGGCCACTCTGAGAGACGTGCATATTTTGCAGAAACAGATGAAACTGTAAACAAGAAAATTAAATCTGCATTTGCAAATGATTTGAAACCAATAGTTTGTGTTGGAGAGTCTTTAGAACAAAGAGAAGCTGGCAAAACTGAAGAAGTTATAACAAAGCAAGTTGAATTAGCACTAGCTGGTCTTACAGAAGAACAAGTAAAAAATACTATAATAGCATATGAACCAATTTGGGCAATTGGAACTGGAAAAACAGCTACATCAGAAGATGCAAATAATAGTATTAAAGCTATAAGAAAAAAGATTTCTGAAATATATGGAAATGTTGCAGAAGATGTAATTATTCAATATGGTGGAAGTGTAAAATCAACAAATGCAAAAGAACTATTCGAAACATCAGATATTGATGGAGCCCTAGTTGGAGGAGCAAGTTTAAAAGTAGACGAATTTGCAAAAATAGTAAATTACAATAAATAGACACAGTGTGTAGCATGGAGCTGATTTATAGAAAAAAATATAGCTCTGTGCCTTTGGAAAGGAAATGGAATAAGAAAATGAAAGATAAATTGACAATGCTAATGATATTAGATGGTTTTGGAATAAATGAAAATGAGCAAGGAAATGCAGTAAAGCTTGCCAATACTCCAAACATAGACAAATTAATGAAAACATGCCCAACAACAAGAATTTTTGCTAGTGGAATGAGTGTAGGACTACCAGAAGGACAAATGGGAAATTCAGAGGTAGGCCATACAAACATTGGAGCTGGAAGAATTGTTTATCAAGAGTTAACAAAAATAACAAAATCAATAGAAGATGGAGATTTTTTCAGTATTCCAGAATTTAATAAGGCAATAGAAAATTGTAAAAAATATAATTCTAAATTGCATATAATGGGCTTATTATCAGACGGTGGTGTACATAGCCACATTCGCCATTTGTATGGATTATTAGAACTTGCAAAGAGAAAAGATTTTGAAAATGTATTTGTACATTGCTTTATGGATGGTAGAGATACACCACCAGCTTCAGGTGAAGGATATATTACAAAACTAGAAGAAAAAATGAAAGAAAAAGGAATAGGCAAAATTGCAAGTATATCTGGAAGATTCTATGCAATGGATAGAGATAAGAGATGGCAAAGAGTTCAAAAGGCTTATGATGCAATGGTTAATGGAGTTGGAAACAAGGCTTCATCTGCAATACAAGCAGTAGAGGCATCATACCAAAAAGAAATTTTTGATGAATTTATAGAGCCAACTGTAATATGCAATGGAGATACACCAGTTGCAAAAATAGAGCCTCATGATTCTGTAATATTCTTTAACTTTAGACCAGATAGAGCAAGAGAAATAAGCAGAACATTAGTTGATCCAGAATTTAATGATTTTGAAACAAGAAAAGATTTGGATTTATGCTTTGTTTGTATGACCCCATATGATGAAACATTACCAAATGTTGATGTAGCATTCAAGAAAGAACATCTAAAAAATACATTTGGGGAATACATCAGTAATTTAGGTTATACTCAATTACGTATAGCAGAAACAGAGAAATATGCCCACGTAACATTCTTCTTTAATGGTGGTCAAGAAAAACAATATCCAGGAGAAGACAGAATATTGGTTCCATCACCAAAGGTTGAAACATATGATATGCAACCAGAAATGAGTGCACCAGAAGTTACAGAAAAAGTTGTAGATGCAATAAACTCTAAGAAATATGATGTAATAATATTAAACTTTGCAAACCCAGATATGGTTGGACACACAGGAAACTTAGAAGCTGCTATAAAAGCAGTTGAAACAATAGATGCAAGTGTTGGAAAAGTTGTAGAAGCTGTAAATGCTCAAAATGGTGTATTAATGATAACTGCTGACCATGGAAACTGCGAGCAAATGATAGACTACAAAACAGGAGAACCACACACAGCACACACAACAAACCCTGTTCCACTAATATTAGTTGGAATGGATAATGCAAAACTAAGAGAAGGAAAACTAGCTGATTTAACACCAACAATGTTAGACATAATGGGATTAAAGAAGCCAGAAGAAATGACTGGAGAAAGTATTATAGTTGAAAAATAGAAAATAAGGGAGCGCATATGCCAAAGGGTGAAACTATAAAAGATTTATATTCCGAAATTAGAAAATGCCTTTTTTATATGATACCAGAAAAATGGGAAAGCATATATCTTTATGCGTCAGTTATACAAAGGGATAATGGTGAAGAAACAGGAGAAATGTTTTTTTACTATTTTCCCAAGAGTATAATAAAAAGAAATCCAATAAATGTGTATCAAATTCCACAAAAATTCAATCTAAACGAAGAAGAATATATAAAACTTACAGATGAATTGTATAACTATATAAAAAAATTAAGACACGAATGCCAGAAATATGACAAGATAAACTGGACAAATATAACAATCAGTATAGAAAATGTTGAATTTTTGGCAGAATATAACTGTGAAGATTTAATAAATTCTATATATTCAAATGAAGATAGGATGGCAATTTGGCAGTACAAATATCTTGAATATCCAATAGAAAAATTTACAAAATCACAGAGAGAACAAATAGAAGCATATTTGAAAGAAGAAGAAAATGGCTTACATCAATCAAAAATGTATACAGAAACCTTCTATCAACAGCATGAACACAATAGTATAGAGTATGATGTAAACAAAAAAGTGGATGAATATATAAAAGAAGATAATGAAACAACAGACTTTACAATGGTTGATAGTGAACAGTATCAAATACAGTCTGGAGGCTTTTTTAAGAGAAGAAAAAATAGATTGTTAAATGAAAGAAATGACATAGCACAGTTTGAAAATACGAGCTGCAATGAAAACAAAGAAAACGAAATTGTTGTAAGAAATCAAATATTAAAATATTAAATAAGTGATTGAAGGAAACTTTGATTGCTTATTTTTTGTAATCTTAAAAAAATTTAATAAATTACTTCACTAAAAATATTCTTTATGGTATTATAGTAGAGAAAAGAGAAAAGCTGGTTTAAAAATAATTATAATTTTATAACTAGATTTGCAAATAGAAAGAGGAATAGAATTTATATGAGAAGTAAGAAAAAAGAAAAGAAAATATATATTTATAAATTAATTGTAACAATAATATTTGCATTGGCAATAGTATTTGTACTTAATACAGCGCAAAATTATATAAGAAATGAAATTACTGGGAAAACCAATTTAGTAATTAATAATGGAAATGTTACAAAGAGTATCAAGAATGATGTAATTGTAGAAGATGATGTAATATATTTATCTACTAAAGATATTGCAAATTTCTTTGATGACCATATTTTTTATGATAATAAGTACAATCAAATTATAACAACATCAGATACGAAGGTTGCAACATTTGTGATTGATAAAAATAAATGTACAATAAATAGTTCAGATGTGAGTCTAATTGCACCAGCCAAAAAGATAGGTAATGAGTTTTATTTACCTTTTTCGGAGATTAGCAAGAGTGTATATAATGTGGAAACTAAATATATAAGTGAGACAAATACTGTTGTTTTAGTTTCATTAGATAGAGAACTTGTATATGCTAATAGTAGCAAGAATAATTCAGTAAAATATATGCCAACAATTTTTTCAAAGACTGTTGATAAAATCGAAAAAGGCGATAATGTTACAGTTGTGAAGGATGATAAGACTGCAGAAAATGGCTGGACTAAGGTTACGACCGAAAATGGAAAGATTGGCTATGTAAAAACTAGCACCTTGGCAAATGAAAAACAGATTAGAGAAAAATTAAACATAGAGAAACAAATTGAAGGAAATATTAGTTTGGCATGGGATTATTTTTCAGAGTATGCATCTGCGCCACAAAGAACAGGAACAATAAAGGGTGTAAATGTTGTATCTCCAGCATTCTTAGCATTACAAGATGGAGGCAAAGGAAACCTTGTTGCTAATGTTGGAACAGCAGGAACAAATTATATAAATTGGGCTCATAATAATGGATACAAAGTTTGGGCATTACTTTCAAATAATTCGGACAAGCCAACTACAACTGAGATATTAAATGATTACAAATTAAGAGAAAAGTTAATAAACAATATAGTAACTGCAGTAGTAACATTTAATCTTGATGGAATAAACCTAGATTTTGAGTACTTAAATGAAAGTGATAAAGATGTATATTCTAGATTAGTAATAGAATTAGCACCTAGATTAAAAGAACTTGGCAAAGTTCTATCTGTTGATGTAACAGCACCAGATGGCTCACCTGATTGGTCTTTATGTTATGATAGAAATGTGATAGGTGATGTCGCAGATTATATAGTATTTATGGGATACGACCAAAATGGAGTGTCATCCCCTAAAGAAGGAACAACCGCTGGTTGTGATTGGGTGGAAGCCAACATCAAAAAATTCTTAGGGCAAGAAGGAGTAGAGGCAAGTAAGATAATACTAGGAACACCATTCTATACGAGAATTTGGACTGAAAACAATGGAAGTGTAACAAGTAAAGTTGTAAATATGAAAAATATAGCAAGCAATATACCAGACGGAACAAAAACGACATGGGACGATTCGCTAAAACAAAACTATGCAGAGTACGAAAAAGGTGGAAAAACATATAAGATTTGGATAGAAGATGCGAAATCTTTAAGATGCAAGCTAGAATTAGTTAACACATATAATTTAGCAGGTGCTGCATATTGGGAAAAAGATAGAGAAACAGATGATATCTGGGATATGGTATCTGAAGTATTAAATGTAAAATAGCAATAAATAATATAAATAGACATATAATCTAGAAGATTGTGTGTCTACTTTTTTATAATTAGCCAGAATTTGTTTTTAATATGTTTTATAAATACAATATTAATAATATATTATATAAGGTGATGATATGAAGAAAACAGTATATTTTAGGCTAGAATATTATAAAGATACTGACGATTTATCTTATAAATATAGAAATAAATTATTTATAAATTTCTTGAGAAAAATAAAGAAGCTAAAATATGTATTTGGAAATATAAAAATGATTGAAAGCGATGATAAAATCGAGTACATATGTTACACAGTGCATAATAAAGAAGAAAAAACGTTGAAAAAGATAGAAAATATAGTAAGAAAAAATATAAATACAAATATAATATTGTCAAGAAGAATAAAAGAAATTGCTAGTAATAAAGAAAGTACTGAAATATATCAAAATGTAAATAAAATTATAAAAAATAGCAAAGAAAGTAAGAACATATATATAGATTTTGCAAGAGAAGTAATAAAGTCGGTAATTGAAAGGAAAAAACAAATTCCAGAGGAACAGTCACTTAGCATATTAATTGATACAAAAGATTATAATAATACACAGCTGATAAGCGAATTAATAACACAATATAAAATGATTAATATAGTCACGTCTAACAGAAATCAGTTTGCAGGTTTAGAGGAAGAAGCAGAGCAAAATTTTGAACCAATATCTGTGTTAAACAATAAAAGAAAGAGCTTAAGAAATGCAAAATATATATTAAATGTAGATTTTAGTGGAGAAAAAATTAAAGAATACAGTATTGATAGAACTGCTATAATTTTTAATGTTGCAGATACAAAGATAGATAAACTAATGTATTTTGATGGGAATATAATAAATAATGTAAAATTAATAGACAATGGTGAATTTGAATTACAAGATGAGTATAATATACAAAGAGAAAAATGGGCAGAAGCGGTACGAGAAAAAATAGAGAAAAATGAATATGAACTTATAGGAAATAGAGGAAATGTTGAAATAAAATAATATAAAATGGAAGAAATTACCTAGAAAATTAAAACTATAAAAATATTAAATAAAATTGAATAATTACTTGAAATGAATAGTTTAGAAGACGAAAAATACTTGACAAAAGTAAAAAAAAGGGGTATCATTATACAATAATTTTAAAAGTAAATACTGCAAAAAAACAAGGAGGTTTTATAGCATGGAAGATAAAGGTGTAATAGTATCAAAAGAAGGATTTGAAAAATTAGAGAAAGAATTAGATTATTTAAGAACAACTAAAAGAGCAGAAATTGCTGAAAAAATAAAAGTGGCATTAGGATTTGGAGATTTATCAGAAAACTCTGAATATGATGAAGCAAAAAATGCTCAAGCAGAAAATGAAGGAAAAATAGCAGAGCTAGAAAATAAAATAAGATATGCTAAAATAATTGATGAATCTGAAATAGATACAAAAACAGTTCAAGTTGGAAATATTGTAAAAGTACATGATGAAGAATATGATGAAGATGTTACATATACAATAGTTGGTTCAACAGAAGTAAATTTAGCAGAAAATAAAATTTCTAATGAATCACCAGTTGGAGCAGCTTTATTAGGCAAGAAGAAAAACGATATGGTAGAAGTAAAAACACCAGGCGGAATTGCTAAATATAAAATTTTATCAATAACAAAATAAAAATATAACCGAACCTAAAATGTTAAATATTTTATGGTTCGGTTTTATATTAAGGTTAAATAAATATTTTAGTTTCAATAAATAAGTATTGCTTGAATTAGAACTTATAATTTTATAAATTTACAGCAGATTCTAATGCTAATTTTATCATAGAATTTAATGAAGTTTGTCTTTCATCTGCTGAGATTTCTTGATGTTTATAGTGAGAATCTACTACACTTAGTAAACAGCTAGCTTTCTTTCCAAGTAATTTTGCATTATAGAAAAGCGCAAATGCTTCCATTTCTGCTCCGATTATATTTAAATCTTTTGGAAATCTTGCAATTAAGCTATTAACATCTTTAACATAGTAATCGAAACAGTCTGTACAAAGAGTATTTCCTTTTACATAAGCAATGTTTAATTTTTTTGCTGTATCTTCAATAACTTTATTTATATCTGATGATGAATTCATTATGTGACAATTTTCCTCATTTAGCTCATATGCGTAGTTTCCTTCTGTATATGCATTATCTACTAATATGGTATCTAAAAGGTTTAAATTCTCGTTGTAGGCTCCACAAGACCCTATACGAATAATTGTATCTACATTATAAAATTTGTACAACTCATAAGAATAAATTCCAATGCTTGGCATACCCATTCCAGATGCAAAAACTGTAATTTTTTTGCCCTTATAAAAACCAGTGTAACCAAACATATTTCTAACCGTATTAACAAGTTTTGCATCATCTAAAAAAGTATCTGCAATGTACTTGGCTCTAAGTGGATCTCCTGGCATTAATACAATATTAGAGATATCTTCAATTTTAGCTTCATTATGTGGTGTCATAAATAATCCTCCTTCAAAATAAAATTGATTTTTATATTGCCATTATATCATATGCAAAAAATAGTGCAAGTAAACCTGAAAAAATTACAATAAACTCTTGCAAAATACTAAAAATATGATAAAATATTAACCATTAAGAGAAAATTTGTTTGATAATAAAAGAAAGGGAATAATCAATTTATAGAGCTTGCAAATAACAAAATGATATTATAAATAGAAAACACATAATGTGATAAAAAGAATGATACAATGTAACAACTTTTAGATGTACAAGAATAGAAAATATGGAAATAAATTGATTAATGGAAACTTATGATAGCATATTTAAAAGGTGAATTAGTAGTAAAATCAGAAGAATATATAATAATTGAAGTACAAGGCATAGGTTATAAAGTATTCATGTCTAAAAAATCGATAGATGAATTACAAGAAAATAGGCAGGTTCGCGTATATACATATTTAAAAGTAAGAGAAGATGATATTAGTTTATTTGGATTTAATACAAACGAAGAACTACATATGTTTGAACTTCTAATATCTGTTGGGGGAATAGGAGCAAAATCTGCAATAACAATACTTTCAAATATTACACCATCAAGATTTGCTCTTGCAGTAATTACAAATGAAGTAAATACTTTAAAAAAATTGCCAGGAATAGGACCTAAAACGGCACAAAGAATAATACTAGAATTAAAAGATAAGATAAAAACAGAAGAAGCTATTGGAGCTGAAACAAGTGAATTAGAAAAAGAAGAAAATAAACAAGAAGAATTTGAAGAAGTTATACAAGCTTTACAAGTATTAGGATACAGAAGATATGAAATAAACAAAATACTACCAAAGATAAAATCAGAAAGTTTGGAAGAAAGAATAAAAGAAGCACTACAATATTTAGCAATCGCCCAATAGGGACGCCCCTTTTTGGGCGAAAAGAATAGTAGAACATAAATTGATTGCAAAAAACAACTGATATGTTCATTATTTAATGGTAAAAATAAAAAAATTAGTGAAATAATGTGAAAATATATTAGGCAAAAAGGAGTAAAGAATGAATGCAAACGAACCATTAGCATATAGAATGAGCCCTAAAACACTAGAAGACTATGTTGGACAAGAAGAAATTTTAGGACAAGATAAAATTTTATATAGAACAATAAAGGCAGATAGACTATCTAGCATTATATTATGGGGACCTCCTGGATGCGGAAAAACGTCTCTGGCAAGGGTTATAAGTAATACTACTAAATATAAATTTACAAAATTGAATGCTGTAACTGCAGGGGTTGGAGACATTAAAAATGCAATAGAGGAAGCTAAAAATCCTTTTTTAAACCCATCTGGAAGATGTATATTATTTATAGATGAAATTCATAGATTTAACAAATTGCAACAAGATGCATTGCTTCCATTTGTAGAAAATGGAACTGTAATTTTAATTGGTGCAACAACGGAAAATCCTTATTTTGAAGTAAATAAGGCTTTAATATCGAGGTCTATGGTATTTCATCTGAAACCATTAACAGTAGAAAATATTTATACTATTTTAAAAAATGCATTGGAGAAAAAAGAAGGACTCGGAGAATATAAAATAAAAATTTCAGATGAAACTTTAAGAAAAATTGCAGAAACAGCAAATGGAGATGTTAGAACTGCACTAAATGGACTTGAAGTGGCTGTATTAACAACTAATATTGGATCAGACGGATACATTACAATAACTGATGAGATTGCAAAAGAAAGTGTTCAAAATAGAAAAGCAATCTTTGATAAAAAAGGAGATAGCCATTATGATAATATTAGTGCTTTTATAAAATCTATGAGAGGCAGTGACCCAGATGCTGCAATTTTTTATTTGGCAAGAGCATTAAATGGAGGAGAAGACCCAATGTTTCTAGCAAGAAGAATTGTAATTGCTGCATCAGAAGATGTAGGAATGGCAAACCCTAATGCATTAATACTTGCAACGAGTGCTATGGAGGCTGTACACATGGTTGGTATGCCAGAAGCAAGAATAATACTTGCAGAAGCGGCAGTATACGTCGCAACTTCTAAAAAGTCTAATGCTAGCTATTTAGCAATAAATCAAGCTTTGGAAGATGTTGCAAATAAAGATACAGGCGAAGTACCAATGCATATAAGAAATGCACCAGCAGAAGGAATGGAAAAAGAAGGCTACCATGTTGGCTACAAATACCCACACGATTATCCAGGACACTACGTAGAACAGCAATATTTGCCAGATAAAATGCTTGGAACGAAGTACTATATTAAAGATGAAAATATACCAGATTAGAAGCAAATGTAAATTTAAAAGCAAAAATAAAAATTCGAAGTACTTGAATGATAAAAATAAAATTAATTGTAAATTTATCAATGGAAAAGTGAGAAATATGGAATTACCAATACTTTTAAAAGAAAAATTAGAACAAGAGATAGATGAAATAGAGTTAAAAAAGTTAAAACAGAGTGCACAAAATATTAGTGAAAAATATAGAGATAAATCATCTAATAAAATGAGTACTAGACTAATAGCTAGCGGGGAAGATGCAGTAGCATATGCTGTAAGCAGAATGCCAGCAACATATGGAGCTGTGTGTTTTGCATTAAAGCACAGTTTGGAAATGATGCCATATGCTGAAATTACAAGCTTGCTAGATGTGGGAGCTGGTACTGGAACTGCTACTTGGGCTGTAAATGAATTGCTTAAAATAGAAAGTAATATTTGTGTAGAAAACGAAGAATATATGTTAAATTTAGGCCAAAAGCTCATGAAAAATGAAATTGATAATGTACAGTGGATTAAGAAAAATATAATTACAGATAATATAGAGGAAAAAGCAGATTTAGTCATATCTTCATATGTATTAAATGAAATAAAGGCAGAAAACAGAAATCAAATATTAGAAAAATTATGGAATTCAACTGGAAAATTATTATTAATTATTGAACCAGGAACACCAGAAGGTTATAATCAAATAAAAGAAATAAGAGACTACTTTATAAAAAAAGGTGCAAATATTGTAGCACCATGTGCGCATGAAAAAGAGTGCAAAATTTCAAAAAATGATTGGTGTGCTTTCTCATGCAGAGTTGCAAGAACGAAAGTGCATAAACTATTGAAAGAGGGAGAAGCTCCATATGAAGATGAAAAATTTTCATATATTGCAGTCTCAAAAATGAAAACAGATAAAAAAGATAGAATTTTAAGACATCCAAAAATAGAAAATGGAAGAATAATATTAAAATTATGCACAACAGAAGGAGATATAGAGGAAAAGACTATAACTAAAAAGGAAAAAGAAAAATTTAAAATTGCAAAAAAGTTAAGCAACGGAGATATACTAAAATAAATTTTTATGTTATAATAAACGTATGGGAAATAATAAGGAAAATTTTTTCCGACTGAAATAATAATTCGAAGGAGGAATCTTACTAAAAATGGGACTATTTGACTTTTTACATAGACCAAGTGGGAAAAATACACAGGAAGTAATAAAAGAAGTAGAAAAAATACCAACAATGATGTCAATTTATAGAGAAGATGGAACACAGACAGAGGTGTTAAATATAGAGGAAGCACAAAAATTTAGACATAGTGATGGAAGTATTAGTAGTCTAATAAGTGCTAGGGTAATTCATGTAAACCAAGGAGATACAATTTATTTAGATGCTGCAGACCCAATTTGTTTTGAAATTCCAGAGGGCAGATATGATTTAGCTAAAGAATTGATAACCAGATTTACTGGAATGTACACAGGAATAGAACTTAATGAAAAATCATATACATATTTGGGTAGAGCCTACTCTGAAGAAGACATTAGACTACAACCACCAACAGCTGTTGTAAATGAGCAAATAGGAAAGTTGAACGAGAAGCTTTTAGAAGAAATAACAAATAAGAGGCTAAGAGAAAGTCGTTTATTAGAAGTCAGAAAAAAAGAAGAAGATGCAAGAAATACGAGAATGCAAAAAAACATTAATAAATTGCGTGCTGAAGGGCAAAAGAAAATAGAAGCTAGAATGGCAAATCCATTTATAAGAGGTGGATTAGATAAATTTCAAGCAGAACAATATGATGGGGTTAATACGACTAATGGAGAAATATTAAGGATTAGGGCAGTTAATAAAATTGCTAAAGATGCCTCTGGAAGATATGTGTACACTGCACAGCTTGCATCAACTTCTGATGAACAAAATGTCGAACTTTTCTCGCCAGACGTAAAGGTTCCAGTAGTATTCACATTGCCATATAGATTGAATGATATAGTAAATACAGAATATGATGCAGGCTATAAAAAACAATTAGAAAAAGCGGTACTTGATCTTTTGTCAAATGGATATCAAAAAAATATTACACCAGAAGGAATGTGTGATGTAAGTGAATTACATGATATTGGTGGAATTAACAAAGATGGTAGTGTAATAGAAAATAGTCCAGAAAATGGAGTATCTCAAGTTGTAATTAGCAAGATAGTTGAATTACAGGGAGAATATGCAAAACAAAGAAGAATGAGAGAAAACACACGAGCAATACCATATTATAAAGACGATGACGGAAGGTAAATAATAAAAATTGTATAATTTTTTAGTACATAGAAAAGAACTTAATATATTGAAGTTTAGCCTTTATTCAGTATATATAAATAAAAAGGGAAGAAACTAAAATTTCTTCCCTTAACTATTATAAAAACCACGGGAATATTCCTGTGGTTTTTATAGAATTAGTCGTTTTTCTTATCTTTTTTGTCATCTTTCATAACTTCTTTAATTGCTCCTAAGCTTGAAAGTGTGCTTGTTGCCTCAAATGGAATAAATACTTTGTTGGCTTCTCCATTTGCAATGTCTTTTAAAGCTTCTAAAGATTTTAATTGTACTAAAGTGTCGTCTGGATGAGAATTCATCATTGCACCATATACTAAATTAATTTCGTTTGCTCTAGCTTCAGCAACTTTTTTTATGGCTTCGGCTTCACCGGCAGCTCTTCTAATTTTAGATTCTTTTTCTGCTTCAGCTTCTAATATAGCAGCTTCTTTTTTACCTTGTGCAAGTGTAATTGCAGATTGTCTTTCACCTTCAGCTTGAAGTATTTGAGCTCTCTTATTTCTTTCTGCATTCATTTGTTTCTCCATAGCGTCTCTAATATCAGCTGGAGGAGTAATATCTTTAATTTCAACTCTATCAATCTTGCATCCCCATTGATCTGTGGCTTCATCAAGAATTGCTCTTAATTCTTCGTTAATCATGTCTCTTGAACTAAATGTTGAGTCCAAATCCATTTTACCAACGATATCACGAATTGTTGTAATTGCTAAATATTCAATACCTTTCTTTAGAGATTGAATTTCGTAAACAGCTTTTGCTGGGTCTGTGACTTTGTAGAACACAACAGTGTCTATTGTAATTGTAACGTTATCCTTAGTAATAACTCCTTGTGGTGGAACATCCATAGTTTGTTGCTTTAAGCTAACAACACTTCTAACACGGTCAACAAAAGGAATTATAATTGTAAGACCTGCATCAGCTACTTTATGAAATTTACCTAATCTTTCAATAATATAAACTTCAGATTGTCTTACTACTTTAATTGATTTTACGGCTATAATTAATATTATAACTAGTAATACGATTAAAAACCACATAATTTTTTCCTCCTAAAAAATATATATTATAAAATTAAAAACGTGAATTATAAAAATAGTGTAACTTCTAATGATTTAGATTTTTTTCTCAGGTTGTTTAATAGTTACTGGTTCAACAACTAATTTTACTCCATCTATTGATAAGACTTTTATAGTAGAACCCTTTGGAATAATATCAGTATATGTAGAAATTGCTGTCCAAATGTCTCCAGAAACCTTAACTTGACCAACATCATTTGGAGTAATGTCTTTTGTAACTACACCTTCTTTACCAATTATTGCATTAGAATTAGTAACAATATTATCGTTTTTATTCATCTTTTCAGCAAAAGGTCTAGTCAAACATATAAGAATTACCGAAAGAATTACGAAAATTACAGTTTGAGCAATAACGTTTGAAATAAACAAACTAAGCAAACATGTAATAAGTGCGGCAACTCCAAACCAAAAAATTAAAAATCCAACAGTTGCAATCTCTGCAATAAAACAAACTCCAGAAATTATCAACCAAATTTGCCAAGGTAACATATAAACACCTCCGAATTAAACTAACAAGATAATTATACCATAAAATTCCTACAAAATAAATAGTTTACAATAATTTTGCAAACTTTCCAACAATAAAAAAGCCATTCATAAGAATGACTTTTTGCGACACTCAGCGTCTACTCGGGTTTGGTCCTTGTGAGACCAATGTAAATAATATTATTTATAATTATATTATTCCTCTATGTATAAAAATTATACACTATTTTATGAAAAAAGTACAGAATTTTTTTGGAAAATCAGGTATGGAACTATTGATTTATCACATATTTTATGGTATTATGAATATAATAATGTAGAATAACTTATTACAGTTATGCATAAAAGCGGTTTTACCATTCCAGTCAAAAATGGGCATATAAAGTGGTTTTATCATTCCAGTCAAAAATGAGCATATAAAGTGGTTTTACCATTCCAGAAAAAAATGGAATTAAAAGTAGATGGTATTGGAAACTTTACCATCTTATTTTTTTAAGGAGGGGATGTAAAATGAAAGATAAGCTCAAATGGTATGTTGTAGACAAAGAATATGTTAGTTATCTAAAAGAATTTGACAATAAGGTTGAAAATATAGATTATAGTAATAGATTTAAACCATATCTTGGAATAATAATAACGATAAATGAAATAAATTACTATGTTCCGATATCATCAGTAAAAGAAAAACATTATAAAATGAATGAAGATATTGATTTTATAAAGATTAGTGAAAATGATAGAATATTGGGTGTATTAAATCTAAATAATATGATTCCAATTGATAATGATAGTGTTAAAAATCTAAAATATAGTGAAATAGAAAAGTATAGAAATTTTAAAACAAATAAAGAAAAAAGTTTATACATCTCTCTTTTAAATATGGAATTAGAATTAATAAATAGCAGAATTGAAAAAATTAAAGCTAATGCATTTAAGTTATATAATGAAAAAACCAATAGACCTAATTCAAAAATTTCGAAAAGATGTTGTGATTTTAAAGTGTTGGAAGAAAAATGTAGAAAATATAAAAGAGATTACTAAAAAATAATTGCATTTTGCTTTTATTTATGGTAAAATGTACGAGTTAGTAAAGAAAACGAGAAGGAGCGAGTAGAATGCAAGTATTTAAATATATATTAATGGTTTTATACATAATAGATTGTTTAGGATTAATAATAGTTACAATGATGCAAAATTCAGATAGCCGTGGAGCATCAGGAACAATAGTTGGTTCTTCTTCAAACAATTTCTATGAGAAGAATAAAGGAAGAACACGTGAAGGAAAATTAAAGAGATGGACAATTATCTTAGGAGTTGCTTTTGTAGTATTAGCAGTTGCTTTAGGTATTGTTTATGTTATAAAATAAGAATGAATTTTGGGAGGCGGCAGAAATTTTCTGTCGTCTTTTTGAAATGCTAAATAAGATTAATATTTGAAAAATTAAACATAATAAGAGAGGTGAATTTAATGAAGAAAAAGTTTTTTTATATGAAAGATAAAATAAAAAGCAAAAAAGAGAGAAAGTCAAGAAAAGAAGAAAGAATTAATTTGAACGAAATTTTAAAAGATGAAAGCTATAAACTTGGAACTTTTAGAAGAAATGGTAGAGGGTTCGGTTTTGTTAATGTTGGTGAAGAAGATGAAATTTTTATTTCACCTAAACTTACAAAAAATGCACTTGATGGAGACGAAGTTTTAATTAGAATTTTTGATGATAGTGAATTTCAAGATGATAAGCATAAGAGAGAAGGTAAAATACTTCAAATTACAAAGCATGCACAGGATACGATTGTTGGAGTTTATAAGAAAAGCAGAAATTTTGGTTTTGTAATTCCAGATGATCAAGCTGTAAGTGGAGATATCTACATTCCAAAAAAGAAGAGTGCGAATGCAAAAAACAATCAGAAGGTGGTTGTGAAAATTGACAAGTATTCAGACGGAGTAAATAAGGCGGAAGGTACTATCGTGGAGATAATTGGTGGAATAGATGAAGCAGGAGTCGACATGATGTCTCTTATTAAGGAGTACAAGCTTCCAAATGAGTTTCCAGAAAATGTACTAGCAGAGGCGAGGGCAATTCCACAAGTTATAGATGAAAAGAACATCGAAAAAAGAGTCGATTTAAGAAATGAAGAAATTTTTACAATTGATGGAGAAGACGCAAAGGACTTAGATGATGCAGTAAATGTTAAGAAAAACGATGATGGAACATATACACTAGGAGTTCATATTGCAGATGTTAGCTATTACGTTAAATCTGGATCAAAACTGGATAAAGAAGCAATTACCAGAGGCACAAGTATTTACATGATGGATAGAGTAATTCCAATGCTTCCAAAAGAACTATCTAATGGAATTTGTAGCTTGAACGAGCAAAAAGATAGATTTGCGATGTCTGTTATTATGAAGATAAACGAGAAAGGAAAAGTAGTCGACGCAGATATTTTTAAATCTGTAATAAAGACGACAAGAAGAATGAATTATCATGATGTAAATGATATATTCAAATTTGCAGACATGAAAGACGGAAAAATAGAACTCGCTGATGAAGAACTTGCAAGAGTAAATAATGTTTCGGAAAAGTATAAAGAATTTATACCACATTTTCTAAGAATGAGAGAATTGAAGAATGTACTAAAACAGAGAAGAGACTTGAATGGAAGTTTAAACTTAGATATTCCAGAGAGCAAGATAATTCTAGATGAAAATGGTATTGCAGTTGACATACAAAAATATGATTATTTGGAATCGAATGAAGTAATAGAGCAATTCATGCTAACGGCAAACGAGTCAGTTGCAGAAAAGTTTTATTGGTTACAAGCACCTTTTATTTATAGAGTTCACGATGTACCAGACATAGAAAAAGTAAATGACTTGAATAAATTCTTATTCAACTTAGGCTATAAAATAAGAGGCGTAAAAAAGGATGATGAAGATAGCATCCATCCAAAGGCTTTTGCACAAGTGCTAGAAGAAGTAAAAGGAAAACCAGAGGAGAGAGTTGTATCAAACTTAATATTAAGAACCTTGAAAGTTGCAAAATATGAGAGTGAAAACAGAGGACACTTCGGAATAGCAAGCAAATGCTACTGCCACTTTACGTCGCCAATAAGAAGATACCCAGATTTATTTATTCACAGAGTAATATCTTCATATTTAAAACATGACTACAACATAAATGAAGAGTTAAGAAAAAAATATGAGATAGAAGCAGTTAAATATGCAGAAAGCTCATCTGAAAGAGAAAAAATAGCTCAGAAGGTGGAACGTGATGCAGAAGATATAAAGAAAGCAGAGTACATGAAGGATAAAGTCGGAGAAACATATAATGGAGTCGTATCAAGTGTTACACCATTCGGAATGTTTGTTGAACTAGACAACACAGTAGAAGGTTTGATAAGATTCGAAAATATGGGCAACGAATATTTCATATATGATGATGAAAGAAAAACGCTAGTTGGAGAAAAATCAAAGACAATGTACAAGATAGGAGACAGTGTAAAAATAGAAGTAATAGGAGCAGATAAAATAACAAGAAAAATAGACTTTAAATTGTGCAAAGAATAAAACAAAAAGATGAAATTTTTGAATAAAAACATAAGAAATATTTGAAAATAATAAAAAGTACATAGGAGGAGACAGGAATGAAAAATAATAAGGGGATCACCATAGTTGCGTTAGTCGTTACAATAGTTGTCTTGTTAATTCTTGCTGGAGTAAGTATTAATTTAGTACTAGGAAACAATGGAGTAATATCAAAAGCAAAAGAAGCAGAAACAAAATCAGGAGAAGCGAGTGAAAATGATTTAAATGGAATGAATAGGCTAATAGACAAAATGGAAAGTTTATTAGGTGGAGATATAGAACCAGAGACAATTCCATATTTACCAAGTGATGACTTTCATTATGATACAAGTACAAGTGTAGATACAGGGCTTGTAATCGCAGACACAGATGAAAATGAATATGTGTGGGTAGTAGTACCAAAGAGCTTGTATAATAATACAACCTATAATTCAAATAACGATAAAAAGCCTTCATCAAGTACAGATTATGCAAACATAGAATATTGTTTGCAACAGTACACAGCAACATATAGAAGTAAAACAAGGTATTCTGATGTATATTATGCTGATGACAAAAATGTAGGTTGGTTTGCAGATGAAACAGCATATAATAATTTTAAAAATAGCATGCTAAAAAGTGTATACGAAAATGGCGGATTTTATGTAGGAAGATACGAAGCTGGAATTGGAACTAATAGAACAAGTATAGAGGAACAAGTAGATGGAAAATATCCAGTACCAACAACAGTGCCAGTAACAAAAGCAGATGCATATCCATATACATATGTAACAAGAACACAAGCACAAAATTTAGCAAGTAATGTAAATTCAGGAACAAAGACAAGTAGTTTAATGTTTGGAGTGCAATGGGATTTAGTGCTAGCATTTATGCACAATAAAGGAAATATAGCGGACAGTACATTAACATCAAATAGTACAACAATAGGAAACTATAATTTAGCAAATAATGTTAATTCGGGAAATAAAACAAGTAGTTTAATGTTTGGTGTGCAATGGGATTTAGTGCTAGCATTTATGAGTAGAGATACTGCGAAAATAAATCAGAATACTTTAAGTGAGCTAACATCAAATAGCACAACAATAGGAAACTACAATAATAATTTATGGGAAATAAAAAATGTAAATGCTAAATATTTGTCAAATGGTAAATTTGTACAATGTTCAAATCCATACAAAAAGGAATCTAATTCAAATATATTATTAACAACGGGAGCTGATGATAGTTTTTCAGTGCAAAACATATATGATATAGCTGGAAATGTGTGGGAGTGGACTTTGGAAAAAACTTCCGACACTAGTGGTTATTGTGCGCGAAGAGGGGGCAGTTATAACAACATTGGTTCGGCTGTTCCTGCAACATTCCGCGGTCGCGACAATATGACTTATGCTCACTACAGTATAGGCTTCCGTGTTGCACTTTGGTAGACATGAGCCCTGTATGCTTGAATTTGAGCATAGCTGAGGGTCAGGTCGTCCCTAACGGATTAGCTTTTAAGTAAGCTAGTCTTTTATTTTGTCTGCAAATGCTAGGTACATGTATTCGGAAAAAATTGAAAAATATTTTTTGAGTGTTTAATATCTCTTAAAGAATAAAAAAGTTGTTAAGAAAATGTGCAAGATACAGAAAAAGTCCTTTGAAAAATGTGTAAGGTATGGTGAAAAGTCGTTAGGAAAATGTGTAAGCTATAGCGAAAGGTATGGTAAAAGATGTGTAAAATGAACTACAAGGGCTAATTTTAGTAATATTGTTACTTAAATAGAAAAAATG
>FR880073.1:80521-101214 GCA_000435175.1 Clostridium sp. CAG:245
AGATTGCTCCTGCAGCACCTAAAACACCAGCTGTTCCAAGCCCCATTATTATTCCGGCAAGTATAACACCAGCCATAACTGCAATTACACTCTTTTTAAAATCCATATCTAAAAGGCTTGCCGCTAAAGTTCCTGTCCAAGCACCTGTTCCGGGAAGTGGAATTCCAACAAATAAGAATAGAGCCCAGTATAAACCTTTACCAGCTTTTGCTTCCAATTTCTTTCCGCCGTTTTCACCTTTTTCAAGACAGAACTTAAAAAACTTTCCGATAAATTTTTTATCAGATCCCCATACTAGAACTTTTCTTGCAAAGAAGAATATGAATGGTACAGGAAGCATATTTCCAACAATACAAATAATATAAAGCCATAATGGATTTAGTCCCATGCCTAATCCGATTGGAATAGATCCTCTTAATTCAATTAGTGGTACCATAGATACCAAAAACATTAATGCATATTTCTTAAACATTATAAATTCAATCCTTTCCACATTTGTTTAGCTCTGCAAAGTGTGCAGAAAAATATTAACTTCTAAAATTAGTACTTACGAATTATAACATTATAGGAACGTGCTAGTCAATACAATTTAATAAAATGAAAAATGATGCATTTTAATTAAGATGAATTTAAAATTTAGAATAAAAATACTTAATGTATGAAAAATTGGAACAGAATATTCGCTATAGCGAAACCTTGGTCGAACTTTGTCGATGAGATTTTCTTGACAATATACAAAAATTAATATACAATTTTGATATCAAAAGGAGGAGAGAGCTATGCCATTAATAATACCAAGTGCGGATTTAAGGAATAACTATAATAAAATTTCAAAGAGATGCCATGAAACTAAAGAACCAATCTATGTTACTAGAAATGGAGTGAATGATTTAGTTGTATTAAGTGATGAGGTATTCGAAAAAATGAGAAAGCAAAATGAAGAAAGCGAAGAAGAAAGAATAGACAGATTAGTATCAGAAAAATTTGACAAGCAATATAAAGACTTAGAAGATTTTAAAAATGATTTATTAAAAAATATATCTATTGCATTAAAACAAGCTGAAAATGGGGAAGTAATATCATTTGAGGATTTTTGTAAGGAGATGAGTGAAGAATATGGATTGTAGAAATAAATATGTATATTTTTCACTATAGCGAAAGCAAATATTCATCTAAAATTTCTTTACATTTCCATAAAAATATGATATTATTGTTAATGTTAAAGCCTATGAAGAAGCAAAGTATGTAATTTGCAAATATATTTCAGAGAGCAAGGTTATAGCTGGAAGCCGTGCATATATAAATTACAGAAATTTCACTTTGGAGGTTTCTTTTTGAAGAGAGCAATCTTGTGTAGGAAAGAACGGTAGCAAACGTTATAGCTGTAATGAGGTTAATTTTATTAGAAGAGTTTAGTTGTAGATATTTTTGTAAGAAGCGTTAATAAGATGATAAATATTTATAAATTCTACTAAGTTGTTAATAAAAATAGGTGGTACCACGGATATTAAAGCCATTCGTCCTATTAAATATAGAATATGAAGAGTATTTATATTTAATAAGTGAATGGCTTTTTTGATGCAAAAATTATCAGTTGAAGAATGGCATGAGTAAAATTCGCATTTTGTTATTTTTAACTGAAGTTAAAATAAAAGAAAGGATTGTGATTTTAATGAAAGAAAAGCTTGAAGCAATAAGCAAGATGTCAAAAGAGAAAATTGCTGAAATTAAAGACAGCCAAGCCTTGAATGATTTTAAGGTTAAGGTTTTAGGAAAAAAAGGTGAACTTACAGAGATTTTAAGAGGTATGAAAGACATTGCGGCTGAAGAAAGACCAGTTGTAGGGAACCTTGTAAATAAAATCAGAGATGAGATTGAGCAAATGATTGATGAGAAGGAATCCGAGTTTAAGAATAAAGATTTACAAGAAAGACTAGAAAAAGAGAAGATAGATGTAACTCTTCCAGCTACTAAAGTAAAAAGAGGAAGTGAGCATCCATTAAACAGAGTAATAGAAGAAGTTGAAGATTTATTCGTTTCTATGGGATATGATGTTGTATCTGGCCCAGAACTTGAAACTGACGAATATTGTTTTGAAAGGCTAAACCTTCCAAAGGGACATCCAGCAAGAGATATGCAAGATAGTTTCTACATAACATCAGAATATTTGCTTAGAACTCAAACGTCTGCAGTGCAAGCAAGAACAATGATGTCAAATACAGAAAAGACTCCAATAAGAGTAATTTGCCCAGGAAAAACTTACAGAAAAGAAGACGATGCAACACACTCACATCAATTTAATCAAGTTGAAGGATTGGTAATAGATAAAAATATTTCATTTGCGGACTTAAAGGGAACACTAGAAATATTCATGAGAAAAATGCTTGGAGAAAACACACAATTAAGATTTAGACCAAGTTACTTCCCATTCACAGAGCCATCTTACGAAGTTGATGTAAGTTGCTTTAAGTGTGGAGGAAAAGGCTGTAACTTATGCAAACAAACAGGATGGATAGAACTTTTAGGTTCTGGAATAGTACATCCAAACGTATTAAAAATGAATGGATACGACCCAGAAGTATATAGCGGGTTTGCATTCGGCACAGGACTAGACCGTTTGGCAATGTTTAAATATGGAATAACAGACATGAGACTTCTATATACAAACGATGTGAAATTCCTATCACAATTTGATAGAATGGATAAATAGAAATTTCGCCCAATAGGGACGCCCATTTTGGGGCGAAAGAAAGGAAAGAGTTATGATTTTAAGTACGAATTTTTTAAAAGATTATTTAGATATAGATTTTGATACTACTGATAAAATACATGAGCTTGCAGAGAATATGACTAAGGTTGGCAATGAATATGACTCTGCTAAGAAGCTTATTGATGCTACTAATTTGACTATTGGAGAGGTTTTAGAGTGTGAAATGCACCCAGATTCTGACCATTTGCATGTGTGCAAAGTTAATGTGGGAGATGAAGTTTTGCAAATTGTTTGTGGTGCTCCAAATGTTAGAAAGGGTTTGAAGGTTATTGTCGCACTTCCTGGTGCAAAACTTCCAGGGGGAACTATAAGCAAAAGTATGAAACGTGGAGTTGAGTCTAATGGTATGTTGTGCTCTATTGCAGAGCTTGGATTGGAAAGCAAGTTTTTAAATCCAGAGGATAAAGATGGAATACACGAGTTGCCAGCTGATGCTCCTGTTGGCGAGGATCCTATTAAATATATGCAGATGGACGATGGAGTTATCGACTTTGAACTTACTGCAAACCGTGGAGATTTACTAAGTATTTTAGGAATGGCTTATGAAGTTGGTGCAATTTATGATAAAAAGGTTAAAGATGTTGATTTGTCTCATGGACAAAATAACGAAAATATTGCAGATAGTTTTAAGTTAAATATAAATACAGATAATTGTACAATGTTCTTGGCTAAGAAAGTTGAGAATGTAGAGATTAAGGAAAGTCCAACATTTATTAAGAATAGACTTATTGCATGTGGAATAAGACCTATAAATAATGTTGTAGATATTAGCAACTATGTAATGCTAGAGCTAGGCCAACCTCTTCATTTCTATGATGCAGATAAACTTCAAAATGTTATAGAAGTAAGAATGGCTGAAAATGGCGAGAAACTAACTACTTTAGATAATATAAAAAGAACACTTACATCAGATGATATTGTAATATCAAATGGAAAAGAGGCCATAGGTCTTGCTGGTGTTATGGGAGGCTTAGATACAGAAATTACAGAAAATACTAAGAATGTAATAGTAGAAGCCGCAATATTTAATCAAGTAAAAGTAAGAAAAACTGCACAAAAAATAGTAAGAAGCGAAGCAAGCAATCGTTTTGAAAAAGGACTAGATCCAAACAGAACTTATATGGCTGCTGAGCGTGCTGTGAAACTTCTTGAAGAATATGCAAATGGAACTGTTGTTGGTGGAACAGTAGAATATAACAAAGAAGATATGTCAGACAAAGTAATAGAAATTACATATAAAAAAATAAATGATGTTTTAGGAACAGAATTGCCAAAGCAAGACGTTTTAGATGTATTTAGAAAATTAGGCTTTAGCTGTAAGCAAGACGGAGAAAAAATTGAGGTTTCTGTTCCAAGAAGAAGACTAGATATTTCTATTAAAGAAGATTTAATAGAAGAAGTTGGACGTATATATGGAGTTGACAATATTGCTTCAAAAGTACCAGTAATGCCAATAAAACTTGGAAGTTATGACAAGACTACAAGAAAAATAAGACACAAAATGATGAATTTAGGATTAAACGAGACTCTATCATATGTATTGGTAAATGAAAAAGAAGCAAAGAACTATGCAGGTTATGACAAGAAAGAAGAATTTGAGGCAATAAAACTATTATCTCCGCTTACAGAAGACAGAAGCACATTAAGATGCAGTATAATCACATCTTTATATAAGATATATGAATACAATGTTGCACATTATAACAAAAACGTATCAATATTCGAAATAGGAAAGTCATTCTACAAGAAAGACGAAACATACAACGAAGAAAACAAACTAGCATGTTTAATGACAGGCGATTTCTATGCAGGAATAAACAGCGAAAAGAAAGTCGATTTCTACATTATTAAAGGAATTGCAGAAGAGCTATTAGATTTCTTAGGATATGCCGGAAGATACAGCTTTGTAGTAAAAGACAGCATGCCAAAAGAATTACATCCAGGTCAATCTGCATACATATCTGTAAATAACGATATAGTTGGAATAATAGGAAAAATACACCCAGAAATAAATAAAGAAGCGGTATTTGTAATGGAAATAAATCTAGACAAATTGCTAGAAAAGAAAACTGGAAAAATGAAATACAAAGAAATTTCTAAATATCCAACAGTAAAGAAAGACATAGCAATAGTCGTAGACAAAAACATAACAGCCGGAGATATAGCAATGCAAATAAAAAAAGCAGCCGGTTCATTACTAATAAATAGTGAAGTGTTTGATGTTTACACAGGCACAGGAATAGAAGAAGGCAAAAAGAGCTTAGCGTATTCACTAACATTTGGAAGCAACGACAGAACACTAACAGACGAAGAAATAAATGCAATACTAGAAAAAATAATAGACAAACTTTCAAAAATAGGAGAAGTAAGAAATAAATAATATTTTCGCCCAATAGGGACGCCCCTTTTTGGGCGAAAATTCTCTAACAAAATATAGCAAAATTTGTCGAACGATTCTTTAATAAAATGAATAAAATATATTGAAAAAAATTAAATATATAGTATAATAATAACAGAAACTTTTTCAAGGGAATCATTTCAAGGAAGATGTGCAATCAAAGATTGCAAAAAAAACAGGTATGTGCTAGCATACCTGTTTTTCAATTATTGCTTAAAAGTATCAATAATTGACTTAAGAACTTGAGCTATTTTTAAGATATACTTAAATACAATTAATGTACTATGTAAAAACTTAAAAATTCTCTTAGAGTTCTTTTTCTTACGTACTTTCTTCTTCAAGAGACTCACCTCCTTTCAAAGAAGATAACATAATTATAATACATAAAAAATGCGAAGTCTGTCGAACGGTGTAAACATAATATAATATTTTTAAAATTTGTAGACAGCTGGTAGAAAATGTATTATACTAATACAGAATTTGAAAAAATAGTTTTCGCCCAGGAAAGGGCGTACCTAATGGGCGAAATTAATAAAAAGGAGAGTGCATATGGCAAAAGCAAAGACTGTTTTTGTGTGTAATGAATGTGGATACGAGTCTCCAAAATGGCTTGGAAAATGCCCAGCCTGCAATAGCTGGAATACTTTTTTTGAGCAGAAGGTTGTAGAGACTAAATCTACTGTAACAGGAAAAGCTGTAAAAGAGAGAGCCGTACCACAGGTGCTAGACGAAGTTGTTGGAAAGAATGAGTCTAGAATTGATACTGGTATTGGAGAGCTTAACAGAGTTTTAGGCGGAGGACTAGTTAATGGTTCGCTTGTTTTACTAGGTGGAGAGCCGGGAATAGGAAAGTCTACTCTAATATTAGAGCTTTGCGATAAAATTACCGGAACTGGAAAGGTTTTGTATGTTTCTGGTGAAGAGTCCGCTGAGCAAGTTAAATTAAGAGCAGATAGACTCGGAATAAAAAATAATAATATTATGTTTTTGGGAGAAACTGATATTGATGTAATCGAAGAGACTATTTTGGCAATGAACCCTAAACTTGTTATAATAGACTCTATTCAGACTATGTATTCAGAAGAAATTACATCTGCGGCAGGAACTGTTAGCCAGGTTCGTGAAATTACATCTAGAATTATGAGAGTTTCTAAAGGACACCAGATTACCACCATAATAATTGGACATGTTACAAAAGACGGTAACATAGCTGGACCAAGGGTTTTGGAACACATGGTTGATACTGTGCTATATCTAGAAGGAGAAAGGTATTTTTCATATAGAATACTACGTTCTGTTAAAAACAGGTTCGGATCTACTAACGAAATTGGAATGTTTGAGATGCAGAATGAAGGAATGATAGAAATAAAAAATCCATCACAAATATTAATTTCTGATAGGGAAGACAATCCTCCTGGTTCTGTAATTGTTGCGAGTATGGAAGGAACAAGACCATTACTTATAGAGCTTCAAGCTTTAACTACTCCGAGTGTATTTGGAATTCCTAAGAGAGCAGCAAATGGAATTGACTACAATAGACTAACAATGTTAATAGCTGTTTTAGAAAAAAAATCTAGCATGCCACTCGGTTCTCAAGATGTATATTTAAATGTTGTAAGTGGTATAAGATTAGTAGAACCTGCAGTAGATTTAGGTACAGTACTTGCAGTTGGTTCAAGTTTTAGAAACTTGCCACTACCAAAAGACATGGTTGCAATAGGCGAAGTTGGTTTAACAGGAGAGATAAGAGCCGTTAACATGATAGAAAAACGTGTGAAAGAAGCTGAAAAAATGGGATTTAAGACATGCATAATTCCAGAAAGTAACAAAAAACTATTGAAAGATAACTTCAAAATGGATATAATAGGTGTTAGGACAATAAACGAGGCTATGCAAAAAGCCGGATTGAGATAGTTCGCCCTAAAAAGGGCGTCCCTAATGGGCGAAAAAGGAGGAAGCATTTTGGCAACTACAAATAATGAGATTATTGAAGTTTTAAAAACTATTGCTCCGGGTACTCCTATAAGAGAAGGTTTGGAAAATATTCTTAAGGCAAAGACCGGTGGACTTATAGTTATAGGTGATGGCAAAGAGGTTATGGATATTGCTGATGGTGGTTTTAGGCTGGATGTTGAGTATACACCTGCTAGATTGTATGAGCTTGCCAAAATGGATGGAGCCATAATTATTAGTTCAGATTTAAAAAGAATATTGTATGCAAACACACAGTTGATACCGGAGTCGAATATTCCAACAGTTGAGACAGGAACAAGACACAGAACGGCTGAGCGTACTGCAAAACAGACTGGAGATTTGGTAATTAGTATATCTCAAAGAAGAAATATTATAACCATATTTAAGGGATATGATAGATATGTTTTAGAAGATACTGCAAAGGTTATAACCAAGGCAAATCAAGCACTTCAAACTGCAGAGAAGTATATGAAAGTATTTGATAGTAAATTGAATTTATTGAACGAATATGAATTTAATGATATAGTAACTCTAGAAAATGTAATTGTGGCAATCCAAAGAGCTGAAATGGTTATGAATGTTGCTGATGAAGTTCAAAAATCTATATATGAATTAGGTGAAGATGGAAGACTATTAGAAATGCAGTTGGAGGAGTTGAT
This sequence comes from Clostridium sp. CAG:245, assembly GCA_000435175.1. Lineage (GTDB taxonomy): Bacteria > Bacillota > Clostridia > TANB77 > CAG-508 > CAG-245. The sequence goes on from FR880073.1 coordinate 88,323, forward strand.
TGGAGACTTAGAAGTAGAAGAACTATTAATGGTAAAAGACTACTTAGTTCCAACAAAAAGAAAGAAACCAGAAGTGGTATTAGAAGAAATAAAGAAGCTATCTAGAGAAGACTTGATGAAATCTCAAACTGTTGCCAAACTGTTAGGTTATGGAGATTTTGACAATTATGATGAGGTTGGAGTTTATACAAAAGGTTATAGGGTATTAAATAAAATACCAAGAATGCCAAGTAGCATTGTAGAAAATCTTGTAAAATCTTTTAAATCTTTCCAACACATATTGGCAGCCGATATTCCACAATTAGATGAAGTTGATGGAATTGGAGAAGTAAGAGCAAGAACAATAAAACAATCATTAAGAAGAATGCAAGAACAATTTGTATTTGATAATGAAATTTTATAAATTATTTCGAGTGAAAATTTTGTGAATATTATTTACAAATTAAGCTAGATATAATATAGTAGGAGACGAAAATAAGGCAGTTTTTTTACTGCATAAAAAGAAAGTTATTAAAATAATAAAACAAGGGAGAAGCATAAAAATGAAAAATTTTGAAAAAATAATACTAATAATAATTATAATTGCAGCAATAGTTGGAATTGGATTTTTAGGATATGGATATTATCAAAAATTAACTAGAACTGTACAAAATCCAGTTGCAACAATTGAAGTTGAAAACTTTGGAACAATAAAAGTAGAATTATATCCAGATATTGCTCCAAACACAGTTGCAAACTTTATAACACTTGCAAACCGCGGATATTATGACGGAAAAACTTTCCATAGAACAGTTCCAGATTTCATGATTCAAGGTGGTTCTAAAGATGGTGATGGCAAAGGAGCTCCTACAATAAGTGACATTAAAGATGGTGGTTCTACAACAGAAACATATGCAATAAAAGGTGAGTTTATAGCAAATGATTATAGTAAAAACACTTTGAAAATGAAAAAAGGTGTAATTGCCATGGCAAGGGCAGATTACAGTAACGTAAGTAGTTCTCTAACAAGAAATGGCTATAATTCAGCAGATTCGCAATTCTTTATTATGAATGCAGATAATGATAATATAAATGGATTATATGCAGGATTTGGTGAGGTTATAGAAGGACTTGATGTTGTTAATGCAATTGCAAATGTAGAAGTAGTTACAAGAGAAAGCAAGGCTGATGGACAAGACAAACCGGTAGATGAACCAAAAATAACAAGCATAAGAGTTGAAACTTATGGAGTTGATTATGGAGAGCCAGAAACAATTGAACCATTCAATTATTACAACTGGTTGATGAAACAATACTCTACTACACAATCTTCAAATAATTAAATAAAAAATTAAATAATTGGGCAGAATAATAGCAGATAAATTTTTATTTATTTGCTATTTTTTGTTGTATGAAAAAGAGTATATATGAGAAAGGAATTAGAACAACAATGAAAAGAAGATTGCTAAAAGCCTCATTAATGCTAACATTATTAGTAACATATTTTTATACGTGTGCTATAACATCAATTCCTCAAAATATTGTGATAATAGAAGGAGAAAAATTAAACTTAAAGATGGCGACAGGATTGTCGCTAATTTCGAAAAACCAAGATACAGTTTTAACTGCAAGCAATATTAATAAACAGAAAATAAGTGAAGCAGGAGTAGAAAAATTAAAATTAAGTTTATTTGGTGATATAAAAATAAAAGATGTAAATGTTGCAGTAGTACCAAAGACTACTGTAATACCGATAGGAACGGCAATTGGCATGAAGCTGTACACAAAAGGTGTTTTGGTTGTGGGAATGTCTCAAATAAAAGATGAGAATAACGAAAAAAAGAAACCGTATGAAAATTCTGGAATAGAGCAGGGAGATACAATACTTGCGATAAATAACAACGAAGTTAGTAATACAGATGAACTTATCAAAGAGGTAAATAATAGCAACGGAAATGAAATAAAAATTAAGTATGTAAAAAATAATGAGACACTTGAAACGAGCATAAAACCAGTAAAATCGAATAATGAATACAAACTAGGATTGTGGGTAAGAGATGCGGCAGCGGGAGTGGGAACTTTAACTTTTTACGAACCGAGTACAAATACATTTATGGCTTTAGGACATGGAATATCAGATATAGACACAGAAAAAATAGTTGATATTTCATCTGGAGAATTAATCACAGCAAATATTTTATCAATAAAAAAGGGCGTAAAAGGAACACCGGGAGAAATAAGAGGAACAATAGAAAATGGGTACAATATAGGAACGATAAATAAAAATACAAGTTTAGGCGTTTATGGAAGTGTGACGAATAAAAATTACTTAGATGCATCTGGATATGGGGAGATGGAAGTGGCGACAAGAAGTGAAATACAAGATGGAAAGGCACAAATAATTTGTCAATTAGATAACAGTGGCAAGAAGACGTATGAAATAGAAATAGAAAAGATATATTTAGCAAATAATACAGATAACAAGAGCATGCTTATAAAAGTTACTGACAAAGAATTGCTAGAAAAAACAGGAGGAATAATACAAGGAATGAGTGGAGCACCAGTATTACAAAATGGAAAATTTATTGGGGCTGTTACGAATGTACTAGTAAATGACCCAACACAAGGCTATGCGATATTTGCAGACATGATGATAAAGCAAATTAGGAGTGTGGACTAAAATATAAAAATCAGTTTACAATTTTTTATGCCAATGGTATAATGTGGGTGAAAACTAAAATTGGGGATAATGGAAAAGGAGGAAAAGCCATGAAAGAAATGATCAAAAGGACTGCAGTAGTATCTATTATTACTTCATTAATCTTTGCAGTTTTAGGAATTGTAATGATTGCAAATCCAGAAGCAGCAATAGAAATAGTAGCAGCTGTGCTTGGTATAACAGTTATTGTTATAGGTGCAGAAAAAATAATAAGCTATTTTGTAATGAAGGGAAACCTAGATTTCTTCAATTATGAATTAATTTACGGAATTGTCGCAATATTATTCGGAATACTAATAATGACGCATTCAAACACATTTGCCTCAATAGTAAGAATAATAATAGGAATATGGATTGCATATGCTGGTTTAATGAAAATTAATATATCATTCAAACTAAAAAGTGCTAATATAAGCGCTTGGGCAATTGTATTAATTCTTTCTATAATTTCATTATTAGCAGGAATACTAGTAATGTTTAGTAACACATCATCAATTGTAATACTAACAGCAGTTGTTATGATAATATATGCTATTGCAGATATAATTGATGAAATTATATTTATAAACAACGTTGATAAAATACTTGAATAATGAAAAAAGTGCTCTTCATAAAGGAGGGCACTATTTTTTTCTAAATAATAAAAAATTATAATATCGTAGCTAATATTAATATTCCAATATTATCATTATAAATTGTATTAAATTGTGATAATGGAAGCGGATTTTCACCGTAATCCTGCTTCTATTGTATAACCAGGAAGACTATAACGCTGTAAGAACCAGTCTTTATATCCAGCAAAGCTAGACTCATATGGAACATCTGCAAGAGTGTAACCACTAGCTTTTGCAAACTGAACCCCAATGCTATATGAATCTTTAGGAGCATAGTTTTGAAATTGCCAATAAATTTCCTTTCCTTGTGTGTGGTATGTAAGCATTATTCTAAAATTATGTGATAGTGTAAAATTATATAAGGCTTGTGCTTCTGGTTCTGTAAGAGGAGCACTTCCAACATAGTTCATAGGGCTTGGAAATGTATAGCCTTGTGAATATTTTATTTTTTTTGCATTTTCCCATCCGGAAGGAAACTGCAAGTTTAGGTCGACACCGTTAATGTTTGCTTTCCATCCACTTGGAAATGGAATGTCTGGATATTTTCTTGCTATGTAACGTGCATATGTGTAAGCATTAGAATTAAAATTTAGTGAGCCATTTACTAGATTTACTCCATCAGGGTTCAACATTGGAACAATGTATAATGTACATTTAGTAAGAATATTTTTTACATTATAACCATAAATATTTGAATTTCTGTTATAAGCCACACACATATTTTCAAGAAATGTCATAAATAATGTTGAAGTTATCCATTCGTTGGCATGTGTTGTCCCACAATAGAATACTTCTTTAGAACCAGTACCGAATCTTGATACAATAAATAGGTGCACCAAGTACACTGTAACCAATGGTAATAACCTTAATAAAAGGATATCTAATAATTAATGAGTTTATGTTATCTTTTAACAATTTAGAATTATATTTAACAGATGAATCTACAATCATAATACCTCCAAAAAAATTGTAATTGTTAAAATATATTACAGTATTTGAAAAAATATGTGTCAATAGTTTATTTCAACACAAAATAATATTTTACACTAATCTTATCACAAGTTATTCATAAGAGATAGAATAAATTATTGAAATAAATATAAAATAATGATAAAATTATGATAACAAAATAAGGAGGAAATTTGATATGATTAATATAAGACCAGTATCAGACTTAAGAAATAAATACCCAGAGATAGAGGAATTAGTTTTAAAGGAGGATGAAGCAGTTTATTTAACAAAAAATGGTTATGGCTCAATGGTTGTTATGAGTTTAGAAAAATATGCTAAATTGATGAGTAACAAAGAATACGAAGATTATATTGAAAATGAATTAGATGAAGCAGATAGAGAGGCCGAAGATCCAAATACGAAATATTATTCCCATGATGAATTTAAGAAAATGGCTAGGAGGATACTAGATGGCGAAGAATAAATATACAATAAAAGACAATGCAATGGAAGTTAGACGAATTTTAAGTAGTAGAAGAAATTTTGATAAATTAATATAAGGAAATGAAAAAATATGTTGACAATTAAAAATTTGAATGTTATCTTTTTATTTGTATAATTTAAGTAAAAAATGAGAAATGTAATATTAGGAGAATATGATGATAAAAATAAATGTAAAAAAGATAGTAAAAATTTTAGCAATATTTATAATTATAATGATAATGTGCTTATGCTGTACGGTACAAGCTGCAACGAATAAAAATGAACAAGTTTCAAATTTGATTGAAGATGTGACAGATGAGGAAGAGGTATCTACAACAATAAAAAATTTAATACTTACAATAAATTCGGAAGGAATGAGCAAATCGTTACTTGCAGAGACTATTAATTTATATACACAACTTACTAAGACATATACAAACAGTGAGATTGCGAGTATGATAGAAGAAAACAAAAAGTACCTAGAGCAGGAAAATGTTGCTATGGACAATGTAAACACAGTTGTTACTTTTCTAAAGAGTGTGGACAGTAATCAATTAAATAAAGTACTACAACAAGTTGATGTTGACAAAATAGCTAATAAAATAAGCAATGGGGCAAGTATTCAATCTATATTAAAAGACATTACGGGAAGCATGAGTGCTGTTGAAAAGGTCAATTTCGTAATGGATATTTTATTATCTGCCTATGTAGTAAAAAATGTTTTAATTGTTTTAGTAGTGTTATTTGTATACAGAACTTTGTTAAGATGTGTTATATACAAGAAGGCTCATAAAAAAGCATGGGCACCATTTATACCAATATACAGAAATGTAGTAATGTTGAAAATATGTGGAATGAGCCCATGGTGGTTGCTACTTTTACTAGTTCCAGTTTTAGGGTGGATTATATTATTTGTAATATCTGTTGCAAGTAAATTTATGCTAGCAGAATCTTTTGGAAAAGGTACAGGCTTTGCATTTGGATTATGGCTGTTAGCACCAATATTTGAAACTATTTTAGTATTTTCAAGAAAAACAAAATATATTGGATTTGAAGAAGAAGAAAATGAAGAATAATTGTAAAAATTTACAAAAAGCTTGAACTTTTCTTTTTTATGTGATATAGTGGCAATGGTTGGAAAACCAATTTAATTATTTAGTAGATATTTTCCTTCTTAAAAGGTACAGTGTCAAAAAATATTAAATCGAAATTTTAAGAAGGAGGTAAATAAAATGGCAGACAAAACTTTAGTATGCTCAGATTGCGGAAATGAGTTTGTATTCACAGAAGGTGAACAAGCTTTCTACGCAGAAAAAGGTTTCACAAACGAACCAAAAAGATGCCCAGAATGCAGAAAGGCAAGAAAACAACAAAGATTTAATAAAAATCAAGAAAACTAGTTGTTAAACATGAATAAAATAAGAAAAAAATGGAATACTATAAAATAGGATTCCATTTTTTTTATTTATTAAAATGCAATTATTTTGCAGTTTTATCATCCTTATCAGAATCTGTTGCTGGTTTACTTTCATTAGCAGTAACGCCAACAGTTAATTCTGATGTACAGTGAGGACATCTTGTTGCCTTGTATTTTATTTCTGTTAAACAGTATGGACAAACCTTTGTCTCTGGTTCTACGGGAGCTACAGGAGCTTCTTCTTTTTTATGTTTTTTTAATCTACCTTTCTTGTCAATAGAATGAACAAATTTATCATTCAATTCTTTCAATTTCTCAGGATGATTTAATTTGTTAATATATTTTACAACTAAAAAGATTGAAAAAGATATTATTAAAAAGTTTACTATTGTTGTTATGAAATTTCCGTATTTTATTGAAGCACTACCAACTGTAAGCACCATATCAGAAAAATCAATCTTTCCAATTAGAATAGAAATACATGGCATTATAATATCTTCAACTAGTGATGTTACAATTTTTTGGAAGGCTGCACCAATTACAACACCAACTGCTAGGTCTACAACATTACCCTTCATTGCAAATTCTTTAAATTCTTTTAGCATAATACATACCCCTTTACAATTATATTATGAAAAAAGAATACAACAAACAACAAAAAATGTCAAATTTCAACAAAAAATACAAAATATAAAGGGGAAATACTTGAAATCAAAAATCAATCGTGATATAATGTCAAGCGATTATTGAGGAAAAGAGGAATAATTAAAATGAAAAGTTTAAGAAAAACTAAAATTGTAGGAACAATAGGACCTGCTTCTGAAAACAGATTAGAAGAATTATTCGATGCAGGATTAAATGTTTGTAGAGTTAACTATTCTCACGGAAGCTGGGATGAGCAAAAGGAAAAGACTGAAGCAATATTAAAAATAAGAGAAGAAAAAGATCTTCCAATTGCTTTATTATTAGATACAAAGGGCCCAGAAATTAGAACTGGAATGCTTTATACAGGAAAAAATACAAAAATTCAATTAAAAGATGGACAAAAATTCAAATTATATAACGAAGATGTAACAGGAAACGAAGAAGGAGTTTCTGTAACATACAAAGAATTATACAAAGACGTTGTGCCAGGAACAAAAATATTAATCGATGATGGTGCAATCGAATTAAAAGTTGACGAAGTTGTTGGAAAAGATATAATAACAACAGTTGTACATGGAAATGGCTTAGGAAGCAGAAAAACTATGAACTTACCTGGAACAATAATAAGATTACCAGGTCTTGCTGATAAAGATATAGCAGATTTAAAAACAGCATGTGAACATGGTTATGATTACATTGCATTATCTTTTGCTAGAAACGAAGAAGATATAAAGAATGTAAGAAAAATACTAGATGAAAATGGTGGAAAAGACATTCAAATATTAACAAAAGTTGAAAATGTTGAAGGTCTTTCTAACTTAAATCAAATAATTGACTTAGCAGATGGACAAATGATAGCTCGTGGTGATATGGCTACAGAAACAGATTTCACAGAACCACCAGTAGTTCAAAAGAAAATAATCAAACTTTGCAACAAAGAGTGCAAACCAGTAATAACAGCAACACAAATGCTAGAATCAATGACACATCAACCATTACCAACAAGAGCTGAAGCAAGTGATGTTGCAAATGCTGTATATGATAGAACAGGTGCAATAATGCTTTCAGGAGAATGTGCACAAGGTGATTACCCAGTAGAATGTGTTAAAACAATGGTTAAAATAGCAAACAGAGTTGAACCAGAAGTTAACTACTGGAAGAGATTTGACGAAAATGATGATGTTGAATTAGATACATTAGCAAAAAATGTAGCTTATGCAACATGTGTAACAGCTAAAAACATGAAAGCTGATGCAATAGTATGTTATACACATTCAGGAAGTACAGCAAGAAACTTAGCAGGACTTGGAGCAGGTTGCCCAATACTTGCTATAACAGACAATAAGAGAACATTCCATCAATTAGGCTTAGTATGGAACGTAACACCAGTATTTGTTGATGCTAAAGAAACAATAAACAAAACAATTGAAGCTGGTATTGAAAAATTAAAATCAAAAGAAATACTAGAAAAAGGTGATTTAGTTATAATAGCTGGTGGAGACCAAATAATGAAAGATACAGAATCATCAGTAAACAAAACACTAGGTGGAGTATTAAGAGTATAATTAAATTTATAATATGAGGACGGAGAGCAATCTTCGTTCTTTTTTTTGCTAAAAAACAATAACTTCGCCCCAAAAGGGGCGTCCCTAATGGGCGAAAGTAACATTTATTTGCATGGTAACATAAAATGTACTAAAGCGTGTAAAACATGCTTGTATATATAAAGGAGGAAGAGAAAATGTACAGATGCTGTAATAAAAAATGTTGCACATGTAATAATGAAGAAGTAAGCCCAATAGACGAATCTTGTATGGATGTACAAGATACTGATTGTGAATGCAACTGCTGTTGCAATGCTAACAATAATGGCGGATGCAGTTGTAGCTATAACAATATGAATGAATGTGCATGTGGATTTGATGAGCAAGAGAGTGTGTTCCCATTAAACCCAATGCTTGGCCAAAGTTATGTGCCAATGCAAAAAATGACAAACGTATTTACTCCAATATGTGGATTAAAGAATGGAAGTTTGTTTCCAGAGCTAGTAAGCCCATATTATCCTTGCCAAAGCGTGGAGGATATTGAATATTTAAAGAGTAGAAACGAGATAGGAAAGGGGTGCAACACATGTTCTTAAATAATATGAATAGCTGTTCAAATACAGATTTAGAAGATTGCAAATATGAGCCAACAGGGATAAATGCTCAATTTGGATATAATACAGCAAATTTAATGACTAAGGAAAATTGCTGTACAAACAAAGATTGCTGTGACAAAAATAATGCAATAAGAGATGAAATGATGTGTAAGATTAGAGCTTTAAAATTTGCTGTAACAGACATTGGAGAATATTTAAACACCCATTCAGATGATAAAAGAGCAATTTGCTTACACAGAGAATATTGCCAAGAATTAAGAGATTTATCAGACAAATATCAGAGAATGTATGGCCCACTTAGCATTTATTTCCCTTGCAATAGCTGGAGATGGCTAGAAGAACAATGGCCATGGGAAAGGAGTGAAGAGTAATGTGGACATATAACAAAATGCTACAATATCCAATAAATATAAAAAATAGAAACCCTCAAATGGCAAAGGTAATAATATCGCAATATGGAGGACCTGATGGAGAACTTGGAGCTGCTTTAAGATATTTATCTCAAAAATTTGCAATGCCAAGTCAAATTGCGAAGGCTACACTTAACGATATAGGCACGGAGGAGCTGGCACACCTTGAGATGGTAGGAACTTTGGTGCACCAATTAACAGAAGGAGTTTGCCCAGAAGAATTGAAAAAAGCAGGATTAGGTCCATACTATACAGACCATGGAGTTGATGTTTACCCTCAATCTGCTGCAGGAGTTCCATTTGATGCAAATTGCTTAGCGTGCAAAGGTGATGTAATTGCAAACTTACAGGAGGACCTTGCTGCCGAACAAAAAGCACGTGCTACGTATGAAAAATTAATAGACTTATGTGCTGATGACAAAGACGTTGTAGATGTATTAAGATATTTAAGACAAAGAGAAGTAGTTCACTTCCAGAGATTTGGAGAGGCTTTAAGAGATGTACAAGACAAGATGGCAGAGAAGAAATTTTACATGAATAACATGAAATGGAATAATAACATGAACTCAAATATGAGTAATTGCTGTGGAAACAATAATACAAATAACATGAATAATGGATGTTGCAACATGAGAAACGATAGTTCATCAGAAGCGTAAAATTGCTAAAAAGGACGATTAACCCAAACTAAAAGAAAAATCTTTCCCTCGAGAGAGGGTTCTTTTTTTATTTGATAGCTTTTTTTACTAATTAGTGTTATACTATGTAACGAAGAAAAAATGTAATAAAAGAGGATACAATACAAATGAAATTCAAAGAAGTAATAATTGTTGTTTTAATTATGCTTATTTTTGCCATGGCAATGTTAATGTATATTGTTATTAACGATTCTATAAAAGCAAGCAGTGTGCCTATAATTAGTAATAATATTGAAAATATTACATGTGGTAACAAGAATAATGATGGAAATAATGCTAATAATAAAGTAAATAAAATTGAAAATTTACTAATTAATAAAGAAGATTCTAATAGTGCAGAGAAAAATCAAAAAGAAAATATAGAAATGCAAAATAAAGAAACAGCGAATGAGGAAAAGATTAATGAAGAACAATCAAATAATAATCAGACAACAAATGAAGAAAAAAATACAGAACAGCAAGAGACAGAACCTGATTATAATGTAGTGTTAGGAAATTATATAGATGTAAATGAAACTGTATATGCTACTACAAATGTAAATATTAGAGCATTTGATAATGCTTCTTGTGATAAAAAAGGTCTATTACAAAGAGATAAATCAATTACGAGAACTGGAATTGGAAATAATGGTTGGAGTAGGGTAATATTTAATGGGGAAGTAACATATGTAGCATCTAATTATCTAACTACTGAAAAACCACCAGAAAAAATACCAGTGAAAGTGCCTATAAAAAATAGAAATATAGACCCATTAAAACCAATGGTTGCACTAACTTTTGATGATGGACCGAATGGAACTGCTACTCCTAAAATTTTAGATATACTTGAGAAGTATAATGTAGTTGCTACATTTTTTGACTTAGGAACTTGTATGGAAAATTACCCCAATATTACAAAAAGGGAAGAACAAATTGGTTGTGAAGTTGGAAGTCATACATATTCACATCAAAATTTAAATAAACTATCTGGAGAAGAAATACAAGATGATATTTCAAATGCGTCTAGGATCTACGAGAAAACATTAGGTCATACACTGTATTTAGTTAGGCCACCATATGGAAATGCAAATGTAACTGTTAGAAGAACTTTGAAATATCCATTAATAGGATGGGATGTAGACTCTTTGGATTGGAAAACTAGAGATAAGAAAAAAATACTTGAAGAAGTGAATAAAATATCAAATTTTGATGGAAGAATTATATTAATGCATTCTATTTATAATTCAACTGCAGAAGCTGTTGAAGAACTTGTGCCACAACTGTTGGCAAAAGGATATCAATTAGTAACTGTTTCGGAAATGGCGAAATATAAAGAAAAAACATTGCAAACAAGTACAGTATACTATAATTTTAGATAATATATAAGCTCTAATTATACTTAATAATGATTAAAAACTATTAAATGTAATAAAAATGTAATAAAGTGCAGAAAATGTTGATACATAAGAAAAAAATAGAAAATACTATAAAAAAATAGTTGAAAAATGTATAATTATTAGTATAATTTAAGTATAGGATAGGCAAAAGATGTATATGGAAGGTATAATAATATGAAAAGAGAGAATGGAATAACGTTAATTTCGCTAGTAATAACAGCTATGGTTATGGCAATTCTGGCTGGGATAACCATTAGTGCAACAATTGGAGATGACGGCTTACTAACAACAGCACAGAACCAAAAAGAAAAAATAAAAAACAGCAGTGTAGTAGCACAAGCACAAATTCAATTGATGAAACAAAGTGAGAATGATGAATCTGGTATTAATTATAACGAACTGGGAAAAAATTTAGTACAAAGTAAAATGATAAATTCTTATACGACAACGGAAAATGGATTAATTGGAGGTATTACTGAAAGTAATAATACTCTTGTTGTGTGCAATTCAGAAGTACAAGTTGTGTCAAAATCAGAACAAGAAAAGGTAGTAAATGGATATAAGGTAAGCAAAGATAAAACAACACCATATTCAACCATATCCTTTACTGCAGTTCAGCTAAAAGATGGAATTAAAACCATAGTATTACCTGACAATACAACGGTGCAGTTTAATAACGATTTAATGGCTACTGCAACATATTCAATATTGGAAACAGGCACATACAATTTTAAAATTATTGATACAAAAGGAAAACAAACAGAGCAAACAATAAATGTAAAAAGCATAAAAAAAGATGCAATTATATTAGCAACAGATAAAAACGATTGGACCAACACAAATGTTATATTAGAGGCGACTTATCCGCAATATTCTAGTGATTATATAAAGGAAATAAGTACGGATGGGGGAAAAACATACAGTACGTATACCAATAAAATATCGGTTAGCCAAAATTGTGATATAAAGGCTAGAGTAAAAAAGGGAGATCAAATATTTTTAGAAAATTCTTTATCTATTTCAAAAATTGATAAAGATAAGCCAACAGCTCAAGTTACAGTATCAAAAATAGTTTTTGGATTAAATGCACAAATAACTGGAAGTGATGTTGGAAGTGGACTAAATTACAATAAATGCAAGTATATGATAAATAATAGCTCTACTAAATTAGGAGAGAATGAAGCTTTATACACTACTGGAACACTTTCTGGTGGCAGTGCATCATTAAAAAAAGTTATGGCAGGTGGAACGTATTATGTGCATGTATTAGTAACTGATAAAGTAGGAAATAAAAATGAAATTGTGTCTAGCAGTGTTGTTGTTGATAGTGTATTAAATTATGCATACACTGGTTCATCACAAAATGTAGAATTATTACCAGGAAAATACAAACTTGAAGTGTGGGGAGCACAAGGAGGATATCGTTCTTCATCTTCATA
>FR880073.1:101250-101396 GCA_000435175.1 Clostridium sp. CAG:245
GAGGAAAAGGAGGATATTCGGTTGGAACTATTACATTAACTGCAAATACGAAACTATATGCTTATGTTGGAGGTTCTGGAAACACAGGAGGAACTAGTGGTGGCTTCAATGGTGGAGGAAAAAGAGATAACTATAATGGAGGCGGT
>FR880073.1:101456-108652 GCA_000435175.1 Clostridium sp. CAG:245
CTAGAGTAATTGTAGCCGGTGGTGGAGGCTCTGATGGAGCAACTAACAAGACTGGATTATATGGTGGTGGAACTTCTGGTGGAAGTGCATCACAAAGCTATGGTAATGGTGGCCAAGGAGGAACTGCAACTTCTGGAGGTTCTGGATATTCGAGCGGTTCTAGTACACCAGGTTCATTTGGAAAAGGTGGACAAGGATATCATAGTTCAAGTGGATATGGAGGCGCTGGAGGAGGCGGATGGTACGGTGGTGCTGGAAGCTATCCAGACAGTTCTGGAGACGATGATCGTGGTGGCGGTGGAGGATCTGGATATGTATATACATCTTCAACAGCATCAAATTATCCTTCAGGCTGCTTATTGAATAGTAGTTATTATTTAAGTAATGCATCTACTACAGCAGGAAATGCAAGTATGCCAGCTACATCAAGTGGAACAGAAACAGGACATTCTGGAAATGGATATGCAAGAATAACAAATATGAATTAATAAAATAGAAATGATCACATTATAAATAAAAATAATGTGATCATTTTTCTAAACATGCATATAAATATTTTTCTAAATCGGCTGTATCTATTATTGATTTTATACTAGCATTAAAAAGAGCTTTTGGAGATACTTTATGGAGATTTAAAATATAGCCATTTTTTTGAGAAAGTTGTCTTAAAAATTCTCTTGTTGTTCTGCCGTTTCCTTCTCTGAAAGGATGCAAAACATTTAATTCTGCCCAGTAATATGCTAATCTTTCCGCAAATTTTTCTTTTGTTAAATTGGCTAAGAAATTTTCACTTTTTAATTCTGAAAGCAATCTTGTAAGTTCACTCTCAATATATTCCCATTCGGCAAATTGAAAATAATCTTTTGCAATATTTTCGGTTCTAAACAATCCTGCAAAAGGGTAAATATCTTCAAATAAAAACTTGTGAATACTCACAAAGTGTGATACATCAAATTTTCCTGTAATGCCTTGTTTGCTAAGAGCCATAAGTTTTAGCCCAATAACACTAGTTTCATAATTTTTAAGTGCAATAGGGTCTTTAATATTCATTTTATTAACTAACACATTAGTGCCTTTATAGCAATAAACGGAATTTTTAGATTCGTACATAACAAAATCCTTTCTATATAAAATGAAAAATGATATATAAAATTATATACCATTTATATTTTATAAAATTGTTTTATAGATTGCATTGCATCTTCCATTGATATTTTATTGTCTGCAAAGTCGTTTAACAATGAAATATCATTTGCAGATAAATTTTGATTTTCCATTTCCATAGAAGTTTTTATATTATTTATAATGTTAATTTTTGTATTTTCAGGAACCATTTTTATATCTCCTTTCAATAACCAACTACATTTCTATTATACCACAAAATGAGCAAAATTACTAGTGTTTTAACAAATTTTGCTTTAATTCCAAATGTAAAAACACAATAATAAAAGACCATGTTTTCATGGCCTTTTAAACTAATTTAAGTTATTTAAAATGTTTGGTAACATTTGTTTCTTTCTTGATACTACATTGTTTAACATTGCTGTGTTGTTTTCAAGGCTAACTCCGAATGCTTTTTCTACTGTGTCAGCCTTGTTTCCAATAGCTATTATTTTTGAATTAGCATTTAAAATATCTGTTGCAGCAAACATATAGAAATCTAAGTTCTTTTCTTTAATTTCTTTGTTAATAGCATCTTCTAATTCAGATTGTCTGCTAAATACAGAATCTAAATCAACTGCATTTACTTGTGATATTTCGAACTTTGCGTTTTTGTCATTAAATTCTTTTGAATCTATGTTTATAACTTGGAATGGAGTGAAATCACTAATATCTGTTCCAGCTTTTAGCATTTCTTTTCCATAAGATTCTATATCAACGCCAGCAATTTTTGCTAATTTTTTAGCAATTTCTTTATCTTGTTCTGTGCAAGTAGGTGATTTGAATAATAAAGTGTCTGAAATTATAGCACTTAACATTAAACCTGCTGTTTGTGAATCTATATCAACTTCATTTTGTTTGTATAATTTGTATAATATTGTACAAGTACATCCAAGAGGTTCTGTTATAAAGTAGATTGGTTCTACTGTTTCTAATTTTATTTTGTGATGGTCTACAACCATTTTTACATGAGCTTTTTCAATTCCAGAAACGCTTTGAGAAAATTCGTTGTTATCAACTAAAGCAACATCACAATTTTCATCAACACTTGTTAAAGTTTGTGGTTCTTCAACTTCAAATGTTTTTAAAGCATATTTTGTTTCTTTATTAACTTCACCTAATTTGTAAGCTACAGCATCAATTCCTAAAGCTTTTTGTAATCTTGCAAAAACAATAGCTGATGCAATTGAGTCTGTATCTGGTTTTGTGTGTCCAAAAACATATAATTTATTCATATTTAATCTCCTTTAAAAAACAATTAACATTAAGATACATATAGTTTCAATGTATCTCTAACTCCTTAATTATACCATAAATAGGTAAAAACGTCAATGGTTACATAAAGTAGAAAATTAAAATATATAATTCATTTGTGATAATGTCTTAATAAATCATTTGAGAAAATGAAAAATTACTTGATAAATTGGCAAAAAACATATATAATCGAGTTGCAAAATAATAGCAAAAGAGACCCGGAAAGGAATACATGAACATAGACTTTGGAATGTTTACAAGAGAAGAAAACCATCAAGGTTTTATAAGTGAATTTTTAAAGGAGCTAGAGAAGGGACTAAGAAATATGAATAATGAGATAAAAGAATATACAATAGACAGATTTGAAGGAGATTTTGCTGTTTGTGAAGACCGTGATACTGGTGAAATGGTAAATTTTAGAAGAGATGATTTACCACAAAATGCAAGAGATGGAAGCATTTTAAAATATTCTAATGGAAAATTTGAAATAGACAGCAAGCAAGAACAAGAAGTATCAGAAAGAATTAAACAAAAGATGGATAATTTGTGGAATAATTAATTAAAACAGAAGAAAATAGATTTTGGTTATGGGGGAAAATAAATGGCAAAACGTAAGAATAAGAAAAATCAACAGGCATTAAAAGGCTTAGTTGCAGTAATTATAATTGCTATAATTACAATTTTAGGAGATAAAATAAAGCTAGATAATATTAATAATTTAGTTGAAGAAGTTAGCTCGAATAATGTAGCAACTAATCAGGTTGTTGCAGACTCGAGCGAGGCAGTAGATGGAGAAGATGTAGATGTTTATTATTTGGATGTGGGGCAGGCTGATTCTATTTTAGTGCAAAGTAATGGAATGAATATGTTAATTGATGCTGGAACTAATGATATGGGAAAGACTGTTGTAAGAGACTTACAAGCTTTAGAAATAAAAAAGATTGACGTATTAATTGGAACACACCCTCACGAAGATCATATTGGAGGGCTTGATGATGTAATAAAAAACTTTGACATAGGAACAATATATATGCCAAAAGTGCAGACAAATACTAAAACATTTGAAGATGTATTAGACGCAATAAATGAAAAAGGATTGAAGATAACATCGCCAGAGGTGGGGTATAAATTCAATGTTGGAAATGCGGTATGTGAAGTAATGAATTGTGGAACAGGTACAAGTGAAGAAAAAAGCAATTTAAATTTATCTTCAATAGTAATAAGAATGACATATGGAGAGCAGAGTTTTTTATTTATGGGAGATGCTGAAACAAAAAATGAAGAAGCAAGAAGTTGGCCACAGACAAATGTGCTAAAAGTTGGGCACCACGGTTCAAATACGAGTTCATCGCAGAGCTTTCTAGACCAAGTAAAGCCACAAATAGCTGTAATATCAGTTGGAAAAGGAAATAAGTATGGGCATCCAAAACAAGTAATATTAGATAGACTAAACAAAATGGGAATTAAAATATATAGAACAGATGAAAGTGGAACAATAAAAATAACATGTGATGGGAAAAAAAATAAGGTAGAATTTGTGAAATTTGGAAATTAAAAATAGATATTGAAAAAGGAGAATCAATGATTTTGATTTTCCTTTTTACGTACCACTGATGGGAGACTCTACCCGCGGGCTACCAAATGTCCACCGGACATTTGCCTTAACGCTCTTTTCGAGTCCCATCTTGAAGTTTTATATAAATTAAAAAACAGAGAACTTTCTAAGTTTTCTGTTCATTCTGGTACCACTGATGGGACTCGAACCCATATGGTTTCCCGCTGGATTTTGAATCCAGTGCGTCTACCAATTCCGCCACAGTGGCATATGTGAAATTTACTTTCATACTATATCACATTTTTTTTTACTTGTCTATAATTTTTTCTGTAAATTATTGAAATTTATTTTTTTAATTGTTACAATATATATTATAAAAATACAGTGAGAAACGAGATTGTTTTTATTGTAAAAATCTTAAGAAAAAGAGAGGAAAAATTTTATGAATAGTAAAACGATGAATATTGTGTTAATGGCAATTATTGCTTTAATATTGGTGGTTACGGTTGTTATTGCAGTTATGACGTTTAGCAATCATACTCCACAGCCACTTCCAATGCACAATGAAGAAAATGTAGAAGCAAATGTAACGGTTGAGAATACTATAAAAAATGAAATTGTTGAGCAACCAGAAAATTTACCAACTTTGAAAAATAAAGGTGAAATTGCAAAGGTAAGGTCTGTGTATACAGATGAAAATTTTAAAACTGTAACAGTACCAGCAGGATATGCTATTATTAAGGATTCTCCAAATACTAATGATGGAATGGTAATTTCAAATGTCGCAGATGATGATTTAGATAATTCGAAAGAGGGAAATCAGTTTGTATGGATTCCTGTTGAAACACCGGTTTTAGATGTAAGCAAATTAGATAATGAAATTGATATAAATGATGCTATTTCAGAGAGTGTATCGAATAAAAAATATCCAATGGCTTTAAAACTTGCTGATGGAAATTACAAGGGAGTTCTTTATAGATTTGAATCTATTAATGAAGATACTGCAACTAAAGTTAATTTCATAGTATACAGTGAAGGAAATAATGAAAGGGAACCAGCTAATATAGACGATAATGGAGCGAGTGTTGCTGGTTGGACTCAAACTTCTTATCAAGAAGAGTTTAATGCTTTAGTGAAAAGAGTTAAGAATGATGGTGGATTCTGGGTTGCAAGATTTGAAACTAGTGTAGATTCAAACAATATTGCTCAAAGTAAGCAAAATCAAAAAGTTCTAACTAATACATCTTGGTATAATTTATATACAACACAAAAAAGCTTAACTAAAGGTACTACAACGAGTCATATGATTTGGGGATGCCAATGGGATCAAATTATGATTTGGATGAAGGACATTAGAAACAACAATGTTGTTCAAGGTTCACGTTATTTTATTATAAATAGCAGTAATATGGGAAATTATTTGAACACAGAGATAAAAATTTCTGAAGATCAAACAAAGAGAGCGGGAGAAGCTTTCAGATTTAAAGCTGGTGAAGTTGGCGGTGCGATGATAAAGAACATATATGATTTAGCAGGAAATGTTTGGGAATGGACAATGGAAGCTAATTTTACAAATTCAAGAACTGTAAGAGGTGGAGATTGCTCTTATGATGGAGAATCTTATCCTGTTTCTGCAAGATTTTCATTTAAACCAACATATACAGGAGAAAAATTAGAAAATATAGGTTCAAGAATGATTTTATATTAAAAAATACTTATATAAAAAATTGAAGAATTACTTAATGAGTAGTTCTTCGATTTTTATAATTTAGTGGTAATAGAAAAGGTAAATGAAAAACTACAAAATTTAACGGTCAATTGAAAAAGTAATTTCTATTTGGAAAAAGTAAATTCTAGTTACTGAGTAAATGCTATTTATAAGCAAAAAATTAATGTCAAAACATTGATTTTTGCTTATTTTTAGTGTAAAATGAGGATATAGGCAAGAAAAAAAGGCGCACTTAAACGAGTGAATTCAAATTAATTTTTTTTAAGGTAAGACTAATTTCTATTCACTTAATTGTGCTCACAACAGCGGCAATATTCGGTTAGTGCAGATACTTCTTGCTAGAATTTTTTAATGTATACTTATAATTGAAGAAGATAAGGCTGTAAAGTGACCTCATCTTCTTTTATCTTCTGTATATTAAACTTTTCTAATGGTTCTTTGCCATAGAAAAAATCAAATGCCTCATACGGTTTTTTTCCTCCAAGCGATTTTCTTGGAACAGAATTGATATGAGAGAACATTAAATCAAGTTTATCTTACGTTAAAGCTGACATATCTTTTTTCTTTAAAATAATGTCTCGTATAAATTCACTCTTTGCCATAGAAAAACTCGAATGCCTCATATGGTGTTTTTCCTCCAAGTGATTTTCTTGGAACAGAATTGATATGAGAAAACATTAAATCAAGCTTATCTTGTGTTAAAGCCGACATATCTTTTTTCTTTAAAATAATATCTCGTATAAATTCATGATTGTTTTCCACATGTGGCTTCTGACTTGGCATTTGTGCATCGCAATAAAATATATTGCTTCTAATTTCTCCTGTTTCTGTGTTTACTTCAAAAAGTTCTGGTTTTGCAAACTCTGATCCTCTGTCTGTTAATAATAGTCCAAACAATTTTTTATACATTTCATCTCCAAGAAGTTCTTGAAAATAATTTAAAGATTCAGACATTTCTTCAGAAGTTCTATGTTGCCTTAAGCGACCAATCATAAATTCGGTATTTTCAAATATAAATGTTTGTATGTATGGACTTTCTTGATGATTATAAACCGTATCCATTTCTGTTGTTGCATATGTTGGGTTATTCTTTACAAATTCAACATAATCATCATATTTCCTTCCGGTATAATCGGCTGATTCGGATCTTTTCTTAAGTTTATTTTTACCTGTTATTTTTCTTCTTACTTTTCTTCTTAAATCAATATTGGTTACACCCCAATCCTTGAATAAGCCCATTTCAATGTATGTATAGATTGTTTTTTCGCATTGTGTAATTTCCTTATGATTCTGTAAAATCGTGTAAATTGACTGTCCTTGTTTGATTAAAGGGCATATTGTGTGTGCTAATTCATAAAGCTCTGTTGTATTTAAATTAACACCTTGTCTTGAATCTTTAAGAGAATATTCATATTTTTTCTGTGCAATATTTGCGTAATAAAAATATTTTGTTTTTTTACAATGTTTTATTTCCGAGCAAGAATTACATGCACCAAC
>FR880074.1:0-1797 GCA_000435175.1 Clostridium sp. CAG:245
CAATCTACAATATCCGTACAACTGTCATTTTATCCTCCAAATCTCGCCTGATATTGCTTGTTTTCATGTTAGCATACATTTCTATTTAATCCCTCTTGTTTCGTAATTATTTTTTCAAGAATCTCGGGATAATTCTCTTTTCCACTTACGAAAATAGCCACGCTATATTTTTCTTGTTTATACTTTTTAACTAAATCTTTTGTTTCTTTTTTCTGGAGTTCTTCTTCTGTCAAATAAATTTGAACATACTTCGTGCCTTGTATTTCTGTATTTGTAATTTGCATTACTTTTTAACTCCTTCATAACATTATTAATAAATGTTATGCTAAAAAGAGAATTGTTATCTCTTTTTATTTTAAATTACAATATAGAAATACAGTAAAACTTTTTCATATTTGTCAAATTTCTATATATATGAAGCCAAAAATTTTATCAAATGTTGCATTTTTTAAAAATTTTTTATTTTTTCAAACTTTTTTAAAGTTTGCAGGAACAGAGAGTCACCCTGAACTACCATTTACGCCTAAAAGCGTGGCTTTTAGCGGGATACTCAAAAATATAGAGGCGACATTTTGACGCCCTTATAAAATTATAGAACTATTATATAAATTGTAATTTGTTAGTCTAATTATACATTTTGTTTATTATCTTGTCTAATTGTTTTTGTTGTTCATTAGATAATATGGCTTCACCTTTTTCATCTGATGTTATATGGTATTCATTCTCAAATTTTTCAATTCCGTAAGTTAGAAAACCTTCTTTTTCTTTACTATTATATTTAATGAAATAGGTTGGAATTCCATCACAGGTTTCCTTGGAAAAAGTCAAATTATCTATAATACTAAAAATTGTATATATTTCTTCTTGGTTTAAAGTATATTTTATTGGTGGTGTTACGGAACTTAATCCTGTTTCTTGAATATCTATTGTAGTAACTTTATTGTTAATTTCGTTTTCTTGTTTTTCTACATCATCTCTTAAAAGTTGAATCTTTACAACTTCTTCCAAGGGTGTTGGACTAATGTCATTAATTATTTCATCAGTAAATGTAATTGATATATTATCTCCTTCTTTTAAGTCTGAAATATTAATTTTCTCTCCTCTCCAAGTCATATCAATACTGTCATCTACTTTAAATGTAAAATTCCCCCTATAATTTATATCATTTATTTCTAAACCTTTTACATTAATGTGGAAGCTACCATCATTGTATTGCTTTATACTTTCAATATTTGCATAAAATGTTTGCCCAACTACTTTCCTAATTGCTAAATCATTCTTTGGAGCATTTTGTTGCCCTATAAATAAACCAACTACAAAACTTACTCCTATAATTATTATCATTCCTATTACAATAAAGACTTTTTGTTTACTACTCATAAATATTCCTCTCTTTCAAATTTATAAATACAAATTACTATAATTTGTTATGATTATATAATAAAAGAGAGATAATTTCAACTTAATTACCTCCCCTACAGATTGTAATTTGTCAATTACTCATATTTTTCTTTTGTTTGATAAATTCTATGTTATTTTTTTCTAAATCTTCAATAGTTATATCTCCATATTCTAAAGATGATTTTACAGTTTCTTGATAACCATTAGAATATATAACTATTACATATTTACTTTTTTCGCAAGGAAAATAATATATATATTCTTTATCTTCATAAAATTGTTCTAATGCAGTATTACATGTAATATTTTCTTCTTTTGTTTTATCTATTATCTTTAAGTGTGTAAAAGTTTGACTATTTTTATCTATATACTTATTTTCACTTATAAAAACAACTC
>FR880074.1:1844-4169 GCA_000435175.1 Clostridium sp. CAG:245
TGGTATTAAAATAATAATAATCTTTTTTACTAAATCTTTATAATCAATTTTATTTTTTTCTAAAAGAAATATGTTTCTTATTAATTGGTTGATTGATTTTATTCGCAATATCCCAAACATAACTAACGCACCTACTACATTTAAAATCACATCATCAATATCGCAACAACCAGACATTGTAATAAATTGCAACAGTTCAATACATATAACTATGCAAATCATAGTTACTAAAAAGTTTTTAAATTTCTTTTGTTTTTTTAATAATATCGGTAAGAAAAAGGCAAAAGGCATTAAAGCAACTGCATTTCCTAGAATATTATATATAAATATATATGGTGCAATATCTCCACTAATAAATTTTGTAATGTAACCAAAAATTGTTTTAAATGGAATTAAATTAAATGAGTTAGACATATAGTTTTTAAACAACTCACTATTCCAATTTAATATATTAAAATTTCCTCTAAAAAAGTAATCATCAAATAAGGTAAGTGTTGATAATAATATAATATATAAAATAAACCATATACCTATATTTATTTTTAAAACCTTATTCTTATATTTCTTATCTATATATTTTGTTAAAACTAAACCACCAAAATACATAAAAAGACAACCTGATAGTAATAATACTATTCTTCCAGTTGGACTTAAATGTAATAATTCATTAAACTCTAAACTAAAATAATATATTAAAATAATTATAGCAATCAAATATAATACCATACTTGCCATTAAACTTATTTTTTTCTTCATATATCAACACTTCTTTCTCAACGATAACTTACTATTTTTCTAACTAATTACTAAATTGTAATTTGTTATTTAATTAACTTTTCAAATGAATTTGCATTCAATATTGTATTTGAAACAAACTCGCCTTTATAAAAGTTCGCCCAATTATTAAATATACAAGGAACATTCTTTGCTTTTTCTAGTGTATCAACTTTAATAAAGTTAATCTTTATATTATTTTCTTTTGCATATTCGGTTAGTTCTTTTACTTCATATTCTACATAAGGACATTCATTACTATAATAAATAGTAAAATCTTCACTATCTATTTTCATACTTCTTGCATTATCATTAAACTTTGGTACTTCCTTATCATCAAATTGTAATGCCAATAACTCATAATCTCCAATAGTATCTACAACTTTAAAACCATAATGTTCAAAAAACTTCTTTTCTCCAACAAATGGCTTTTTCTTTTTAGAAGTTAAAGTACAAATTCCACTCATACCTTTTTCTTTAGAATCGTTGATAGCATACTCTAATAATTCTTTTGCAATACCTTTCCCTTTAAAACTACCTGCTACCCATAAACAATAAATATATTCGTAATTCTTACCACTAATAGAAACCCAAGCAGTTTCTATTGGCTCATACTCAATAAATATTTTTCCTCTTGCATTTAATTTTCTAAATATATGACCGTCCTTTAATTTACTTTTTATCCATTCTTTCTTTTTATCTACACCACATTGATGTTTAGGATCACCAATAGCACAGCATATATGCTCATTATCAATATTATCTAATGTTAGATTTATATATTCGTTCATCTTACTTCAACTCCTCAACAAATTACTATTTTTCCAACTAATTACTAAATTGTGTAATTTGCAATTATTTTTTACCTATCCTTGTCAAAAATCGTACTACAAATTCAATAGCTAAAATGAATAGATAAAATCCCAGCCATATAGCCAAACTTAATTCCAGCCAATTGATAGTCCTACTAATTTTTAATTGATTCATTCAAATCATCTTCTATCTTCAATTATTTCTATATCCATTCCTTATATTTCTTTATATAAATTTTCTTTGCATAACTTGCTACAATGCAGTATAAGAATGTGACTCCAAATATCATGAAAATATATTTTAATGCAATTGGTGCTAAGCCTATCGCAGTTCCTAGAGGCGTAAATGGTACTAAAATTCCTATTATAATTAACAGAATTGAAGATATATAAACAGCCTTATGTGCATTACTTTGTATAAATGGTGTTTTCGCTGTTCTTATGATGTGCATTCCTATTAAATTTGATACTATACTGTAAGTGAACCATATTGTTTGAAAGTGTGTAACATCTCTAACTGTGAAAACAAACCATAATAGTAAAAATACAACTATATCAAATAGTGAACTTACAGGACCCATAAAAAACATAAACCTTTTTAAGCTTTTTATATTTAATTTTTTTGGCTTTCTAATCAATTCTTTATCTACATTGTCAAACGGAATTGTCATTTGACCAAAATCATATAATAATCCCTCTACTAATAATTGAATTGGTGTTTCAGGTAAAAATGGTAATA
>FR880075.1 GCA_000435175.1 Clostridium sp. CAG:245
CTGAACCCGATATTATCGTTGGCATTGTCAGAATTGTTATTGCGATTACCGGCTGGATTATTCGCGAAATTGTTGTTGTAATTGCCTCCACGTTTAGCGTAAGGATTGTTCGTGTTCGAATAGGACTTTCGATTTATCCCAGTAGATTAATGTCAATTTTGTTTTTCTTTTATTTAATTTTTTTTGTATTATTTTTCTTTTTTATATCAGTTTTTCAATTAGTATGTTCAAATTTATTAAGTGTAATTTTAAACATTTTTGCTATTAGCACCTAATATATTCATATTTCTGTAACAAACAGCTTATTTTCTAAGTTTTTTGTGTTTGCCACATTTATATATCCTAAATGACCACTTAAATATTTATGTGCTTCTATACTGGTCTGCAAACAGCTTATTTTCTAAGTTTTTTTTGCTTGCTACATTTATATAACCTAAATGACCACTTAAATATTTATGTGCTTCTATACTGGTCATTTTCCCTTGTTTTACTTGCTTTTCTAAAAGCTTTACTTTTTTCTTTAGCTTTCGTTTTCCTTTATCTCTTATTTTTAGTCTATATTCATTTATTTTGTAACCACAAAAGTTTACTCCTTGTGTACTTTTAAATATCTGTGTTTTTCTGTTTAGTTCTAAGCAAAGCTTGTCTTTTAAAAAGCTACGTATTAAATCAAGTTTTTCAATTGCCTCTTTTTTAGTATTTACAAGTGCTACAACATCATCCATGTAACGACATGTGTATTCTAGCTTTAATTTATGTTTCATATATTGATCTAATATGATAACTTTTTATAATATTCATTTCTTAT
>FR880076.1 GCA_000435175.1 Clostridium sp. CAG:245
ATTGCTTCTTTTGCACTTTCCTTTGGTGGATCTAGAAAACCAATAAACCCCAGTAAAGTCATGTCTTTTTCATCAGAACTATTAAAATCTTTTTTATTATTAGTTATAATTTTTTTACAAATGGCAACAACCCTAAAGCCTTCCTCATTTAAGTTTTTACAAATTTTTCTCATGTTTTCTATTTTTTTATTTGTAAGTTTTTCCGTTTGTCCCTTATATTCAAATGTTGTACAAATATTTAGAATTTCTTCAACAGCGCCTTTGGTTATTAATTCATCTTTATTATCTATTTCTACTGCTACAGATAAACACCTACGAGAAAAGTCAAAAGGAATTTCATCTATTTTTTTATATTTTTTTAAACTATTTTCAATTCCAACAGTTTTAGCTTTAGCAACTACTGCTTCGTCTATATTGCTTTTTAGTCCTGTTTGCAAATAGGCATTTAAAAAGGCATATTTTAAAATGTTGAAGTCTTCTTCTCCATTTACATTTAAATATTTTTCTAGAACAATCTTGTCTTCTGTTAATGTTCCTGTCTTATCTGTGCAGAATATGTTCATTGCTCCAAAGTTCTGAATTGAATCTAACTTCTTAACAATAGTCTTCTTTTTTGACATTCTCACAGCACCTTTAGATAAACTTGAAGATAAAATAACAGGTAGCAATAGTGGTGTTATGCAAATGGCTATTGC
Organism: Clostridium sp. CAG:245; assembly: GCA_000435175.1. Lineage (GTDB taxonomy): Bacteria > Bacillota > Clostridia > TANB77 > CAG-508 > CAG-245. The sequence continues at coordinate 696 of FR880076.1, forward strand.
AACAGCAAAAGTAAATGCTAAAATAATATCATGTTTTTCCACATTTATTAAAA
>FR880077.1 GCA_000435175.1 Clostridium sp. CAG:245
ATATCACTAATTATTTTTCCTATTAAAAATACTTCATTCATTTTTTAATTTTTCCTTACACTAGAAATAAATTGCCCTCAAAAATTTGCTTTAAGTGGTTCTTTTATAAATTCTGCTTTTAATTTTCACCAGAATTTATTATTATTTTTAAGCCAGTAATCTATTTATATTATTACTGGCTATTTTTCGTAAAACACATGTATTCCAATTTTGTACTAACATATGTTTTACTGATTCATGTTTACCTAAATTAGGATGGGATAAATCTCTTTAATACTAATACCTTCATTGTATATATTCCGTAAAATATGTAATCTAGAAATTGTATTAGAGTGAGAGACGAAAACCAATATTGTTGTTGGCATTGGTCGTATTGTTGTTATTGCGGTTGGCTGCTGGATTGTTTGAACCATTGTTGTTATAATTGCCCCCTCGTTTCGCACAAGGATTACTATCGTTGGAAGTCTTCGATTTATCCCAATAAATTAATGTCAATTTTGTCTTTCTTTTTTTATATTAAATTTCTTATTCTAGTATTAATTTACTAACTACTCCTTATATTGTATCTTATATTTTTCATTAAAATCATCAATACTGTATATATTTATGCATCTGTTGCAAATAGCTTGTTTTCTAAGTTTTTTTGTGTTTGCTACATTTATATAACCTAAATAACCACTTAAATATTTATGTGCTTCTATGCAGATCATTTTTCCTTGTTTTACTTGCTTTTCTAAAAGCTTTACTTTTTTCTTTAGCTTTCGTTTTCCTTTATCTCTTATTTTTAGTCTATATTCATTTATTTTGTAACCACAAAAGTTTACTCCTTGTGTACTTTTAAATATCTGTGTTTTTCTGTTTAGTTCTAAGCAAAGCTTGTCTTTTTAAAAGCTACGTATTAAATTAAGTTTTTCAATTGCTTCTTCTTTAGTATTTACAAGTGCTACAACATCGTCCCTGCGTACTTTTAAATATCTGTGTTTTTCTATTTAGTTCTAAACAAAGCTTTTCTTTTAGAAAGCTACGTATTAAATTAAGTTTTTCTATTGCTTCTTCTTTAGTATTTACAAGTGCTACAACATCGTCCATATAACGACATGTATATTTTAGTTTTAATTTATGTTTCATATATTGGTCTAGTTCGTTTAAATATATGTTAGCAAAGCATTGACTGGTGTAGTTTCCTATTGGTAATCCTTTATCTACTCCATTTGAATATAGTATTTCTCTGGTTAGCCATAGCAAATTTTTATCTTTTATTTTTCTGCATAGTATTTCATATAAAATTTGTTTGTCTATGTTTTGAAAATATTTTGTTACATCCATTTTTATTATATAGTAATTATTCCATATACGTTTGCAATGTTTCATCATTTCCTTAGCCATAACAAATTTTTATCTTTTATTTTTCTACATAAAATTTCATATAAAATTTGTTTGTCTATATTTTGAAAATATTTTGCTACGTCCATTTTTAT
>FR880078.1:0-114 GCA_000435175.1 Clostridium sp. CAG:245
TAGAAGAAATACTTGATTTTGGTATCAAAAAAACAAGTTCTTGGAGAGAACCAATAGATGGATTAAAAGAACTTTATTGCATAAAATCAGCAAGAAAACAAGAACTTAAAGCAG
>FR880078.1:180-659 GCA_000435175.1 Clostridium sp. CAG:245
ATGCAAAGGGACAGAATTTATGATTTAGAGAGGAGTGATACATAGTGAAAGAAAAAATAAAAAGAATAATAGAAAAAATTAAAGATATATTTAGTTTACATTGCCCTGAATGTGGTGGAAGAATGAAAAGTGAATTTTTAGATATGGAAATAGACCACATTGTATATAAGTGTGAAAAGTGTGGAAAGGAGTGGATTTAATGCAATTATTTGAAGATTTAATAAAATGTAAAGACTGTATGAATAATATAAATAGCAAGTGTATGTTATATCCAGGAAAAGATGTAAAAGAAGAAAACACAGGTTGTTATGTAGGAATAGATAGAAATAATAAACAAAAGATATTGGGAGGTGTTTTAAGTGGAAGAATGTAATTTTATACGAAAAGATGATTATGATTATATTATATATGAGTGCAGTAATTGTAAAGAAGAGTGGTACTTTGAATATGGAACACCAGAAGATAATAGTTATAATTAT
>FR880079.1 GCA_000435175.1 Clostridium sp. CAG:245
ATTTTTTGTAACAATTATTTAAACTTTCTATTGCATTTGTTGTATACATTATTTTTCTTGTCTCTGGTCCATATTTAAAGAATGGTTGTATGTTTTCCCAATTATTTATCCAATTGTCTAACGATACTCTTCTTTTGCTCCATTTTTCTTCTAATTCAATTAAATTATTATATCCTGCTTCTTCTGTTGCTGCTTGATATATTTGCTTTAAATCTTGAGCTAATTCTTTTCTATCCTTATATGATACATACTGCAATGTATTTCGTATCATATGCACTATACATCTCTGGAATTCTGTCATTGGATATACTGCTCCTATGGCTTCCTTTAACCCTTTTAAACCATCTGAACACATTATTAATATATCTTTTACTCCTCGATTTTTTATTTCATTTAATATACTTGTCCAATACTTTGCACTTTCTGATTCTCCTATATAAAATCCAAGTATCTCTTTTTCTCCTGTCATTGTTACTCCTAATGCTATGTATACTGCCTTTTTTACTACTATTCCATCTTGTTTTACATT
>FR880080.1 GCA_000435175.1 Clostridium sp. CAG:245
TAATCTACTTAATGATAAATTTAATTAATTGATTTTCTTGCAACACTGTATATTTTCGGCTTTTTCTTTGCTTTTTTATGAGTTTAAATCTATATATTTTTTATAACTACAATTTTTCTTTTTATTCTTGATTTTTTGCTACTATTTGATATAATGTACATTGTAAATGTTAATCATTAAGTAGATTAATTTAAGAAAATTTATATAATTTATAAAAACTTCTCATGATATTTCTACCACGAGAAGTTTTTTATCAAAACTAGAAAAAAGTCGAAAAAGTGTATAAATATAATAAAAAGTATTGAACTTTTATTATAAAATTGATATTATAATAGTGATACCATGCGGGAAACAAAAATGAAAATTAGTTTTTATATAGTATATAAACAACCTTTAAGGAGGAAAGAAATAAAATGTCAACAAAAGGGAAGCGAATGGCCGGTAATTCGGGAAAAGAAGGAGACATAAGCCCAGAAAATTATAAATATGGAGCATATGAAAGAAACAAGGAAAGAGAAGAAGAAAATAATATGAGAAAGAAAAAGAAAATGAATAAAGGATTAAAGATATTTTTGATTATATTACTTGTTCTTGTAATATTTATTTTGGGACTTGGTGTTGCTGGATATACATTTGTAAATGGAAAAATAGGCAAAATGCAAAAAGAAAACATTGATACAACAGCAGTAGGAATTAACGAAGAAACAAAACAAGAATTAAAAGGATACAGAAACATAGCCCTACTTGGAATTGATAGTAGAGCAGATGATTATGGACTAGGAAACAGAAGTGACTGCATGATAATTGCAAGTATAAACCAAGAAACAAATGCAGTAAAACTAATATCTGTATATAGAGACACTTATGTATATGTAACAGAAAATGGAACAAAAAGATTAGACAAAATAACACATGCATACTCTTATGGAGGTGCTCAAAATACGCTAAAATCATTAAACGAAGCAATGGATTTAAATATAACAGAATTTGTGACAGTAAACTTTGATGCAGTAATAGCTGCTGTTGATAGTTTGGGTGGAGTATACATAGATATAGACGAATCAGAAATTAAATATGTAAACGACTATATAGATGCAACTTCTGAAAGCTCTAGAGTTAAATCATCACATATAACACATTCTGGCAGGCAGAAATTAGATGGGGTGCAAGCAGTTTCATATACAAGAGTTAGATACACCGCTGGTGGAGACTATAAGAGAACAGAAAGAATGAGAACTGTTGTAGAAGCAATGCTAAGCAAAGCAAAAACACTTAATGTAGGCCAATTAAATAGCTTTGCAGACACAATTCTACCAAAAATAAGAACAAACATATCTACATCAGAAATATGGGGACTAATTCCAAAATTAGCTTCATTTAAGGTAACGGAAAGCATTGGTTGGCCATACGATACAAAAGGAATAACATTGGACAGATGGTATGGAGTACCTGTAACATTACAAAGCAATGTAGAAAGATTACATAAAGAAGCATTTGAACAAGAAGATTATGAGGCATCAGATACAGTAAAAGAAATGAGTGCTGCAATAGTGAAGAAAACAGGATATTCGAAATAAGTTTTTAAATAAAAATAGGTTCTAAAACATTAATATGTAAGAACAAAAGTATAAACAATAAGATAGAAGGGAATGTTTTGCCATGAGTAAAAGCAACTTGGCGGTGAAAGAAGAGTTAGAAAATGTTGCAGCAGAAGATGTAATCATTATCAATCAAAATGAGCAAGAAAACTATAGACCAAGTAAAGACAAAGAAATAAGGGTAAATAACAACTTATCATACTTAATAATGAAGAAAATAGTAGATATAATTGCAGGTATTTTGGGAACTATTTTATTAGTACCATTAATTGCGGTTGTTTGGTTTATAAGAATATGTTTACATGAAAATGATGGCCCATTATTTTTTGAACAAATAAGAATAGGAAAAAATGGAAAACAATTCAGAATGTACAAGTTTAGAACAATGGTAATGGAAGCAGATGAAAAATTATATAGATATTTAGAAGAAAATCCTGAAGCAAAAAAAGAATATAAGAAATATAAAAAATTAAAACATGATCCAAGAATAACAAAATTGGGAAATATATTAAGAAAAACAAGTCTAGATGAATTTCCTCAATTTGTAAATATTTTAAAGGGAGAGATGAGCTTAGTGGGCCCACGACCATATTTATATAGAGAAAAAGAAGATCTTGGGGAGTATTATTATAATTCAATTACAAAGGTAAAACCAGGTATTACGGGATATTGGCAGGTAAATGGTAGAAATGATGTTGATTTTGAAGAACGTGCATATATGGATACCTACTATATAGAACGTAGAGGCATAGTAATGGATTTAAAAATAATATTAAAAACATTTTTAAAAATATTCAAAAAAGAGGGAGCTGTATAAAAATACAGTAAATATAATTGAATGCTATAGGAGAAAACAGTGAAAAATATAAAAATAATAGTGGCAACGCATAAAAAATATCAGATGCCAGAAGATCAAATGTATTTTCCAGTACAAGTTGGTGCAGAAGGAAAAACAAAAATAGAAGAATATACGCAAGATAATACTGGAAATAATATATCTCTAAAAAACCCATATTTTTGTGAATTAACAGGTTTATATTGGGCTTGGAAAAACTTAGAGGCAGAAAATATTGGATTGGTTCATTATAGAAGATATTTTACAAATAAAAAGAAAATACCAAAAGAAGAAAATGAAAAATTTAAGATAGTATTAACACAAAAAGAAACAGAGGAGTTACTTAAAAAAACAGATATAATACTTCCTAAGAAAAGAAAGTATTATATAGAAAACTTGTATTCTCATTATGAACATACAATGTATATAGAGCCACTGGATGAGACAAGAAGGATAATAGAAGAAAAATGTCCAGAATATTTAGGAGAATTTGATAAATTACATAAAAGAACATCGGCACATATGTTTAACATGTTTATTATGAAAAAAGAAATATTAGATGAATATTGCACATGGCTTTTTGACATATTATTTGAGTTAGAAAAAAGAACTGACGCGAGTAAGTATGATAGTTTTCATGCAAGATTTTATGGAAGAATATCTGAACTATTACTAGATGTTTGGGTAAACAAGAATAAAATAAAGTATGAAGAAGTAAAAGTAATGGATATGCAAAATGTGAATTGGCTAAAAAAAGGAACAAGCTTTTTAAAAGCTAAGTTTACAGGAAAAAAATACGAAAAGAGTTTTTAAAAGGGAAGAGATATGATTATCTATATAATAATGTTAATAATTTCAATACTATTTATGTATGTATCCACTAAAGCAAAGAAAAAATGGCAAAAATGTTGTTGTTATGTAATGGCATTCTTACCTTTTTTTCTAGTGTCTGCTTTAAGATACGATTTAGGAACCGACTATTTAAGAAGATATAATTTTGATTACCATAGAATTGCAAATGGTATAGATGTAAAAAATATGGAGATTGGATTTAAGACAATAATTAGAATATGTTTATTATTCTCACAAGAATCAACAGCATTATTTATTGTTACTTCTGCAATCACAGTAGGACTTATTATGTATACAATTATTACTAAGTCTAAATATCCAATATTAAGTATTTTAATCTTCTTTTTAGGTGGTTTCTTTTTTGATTCACTAAATATTGTTAGACAATATCTAGCTGTTAGTTTAATTGTAGTAGCATATCCATTTTTGCTAGATAAAAAGAAATATTTTTTATATGCTATATTTGTAATTCTAGCTGGATTAATGCATAGTACGGCATTTATAATGCTAGCATTAATGTTACTTGATAAAAAAATGTTAGCAGATTGGAAATGGGTTATTCCTGTTACTGCAATAATATTAATATTAAATGAGAATCTAATGCAAATAGTAAAATTATGTGTTCAAAATACAAGATTTAATGTGTATCTAACCGGCAAATTTGCTAAAGGAGATGTATCTGAGTTATATATAATTGAAAATGTATTAGTTTACATCTTTATGTACTATATATACAGAAAAAATAAGGCATTAGACAATGTAAAAAAAGAAGATATTTTATTCTTAAATGTTCAAGCAGTGTCATTAATTATGATGGCTCTTGGTGCCTGTCATATGTTATTTATACGAATAGCATTGTATTTTGAAGTATTCCAAATTATTTCAGTTCCATATTACATAAGTGTAATACCAAGTAAAAAAATAATTGAAGACATAAAACAAAGAATAAAAGGCAAGGTAAACTTACAAAAGTTACAAAAAAATCTAAAAAATTATGTTATAGTTGCATTTATTTTAGGTTTTGCAGTAGTTTTTACAAGAACAAATATTATGAAAAATACTAATCAGGTATTACCATATAAAACAATAATAAACAAAAATATATCTATAAAATAGGAGAACAATTATGAAAATAGATTTTATTACAAGACACTCAGTACCAAACTATGGCTCTATATTACAAACATACAGTATGCAAAAAGCCTTAGAAAAAATGGGATATGACTCAGAAGTAATAAATTACATAAAAGAAGAAGAAACAAATGCTAAATCTGTTAATACAAACTATAATGGCAAAACATCTGGTTTAAAAGGAAAAATAAAGAAAGCTATTTATTGCATAGCTCAAAGACCAAATGTTACAAAAATGAATAATAAATTTACTGAATATAGAAATAAATACTTAAAACAAACAGAAGTAGAGTATCATTCTTCTAAAGAGCTAAAAGAAAATTTACCAGAAGCAGATATATATTGTACAGGTAGCGACCAAATTTGGGGCAAGATTGGTTCAGAAGAGTATGATGCAACATATTTTTTAGATTTTGTTCCAGAAAATAAAAAATGTATAGCATATGCTGCAAGCTTTGGAGTAGATAAACTACCAACAAATTTAGATAATAATTTAGAGAATCTTTTAAAAAAATATGAAACAATTTTAGTAAGAGAAGACTCAGCAGAAAAGATAATTAGAAAAAAAGGATTTACTAATGTAAAACAAGTTGTGGATCCAACGCTATTATTAGAAAGTGAAGAATGGAACAAGAAAATTTATATAATTTATAAAAACTTCTCATGATATTTCTACCACGAGAAGTTTTTTATCCTAATATATTTATTTCTTTTTCTAGTTGTCTTAAAAAATATCTCTTGTTTGATTTAAATTTTGCTGGAGTAAAGCGTTTTGCTTGTTTTATTAACAAGTCTATCTTATCAAAATCTTCTAAAGCTAATATATAGCCCTCAGCTGTAAAATTATCTAGTATTTGTAATTGATGGTCATTTACGTGCTCACCATACTGTTTTAGTCTTGCTGCTGCTATTATTTTTTTACCTTTTTTTAACGCTGTAAGTATAGTTCCAACTCCGGCATGACATATTATTAAATCGGCTCTATCTATGCACTCTTCGAATTTTCTAACAGACATGTAGTCTATTATTTTCATGTTTTTTGACTCATATTTTGTACTTCCAGCTTGTACTATTATTTCCTCTTTTTTGCTTATTTTTCCCTCATCTATTTTTTTCTGCAAAGCATCTAATAGTCTAGGAAATTTTTTATCTTGAGTTCCCAATATTACGAATATCATTAGTAAATCCACCCCCAACATACAGATTTTGGATATACTTTGTGCATTTCTTCCCATTGTACTACAAATGTGTCTGCAATTGGATAAACTAGCCTTCCAGCAACTGTTCCAGATGTTCTATTTGCAAAGGTTTCTATAAATATTACTTTGCTTCCAAATAATTTGGCAATATAACACATTGGCACTGCCGTATGTGTACCAGTAGTTACAACTACTTCTGGTTGATATCTAAAGAAATAATACAAGCTTATGAAGCAATTTGCTATAAATTTAAATATATATATGAATGGATATTTTTTTGTTCCATATATTAAAAAGCTTATTTTATCTTTGTATTCTTCTTTAAAACTGTCATCTACCTTAGTTTTTTCTGTAACTATATGATAGTCAAATTTTTTGAATAATGGTTTTATTTGCATTAATTCATTTAAATGTCCGCCAGTACTTGCAATAAACATTACTTTTCTTTTTAATCCGGTCTCCTCATTTTTTTCTGCTAATTGTTTTGGTTTATTCGAATTTCTATTTTTTATTTTCTCTACAATCCATACTATTATCATTACTAATAGTATTCCAAATGTTGCACCAACTGTATCTAAACATACATCTGTAAATTCTCCGCTTCTCCCTGGCACAAATAGCTGATGGAATTCATCTGTGCATGCATAAAAGAAACATAGCATTACGCTTGCATCAAATTTATATTCTTTACAACCTTTAAATGTTTGTGCACAACACATTACAAGCGTTCCTAACAATAAATAAATTGAAAAATGTGCAACTTTTCTTATTATGGGATGTATTGTATTTATTAGTGTATCTGTATTAACTTCTGGATTATCTTGCCATATTATGCTTACTATAAATTTTGTAACTCCCACGCTTGTTCTAGAAGACTCTGTTGATTGCTCTGACGAAAACCTAAATATTGTACAGCATACAATCACAATGCAAATCATTAATAAATATCTAATTATATGTTTTAAAATATTTTTATTCATTTACTATTCCCTTCTCAATGCAAAATCATTTTAATTTGGCTGGAAATATTATTTACAAAGCAATGACACATACGGTATTATATGTCAACTATTTGTAAATAATATTTGACGTAGCCAAAATTGTAATCATTTTTCAACCGTCCAATTACATTTTATTTGGTACTTTTATTCCTAATAAATTTAGTCCTTTTTCTAGGACTGTTTTTACCATATATGTTAAGTACAAACGTGCATCCTTAATTTCTTTTTCTTGATCTAATATATGGCAATTGTTATAAAAACTACTGTATTGTTCAGCAAGTGTTACTAAATATCTTGCAAGTATAGAAGGTTCTTCTTTTTCTGTTACATTGTTTAAAGTTTGGTTAAAGTTATACAATGTTGTGATTATATTCTTAGAATCTTCATCATTTAGTTTAGATACATCTACATCTTGTATATTTGGAATGTATCCAGCTTTTTCTAATACACTCTTCGTACGTACACAGATATATTGTACATATGGTCCTGTTTCTCCATTGAAGTTAAGCATTATATCCCAGTCGAATATCTCATCTTTTATTCTATTGTTCGATAAATCGTTGAATATTACTGCTCCAACACCTACCATTTTTGCAACTTCTTCTTTATTTTCCAAGTTTGGATTTTTTTCTTCTATTATCTTTTTGCTCTTTTCGATTGCCTCGTTCAATAGGTCTTCGAGCTTAATTATATTTCCTTCCCTTGTAGACATTTTTCCTGTTTTTAATTGAACCATTCCAAACGGAACATGTTTTAATCCATTTGTGTATTTTTCGTCTATTCCAAGGTATTTAGCTGTTGCAAATACTTGTTTAAAATGTAAGGCTTGCTCGTATGAAGTTAAATACAATGCTTTATCAAAATCGTATGTTCTTGCCCTATAAAGTATTGCAGCCAAGTCTCTTGTTGCATATGTACTAGAACCATTAGATTTTATTATTAAGCATGGAGGCATGTTGTATTCATCAAGTTTTACAACTTTTGCGCCTTCAGACTCTTCAAGTTTTCCCGCATTTTCAAGTATATCAACTACCTCTGGCATCTTATCTGAATAAAACGCTTCACCATTTAAAGAGTCAAATTTTGAGCCTAGCATATCATAAATTTTTTGAAATTCTTTTAGGCTTAAATCTCTAAACTTTTGCCATAAATCGACACAATATTTATCTCCGTCTTCTAACTTTTTAAAGTTATTTCTGCAGGCTTCTAAAACACTCTCGTCTTCTTTGCATAAATTATTTATTCTTACATAAATTTCTGTAAGTGAATCTATCGGCTTTTCTTCTATGTTATATTCTTCGCCCCAAAGTTTGTATCCTTCTATAAGCTTTCCAAACTGAGTACCATAATCTCCTAAATGGTTAATTCCAGTAACATTATATCCTAAATATTTATATATGTTGTACAAAGCTCCCCCAATAACAGTAGAGCGCAAATGTCCTATGTGGAAAGGCTTTGCAATATTTGGAGACGAATAATCTATTACAACATTTTTAGAATTTTCTTGGGTCTCACTTCCATATTTATCTTGCATTTTATTAAAACTTTTTATAACTTCTTCTGCTATTTTATTTTGATTTAATTTGAAGTTTAAAAAGCCATTCACAGCATTAACTTCGCTAATTTCGTCTACATTATTCGCATTAATTTGCTCTCTAATACTTTCCTGCAAATCATTTGCAATCATCACAGGTGATTTTCTAAGCTCTTTTGCTAAAATAAAGCATGGAAAAGCAAAATCTCCATTGTTTGTATCTTTTGGCACTTCAATATTTGTTATTATCTTATCTTTTTCAATATTTGTTGTTTTAGCTATTTGTTCAGCTATAATCTCCTTAAAATCCTTCACTTCTATTTCTCCTTTTCGCCCAATAGGGACGCCCCTTTTTGGCAAAGTTTTAGTCTCCTAGGCAAATTCCTATATCTCTGGCTGTTTTTACCAAATCATCATCCATTGTCACTTTACGTAGGTTACTTTCTGGTGTATTTCCAGATACAGCACCAATCTCTTTATTGTTTCCTACAACGTCTTCTAGTGTTGCATAATCTAGTCTTCCGTTTTTCATAACTGCAATTGTTCCAAATTTTCCTTCCATTGCAAGTTCCATTGCTTTTGCTCCATATTTTGTAGATAGAACTCTATCAAATGCAGTTGGGGTTCCACCTCTTTGCATATATCCTAAAACAGTGCATCTGGCTTCAAATCCAGTAAGTTCTTCTAGTTGTTTTGCAACTTTTTGTCCGGCTCCTCCTAATTTGTTGTTATCAACGCCTTTTCCGTTGTTTCTAACTCCTTCCACTGTTATTGTTCCTCCCTTTGGAACTGCGCCTTCTGCAACAACTACAATGCTAAATTGCTTTCCAACTTTTGATCTTTGTTGAATTTTTCTTACTGCTGAATTTATATCATATGGTATTTCTGGAATTAAAGCTATATCAGCCCCTCCAGCTATTGCAGACTCTAATGCAATCCAGCCGGCATATCTTCCCATAACTTCAAGAACCATTATTCTATGATGTGTTTCTCCTGTGGTATGTAACCTATCTAACGCTTCTGCTGCAACAGATACAGCTGTATTATATCCAAATGTGATATCTGTACATGCAACATCATTATCTATTGTCTTCGGAACGCCTATAACATTGATTCCCTTCAAGCTGAAGTCCCTTGCAGACTTTTGAGTTCCATCTCCTCCGAGTGTAAATACGCAATCAAATCCATCATCTTTTACATTTTGAACACATTTATCTGATAAATCTTGGTATTCAATCTCTCCATTTGGAAGTACTACCTTATAATTAAATACATTTGCATTTGTAGATGAACCAATTATAGATCCACCTTTTGGCAAAATTCCTGATGCATTACTGCTTTCGCTTGTACTTAATCTTACAAAATCGTTATTAAGTAATCCTCTATAACCATCTATAAATCCATAACATTCTATATTGTTTTTCTCTGCTGTTTTTATAATTGCTCTAATAACGGCATTAAATCCTGAAACATCTCCACCATTTGCTAGTATTGCAACTTTTTTCAACATATTTTTATTCCTCCAATTTTCTTAAGTTTTTCTATATTTATTCTTTACACATTATAGCAAATTAAACAAAAAAGTCAATTAAAACAGCGTCATTTGACTCTTTTTATATATAGTTTGCGGAGAGCAATTTGCCCTCCGCTTTTTGCAATTTGATTGTAAGTTATTCGTTTTCGAGACCCAACAGTGTTGAGCATTCAACAACTGCCTGAGCATATGCTCTTCTGTTTGGAACAAAAAATCTTCCGTCCACTTCCCTGGTAGAAAGATTTTTCAGAACTCTTGTAGCACGTTCATAGTTATTCATGAGCTTCAGCTCAAAAGAGAACTGATTCCTTTCGTCGAAACAAACTTCCAACTTTCTTTGCATACATATTCCTCCTTTGGAACATTATGTTAATAATTTTAACATATTCCGTGACACATTTCAATATTTTACTCATATTCTTTTGAATCCATATCGATTTTTTTCCCCAATTCAGCAATAAATTCTTGTTGCAATTCATCCAATCCTTTTAATTCATTTGCAGTGAGTTCTGGATTAACCTCATTATCCTTAATTATTTTTTTAGCATTTTCAATTCTTACTAAATAAGTTGTTGGATTTGCTAGTAAAGCTTCTCTTTGAAGTTTTCTTTCTGTAATTATCGCTTCTTTAAAGTTTCGGTATTTATTAGTTTTACTTGTAGTTGAATATTTTAATACTGGTGGTTTATTTATGTTCTCACCCCTAACGTAAACATTTATTACATCACACAATCCCATTCTTTGCATTTTTTCAATTTCTTCAATAAAAGAATTATGTAGCTCTATATGTTTTTCTCTACTTGTACTGCCTCTTGGCGGTAGTCCTGCAAGAAGCATTGCTGATTCTCTTTCATAACATGACAACATACTTTCTAGCAAATCCGTAGCAATAACATTTATTTCTGTGCCATATCCATTTTCTCTAAAATTTTGTATTTGTTTTAAATCTGCTTCCCACTTATTTAAAACAGTTTCTCTTATTACTGTTATTTTGCTTCTCATTAATTCTCCATATATAATTGGTCCAGCAGGTCTTACAAACTCACTTCTTGTTATTTTGTATACATCATCAGGTAACTCATTAAATATCAATTCGTCATAATAAGGATGATATTCTGCTATCTTATCAGAATCAATTACATATGCTCTTATTCCCTCTTCTTTTAATTCATTCTTTTTATGTCTTATTACAGACGTTTTTCCTCCTCCTTGCCCTGAAACAATATAAATTACTTTTGGATTTTCCGATACTGTTGAAGAGGCAAACGCATCTGTTAATACTCTGGTTATTCCCAACTTAAAATCGTTTGTACTTATTGACATTTTTATTTTCCTTTCTTTACTTCGTCTAAATATATATTATAAACCTTTTCAATTGTTTCTTCATCTAAATTATATATTTTTTCTCTTTCTTCAACTAATGTTTTTAAAGTTTCCTTAGCTGTATCAACATCAACATCTTTGTTACTTTTTAATAAACTAACTATTTTCCTTTGTATTATCTCTAATGCAATTTCAACCTTTAATTCGTCCATACCTACCCCATTCCTATGTTTTTCAAATATACTTTACTATATAATCGCTGAAGAAATATGAAAAACTGAAGCACTATTTCCTAATATTTTTTGAGTTTCTTTTAATATTTTGTGGTCGTCATCTAATAATATTTCATAATTATATTTATCTAATTTTTCCTTCATCTTTTCAGCTTTTATTATATCTCTGTTTTCTTTATTATACTCTCCTAATTCTTTTGTAATTATAATCCATTTATCTTCATCTATAAAATTAACGTATTTATTTAGCCAAACTTTCTTTTTCTCTGTAATGCTTCTGTCTCTTGATAATGTTAATATATACACATCAACATTTGGAAGTTCATTTATTTTTTTTAATATATCTATAACATAATTAACAGGTTCCAATGTTTGATAATTGTCTGCCATATTTTTATTTACATCTGATTCTGGGTATACATCATATGCTGTAATAGTTCCATCCATATCTACAAACATTGCAACTTTTTCATTTTCACTAGCTATTTGCTTAATTCTTTCTAAAAATTTACTCATATCTTCTTGCTTGTTTCCTTTCTTTTAGATATGTATTCTATTTTATAACAAAAATGTAAAAAAATCAATATTTATAATAAAATAATTTGTCGTTTTATGTCTTATATTATGTTTACTTTTTTTATGGTGATTTTACATTTTTTAGTTATTTACATAGTTGTGGATAATGTGGATAACTTTGTGGATAATCTATTTCCTAGGTTTTCATTTCTAAGTTATACACATATATTATTGTTAATCAATTTATAAAAGCATATATTTTTCACAGTACAATTTATTATGTATACATTCTAAACATTATTTTGGTGAACTTTTTCTTATGCTTTTAAACTCTTATCGTTATATTAACTTAATTATACACAGCGTTTTTAGTTAATCCAATATTACTTACATTTTATTCTCTTTTGCTTAATATACTTGACATCTTACGCTATAACAAAATAACATGAGTTATAAAAATATGATTAAAAGAGACTGATTTCCATTCAGCCTCTTTATTTATGTATTTTCTTATATCCTTGCTGTCTACCATGTTTTTGCAAGACCAAAATCATGCAAATTTGCTGTATGTATAAATATCTTATATATCATTTTATAGATATCGCAATAATCAGCATTGTCTGTAACACAATTATTACTGGTATTCCAATAAAGAATCTTGGCTTCTTTGTTTTATGGTGAAAAGTATACATTCCTGCAATTGCCCCTATGCTCCCACCGATTAAAGCTAAGGTTAATAGTGTAGATTCTTTTATTCTCCATCTATCTTTTTCTGCTTTTTTCTTGTCTATAAACATAGCCAGAAATGCAATTATGTTTATTATTAATAAATATATTATTATATTTTTTAATGTAAAAATATTAGTTAATTCTACCATTTCTAATCTCCATACAGTATAATTTTGCCCAATAGGGACTTATGCAAATAAGCTCATCTGGTTGCTTTGGCTCATTCCTTCCAAGCATCCTGCTTTTTCTAGCATTTCTATTGTAGATTTGCCGACTTTTGCACGTATTTTCATATCATCTATAGACATGAATTCTCCTTCTTGTCTTGCTTCTTGTATTCCTTGTGCTGCAACTGTTCCGAGTCCCGGTATACTGTTTAATGGTGGACGTATTCCATCAACTTCTACTTTAAATTTTACAGCATCTGACTCGTATAAATCTATTGGTAAGAAGTTTAAACCTCTTTCATACATTTCTAGAACTATCTCTAAAACTCCATATGTGTCTTGGTCTTTCTTTGT
Organism: Clostridium sp. CAG:245; assembly: GCA_000435175.1. Classification (GTDB taxonomy): domain Bacteria; phylum Bacillota; class Clostridia; order TANB77; family CAG-508; genus CAG-245. The sequence continues at coordinate 13,007 of FR880080.1, forward strand.
TACTGCTTTTCCAGCAAGTTCTATTTCTTTCATTTTATTCTTTACACGCTCTACTCCGTGGCACATTATCTCGCTATCAAATGCATCTGCTCTTATAGAGAAGTATGCAGCATAATATGCTTTTGGAATGTGAACCTTGAACCATGCAATTCTAAAAGCATTTGTAACATATGCAGCAGCATGGGCTTTAGGGAACATGTATTTTATTTTTTTACATGAGCCAATGTACCATTCTGGTATATTGTATTCTCTCATCGTTGCTTCATGGCCTTTCCAGCCCTCTGGGTCTTTTGATGGTTTTCCTTTACGAACAAACTCCATTATTTTGAAGGCCTTTTGTGGAGGCAATCCTTCCTTAATTAGATATATCATAATATCATCTCTACAACATATAGCATCTTCCAACTTTATAGTGCCTTCTTCGATTAAGCTTTGTGCATTGTTTAACCATACGTCTGTACCATGTGATAGACCTGAAATTCTAATTAATTCATCAAAGGTCTTTGGCCTTGTATCTACAAGCATTCCTCTTACGAATTTTGTTCCAAACTCTGGAACTCCAAAGCTTCCAACTTCACTGTGTATTTGTTCTGGAGTAACTCCTAATGCTTTTGTAGAACTAAATATAGACATTGTTTCCTTGTCATCTAATGGTACTTTTGTTGGGTCTTGTCCAGTAATATCAAATAACATTCTTATCATTGTTGGATCATCATGGCCTAGTATATCTAGCTTCAATAGGTTCTGGTCTATTGAGTGGTAGTCGAAGTGAGTAGTTATAATATCTGAGGTTGGGTCGTCTGCGGGATGCTGAACAGGTGTAAATTCGTAAATTTCTCTTCCCTTTGGAACAACTATAATTCCACCAGGGTGCTGACCTGTTGTTCTTTTTATTCCTGTGCAACCATAAGCAACTCTAATTACCTCCGAATTGTTAATCGGTATTCCTCTTTCTTCGTTATATTTTCTAACATAACCCATTGCCGTCTTTCCAGCAACAGTACCAACAGTTCCAGCTTTGAAAGTTGTACCTTTTCCGAATATTACTTCTGTGTATCTATGTGCTTTTGCTTGATATTCTCCAGAGAAGTTTAAGTCGATATCTGGTTCCTTGTCTCCATTGAATCCTAAGAAAGTTTCGAACGGAATGTCTAGCCCATCTTTTGCGAGTCTATGCCCACACTTTGGGCACATCTTATCTGGTAAGTCGAAGCCGTTCTTCACACCATAGTCAGTAAAGTCTGAATACTTACAATTTGGGCATCTGTAATGTGGTGGAAGCGAGTTAACCTCTGTAATACCTGTCATGTTGGCAACAAATGACGAACCAACAGAACCTCTGGAACCAACGATGTATCCATCGGCATTTGATTTCCAAACTAGTTTCTGTGCTATTATGTACATAACGGAGAATCCATTTTTAATTATAGATGTTAGCTCTTTATCTAGCCTCTCCTCAACAATCTGTGGAAGTGGGTCTCCATATAACTCGTGTGCCTTGTTGTAAGCAATATCTTTAATTGTTTTTTCACAATCATTGATGTATGGAGGGCATTTTTCTGGTGATATTGGGCTGATTTGCTCACACATATCCGCTATTTTATTGGTATTTGTAACAACAACCTCATATGCTTTTTCTTCTCCTAAATAACTGAATTCTTCTAACATTTCTTCAGTTGTTCTTAAATATAATGGAGCCTGCAAATCGCAATCTGCATAGCCTTGGCCAGCCTCTAATATACGTCTGTATATTTCATCTTCTGGATCCATAAAGTGAACATCGCAGGTTGCGACTACTAATTTATCTAGCTTCTCTCCTAAGGCAACTATTTTTCTATTTATGTCTCTTAGACCTTCTACATCTGGTACGACGCCATTTCTAACCAAGAACATGTTATTTCCAGTTGGTTGAATCTCAAGATAATCATAATCTCTTGCGATTGCTTCTATTTCTTCATCATCTTTTCCATTTTCGATTGCCTGATATAATTCTCCTGCCTCACAAGCACTTCCTAAAATCAAACCTTCTGAATATTGCTTATATATTGATTTTAATAGCATCGGTCTGCCTTTATATATGTAATCCAAGTGTGATATTGAAATTAATTTGTATAAGTTTCTTAATCCGACATAGTTTGTAGCAAGGATTATTGCATGGAAACTCTTTAACTTCTTGTAATTTACGTTTTCGCCAGCAAGCTTATCTATATCTTCTATAGTTTTAGCACCTTTTTCTTCTAGCATGTTTAGCATTACTCTAAATACTTTTACAGTAGTATCAACATCATCTAAAGCTCTGTGTGCAACTAATACTTCAATTCCAAGTTTATCTGCAATTATTCCTAATTTATATTTTTTGAAATCTGGGAATAAATCTTTTGCAAGTCTTAGAGTATCTAAGTAAGTGTTGTCTAAAGATAACCCCAATTGTTTTGCATTGTATTTCAAAAAACCAACGTCAAAATCTGCATTATGTGCAACAATTACGCTATCTCCAACAAATTCTAATACCTTTGGCATTACTTTATCTATTGTCTCAGCATCTTTTACCATGTCATCTGTAATATTTGTAACTTCTACAACCCTTTGTGGAATTGGCTTTTCAGGGTTTACAAAACATTCAAATTCATCTATAACTTCGCCCTTTTCGTTCATCTTCATTATACCAATTTCGGTAATCTTTTCTGTTCTAAACGAAAGGCCTGTTGTCTCTAAGTCTAATACACAATATGTAGTGTGTAAATCTTGTCCCTTTGGGTTTGAAACAGATGGAACCTTATCTGGAACCAAGTATGCCTCGACTCCATAAAGAACCTTCATGTCTGGGTTATTTACTCCCAACATTTTGTGTGCATCTGGGAACGCTTGAACACTTCCATGGTCAGTAATTGCAATAGACTTCATTCCCCACTTCATTGCACGTTTTATAAGGTTTTTAGCAGGAGTAATTCCATCCATCGTGCTCATCTGAGTATGCATATGAAGTTCAACTCTTTTAATCTTAGCATTATCAGTTCTTACAGCTTTCTTCTCTTCTGGCATTTCTACAATAGTATTTACCAAAACACCTAGCTGTTTTGCGTACGGGTCAAATTGTGCAGTCCCCGCAATTCTAACTCTTGCAGCACTCTTTAACCTCTTCTTTAATTTATCCAATTTTTCTGGTGCAGAGAACACTTTGCAATCGATTGTATTAGTTCCATCATAAACACTAAATATAACAAGTGACTTACCACTTTTTAGCTCTCTTACCTTTATTCCAAGATTAATGTCATCGTCTTTTGCATCAAGCTCTACACTTAAAATTTGTCCTTCTAATATTACGTTTCCGCTGTCTACGCCTATATCTTGAATCTTTATGATTGGATCACTTAAATTCAAACTTCTACCATAAATTAATGGTGTATCTTCTTCAGGTGCAGCAACAGCCTCTGGAGCATCTGGCATTGGTGGCATAGGAGCTTCTTGTGCAGGATTTTGAGCAGATTTATTGTATTGTTTCTTCTCTCCATATTGTCCTTTATTGTACTGACTCTTACTATATTGACCTTTGTTGTATTTGCTTTGTCCGGCTGTCTTGTTAGCATATTGCTTTGTTTCTTGTTGTGGTTTTTCACTGTGTTCAGCACTAGCTGTACCATTATCCTTGGTCATTTCAAGTATTGCTTCTTTTTCGAGTCTCTCTAATCTTTCTTTATATTGAGTAACCGTATTTTCAGAAACCTTTTCTTCATATGTCATCGTATATTTTTTGCCGTATATATTATAAATTAGCCCAGCAAAAACCTCATTAAATTTATTGCTCTCTAAAAACTCTTTTCCATTTAGAAAAAGAGTAACCTGTATATTGTTATTAACAATTTGAATCTCACTATTATTTAAAAAGGCTCTCGCAATAGGATGCTTGTACGAAATATACTTAACAATACTTTGCCATTCTTTTGCTATTTTTTCAGACACATCGACTTCTTCCTCAAGCTCATATTTTATTGTAAGCTTTGCAGTTTGAATTTGAAAACGCCTTTCCATATACTTTTCTAGTTCTAAAACATCGTTAATATCAATTAATTTATTAGAAGCAATAAATACTTCTAATAAATTTTTCTTTTTATATAAATCAATTCTTATAACTCTTGCTGCATTAAGAACAAAACTGTTAGAGTTATAGTCTTTAAAAACCTCTTTAACAGTCTTTGAAGTTTTAACTTCATCCATTTTTTAATAAATCCCCCAATTTATTAATTTTTGTTGAAAACAACTATAATTTTTCTATATTAAATTGCACATCATTGATTGGAAAAGAATTAAATTTTGACAAGGAAAATGAATTTTACAAGGCAAGGGCGCATACTTTGTGTATGTAACCGCGTTGTAAATGAAATTTGACGTAGTCAAAATTATAATTATTTTTCAATCACTAAAATATTCGTACTATATCATGATACGTCACCACAATCGACACTGCCATAAGTACCGCAAAACCAGCCAACTGTATTTTTATTTCTGTTTCTTGTTTTAGTGGTTTTCTACGAATTGCTTCCAGTAATATTAGTACAATTTTACCTCCATCGAGTGGTGGAAATGGTAATAAGTTTGTTACGCCAAGCGATATTGATATGGCTGACAGTATATAAATAAACTCCCTAAATCCATTTGTTTTTGCGACTACCTCAGATATTCCAACAGGACCAACTAGTTCTGCCGACGATACTTTCCCGGTGAACAGTTGCTTTACACTTTCTGCAATCGAAAGCATAAATTCTTTTGTATTATATGATGCAAAATACAACCTATTTTCAAAATTATCTGCATCTAAAACTCTATTTCCTACAACCGCATTAGTAAGGTTTCCCCTAACAGTCATAGCCAGTATAAAATATACTATAATTGCAAAAATAATATTTACTAGCGCACCTGCTACTACAATAGCAATCCTTCTCGGAATGCTTGCCTTCGTAAACGAGCCTTCTTTTTCAGATTGTTCGGCTTCGCCTTCCATGTTCACGAATCCACCTAGCGGAATCAATCTAAGTTCATATTTAGTCTCTTTCCCTTGTTTCTTCCATATAACAGGCCCAAATCCTATTGCGAACTCGTTTACCCTAACTTTGCAGAGCTTTGCAATAAGAAAATGGCCTGTTTCATGAATTCCAATTAGAAAGCCTAATAAAAATATTATCTTAATTGCACTAATTAAAAAACTTATCAAATTTTTTATCCTTGAAAATATATTTGGGTTTTTACAGGGTTGTACCCATAAACCAACTAAAACATCAATATAAATAATAAATATGTAAATGGAGCAATAAATATTACACTATCAACTCTATCAACCATTCCCCCATGGCCGGGAATTAAATCTGAATAATCCTTAATTCCAGCATATCTTTTAATAGCTGATGCAGATAAATCTCCTATTTGACAAACTATGCTAAGGACAATTCCTATTAATGAAATTACTGCAACGTTTATATTAAATCCAGCAAATTTGTTTATTAATACTGTATATAAAATGATACATAGAGTTGCACCTATACTGTGTATAAAATGATACATAGAGTTGCACCTAATGTTCCACCTATACAGCCCTCTATTGTCTTGTTTGGACTTATATCTGTAAAATGATGTTTTCCGATTGCCTTTCCTGTTAAATATGCAAACACATCTGTAAGCCATGATGCTATAAATACATACCAAATTAAGAATTTTCCATTCTCCATGTTTCTAATTATTGACATAAACATTAAAAATAATACAATGTAGCATACTCCAAAGAAAGTAATTGCTATGTCTATTACATCTGTTTTTGTCTTTTTCGTAAGTACTAATATGAACAAGATTAAAACAGATATTGGAATGATTGATATTACAGCGTATTTTGCATAATGTTCTGGTATAACATGTATAAACATTATTGCGATTGCTGCTAAATATCCAACCCATCTTACTGGATGATGTCCTTTTTGTTCAAACGCATGGAATAGTTCGTATATACATCTTAAAGCTACTATTCCCATAAACACGTCTACCACATATGTATTTCCTAAAATAAACACTATAAGTACCAATGGTAATAATACTGCTGCTGATAAAACTCTTTTCATAATTTTGACCTCTCGTTTATAAATTTATTTGTTTCCCCCAAATCTTCTTGTTCTTTTTTGATAAATTTGTATAGAATTTAAAAATTCTTGTTCATTATATTCTGGCCAGAATTTATCTGTAAACACAAACTCTGAATATGAAATCTGCCATGGCAAGAAATTGCTTATTCTCTCTTCTCCACTAGTTCTAATTAACAAATCAGGGTCTGGCTGATTAGCCGTATATAAATAATTTGAGAATAATTTTTCGTTTATATCTTCTATTTTTAATTCTCCGTCTAATACTTTTTGAACAATATTCTTAGTAGCAGTTACTATTTCGTCTCTACCACCATAATTAAAACATATATTTAATACTAAACCTGTATTATTCTTAGTTTTTTCTTCTATTTTATGTATTTGGTCTTTCAAATCCTTTGGTAATTCTGCAATCCTGCCAAGTACATTTATTTTAATGTTTTCATCACTCCAATTGAAGAAATCTAACAAATAGAATTTTAAAAGTTTCATTATAGCTCCAACCTCTTCTTGTGATCTCTTCCAATTTTCTGTTGAAAACGCATAAACAGTTAAATGTTTTATTCCTATTTTATTTGCAAATTTTGCAATTCTTTTTAAATTTTCTGCTCCTTCTTTGTGACCTTGTGGAGTGCTTAAATTATTTTTCTTTGCCCATCTTCTGTTTCCATCCATGATTATGGCAACATGCTCTGGCAAAGCTTGCATATTAATTATATCTTCTATATTTTGTTCCATAATTATTTCCTTTCAGCCGTAATAAGCCATTGAGATTTTCGCCCCAATGGTCTTATTGTTTTATACTGTCATTATTTCTTTTTCTTTTTTCTCTAATATTTGGTCAATTTCAGCAATGTTTGCATCTGTCATTTTTTGAATTTTGGCTTCTGCAGCTGATAATTCATCTTCTGTCATTTCACCATTTTTTTGTGCAGTTTTTGCTGTATCTATTCCATCTCTTCTAATTGATCTAACAGCAACTTTGGCTTCTTCTGCAGTCTTTCTTATATCTTTTACTAAGCTCTTTCTTCTTTCCTCTGTAAGCTCTGGGAATGTAAGTCTAATTACCTTTCCATCATTCATTGGATTGATTCCTAGTTCTGCTAAATTTATAGCTTTTTCAATTTCTTTAAGCATGCTCATATCCCATGGTTGAATAACTATCATTCTTGGTTCTGGCACAGACACACCAGCCATTTGATTGATTGGAGTTGGAACTCCATAATAGTCAACTGTTACTTTATTTAAAATGTTTGGGTTAGCACGTCCAGCTCTAACCTCAGCTAAATTTTCTTCAAATACGCTAATTGTTTTCTTCATTTTTTCTTCAATAATATTAAAATCCATAATCTTTATTCTCCTTCAACTAAAGTTCCTATTTTCTCGCCCATAACGGCCTTTAATATGTTTTCTGGTTCATTTATACCAAATACTAATAACGGAATGTTGTTATCTCTGCATAAAGATGTAGCAGTAGAATCCATTACTTTTAAATCTTTATTTAAAATGTCTAAATATGTTATCTTATCATATTTAATGGCATTTGGGTCAACCTTTGGATCTGCTGAATATACGCCATCTATTGTCTTTGCAACAAGTATTACATCTGCCTCAATCTCGGCTGCTCTTAAAGCTGCTGTTGTATCTGTTGTGAAGTATGGGTTACCAGTTCCACATGAAAATATTACAATTCTGCCTCTTTCCAAATGTTTAAGAGCCTTTCTTTTTATATATGGCTCTGCAATTTGTCTCATTTCAATTGCAGTTTGTACTCTTGTGTACATACCTCTTGCCTCTAAAGCATCTTGTAATGCCAAGCCATTCATAACAGTTGCAAGCATTCCCATGTAGTCAGATGTAGTTCTTTCCATTTCTTTTCCATTTCTGCCTCTCCAGAAATTTCCTCCACCAACTACTATGGCAATTTCAACGCCTAATTGTTTAACTTTTTTTATTTCATCACAGATTTCTCCTATTACATTAGGATCAATTCCTTTTTTGCTGTCTCCAGCAAGTGCTTCACCACTTAATTTTAACAAAATTCTTTTATATTTTGCTTCGGACATATCAATTCTCCTTCACTTAAATTTATCGTCCCTATTCTATCATATATTGTCCATAAATTGTATCTTTTTTTCAAATTTTTTAATTTTTTTTACTTTTTTGTTTAAAATAATAATAATTATGTAAAACGATGTTGAAAAAAATTAAAATTTTAGCAAAGAAACTGAATTTACAAGGCAATAGCACATACTTTGTGTATGTAATCACGTTATGAATGAAATTTGGTGCAAATCAAAATTGCAATTATTTTTCAACCCACATTCATGGAAAGGAACCATACTTAATAATGAAAAAATTAGCAATTCTTAAAATTATCTTGTTTATTTCAATAATCGGATTAATAATATTTTCATTATTATTTGTATTATATATTTATGATATTACACAAAAAAATAAAACCTCTGAAAATTTGGCATCATCTTTTTCTGTCTCTTATCTGTATTCTAAAAATCCTTCTTACACAGCTATTTTACAAAATTCTAATGATTTTTCTGAAGAAAAGAAAAATTTTGTAATCGGAATATTAAAAATAGATAAAATTAAGCTAGATTATCCTATACTTTCTGAGGTTTCTGAAGATTTATTAAAAATAGCACCTTGCAGGTTTGCAGGCCCGTTACCAAATAGTGTTGGAAACCTTTGCATTGCTGGGCATAATTATTTAGATAATACATTTTTTGCAAGAATTAGTAGTCTAAAAATTGGTGACGAATTTGCAGTATATGGACTAGATGGAAAAGCTTTAGATTATAAAATTTTTGATAAAAAAGAAGTTGAAAGTACAGATTTATCTTGTACATCACAAGAAACCAATGGTAAGAAAATTGTTACACTAATGACATGTAATAGTATAAAACAGACTAGGATAATTTTGCAGGCAGAAAATATAGAATAAGTTATAATAACCTTACATCTTTCATAAAAAAATTAACATCAAAAAAGAACATACAGAGTATATAGAAAAAATTGTGTAAAGTTTAA
>FR880081.1 GCA_000435175.1 Clostridium sp. CAG:245
TTTATCACGTTTAATTTCTATCATAGATATAAGTCTATGAATCATATCTCTTTTAGCTTCTCTTGATAACAAATCATAAAGAAAAGCAAATCCAATATTTTTAATATTAGTAAAAAATAAAGTGTTATTTTTCTCAGCACAATCTAATTTTTTAACAAGTTCTATTGTATATTCTTTAGAATTATTATCTGGATCAAGTCTTACTTTCTTTTGATTTAGTTTATCAATTTCCTTTTTGATAACATCATTTTTATGATTGATTGTTTCGACATCTAAATTAGAACTTAAATATAAATCTACTAATCTTTTTTCCTGCAATTTTAATTTTTCGATTGCTTTTTCTATATCTTTTACATCATCACTTTTGGTAGAATTACAAGTTATAATTTCATTATCCATAGAAAGCATAAATAGTGTTAATTCTTCTAATACTTGTTTTAATTTTGTTTCTATTTTTTCAGTATTATAATGAAGTCCAAATCCCCTACAATTATGATTTTTACATCTTAAATGGTAATAAACTTTTTGCTTTCCGTTAGGATATTTAAAAGATTCTGATGATGACATTATCTCACCACAAATAGGGCATTTTACTAAACCAGAAAACAAATGAATATATTCTCCATAGTTAGAATGTTTGTTTTTTACTAAAACATTTCTAGTAGCATTCCATGTTACTTCATCAATAATTGGTTCACAATAATTTTCAACTCTTAAAATATCTTGTGGCTTTCTTTTATATTTTCCATATTCAAAAATACCAATATAAATAGAATTAGTAAGTATTTTATAAACTCTATCCGCTTTCCATTTTCCTTGCTTTAAATAAGCATTATTATCTTTCATAATAGTAGCAATACCTCTTGTAGAAATTTTCTTTTGTACTTTCCATATTCAAAGATACCAATATAAATAGAATTAGTAAGTATTTTATAAACTCTATCAGATTTCCATTTTCCTTGTTTTAGATACGCATTATTATCTTTCATAATAGTAGCAATACTTCTTGTAGAATTGCCTTGTTTGCATAATTCAAATATTTCTTTTACAACTTCTGCTTCAATAGGTTCTACTTCTAAATGACCAGTTTCCTTATTTCTAATATAGCCATAATGTGCTTTACTAGGATGAATACGCTCTAATGCCATTTCTTCCATAGCACGTTTAGTTCTTGCTCCAATCACCATAAGGTGCTTTGCTAGGATGAATACGCTCCAATGCCATTTCTTCCATAGCACGTTTAGTTCTTGCTCCAATCTCTTTTCTTTCTCTTTGACCAAATACTAAATTCATTCCAAAAATCATTTCACCATTAGCAGTAGATACATCATAAGGTTCGAGTATTAGTTCTATTTTTACATCATGTTCCTCACAATAATTAAGTAGCCAAAAACCGTCATAATTATTACGAGTAAGTCTATCAACTTTAATTGCAACTAATTTATCAATCTTTTTAGATTTAATATCTTTTAGTAATCTTTGCATTTCTGGTCTCATCAAATCTTTTCCAGAATGTCCAGCATCATTATAAACATCAACAATATCATATTCATTCTTTTCACAATATTCTTTAATAATTCTAAGTTGTGAATCAATAGAATAACCATTATCTCTTTGGTCGTCAGTAGATACTCTTACATAAACACCACATCTCATAGTTTTCCTCCTTTCATTAAAATTCGAGAAATATTAAAATACTTCTCATATGTTTCCTCACTCAAACACCAAATATCAGACACCAAATTGAATTTTTTTAATATTTTTCATTAAGTTTCTCAATTAGAGCGAGTTTCACGAAGTTAAATTTAATATACTTCTCATTTGTTTCCTCACAAATAAGCAAAATGTATAGTATAAAATTAAAACTTTTTCAAAAATTGTGTAATTTCTTTAAAATTATACTTTTGATTATGTTCCTTAATATAAAATGACTTATTTGATATTTCATTAACTTTGTATTCAAGTATTGTAAGAGTAGTAGGATATGTAATTTTGTATTCAGTAGGTATTATTACTTGTAGATTGGTGTGCAAGATAGTTTTAATCTGTCCTAATATAACCTTATATTTAAAGTTTTTTAAGATGTTGGTTAAATCTTTATTAGGTTTTAGATTTTCAATTACTTTAAATTCAAGCATGAAAAAAGTCCTCCTTTCTAGAAAGAGAACTTTTAAAGTTTTATATAAAATAAAAACTCACGAACTTTTAAGTCCGTAAGTTGATTTCAAATGGAGCAGATGATGGGAATCGAACCCACACTATTGCCTTGGGAAGGCAAAGTTCTACCACTAAACTACATCTGCATTATTTTCTTTCTATATTGTAGCACTTAAATAAATTTTTTCAAGTGATTTTTACATTATTTTTTATTTTAGTCGTCTATTTACATTTTATGTAAAGTGTGGTATACTGTAATTATGCAATTTTTTATGAATTTGCAGTCACAAAATTTTTTTGGAGGTAAAACAAAATGTTAAGATTCACAAACGCAACCTATATGCCTCGGCACGAACTCAACGAGTTCCAAAACCGTTATTCTGAGCAGATAACTGCATCTGCCCGGACAGCCCTTCGAATTTTAGGGAGGCGTACCAACTCTATTTTCTACTTCAACGCTGAAGTGGAAAAGGGAAATTCGCATTTCAGCAAAATTTTGACAACCACTCAGGAACTTGGAATTGAATTGGCAAAGACCATTAGTAGTTTGGTCTCTGACATTGCGTACCATGATACCTTGCGGCAGATGATGTTGCATGATATCAGTTCTATCCGTGCAATTCCTGACATTTCTTTTTCAGTCCAGGAAGATGGAACCTTTGTCATCAAGGAAGCAAAATTGCCTTACATTCTGTTACAGGATGACAAGTTCCTTGTTGCTGTTCTCAACAGAGAACGCTATGTGGAGGTTTTCCTCTACCAAAAAAATGACATGATTGCAGTAGCTTAATTAAGCAATCAACATCACGAGGCTTCACTAACAATATATGATAGTGGAGCCTCGTGGCGTATAATATTACACTAAGTAATATTTTTCTTATTCATAATTTTTAAATGTTTTTATTCACAAAATAAATTTTCTATTTTAACTTAAATAAATCATTTGGCGTGCATTCTAATAACTTACATAATTTTTCTATTGTTTCAAATTTTATTCCAGTGGTTTCATTATTCATCATATGACTTATGCTTTGATAACTACCTTCCATATTCTTTATTAACCAATATTTCGTTTTGCCTTTTTCTTTTAGTAATTCTTTTATATTTATATATACCATTCTTCACACCTCATTTATAAATTAATAATATATTTATATTATATCACATTCGTAGCAATTCTCCTCTATCAATTATTTTTTATAACTTTCAAATATTGCATTCTGCATAAAACCATAGTATAATAATTACATTGATTTTGCCAAAACTCTTAGTTTTGCAAATTTATTAAATATCCGAAAAATAATTTTTTAGGAGGATTAACAATGTCCGTAAGATGTGATTCTGCAAGACCTAGCAAAAACAAGTTCCCGAAAATGAAGAAACGGAATAAAACGAAAAAAACAAGTAAAGAAATCCAAGCAGAACTTAAGCACTATTCCCTTCCTTCACGTAATACTGAGTATGCTGTAGAACAGTGTAAAAAGCAGGTTCAAGAGGAAGGTAAACTGTGCTACTGCAAGGAAAAATGTCATTGCAGAAGCTGTCAAGAATCAAAGGATTCCAACGCAAGATGCAGTTTGGAAACTCTGCAAAAAGAGAGTGTGGGATGCACTTTAGGGTGCTACAGATGCTCTGAGCATAGTCCTTGTTATTAACAAATCAAAGAAGGTATCAGAAAATTTCTGGTACCTTCTTTGATTTTAATATACCTGAAAATGCTTTTAAGTACATATAAATAAATTATTTAAAACAAAAAAGTTAGAGTTACAAAACTCTAACTTTTCTCTACTATGGAGCAGGTAGCGGGAATCGAACCCGCATAGCCAGCTTGGAAGGCTGGAATTCTACCATTGAACTACACCTGCATTTTTGTGTATTTCCTAACGACAGTTATTATAATACCATAGGTTATTATTTTTGTCAATACAAATTTAAAATTTTTTCAAAAATTTTTCTTAATAAAATTTTTGCTAGTAATCTAATATTTATAAACAAATTTAGATTTTCGCCCAAAATCCCCCGTCCCCATTGGGCGAAAAATTTTGAGCGACTTATTAAATATTTTTATGCTCTTGGATGAGCTTTTTTGTATTCATTTTTTATTCCTGGGTCTTGGAATTGCATGTATACTTGTGTTGATGATATGTCTGAATGTCCAAGCATTGTTTGTATTGCTTTTAGGTCTGCACCATTTTGTAATAAGTGTGTTGCAAAAGAGTGTCTTAATACGTGTGGCGTTATGTCTTTTTCTATGTGAGCTTGTTCTTTATAATATTTTACTATTTTCCAGAATCCTTGTCTTGTAAGTCTTGTTCCATTTACGTTAACGAATAATGCCTCTTCGCTTTCATCTCTTATTAAGTATGGTCTTGCATCATCTATGTATTCTTTTAATGCTTTTAATGACATAGAGCCTAAAGGAATGTTTCTCGATTTACTTCTTCCTCTACAAACTACATACCCTTCGTCTAATTTTACGTCATCTATGTCTAGAGAAATCATCTCTGTAACTCTCATGCCTGTTGCATAGGCAAATTCAAGCATTGCCTTGTCTCTAGTACCTTTTAAGTCAACGTCTTTTGGTTGGTCTAATAATAATTCAACTTCTTTTGATGTTAATATGTTTGGAGTTCTTTTACTTATTTTTGGAGACTCAATTGTCATTGTTGGGTCTTTCTTTATTTTTTTAACTCTTATTAAATATTGATAGAATGATCTTATTGAAGCTAAGCTTCTTGAAATTGTAGATTCTTTTTTGTTTTCTTCTCTTAAATATTCCATATATTCTAATATGGTCTCTTCTGTTACCTTTAGATAGTTTATTTTATTGTCTGAAACGTATTTTTCATATTGCTCTATGTCTCTTCTGTATGATTGTAATGTATTATCTGATAATTTTTTATCATCTTTAAGAAAATCTAAAAAAAGTTTAACTTGTTTTTCCATTTGCGCTCCCCTATCCTATTTATTTATCTATGTAATAATTTTCTGAATTTACATAACTAATACATGTTATATCAAAATATTCTAAAATTGTAAATACATTTTGTAAAATTTGTGAAAATATTTTCCAATTAACAATACTTTAAAAATATACTGCTTAAGTTTCCAGAAACGTATGTTTCTAACAGCGAAGATATTAATAATAAAATTAGCATTAAAATTGAAAATATGGTATGTTTTAATATCTGCAATTTTATGTTTTCTCGTCTTCTATCTTCCATTATTAATCTGTACAATTTTATTCCACTCACACTAAGTGTGAGTATTGTTGGAATGTAAATTATATTTTGAATAAGCATTGTGGCAATTATAAAAATTATGCCTTTTCCTGTTCCTACAGTTGCCATTACGGAAGAAACTGTATACCCTATGCAATAGCCTTTATATCCAACAACCACATATATTAGTGGAAAACCTATAACAGTAGAACCAAGAAACCACAGTAGCACAGCTATCCCAACATTATTTATTATTGAATTTTTTAATAGTTCCTTTGTTGAAATTTGATAATTTTCTTTTATTGAATTTATAAAATTATTTATATATCCACTTATTTGATTTGCCTGTGTTTCATTTGCATTATTTACAAAAATCACACCTAATGTTAATCCTATAAAAAATATTATGGTTAATATTAGGTATGTTTTTATGTTTTCTTTTATGAATTCTATTATTATATTTTTTAGTCTATTTGGGTTTGTTTGTCTGCGGTTTCCTCTCATGCTCTCCTCCTAAGATTATTGTTTATACATAATGTCTATTCAATAATCTTAGAATTAGAACTGTTTTTTATCCGACCGTTACTTTTCCGTAAACTCCGCCACCACCAGCATGAATCTTCATTTTGCCTTCTCTAGAAGCAATTATTTCGTTTGCAACTTTTTCGCCAACCACCGCTTCTATATCGTCTTTTGATAATTTATGTAAAATTGTCATCTCTGTTCCAAAGCTGTATAATAGTCTATCTATTGTTTTGTTTCCTACTCCCGGAATGAATGTAAGTGGAACCTGATAAACATATGGTGGTCTGTTTGCAGGACTCTTACTTTTTTCTTTATCTTTTATTAATTCTATTCTATCGAAAACTCCAAATGTTACTTTGTCACTTCCACAGAAAGGACACACTGCAACTGGTTCTTTAGTTTCTATTACTTGATTACAGCTATCACAAAAAGTTCTGTGATATTTTCCAAGTTTAGGGTCTAGTCCATAATTGCAAAGTACTTTTCTTCCATCTTCGCCTTTTAAAGCTTTTACAACTTCTTTAAAGCTTATATCATTTACAAGCATTTTGTTGTATTCTCTTGCAATCTTTGGAAGCGAATGTGCATCTGAATTTGTAACAAATGTTTTATCTTCTAATTCTGTTATCATATCTGCCAAATATGTATCAGCACTTAAGCCTAACTCGATTGAAAATATTTTATTAAATTTTTCTTTGAATATATCTTTCATTCTGTCCACACAGTTGCCATAATAACTTTTAAATGGTGTGAAACAATGTGCTGGAATTAATATTCCATTATATTTTTCAACTATATCTATCAGCTCATATCCAGAAACATCAGAACGTTGCGTACTTAATGTTATATTATGTATATGCCTACTCATTTCTTTAGAAAAGCCCTTAATATCTGATAAATGGGGAAAGAAACATACATTATGTGCTGCTCCGCACTTTCCATTTCTTCCAACCTCAGAAGTTTCAACTTCACTTCCTAGTAATATACAAACCTTATCTTTGTATATTATGCCTCCATCTTCAATTTCATATGCTTCACCTGTTTTTAAAAAATTTTCTATATCTTCAATAACATATGGTGATGCACAGTCTATAATTCCAACAATATTAATTCCCTTTCTATCGGCACATTCTTTTGCAATGTTAGCAAAATTTAGGCTTCTAGCTGCCGTAATTTTAATTGGCTTACCGTTCTCGCTTCTTCCTATGTGTACATGTAAATCTGCAAATACTTCTTCCATTTATATATCCTTTCTTACTATTTAAATATTTTTGATTTAAAAAGAATTATAATTTTGGAAAAACACCAAATTTTAAATAACACTAAAACATAATTATTTTTATGTAATTTAAAATTGCATTTGGCATAACCAAAATTATAATTATTTTCTTAACTTCTTATGTTCTTTTAATACAACAAAGTTATAACTACTTTCTTAACTTCTTATGTTTATTTAATACATCACAAGTTATAATTACTTTACCGGTTTATTCTCTAAACCAATCCTCATAAACTCTTGAAGATTGTTCTTTTTCTTCTGGGTTTTCTTTTTTTACCACACTTCTTGTGGCGTCATTTGAAATTCTTGTTGGAGTTACCAATTTGTCTAATGCAACTCCATTTATTCTATTTTGTAAAATATAATGTATTGTAGGCATTTCTTTTATATATTCTGCTATGTTTTTATTTCTGTTTTCATCTTGCATCGCATGCCCTCTGTATCTGTCTAAGTGTCTATTAGCCTCTTTTGCAGCTGCCTCAATAGTTCCTACCGTTCTTGGTATTATCAAGTCATTTTCATTTACTAAACTCATACTTTTATAGCCTCCATTCTGTTTACGAAGTCCTTAAATATTTCTAAATATCTATTTTGTTTTCCTTTTAAGTTTCTATATTCAAGCAACACTAATGCTTCATCAACTTTAAAACCTATTCTTTCTGGTCTATCTAAAAGCATACCACCAAATTGGTCTATTAGTTCTAACACATCAGCCTCTGGTTCTCTTGGTTCAGAACCAGTATATCTATTTACCTGCTCACAAATTTTACAAAATCTTTTATCAAATCCTAAAGTTTCTAAATAATCTGCGCCATCTTTTGCATAAGTTCTAATCTTGTTTAAATCTGTAAAATTATCTACTTTCTTACAATTGCACAATAAGCAAGCTGTTATTAGCATATTTTCATCAAAATTCAGTTCTGGAGTATTATCTAAAAACAACTTTAATAGTTCTGTTTTAAATACAACAGAATTATCAAAATAAACATTACCTCTCTTGTTTAGGTAATACATTATCTCCATTTTCTTTATCCAGTCTTTTTCCGATAATATGTAATCTGCAAAAGTTTGGTTTTCCATATCTTAACCTCGTCTCTTTCATAAGGTACAAAACCTAAGTTGAATAAATTATTCTTTAATTTATAACCTATAAATCAGATTATTTTGTTTATATTTTATATAGATTATATGATATCTTCACAGTATTTTCAACAAAGATACATAAATGTAATTCTATTGTAATATTATTGTAACTTTAGCATAATTTCATTCATCATTTTTATAGTTTCTTCTTTATTTTCATTGTTTATTACTGTATTACAATTCTTTGTAAAAAATTCATCATTTGGTTGGCTGTTTAACCTTTGTAATGCCTTTTCCTTTGATAGTTTATCCCTTTTACAAATTCTTTTTATTTTTTCTGTTTTGGGTGCAATTACGCCTATTGTATAATCGCACAGTTTATCTAATTTACTTTCAAATAGTAAAGGAACGTCTAATATTATGTATTGGTAATCTAAATTTTGATTAGCTTCTAATTCTTTTTTTATTTCTTCTACAACATATTCAAATGTTAAGCCATCTAACTTTTCTTTTTCTGCTCTATTTAAAAATACAATGTCTGCAAGTTTTTTTCTATCTAATTCATTATTTTTTATAACATCATTACCAAAGGCTTGTCTAATTGCCTGTAAATATTCTCCATTGTTCTTTGTCATTTCTTTTGCAATTTTATCAGCATCTATTATTTTTGCTTCATAATTTTTACTTATTAATTTTGAAATAGTAGATTTTCCACTACCAGAATTTCCTGTTATTCCGATTATCTTCATTTTTAATCATATTCCTCTCTTTGGGCTACAAATCAATAAAAAGAAATTTAAGAAACTAATACACTTTGTATATAGCCACTTTTCAAATGTGCATATTCTACTTTTTCTTCTAATTTGTTATTATCATGTTGTTAGTAAAGTCTAAATTAGCCTTTGATTCATATTCGTATCCAAGTGTATACACATCTGTTGCAAATATATCTATATCAAGCATTTCCGCTAATTGTTTATTTTTATTTTGGTCTACAAATTTCTTTACAGATGTAACCATATTTATTTTCGGATTTCTATTTGCAATCTCCGAAATTAACATTCTTCCTTTCGGATTAAATCCTAAAATTCTTGCATATGGTATTGTTTTTTTAGACATATCCATCATTTTTTTATTTATTCCAAGTAGTGCACACACTAAAATTCGTTGTATTCTAGTTTGTGTATATCTTTTAGATTTTATCGCTGTTATTAAATCTGTTAGATTATTGCAATTTGATGCAGCACTTTTAATTGTGTTTTCGAGTCCTTCTGAAACATCTGGTAAATCTGCTATCTGTGCAACTGTCATTTTTCTTAAAGTATATATTATCTCTTTTTCATACTTACTTAGGCTTAATATTACTTCCCCCTTTTTAACCTGTTGCCCTAGAATTTGGTAAGTACTGTTTGGAACAACCTTACGTAAATCAGCATATTGCTTTCTTTTCATAATATCTCTAATTCCAGTTGCACTTGCAAAACCATCCACAATTCTATTTTCATTGTAGTATACCTTTTGTCTCTTTATCATTATTGGTTCTAAATGGCTCTTTTGAGTTTTTAACGCTTTTAAATATTCTATAGCTAAAATATTGTTTGGGCTTCCTAATACATTTGCATACCTCTTAATATCATTTAAATACATCATTAGGGCATTTTCTCTTGCCATTGGATATGATATACCTTTTTTTAGTTCATGACTTAATATATTCGTATAACCTCTTGGCTCATTATATAAAACATTAGCAATATTATTTAAGGTGGCTAAATCATCAGCTTCTGCACCAAAAGCAAAACTATCAACAATTTTCAAACTATCCAAAATTTTAATAGCTCCATTTGCAAAATTTTCTGCACTAGAAACACTGTATAAAGTTGGAAGTTCTATTACAAGGTCAGCCCCGCCACAAATTGCCATATAAGCTTTAGCCCACTTATTTACAATTGAGGTTTCTCCCCTTTGTGTAAAATTTCCAGATATAACAGCCACACAAAAATCTGCTTCTGCTTCTTGCTTTGCCTTTTGTAAATGATAATAATGTCCATTATGAAATGGATTATATTCTGCAATTATTCCAACTGTTTTAGCCATAAAACACGTCCCCTTTTTATATCAATTTTGTAGTTATTTTTTACGAAACATAAATGTTTCTAACTAATTTTCCCTATTTATTGCACTTTAAAATATTTATTGATATAATATCATAAATTAAAAATATTTACAATTAAATGAGAAAGGAATACAATTTTTTGTAAGAATAAATTGTATGGTAAATAATATGGACGAAGTAACAATTTATACAGATGGTGCATGCTCTGGAAATCCAGGTCCTGGAGGCTGGGGAGCAATATTAATGCTTGGAGAAAATAGAAAAGAAATTTCTGGTGGTTCAGAGAATACTACCAATAATATAATGGAATTAACAGCTGTAATAGAAGCTCTTAAAATTTTAAAACGACCTTGCAAAGTCAATATTTATAGTGACAGTGCATATGTAGTAAATGCTTTTTTGCAAAAGTGGATTTATGGTTGGATGAAAAAAGGTTGGAAAACTGCCGGTGGCGATCCTGTGAAAAATAAAGAATTGTGGCAAGAATTATATTCTTTGACCAAAACACATGACGTAACTTTCAACAAGGTAAAAGGCCATGCAGACAATGAATTTAATAATAGATGCGACGACATGGCAGTAGCAGAAAGTAAAAAGTTTACCCGAATATAGGTAAACTTTTTATTATTGTTTATTTATAGATTTCTATGTTTGAGTATCTTGTAAAATTCGTAAACACTTTTAATTTCTTATTCGAAAAATTCTTAAAAATTTCTAGTTAATCGTACACAGCCACGACCATAACCTATATTCTCACTATTTGTCCTAATTTGTCCATTTTCAAAGTCCATTAAACACCCACTATCTAGAAAAAAAACTGTAGAAGACCAATAATAATTACTTAGTCCATAATTTTTATAATTATCTGGTGTTATATTTAATTGTCCGGCAAATGCAATTAATTCTTTCTCGGTTGAAGTTTTCCAATCTCCTGATGTTATGTCTTTTGCAGTAGCAAACGAATATAATTTCCCATTATTATAATCCTCTAATGCCATAACATTAAACCTTGCATTTCCAGAACTATTAGGTGTCAATACACCTTTACTTCCAAATGGACCTCTATATTCCACCTGACTTATATAGTAATTCTTTGTTCCAGATACAGTTGAAATTGAATATGAATAGCCTCTCCACCTTCCACTTCCTCCTACTTTAAAATCTTCAAATATTATTCCATCCACTGTTCCATTTCCATCTACATCTGCATAATATCCTACTCCAGAAGTACCTGTAAACGTATTATCATTTACTGTTACAGAATATGTTGCTGTTTTTTCATTATAATTTGTGTTAGATGCGCTCTTTACAGTTATTGTTGCACTTCCTGCTCCAACTGATTTTACTGTTACTGTATTTCCACTTACAGTTACTGTTGCTACTCCTGTATTTGATGACCATGCACTTATACTTCCAGTACCACTCACAGTGAATGAGGTACTATTCGGATAATTTATTGTACCACTATAAGATGATAAACTTAAGTTTCCATTTGATTTATTTACTTTTGTTGTTTGCGTCGAACTTTCAGTTTTGTATCCTACTTTGCTTGCTCTTACTATTACTGTAAATGATGATGCATTTGTAATGATTGGCATTGTCGTATTATAACTTGCTCCATTATTTGTAGAGTACTCTAGCTTTGCGTCACTTGGAGTTACGTTTACTGTTACAGCATTATGTTGTCTACCATCATAAGTTCCTGTATACGGTGTTACTCTTAAATCTATGCTTCCATTCTTCACTGTCGCTTCATAGGTTGCTGTTTTTGATGTGTAATTTATTGTTTCTTCTGTTGTTACTGTTATTGTTACTTTCCCTGCTGTTGTTCCAGGTTTTACTGTTACTGTATTTCCATTTAAACTTGCAGTTGCAATATTGGTATTTGAGGAGGTTATGCTTACATTTGTTGTATTCTCATTTATTGTAAAAGATGTGCTGTTTGGATATGTTAAAGTTCCACTGTATAAAGAAAGTACTAATTTTCCTTCTGCTCTATTTACCTTTATTGTTTCTGTTGTAGATACTGTTTTGTAGCCTTCTTTACTTGCTACTACTGTTACTGTAAATTCTGATGTGTCTTTAATCTTTGGCATTTCCGTAACATAATTTTCTCCATCTAAAGAATACTCCAACTTTGCATCACTTGGTTCTACACTTATATTAGATAAAGCATTGTGTTCTTGTCCATCATATGTACCAACATATGATGTTGCTTCTAATTTAATTGTTCCATTTTGCACTGTTGCTAAGTGGATTACTTTATTCTCTGCATAATCTCCATTTGCTGCACTTTTTACAACTATATTAGCCTTTCCGGCTGTTATACCGTGGTTTTACTGTTACAGTATTTCCATCTAAACTTGCCGTGGCAATGTTTGGTGCATCTGAGTTTACCGTTAGCTCTCCTCCAGAAGCATTATTTGTTATTTCAAAACTGCCACTGTTTGGATACGTATATGTTCCATCATATGAAGATAATGTTAAATCTCCTGAAACTGCTACTCCTTCATACGTTATTTCTACATCTCCATTTTCCTTATCTTTTAGCAAAAATTTATATTGGGCATTAATTATAATGTATGCATTCTTGTTATCTATCTTTTCTGTTGAACTCAAATCATAATTTTTCTTTCCTGTACTTATTTGCTCCAAATAATTTTCTAAATTTACAGTTTTGCTTTCAACTTGAATATCTGCTTTTTCAAGTTCCAATGCCTCTTTTATTCCAGCTATTGTCTGTACTTTTTGTGTACTTTTTGCTTTATCAAATAAATTGTTATTTCCAATTACTAAGCTTACACTTACTCCTGCTAATATTAATAAAACTACTATTGTTACTACTAGCGAAATTATTGTAATTCCTCTTACTTCTTTTGTTTTCATGTATTTTTCTTCCTCCTAGTTTATTATTAAGTAACATACTTAATGATAAGCAATAATAACCAATTTACCTTATATTAAGCCATTTTTAATATTTTTCAAATTTACCCAATTTCTCTTTTTTTCATTTTTATTTGGCAAGAAAATTAAAAATAACTCTTGATTTTCTTTACTCTTTTGATATAATAAAAGCATAAAAAAATCTCGTTAAGTATGTTACTTAATAAGATTTTTTCTATTTTTATTCTATTTTTTCGCATTAAAAATAGAAATATTGTATATTACAAATATTTCTACCTCTACTTTTATATTTTTTCTACTATTTCATTTTTATTTTTATAAATACTATTTGCTGGGACTACTCCTCTTACAGATGAAAGCGGATATATGTTTGTATTTTTTCCAATTACAGTACCAGGGTTTAATACACTCCCGCAGCCAACTTCTACGTTGTCTCCAAGCATTGCGCCTATTTTCTTTATTCCTGTTTCTATTTTTTCTGTTCCATTTTTTATTACTATTAATTTTTTATCGGACTTTACATTTGATGTTATTGAGCCAGCTCCCATATGAGATTTATATCCCAATATTGAATCTCCCACATAATTGTAATGAGGAACTTGTACTTTATTGAATAATATAACATTTTTTAACTCTGTAGAATTTCCAACAACAGCTCCCTCTCCAACAATTGCTTTACCACGAATAAAAGCACAGTGTCTAACTTCTGCATCTTTACAAATTATTGCTGGTCCATGTATATAAGCACTTTCAAATACTGTTGCATTTTTGTGTACCCATACATCATCACCAATTTTATTATACTCGTCTGTTGGTAATGTTGCTCCTAATTCTAAAATAAAATCATTTATATGAGCTAACACTTCCCATGGGTATGTATATTTTGATAATAAGTCCTTAGCTATTGTTTCATCAAGATTATATAATTCTGTTATTTTACAATTTTCCATAATTGACTTTCCTTCCTTTTTACTAAATTTTAAACTTTTTAATTTCAGGTATATAAGATTTCAAAAGATTATAGTGCATACACATTTTATTGTATGCACTTATTTTTCAGTAAAATAATAAATTTATATTTTAATTTTTGAAAAACCTATTTATTTTTCCAATAATTATTATATAGTTCTCTTGAAGTCTCTGGGCTATCATTTCCAGTTTTATTTTTTACTGGAGCAAAGTCCTTCTCTCTTCTTCCTCTTAAAATTGATATATCATCAAAGAAATTAAATGCATCAAATATAAAAGCTTCAAATTTATAAGCATTAGGTTCTGTAACTTCTATAAATTCTTCATCATCATTCATATAGTTAGACTTTTTCTCTGCTACATGGTATGGTAAATGTATTTTAGACACTTTATCAAGTGCATCTATGCTAAATAAGTTACACATTATGTGTGCTTCTCCATATAGCAATTCACCATCTTCGTCTACTTCTTCTGCCATTTTTTCTGGTAATTCACTGTATTCTATAACAGATGGAACTCCATTTATCTTGCAAAATACCCCTACTTTTTCCTTTGGACTTGCTTTTGCAACAGATTTTGAGGCAGCCTCATGTTTTTCATCTATTGTAAGACCAACTAAAATTGGATCAACCATGTTCAAAATTGTATTATCAACAGAACCGATAAATATCCACTTAATGCCTTTTTGTTTCATTTCTTCAATTATTCCATTCTTAGCCATTGCACCATATATACAGCCATTTCCATCTGCTGCTTCTTTAATAGAATAATCTTTATCTATTATTAAATCACCATTTCTTTTTAATAGTGGTAAATTTCCTTGCATAAAGAATTTTACATTTTCCTTTGGATACCCAAAATAATTGTGTTCTTCAAAAAACTTTACAGTTTCTGCGTTGTTTTCTGTACTTGTCATTATGTACCATGGTAAAGTAATTCCGTATTTTTTGTTAGCTCTTTCTAGATTTTCGGCTAATATTTGGAACAAATATTTAGGTTCAGGTAAAACATCTATTAAAAATGTTCCTTTAGGTCCTTTGTGTCCAAGTCTAGTTCCTTGACCTCCTGCCATTGTAACAACAGCGTATTGGTTATTTATTATTACATCTTCTCCAAGTTTTGTATATTTTTTTTGAGCTTCATCAGACAACTTATATTCATCAACATATTTAATGTGTGTAATCTTTTTTTCAGATATTTCTGGTTCTGTTTTTGTTTCAGCATAGAGTTTATTTAATTGTTCAAAATTTAAGTTTATAATTTTTTCTGCTAATTTTATTTGTTTATCTTCACTTAACTTTTTTAAAAAGTTTAATACATTCTCTTGTTTATTTACTTTTAATAATTCTTCTGCTTTTAATATCTTCTCTTTATTGTCCATTTTCTATTGTGCATTGTAAAATTGCAATGCTCTCCTTTCTTGATTGCTCATTATATAATATCCATGCGAGCATAAATCGTGTATATAATATCACAATAGACTTTTTTGTGCAATAGTTTTTTTAAGACACATCTCGCTCTAAGCGCCTTATTTTCTCATCAGAAAATAAGTTAAAATTTTATTGTTTAATTTTTATTTTGACTATTGTTTTTTTCTTGCCAATTTTTACCGTCTACAACTCTTGCTACCATCATTGATGCAACCGAATCTCCAACAGAATTTAACACAGTTGCAGGTGCATCTATTATTGTTGCAACCATT
Organism: Clostridium sp. CAG:245; assembly: GCA_000435175.1. GTDB lineage: Bacteria > Bacillota > Clostridia > TANB77 > CAG-508 > CAG-245. The sequence continues at coordinate 15,954 of FR880081.1, forward strand.
GTAAGTATTGGTAGTGCTGCTACTGGGTAACCCATCATAGATAAAATCATCATTTCAGATATTGTTCCACCACCTATTGGCACTGCAGTAACTAATAAATTAGCAATTAATGCCACAATCATAACCTGCCATATGCTTGCACTAGTTCCAAACAAGCATACTAAAAACATTATCTTAAAGACTGACCCGATTATTGAACCATCTTTATGAAAACTTGTTCCAAGAGGTACCGTTGTTTCTGCAATGTCTCCAGAAACTCCTATTCTTTTTGCAGCTTCTGTATTTGATGGAATTGCAGCAGCTGACGAACATGTTGCTAAAGCTACAACTGTTGGTGATACAATGTTTTTCCACATTGCTACTACGCCTTTCTTTCCTCCTGCTATAAATGCATATAAAGAATAAGCAACCACATAATAAACAATAGATACTAATGTATATATTACAAAAGTTTTAGCATATCCTAGTGCAATTTGACCACCAAATGTTCCAACTAGCACTGCAAAATAACAGCCCAATCCTATTGGCGAATAGTACGATATTAATTGTACAAATTTCAACATAACAGTGTATGCTGATTCTAGCACTTCTTCGAGTGGTTCTCCTTTTTCGCCAGCCATTTTTATGGCTATTCCGAATAAAATTGAAAATACAACAATTGCAATTATATTTTCCTTTGATAATAGTTTGTTAAAATCACTAACTGTAAGTACATTTACAGTTCTCTCTAAAATATTTAAATCTTCCGTTTCCGTGGTTTCCGCCGTTCCACTTTGTTCTTCCAACTCAGCTCTTATTTTTGCTCCATCATCAGTATTTACAAGTTTAAATGAATACGTTGATAAAACTCCAACAAGAACAGAAACTAACGACATTACTATAAATACACAAAAAATAGTAATCATTATTTTTCCCAATCTCTTGGGTTGTTTAATTTTTGCAATTGATGTTGTGATACTTAGGAATATAAGCGGAACTATTACTACAAATAGTAAATTTAGGAAGATATCCCCGAAGGGCTTTAAGACAGCTGCTTTTTCTTTAAATGCTATCCCCACAATAGCGCCAATTATTATCGCAGCCAAAAGTATAATAACTGACTTGTACGTTTTTAAAAATTTTTTCATAATACTTTCTCCTTAAAAAAGAAGCGTTATTAAGGAAATATAATTATATCTCCTAATTCGTAGATTATTATATAACTGTTACATTAATATTGCAAGGGGTTTGAAAATATTCGTATCTATTACCGTAAAATAACCCTCTATTAATCATTGATTACACAGCTATTACAAATTGCATTTATATATATTCATTAAATATCATTTGTAGCATATTATTAAGTATGAAAATTTTAAAAGTTATTAGATTTAATTATAAAATTATTTTAAGTTTTACAGCTATGGTCTCTATGTTTTCATTTTTATTTAGCTTTTCATTTGCTAAAAGTGATGATGAAATTGAGTTACCTATTATAATGTACCATAGTCTGTTAAAATCTCAAAAAAGTACTTACATTGTTCACCCAAACATTTTTGAAGAGGACTTGAAATACATTCAAAGCAAAGGTTATTCTACAATCACAATGACCGAGCTAATAAACTATGTTTATAATGATGCTTCGCTTCCTGAAAAGCCTATCATCATTACTTTTGACGATGGTTATTATAACAATTTAAGTTATGCTGTTCCACTTCTTCACAAATATAACATGAAAGCTGTAGTTTCAATTGTTGGAGAATATTCCGATAGATACACAGAGTCAGATGAAGCCAATCCTAATTATGGTTATTTACGTTGGAAAGATATAAATGAATTAATTACTGATGGCTGTATTGAATTTCAAAACCATACATATAATTCGCATTCTATGAATAATGGCAGAAACGGTTGTAAAAAAACATCTTCTGAAAGTGCTGAGCACTATTCTAATTTTTTAAGCAATGACTTAAATAAGCTACAAGAAGAATTTAGAAATAATTGCAATGGGTATCAACCAAATACATTCACATATCCATTTGGAGCAGTCTCTAAAGAATCAAATTCAATTGTGAAAGATCTTGGATTTAAAGCAAGTCTGTCATGCACAAGTGGTATAAACATAATAACAAAAGACCCTAATTGTTTATATCTTCTAAAAAGAAACAACAGAGTTCCAGAAATTAGTACAGAACAATTTTTTATGAAATTATTAAATTAATACAATTCATGGACGTAGAAAAAATTGTACAATTTCATAAAAAGTATTAACTCATATTTTTTAGCATTAGCAAGTTAACTTAGTTTTGCTTGAAAAATATGAGTTAGTAGTATTATGAATAAATTTTACCTGTACAATTTTTTTCCGTCCCCAAAATCGTACTTATTTAGAAGCTTCTTGAAGAGCCTCCTCCGCCAGAAGAACCTCCACCTCCAAAGGATCCCCCTGAAGAACCTGATGAGAAACCTCCACCACCATAGCCTCCGCCAAAGTACCCACCTCTTCCGGAACCTAGCGTTATAAGAAATAGCAGTCCGCTAATCATAAATATCATTAATAAAATATCACTATCTAAAAACATGAACATTATAAAGCTTAAGATAGATGAAATAGCTGAAATCCATCTTATAATTTTTTTGGTATGTCTACTAAACAGAGAAACTAAAGAGCATGGTATAATGGAAAATGCAAATATAGTTGCTAATTTGTCATATTTATCTGTTTGGTTACCTTTGACTGCCTCCACACTTCCATTGATAGTAACATTATATTCATTTTTCACTTCTTCTAAAACAGCATTATACCCATTTTTTATTCCATCTTGCCAATTATTATTTTTAAAATATGGAACCATATAATCATCTTGTATTCTTCCAGTCTTTCCATCGGTTAATGTTCCTTCTAATCCATATCCCACTTCAATTCTGCATTTTCTATCTTGAATAGAAATTAAAATTAACACACCATTATTTTTCTTGCTATCTCCTATTCCATATTGTCTAAACAACTTATTGGCATAATCTTCTATAGCATCACCATCAAGACTATTTACAGTTACTACCACAATTTGTGCTCCTGTTTGTGAATACAAAGATTTATTTGTTGATATAATATAATTTTTCAAACTGTTATCTAATACTCCTGCTGAGTCATTCACATAAAAATCACTCGTTTGACTAACAACAGCTCTTGATTTATTAAAAATAGCTAAACCAACTATTACAAAAATTAAACACCCTATTAAAAACTTCCTTTTTCTCATACTAATTAATAAATTAGAAGTTATTTCATTTTTCACATTAAATAACTCCTAATTTTTTCTCCTTTTATTATTCTTATTCAAAAGATACATTTGGTACATCTTTGCTTGATTCACTTGCTTCAAAATATGTTGCTGTATCAAATCCAAACATTCCAGCTAATATGCTATTAGGAAATTGTTTTATAGATAAATTATAAGTTTTAACGGCATCATTATAATCTCTTCTTGCAACAGCAATTCTATTTTCTGTTCCACTTAACTCATCAGAAAGTTGTGTAAAGTTTGCTGATGCCTTTAAGTCTGGATAATTTTCTACAACCACCAATAAATTAGATAATGCTTTTGAAATTTCATTATTGGACTCTATTTTTTCATCTGTAGATGATGAATTTAAATATTTAGTTCTAGCATTTGTTACCTGCTCTATAACAGCAGTTTCATGGCTTGTATAACCTTTTACTGTATTTACTAAGTTAGGAATTAAATCAGCTCTTCTTTGCAATGTTACGTCCAAATTAGAGTATGCCGTATCTACAGCCTCTCTCTTTGAAACCATTCCATTATAGCTTCCAATTAATAAGCCTCCTAATAATAAAACAATAACAATAATTACAATTAAAGATTTCTTCATATAGTTTTCTCCTTTTTTCGTTTTTATTATTATATACTTTAAAAATTTATATTGCAATATTTTTAAAAATTTATTATTCCTAAATGTTCTAATAATATTTTTATTCCTAATAAAATCAATATTACTCCGCCCATTATTCCTGCTTTTTTCCCGTATTTATCACCAAATCGATTTCCAATTTTTACACCTATTACAGAAATTATAAATGTTATCAGTCCTATTGTTATAACAGGCATTACTATGTGTATTTTCAAACATGCAAAAGTAATTCCAATAGCCAATGCATCTATACTAGTTGCTATTGATAATACTAGCATTGTTTTCACATCTACATTGTCATTCCTATTCTCACTTTCCTTATCAAAAGCTTCTTTTACCATATTTATTCCGATTCCAACTAATAAAATAAAAGCAATCCAGTGGTCCACATTTGTTATAAACCTTTCAAACGTAGTTCCTAAAAAATAACCTATAACTGGCATTACAGCTTGAAATATTCCAAAATACAAACCTATAATTATAGCCTTTTTCCAGCTCATTTTTTTCATTGCTAATCCCTTACAAACAGAAACTGCGAATGCATCCATTGCAAGTCCTATACTAATTAATAAAATTTCTATTGCTCCCATATTATTTTTTCTTTCCTCCTAAGTTAATATTATATATTCTTGCATAATACAAACTATTACTGCCCATTAATAATAGGCAGTAATAAAGTCTAATCATATAAATCGTATACTATTTCATTCATTCGTTGTATATTTGTTCTTCTCTTTTGAATTCTCATCTTTGAAATGTTAAATTCTTGCCAGCTTAATGTTTTTTCATTTTTCTTTATATTTATTAAGATATTCTCAATTGCAGTTTCTTCTTTTAAATCTATATTCTGGTCTTGTAGTTTATCCTCCAATATAATATAACTATCTTCACTTGCAATATTTGATAAGTAATTATAGTCAATTGATCTAATACTCTCTCTTGTAAGATTTCTGCTTACAATTATGTTTTCAATATTCATAAGGTTTGCCACACAATAAGCTCCAATGCAAATACCAAAGCACCACTTCATAAAATCAAACTTATCATCAAGAATATATTTTACGATTGGAATAAATGCAATTATTTCGGTAATTAGTATGATATAAACGAACATTCTTAAATATGTTAAACCATATTCCATCTCATACATATGCATTCTGTACATTGACGATATTGCAATTATGATAGTAAACACTACTAACATAAGATTTAGTATTTTTATGTTTTTTTCCTTTTTAGCATTATATCTATTTGATATTAATATTACTGCCAAATTTATAAAAGATACAAACATCAATTGAAAGAATCCGCTTCTTGCATAATTTGCGTAATCAAATGAATTTTGAATATTTATTTTAGCAAATAATGACTGTATTTGTATAAAACAGAATACCAAGTATACAATATTTAATGTTGCTAAAAGCATTTTAATTGTAAAAGTATCTTTTACTTCTACTTCTCGTCTATATTCATCTTCTTCAAATTCATCTTGAACTTTCAGAATAAAGCTTAAGAATAAGAAGTATACCATTACCATAATTACTATTCTCAAAATTAGATTAAATATATTTGCTGTATTAATATGCGTAAATATACGCCCTATGCCAGAAAATAGATTTGCAAATATTGAATCTGCTGATGATAACAATATTAATACAATTCCAACTACAACACATACAATTAATACTGACTTAGCAATTTTCTTAAAATTTACAGTTTTCTTTTTTACAGATAAATGTTCATTTACAACTTTTTTACTTAATTTCAATCCATCTTGCCATTCTCCCACAGTATCAGTAAATAGCAATCCTGTCTTATATAAGTAATTAGTTAAAGTACCTTTTTGATTAGTTAAAATTACATACATGATAAAATTTAAAGCAAATATTACAAATATATTTGCAACATAAAAAGTTCTATTAGCAAATACAAAATAGGTACTACTTAGCAATACTATTGGAACCATAAGCCATAAACCAGCCTTGTTCTGTATCTTTTCTTTTTTGTTAAGTACAAATAAAATAATTCCATTACATATCAATTCAAATATTAGCATTGAAATTCCAATTTGCTTACCATAAAATAAAATTGACTGTATAATCGATAATATTAAACTTCCTATAATCTCCATAATTTCTACTACTCC
>FR880082.1:0-15084 GCA_000435175.1 Clostridium sp. CAG:245
AAAATATAAGAAATATGTAATTTATATTACATATATTTCTTATATTTTTTTATACCTCAACTAATAATTCTCTAAAATCCTTTTTCTGTTATAAATAATTTTTAATTCAATTTATAATTAATTTTATATTTTTATCGACAAATTACGACACACGTTTTTTATTTTGTTGTTGTATAATAAAAAAGATTAGTATGCAACTACTAATCTTCTAAATCGTTTTTTAATTGGTTTAGGTCTATATCTAATATCTGGGCGATTGCTACCAATTCGAAATCTTTTACAAGCAATTGATTCTTTTCTATTCGTAGTAATTCGTCCGTATTAATATAGATTCCATAGGTATCTAATAATTGGGATAACCTAACTTTACTCATACCTTTTTCTTCCCTTGCATTCCTTATTAGCGTGCCAGAAATGTTTTTCTTGTTGTTATATCTTTTTAGCATGATTAATGGTTCCTTTCGTTATTATCGTACAAGTATATAATTATTTTATAACAAATCACTTTAAAATGTGCATAGTATAACGACGGATTTGCCAAATAAATAGTACATTTTTGTCGAAATTTACCAAAAAAAGAGATATTAGAAAGTAAATCTAATATCTCAATCACTATTTCATTAAATATTTTTAAAGTTTTATCTTATTTTATATTCAAGTATCCTTTTATTTTTTGTATAAATTCTTCATTGTTTTTTGTTGTCATCATTAAGTTGATTAGTTGCTCTGTTACTTCTGAAACTGGCTTGCTTGATAATGCTTTTCTTAAACCAAATACTGTTTTTAGTTCTTCTGGTGTAAGCAACTTTTCTTCTCTACGTGTTCCAGACTTATTTATATCTATTGCAGGGAATATTCTCTTCTCAGATAATGATCTATCTAAGTGTACTTCCATATTACCAGTACCTTTGAATTCTTCGAAAATTACCTCGTCCATTCTGCTCCCTGTTTCTACTAATGCTGTTGCAAGTATTGTTAAGCTTCCACCATTTTCTATATTACGGGCTGCTCCAAAGAATTTTTTTGGTTTATGTAATGCTGCAGGGTCTAAACCTCCAGAAAGTGTTCTTCCTGATGGTGGTATTACTAAGTTGTATGCTCTTGCAAGTCTTGTTATACTGTCTAATAAGATTATAACATCTTTACCATGTTCTGTTAGTCTTTTTGCTCTTTCTAGTACCATTTCAGCAACTTTTACGTGATGCTCTGGTAATTCATCAAATGTAGAGTAGATTACATCTCCTTTAATTGATCTTTTCATGTCTGTTACTTCTTCTGGTCTTTCGTCTATTAATAACACTATTAATTCAATTTCAGGATGATTTACAGTTATGCTGTTTGCAATTTTCTTTAATAATGTTGTTTTTCCAACTTTTGGAGGTGCAACAATCATTCCTCTTTGACCTTTTCCAATTGGGCAAATTAGGTCTATCATTCTCATAGCATATTCTGTTGGAACAGTTTCTAGCTTAATTCTTTCTTCTGGATATATTGGAATTAAGTCATCAAATTTTCTTCTCTTATAAGCTTTTTCTGGGCTTTCTCCATTTACTTCACCAACAAATATTAATGCTGGAAATTTTTCTCCTTCTTTTGGAAGTCTTGCAATCCCCTTTATTTTATCCCCTTTATCTAGTCTAAATCTTCTAATTTGAACTGGCGATATGTATACGTCTTTTGGGCTTGATAAATAATTTTCTCCTCTTAAAAAACCATAGCCATCTGGTAATACTTCTAATACACCTTGCGCTATAAAGTCATCTGCATTTGTAAGCTTATAAGCTAAGTCTGAATCATTTTTAGCATTTTCATCAATTTCATATCTTACATTGTTAGATGTTTTTTCAGTAATAGTATTCTCATTTCTTATATTATCCAAATTATCATTTTGACTTCCATTGTTATTTTCTGCTGAATGAGTGTCAGCAACATTTAGTTTTTCATTTGAGACGTTCTCATTTAAATTATTGTTTTGTTTAGTTAAATCTGCGTTTTTACTATTACTATCTAAAATTTCAATAAGTTCGTCTTTCTTTAATTTTGTAACATTCTTTATTCCTTTTTCTTTTGCCATTTGGCGTAATTCCACTAATGTACAATTTGTTAAATCCATATTATAGTATCCTTTCTATATTTCCATGATTATGGAAGATGATTTGTGTATAATAATTATCTAAATAAAGCTAAGCTCTAATAAAATTAAAATAATCTATAATTATCTTCGATCAACTTTTTTTGGTTTTTGCGTCATATATTTGTTTTGGAATTTATTAAGATTAAAATTTATTTCGATTAAAACCATATCTATTATATATTAAATTACCAAAAATTGCAAGAAAAGAGAGCAATTTTTTGCTCCCTTATTTGCTAATATCTATATAAACTCTTTCATTAGGTAAGTACATATCCAATTTTTCTCTTGCTACTTCTTCTATATATTCAGTTGAATTAACATTTTCTTTTGTTTTTTGTAATTCACTGTTAGTTTCTTTTGCAGTCTCAAGCTGTTCAGAATAAGTAGAAGCTTCAGATTTATATTGATTTAATGTTTTTTGTTGTGATATTAATGTTACGACGAAATATATTAAAAATATTGCTATTATTATCTTTTTATAAATTTTTTTCATCTAATTATCTCCAAAATTCAATTTTTTTATATCTAATTATATATTTCTACATTATTTCTTAAAATCCTTTTTTATGTGTAAAAAATTTTTAATTTTTTTCGTTTTAAATACATTTTTCGCGTTTATTGTTAATATTTTGAATGGTTTTAAAATTAGGCTAAGAATATATTTTTTAAATAAGTACAGTAGTTTTCTTATTGGAAATGTAATAATCATGAATATTTTTATTATGGTGTTTTTTAATGTTGTAATTATCTTTACGTTTATTTTTATGAAATATTTGCTTATTGTAGATAAATATAAAACATTGCCTAATAGTAGGGCAAGAAATATGTAAAATCTTAGTTCTCCATTATTGAATATAAATATGATAAATATTAAGAAGATTCCAGTTATAATGCCAAATATGGCATCTTCTATGTATGTTACAAAATCGGGTGTTTTGAATGATTTTCTTAGTATTCTAAATATGTCAAAGAGTATTCCTATGGATATTCCGCAAAGTATGTATATTGCAAAATACTGCATTTGGCTGATTATTTCGCTATTCATATTTGGTTTTAATTCTCCTTCTAGTCACTAAGCTAAAACTAAATTTTTAAATACAGTACAATCTTTTATATATAAAATTGCATTTCATTATTGCAGAAAATATACAAAATTATTATATTGTAGTTATGAATTATTTTCTTTACTTAAAAATTTTACCTAATAAACTACCAGAATTTTTTTTGCCAATTTCATCATTACTGTAGCCCATATTGTAAATTTGACCTTCAATTATTACTTCTAAACTATCTATACTAAGCTTATTTATTCGCAAGTCCTCACCCTTTACAGTAAGTAGTCCTAATTGTGTTTCTACTATTACTATTTGGTCATCAAAGCTTAATACATCTACAACTCCTGTTATGGTTAACTTTTCTCTATTTTCTAAAATCAAATTTTGAATTACATTTCCATTATTTTGAGGCATGTTCTTTCTGTCGTCCATAGGCCTTTCCCCTTCCCCCATTTCATATATTTAATTATATTCGGGTCTTGTCTATTTTAGAACAGGTTTTAATGGATTTTCTATTAGAACTACAACATAATAAATATAAGAGCTAAATTAAAAATTTCTTTATGCAGAAAAATCAATTATAACTTTTCTACCAGAAAAAACTCTTATAATAACCCGTTTTTTAAAAGAGACTGGAAACTCGCCTTTTGAGGATTCCGAAGGATCCCAAACCAAGATCGACATTTCGAGGCTTTAAAAAATGATTATTAATAAGAGTTTTATTTAATATATTTATGAATTTGAAGATGCGTTATATTTTAAATAACTGTCTATGAATCCGTTCAAATCTCCGTCCATTACAGCTTGAACGTTTCCTACTTCGTAATTTGTTCTATGGTCTTTTACTAGTGTGTATGGGCAGAATACGTATGAACGTATTTGGCTTCCCCATGCAATGTCCATTTGAACACCTTTTAAGTCATCTATAGTGTCTTTGTTTTCTTTTTCTTTTAAGTCAAGTAATTTTGATTTCAGCATTTTCATAGCAGTTTCTCTATTTTGAATCTGGGATCTTTCTGACTGGCATGTTACGACTATGTTTGTTGGAATATGAGTAATTCTGATTGCTGATGATGTTTTGTTTATGTGCTGACCACCGGCTCCAGAGGCACGGTATGTGTCTACTCTTAAATCGTCTGGATTTATATTTATTTCAACGTCTTCTGTTATTTCTGGCAGTACTTCTAATGAGGCAAATGATGTATGGCGTCTGCCTCCAGCATCAAACGGAGAAATTCTAACTAATCTATGAACTCCCATTTCTCCTTTTAAGTATCCATACGCATATGGTCCAGATACAAGAAATGTAACGCTTTTTATTCCGGCTTCATCACCTGCTAAATAGTCTAATTCTTTTACTTCATATCCATTGCTATTTGCCCATCTGCAGTACATTCTATATAACATTTCAACCCAATCTTGGGCTTCTGTACCACCAGCACCAGGGTGCAATGTTAAAATTGCATTGTTATTATCATATTTTCCAGATAGAAGTGTTGTTATCTCAAGCTTTTCTATGTCTTTTTCGAGATTTTCTGTTGTGTCTAAAATTTCTTTTGCTTCTGAATCTAACTCCTCATGTTTTGTACCTTCTTGAATTTCAGACTTTACTAATTCGTTTAATTCTTCTATATATTCAAATGTTGATGATATTTTTTTGTAGTTTTCTGTTTTATTTTTAAGTTCATTTATTCTTTTTAAAATTCTACTAGAATTCTGTGAGTCTTCCCAAAAAGAAGGTTCTTCCGTCTGTTTTTCTGATGTGTGTAATTCCTTCTCTAAACTAGCAATGTCAAAGGGAGTCACCTACTTCTTTTAGTCTATTTTTTAAAGATTCCAACTTTTTAGTATTTTCGTCTAAATCAATCATTTTATCACTATCCTTTCTTTAAGAAAATTTTAGATTTCAATTTTTTAGTTCTTTTTTTGCCTCTTTGTAATCAGGCATATAATATTCAACCATGTTCCAAAATTGTTTTGAATGGTTCATATGTTTTAAATGGCAAATTTCGTGCAAGCATACATATTCTATTGCGTGCCTGCTGTATGCCATCAGGTTTTGATTTATGCTTATTTTTTTCTTTGAAGAACATATTCCCCATGTTGCTTTTAAGTTCTTTATACTGCATTCTAGTGGAGCTAAGCCTGTACGATTCTTCAAATCTTCCATTGCTGATGGAACTTCTTCTGTTGCAATGTACTTATATAATTTATCGATTAATTTTTTTACATTTTCTTGTTCATTTCCTTTAAAATCTTTGTTTAAATCGCAATATAAATATTGATTATCCATATCAAGCTTATTTCTTTTTGCATCTGTATACATTATTTTTAGTGTATATGGTTTTCCTAGCACCCTTACTGTGCTTCCGTCTTTATATGTTGTATTTATTTTTCTCGATTGTTCTTGTAATTTTTTATTTATCCAGTCAGCTTTACTATTCACAACATCTTCAACATATTTAATTGAAGAACGAGGTGAAGTTTTTATTATAACTTCACCATCTTTTATTTGAATATATGTATTCTTTATTTTTTCGTACACTATTTTGCATTTTATATCATTTATAATATGATATTCTTCGTTTTTTTGTTTCAATTTGCACTCCTAATAATTGTGTATTTTTTGATTTATTTCTTTAATTTGTTTCTGCTTTATCATTTTTTCTTCTTTTAATAATGCTGCAATTTTATCACGATACTCGTCAGGAATATATTTAGGTTCTAAATTTCCTAAACGTAATTGTTTGTATAAGAACATTACGATATTTTTTTCGGAAATCTCGTTGTTTTCACTAGTTCGAACTATTTTATCTTTATTTTCATGTAATTCTTCTGTAGGCTTTGGAAGTGCTTCTACATCTTTGTTAAAGATTCTTTTAAAGAAGTTTCTTATGTTTGTAATAAGGCTCATATTAAAACCTATCCTTTCTCATATGCTAAAAATTATTTAATCTCTACCTTCATCTTTTGAAGGGATCGAATTTCTAAGTTCTGTGTGAATATTGATAATTCTTTCTTGTGCTTTTTTCAATTTTTCCATAAGAACCTGAATTGTATCTGTTAGTTCATTAACTTCAGTATTTAATTGTGTTATTTCATCTTCTAGTGCTTGTGCTCTTTCAGGAGTCATTGCTTGTATAGCATTGGTTTCTTGTACTTTTAATGAATTTTCTCGATTGTCCTGAATATTCGATGATTCATTTATTCTAGTTTGATCATTAATTGGATAATCAAGTCCATCATCTAAGATTTCAGAACTCTCCATTTTTGCTTGTTGTTTAGCTATTCTTTTACTTGCAAGTTCATTAGCATACTTTCTGGCACCAGACTTCAACTCTGAGTAATCTGTAGTTTCTCCAGAATATAATTCAATGTATGCATATCCCTCAGAATAATCCTCTAGTGCTTCAAGAGCTTGCTCTTTTTTCTCCTCTTTAGGACTTTTTGCTATAGCACTAAAAGGTTTAGTCATTTTCATAAAGATAATTAGTTTTGCTATCTCGGCATCAATTTTTTCTGATGGAATTCCTTTTTGGAGCAGGGCCACAGTTATTTCAGGTTTTACATCTTCTATATATTGATTGATAGAGTAACTCGTTCTAACTAAAAAGCCATCTTTAAAATATTTAGGTAATTTTACGCCTAAATTTCTTGCTAATTTTCTAAGAGTTTTCTCATTTTCTTTCTTAATTTCTATTGCATTTGTATTGTTTTTATTTCCAACATATTTTGTTTTGGATTTTGATGGAGTATTCTTTATCTTCTTTTGCTCTTTTTCCTGTAGTATAGCCTTTGTTTCAAATAGCCATTGTAGATTTTTTCCTCTCTTATAGGTAGCTTTTTGAAATTTGTCTTCGTATAAATGCTCCAATAATTTCATCTTTTCGTCGCTTAAATATTGAGGAAAAGACGTTCTTAAGCCTAATTGATTATATCTATCAATTCCATCGCATTGTGCCAATTCTTCTTTGCTCAAGCATCCATCATTCATATGTACCGAAAAAGGTTCCATATAATTTGGAAGAGAAAAAGATATAATGCAATTTGGAAAATTTCCTTCATCTCCAGCCTGTATTTTTCTGATTGAGACATCCATCAATGCGCCATGAGATTTTTCTTCTATTAATTTATGAACGCACCAGGTTTTTATTTTAAACAATTCTTGTACCAAATGATTTGTTTGCCAATTTTGCATTCCTTCCACATTGGCACAAAATGCGTGTGCAAGCTGATTTGACAGGTACATAAAATTAGCATATTTTTCACTTTGGGAAACTTCTCTTTTTCCATTATTTCCATAAAATTGATTACTAAAATCAACATTAGAGAATCTAATCTCTTTTAATACATCTGGTAAAACTTCGGGTTCAAGGTTCTTGTAATCAAGTGCGTATTGGTTTAACGTTGATATAAGTGTTTGTTGAATGTCAAAAAAATCAGATTGTGATAGTATGTCAACTAAAATAGCGATATAATCTGATATATCTTGCTGTTCTAGCCAACCTGTCTCTTTTAATCTTTTCAAGCTTCGTACACTATTAATTTCGCTAAGATTAGTAATTTCCCATTTTCTAGACAAATCTATTGTTCTTTTGGCCTCATTGGAATTTAACTCACCTATTTGGCTGGCAAATATCATTAGACGAATTAGTGTTTCTTTATTATATTCTGTTATATTCATGTTTTTAGCTGTCATTCGAGCTTTAAAATTTTTTCTCATTATGTATCTCCTAAATTATCTTTCGATGTCATTGTTTAAAGTATTCTTTATACTTCTATCAATTTTTTCGCAAGAAACTAATCTATGTAGTTCAGCTTGCACATTAGGAGGAAATTTGCTTATATCAATCCCCATACCTTTTAATTCCGAAATAGGCATTCCTTTTCTAATACATGCTTTCGCAACTTTTATTCTTTCGGCTCTGCTCAATTCTTTCATAACTAAATTTAATCCCTTCTATTATATTTCAAATTTTCTTTGCTTTTCATATTCACTTTCTAAATCTGCTAAAGGATTGTCTTCAACAGCATTTCTAACTTGTTGATCATCAACGTGAGTGTAAATTTGTGTAGTTGATATACTATCATGTCCTAATAAAACCTGTAGTGCTCTAATATCAACGTTTCCATATCTATACATTAATGTTGCGGCGGTGTGTCTTAATTTATGCACAGAATATTTATTTGTGTCTAAACCTGCCCTCAACAATTCTTGTTTTACAACATATTGAACTGTTCTATTGCTTATTCTTTCTAGTCTTTCACTTAAAAATAATGCATTCTCAGAGCCTTGTTTTATGCCTGTTTTAGGTCGTACTGCTAAGTAATTATCTAATGCACTCATACACGATTTATTTAAATATATAACACGCTCCTTGTTTCCTTTACCAGTTACATTCATTTTTGCTTCATCAAAATCTATGTCTTTAATATTTATTCCAACAAGTTCAGATAAACGCATTCCGCAATTTAAAAATAATGTAATAATTGCATAATCACGTTCCTTATTTCTCGTATCTTCGTTGTTCGTAGCAGCTAAAAGCTTTTTACTTTCTTCTAAAGAAAGATATCTAGGAACACGTACTCCTATTTTAGGTGACTCTAAATTTAGTGCTGGGTTATGGTCCATTGGCTTTGCAGCTTTTTGCGACATATATTTGAAGAACACCCTAATACTAGCCGTTTTTCTAGCTCTTGTTGCTGGTTTACTTTGACAACTATTTGCCAAATAAAACAAATATGAATGTATATCGTCTAGTTTTATTCTATTTAGTGTTTCTAAGTCCATATTATGAATATCTATTGCATCAAAATTTTTCTCATCTGTTAATTTAAAACGATACATTATATATTTCAAAAATCTATTTAAATCATAATTGTATTCCTTTACCGTACCAGGCGATTTGTTTAAAATCGAGGTTGTGTAGTCCAAAAATGCATTTAAAAAATCTGGATTTCCATCTGTATTTATCATTTTTATTGGTCCTTTGTTTTCTATCAATTTTCGGTATTTATAACCATTTATATTATAAGCCTTTTAGACAAAAAAGACAATATTTTTGTTCACTAAAAATATTCTTTGGGATAAAAAAATAATTTATAAACAGCAACGGAGCATCCGTAGAAACGAATACTCCGTTGTTGCAACATGTAAATGCAAATTAGCACATACTTGTTTTCAGCTGATTAACTTATCGGCAAACTCACATATCTTTGTTTTCCAATATTTTCCGTCACGAGAATATCTTACTTGGCTAAGCAAATACTGCATTGCTTTACTATCTATTACTTGATTTGCTTTGTTGCCAATAGCGTATCGAAATTGATTTGTAGATCCTTCTGGTGGAACCACGAGCAGAATATGTCCCTCATCTTCTACTGTTAGATAGTACTCACGAACAGCCGCACCATCAGACCATTTATCAGAAGAGGCTATAATAATCACCTGAATATTGGTCTTTTTACGCAGGTATTCCAGTCCTTGAATTAATTCTTCTTGGTTAGAAAAAATATTATCATCATGCAAATATTGCACAACTTCATACTCTCCTTCAAGTGGACTTTTTCCACCAATATCGGAATTAGGAAATATAGTTGTTAAAATTCCATATATAAATAAACATACCAGCGTACAGCACGCAATGAAAAGTGCAATATCTACATCATACCGAAATTTTCGTTCTACAAAATCTTTTAATCGTTTCATATACAGTTCATCTCCTGTTACATGTTTCCCCTTGGTTTCAAGAAGTTTTTGAACTTTCCATCAGTTTGTCAGCGAATCCACATAGTTGCCTGTTCCATTCATTACTATCTCGAGAATCTTCCACTTGTTTTATAAAGTACTTAATTGCTTTATCATCTATTACTGTATCGGCTTCATCTCCAATTGCATAATAAAACGGGTATTTCGAGCCTTCAGGCGGTACGATAAGCAACACATGTGCTTCGTCTTCCACTAAAAGATAGTACTCTTCAACGGCTTTTTTATCAGACCATTTCTCAGAAGAAGTCATTACAATCATCTGAACATTAGTCCTTTCTTTCAGGTATTCCAGACCTTGTAACAACTCGTCTTGATTTGAAAATACGTCGTCATCATGCAAATATTGCACAACTTTGTAATTGCCTTCGAGAGGTTTCTTGTCACCGATATTATCACTAGACAAAAACTTAAAAATTACAGCTACTATGATAACAATTAGGAAAGTACTCATCAATAGTATAGCACCTATATTGTCGCTATCAAATCCTCCATTCCAACTGCTTCTGTGATAGTGGGTATGCGAATGAATCCGAGCTCCTCCAGAATGTCCACCGTGTGCCATAATAGTCTCCTTTCGTTTGAAATTGTTAATAAACTATTTCCATTTTGACAGACGATCCAGATTTTTGAACACTAATCAACCGTTTCATGAGCTTTCCTCCTAAAAATAATTATTTTGTGTAGAGTCTTTTATACAGCCTGCAAAAAGCAGGTTATATACCAATATGTATCTATTTTACTACGTTTTTTCGATTTTAGCAACTATTTATTTTGTAATCAAATCTTTCGTATCTCTTGCTATCATTAGTTCTTCGTTTGTTGGAACTACCCAAACTTCTACTTTCGAGTTTGGAGAAGATATTCTTCCTTCATCTCTGAATTCATGGTTCTTTGCTTCATCTATTTCTACTCCGAAGCATTTTAAGTTTTCACATATTCTTCTTCTTGCATTATATTGGTTTTCTCCAATTCCTGCTGTGAATACGATTGTATCTAGTCCTCCAAGTGAAACTATGTATTGAGCTATGTATTGTGCTACCTTGTATGCATAAGCACTTATTGCAAGCTCTGCTCTCTTGTTTCCCTTTGCAGCTTCAGCTTCGATGTCTCTAAAGTCTGCTGATACTCCTGAAAGTCCTAATATTCCTGATTCCTTGTTTAATATTAATTCCATCTCATCTGGTGTTAAATTTTCTTTTTTCATTAAATATGTTACTATTGATGGATCCAAATCTCCAGAACGTGCACACATAGGTATTCCTCCAAGTGGAGTTAGTCCCATTGTTGTATCAACGCTTTTTCCGCCTTTAACTGCACATAAGCTTGCACCTTGTCCTAAATGGCATACTACTGTTTTTAACTCTTCTACTGGTCTTCCTAAAAGCTCTGCAATTCTTGCTGAAACATATTTATGAGATGTTCCATGGAATCCATATTTTCTTATTCCATATTTTTCATAATATTTGTATGGAATTGGATATGTATATCTTTCCTCTGGAATTGTTTGATGGAATACTGTATCAAATACTGCTACATTTGGCTTTCCAGGCATTGCTTCCATGGCAGCTCTAATTCCTGTTATAGCAGCCTTGTTGTGAACTGGTGCTAAAGCAGCACATTCATCAATTTTTGCAATTACATCTTCATCAATTATAACTGATGAGCTAAACTTGTCTGCTCCTTGAGCAACTCTGTGACCAATTCCATCAATCTCAGCTAGACTCTTTATTGTATTGTATTTAGGGTCTAATAACAATTCTGTCATAAAATCGATTGCTTCTTTATGTGTTTTTACAGGATGATCAAATCTAAATTTTTCTCCATTAACTTTATGAGTAACAAAAGATTGCTCTCCTATTCTCTCATAAGTTCCTTTTGCCATAACCTCTTCTGTGTTCATATCTATTAATTGATATTTAAGTGATGAACTACCACAATTTAAAACTAATACTTTCATTTCATAATCCTTTCTTTTCGCCCAATAGGGACGCCCCTTTTAGGGCTAAGTTAATATTTATTTCACAAGTTCCATTGTTTCTCTTGCTATCATTAGCTCTTCGTTTGTTGGAACTACCCAAACTTTTACCCTCGAATTTTCACTTGAAATTTCTTTCTCTGTATCTCTTACAGAGTTATTTTTATCTGGATCTAATAATACACCCATAAATGTTAAATGGCTACATATTCCGGCTCTAGAAATTGGACCTTTCTCCCCTACTCCTGCTGTAAATGTTATTACATCTACTCCATTCATTGTAACAGCCATTTTGGCTATGTATTGTGCTATTATGAAGTCATATTCTTTTAGTGATGAAATAGCTCTTTCATCTCCTTGCGCTATTGCTCTTTCTACGTCTCTGTTGTCAGATGATATTCCAGAAAGTGCTAATAATCCAGAACGCTTATTTAATATTTCATCAATTTGAGCAGGGTTCATATTTTCTTTAGACATCAAGTATGTTACCACTGATGGGTCTAAATCTCCAGAACGTGACCCCATCGCAACTCCGCCTAATGGTGTAAGTCCCATTGTTGTGTCTACGCTAACACCATTTTGAATGGCACACAAGCTTACACCTTGACCTATATGGCAATTTATTATTTTTAGTTCTTCTATTGGTTTTCCAAGTAATTTTGCAATCTCTAATGAAACGTATTTATGAGATGTTCCATGGAATCCATATTTTCTTATTCCATATTTTTCGTAGTATTCATATGGAATTGGATATAAATATTGTTCTTTCTTTAAAGTTTGATGGAATGCCGTATCGAATACTGCGACATTAGGTTTGCCTGGCAAATTAATTTCACAAGCCTTTATGCCTTGTAAATGTGCTGGGTTATGAAGTGGCGCAAATCTAACAGCATCTTCAATTCCTTTCTTTACATCTTCTGTTATAATACAAGATTTTTGGAATTTTTCTCCACCATGAACAATTCTGTGTCCTATTGCAGCTATTTCATCTAAACTCTTTATAACAGGATATCTTTCATCTGTAAATTGCTTTAACACAAACTTAATAGCCTCGCCGTGGTCTCTAGCAATTACGTCATATCTATACTTTTCTCCATTAACTTTATGGGTTACAAACGAATCGTAACTGCCTATTCTTTCGAAATAACCTTTTGCAATTACATTTTCATTCTCCATATCTATAAGCTGATATTTAAGAGAAGAACTGCCACAGTTTAAAACTAAAATTTTCATAAATTACCTCCTTATTGTGTTTTTCATTACCTCACTTGCAATCGAGTGTAACTCCTAGTTTATTTTTTGAGCCTGCACTGCTGTTATTGCTACAACTCCAGCAATATCTTGACTTGAGCAACCTCTTGATAAATCGTTTACAGCCTTTGAAACACCTTGGCATAAAGGTCCATATGCTTCTGCGTGTCCGAATCTTTGTGTTAGTTTATAGCCGATGTTTCCGGCGTCCAAATCTGGGAATATCAATATATTTGCTTTACCTTGTAGAGGGCTTCCTGGAGCCTTTCTTTCGGCTACTTCTGGAATAATTGCAGCATCTAACTGAATTTCTCCATCACATATTAAATCTGGTGCTTTTTCTTTCAATAATTTTGTTGCCTCTATAACTTTATCTGTTAATGGCGAATGAGCACTTCCATGTGTTGAATATGAAAGCATTGCAACCTTTGGTTCATCTCCAATTAGCTCTTTAAAACTCTTGCTTGATGATATTGCAATCTCAGATAAAGCATCTGCATCTGGATATTCGTTTAATCCAGAATCTGCAAATATAAATACTCCATCATCTCCAAACTCTTTGTCTGGCAATACCATTACGAAGAATGCAGATACCAATTTTGTTCCAGGTGCAGCCTTCAAAATTTGAAGAGCAGGTCTTAATGTATCTGAAGTTGGGTGTGATGCGCCAGAAACAAATCCGTCAGCATCTCCTTCTTTTACCATCATTGTTGCAAAGTATCTGCTATTTGTTTTCAATAGCTCTTTTGCTTGGTCTAAAGTCATACCTTTATTTTTTCTTAATTCGTATAAATCGTTAGCATATTTGCTAAAATCAGCAGAAGTCGCAGGGTTTACAATTTGAGCTCCATTTAAGTTTATATTATTTTTTTCAGCTAATTCATTTATTTCTTGTGGATTACCTATTAAAATAATATTAGCAAAGCCTTCCTTTAGAACTATTTCTGTTGCCTCAAGAGTACGTATATCTTTACTCTCTGGAAGCACAATAGTTTTAATGTCTTGCTTTGCTTGCATCTTCATTTTTTCTATAAATGTCATGTTTATTTTTCCTCCTATCAGTACTTAACTTTTGACATCTATATTATATATTCAAATTGTGTAAAGTACAAGAGAAAAATTACATAAAACTTCTAATATCGGCTTAATTTTCTAGTAAAATTTTCTTCATTTCAACAATATCATAAAATGGAACATTAATTCCTCTTTCTGCTAGTTCTACTACCCTTAGAGATGTTACTATAACTTTATCTTTTACCGATGTAGGAATTTCTACATCTTTATTTGAATTAACATATTTATTTTCTATGTAAATCTCTTTTGTTGGAAATATGTTCTGTATTAAAAATACTGACTTTTTGCCCAATACATTACCAAAAACAAAATTATATACGGGTCTATTTCTGTTTTTTATCTTCTTTGCTTCGTATAATTTTTTATATTTTTCATATTTTGTAGAAATTGGAACAAACCAAATTATATCTTTGTTTTTTCTATCTCTAAAGCAAAAATAGCAAGGTCTTTTATTACCGTTTTCTTTATTTACCATTAGACCATAACATTTAAACACTTCAAAAAATTCATCTTTTATAAAATAGAATTTTCCATCCTCTATAAGCATAGCTACACCCCTTTTATGCAAATATGGGATCTATTTTTATAGACCCCATATTTTACTATAATTATCATTTTTTCACCTGCACATTTATATCTCGCAAGCAGGGTTGCGGTTCACATTCTCTCACCTATAAACTTATATTTCGCAAATAGGGTTGCGGTTCACATTTTTATTATAGTAGATATTAAATATCCTCTACTAGTATATTCATTATACTAGCTTTTTATGATTTTATCAAGTTATTTTCAAAATTTTTCAAATATTATGTTATAATATTTATAT
>FR880082.1:15107-24781 GCA_000435175.1 Clostridium sp. CAG:245
TATTTATATAATTAATATAATGAGGTTTAAAATGATTTTAGAATATATAAAAAATAATGATAATTATAATACCGTAAGGCAAGTTGTTACTGGAAAATTTAATATTTCGTACAACCTTCTACTTAAATTAAAAAAGAATAACAAAATTTTATTAAACGGATGTTCAACATATCTAGATAAGGAAATTATCGATGGAGACTCTATTACTATCAGCATCGATTTTGAAGAAGATAATTCTAATATTGTACCAACTAAAATGGATTTATCTATTTTATATGAAGATGAATATTTACTCATAATAGACAAACCAGCTGGAATTCCAGTTCATCCATCTATAATTCATTTTGAAGATAGTCTATCTAATGGAGTAAAATATTATTTTGATACAATAAATCTTCATAAAAAGATTAGACCTGTAAATAGATTAGACAGAAATACTTCCGGAATAGTTATCTTTGCTAAGAACGAATACATTCATGATATGTTGTCTAAGCAGATGCAAAATAAGCAATTTAAAAAAGAATATATTGCTATATGTGAAGGTATTTTTGATAAAAAACAAGATACAATTAATGCTCCAATTGCACGTAAAATAGATAGCATAATAGAAAGATGCGTCTCTCCTAACGGAGATGTTGCAATAACTCATTATTCAGTCTTAAAAGAATTTTGTAAAAATAATGAGACCTTTTCTGAAGTTTTAGTAAATTTAGAAACTGGCAGAACACATCAAATAAGAGTACATATGGCATATATTGGGCATCCAATCGTTGGAGATAGTTTATATGGCAATGAGTCTGATTTAATTACTAGACAGGCCTTGCATGCTTATAAAGTTGAATTTATTCATCCAATTACAAATAAAAAGATGGAGATTCAATCAGTCATACCAAAAGATATGGGGATTTTATTAAATTAATTTTTCAAGACTAAAAGACTGAAAATTTTGCAAAATTTTAAAGACTGGAAATTTTAATTAGTTTCCAGTCTTTATATCTTCTATTAATTTTAGTACATCTTTGCTATTTGAAAATGCCATGTCTGAATTTGTAATTTTGCTACTTACTTCTTTTCCAAACCATTTTGGAAGTTCTGTGTTATATGCTTGCTCTTCGCTCGAAAACTCTATTTCGGCAAATACAACGCCTTCATAAATTCCGTGAAATACGTCTAGTTCGATCTTTAAATTATCCATGTATGGAATTATGTATCTCGTTTTTTCTATTGTATTATATTTAGAATTAAGTTGTTTTCTTAATTCTGCATAGTCCTCTTCTGATATTTCTCTTTCTATCTCATTTACACTTATTCCTACTTTTGCTGTTTTTATTGTATATTTAAATTTTTTTCCTTTTGCAGTTTCTATTTTTCTTATTCTTACTACCGAAAATTTATCTATATATAAATAGTCCTGAGCCATTTTTTTATATTCATATTCTTCCAAGTTTATTCCATTTAAATCATTTACTAAAAATTTTCTTTCTATTTCCATTTTCTATATCCTTTCAAATATAATAAAACGCAGGATTTTGACAAGACCCTGCAAACTTGTTTGATCATGTTTAGAACATATCTTTTATGTGTTCGAAGCTCTTGTACTTCTTCATCATTTCGATAATGTTTTTGGGGATTTGGTTCTGTACATCGAAAAGTTCCATACCATCCATTAACCGCATTTCTTTGACAAGTGTGGCAACACTCTCATCAGGAGAATGAATTTCATTGATGTAAAACACCATGAAAGTTCCTTCTCTTTTAAAGTATTCGTCCACAGTTTGCTTGCCATCTTTATCGACGACAACCAGCCTTTGATGTAAGTTTTCTCTTCCCAGTTCTGCTGTGTCAAAAGCATATGCAATGTACGAGAACTTAAATCTTGCTCTGAGGT
The DNA here is from genome assembly GCA_000435175.1 of Clostridium sp. CAG:245. Lineage (GTDB taxonomy): Bacteria > Bacillota > Clostridia > TANB77 > CAG-508 > CAG-245. The sequence continues at coordinate 16,996 of FR880082.1, forward strand.
TCTGCTTAAGCGAAACCACCTGAAGGCAGAAGTTCTCATAAGTGATATTACTCTTGCCAATCAGTAACAGCACACCATAGTTTCCATAGAAATCATTGTACATCCGAGAAATCGGAATAATATACTTCATTGATTCCGGCTGTTCAACATGCAGAGCCATATTCAATGTTTCATAATCTCTAATTGCATACTGGCCTATGATAGTATATTGCTGTTTTTCAATCTCATTAACAATTACCTTGTAGTGTCTAGCAGCATTGGGCTTTAAAATTAAATAGCTTACTTTAAGCTCTTTAAAATCAAGCTTTTCATGCTTTTCAATTACTGCTAAAACCTCTTCTCTGGTCAAAACAGTTCACTCCTCTTCGTGTGATACATGATCATTCAACATCTCATCAATTTATTTAAGACGTCGGCATTTGGATTTACAAATCGAATTTCTCGTTGTCGTATGCAGTGCTGTAATACATCTTGCCTTTGTCACCATTGTCCTTGCGGAACTTGACACCAATTTTGGAAACATGTTTACCGATACACTCGCAAAACGCAACATATGCGCCTTCCTTTTTTACAAGTGCTTCCACCATTTGTTCCCGTTTTTCTTCAGAATATTCCGGGAATTCCTGACAAATAAGCTCTTGCAATCTTTTTTTATCTTCGCAACTAATCATATTGTACCTCCGTTGCAACTAAAAAAGTGTGTCAACTTGCAGAGCCTATTATAGCATACTTTTGAGCTATTGTAAAATAGATTTTTTAAATATTAGAAATTTATCCAATTAAGCAGTCTTGTGTTCTATACAGTTTTCCATTTCATAAAATTTTATATAAAAAATACAGTATGCTAATCTACATACCATATAATTATTAATTTTAAATTAAAGAGTAAATCTGTAAGCCGGGTTCTGTCTAGAATGGCCATTTATCTATTACATATATTACTACATGTCTCAAGCCACCAAATTAAGAAGATGACGAGCAGTCTTATCCTTCTAGTCTCGGTGTTGCTCCAGATGGGGTTTACACAGCCTAGTATGTCACCATACCAGCGGTGAGCTCTTACCTCGCCTTTTCATCCTTACCTTACGGCGGTTATTTTCTGTTGCACTTTCCTTAAGGTCGCCCTCACTGGACGTTATCCAGCATCATTGCTCTGTGGGGCCCGGACTTTCCTCGTACGCTGCCTTTCAGCCTTGCTATACGCGACCATTTAATTTACTCTTTTTCTATTGTACCGCAACTTAAAGCAAAAATCAATGTTTTAGCATTATTTTTAAAGATTATCCAGCTCTTCTATTAAATTAATGTACTTTAAGTAGAATATATCTACATTTTTATCATTACTTGATTTTATTAGTTCTTTAAGTAATACATAAGCTTTATTTATTTTTGGTTTTTTCATTGTTGATAAATTTTCCTTCATTGTCATTAGCTCTGTTAAGTCTGTCTCTGCCTGTCCCAGTAATTTTAATACATCATCCCACCTGTCTGTCTCTACTATTGAATATGCAAATATAATGTTGGACTTAACGTTTTCCAGTTTAGATTTTGCTGTATCACTCGAAATTTCATTAGTATATTTTGGAATTAGGCTATACATATTTGCTAAGCATATTGCGGAATTTATCTTGTTTTTTTCTTTTAAAGATATCATCAAATTGTCTAAATTTGTATTATAAGCTAAAATATCATCACTCGTAACATTCATAGTATTTAAGTCTAAGGTTATTGTTGTCCATGACTTATATAAATTCTCTGCTTGATTTTGCAGTTCATTCCAGTCAATGTCCGAAGTGTTTCGTAGTAGCACTGCATTATTTTGAATTTGATACTTTTCTGTACTGGCAGACGAATCTCCTGTACTTCCAGAGCCTTGTTCAGAATTACTACTGCCAGAAGAATCCGTACCTCCCATTTTGCTACCATTGCTATTGGAGCTGCTTTCTTCCCCACTTTTACTACTATCAGTCATAATATTCTGTGAAGAAATCTCTACTGATGTCCTTTTTGCATGAATTTCATCACTAGTCTGTAAATTATTCAATTTATTTACCATTGCAATCATCGTTTTATCTAAATAATCAATTTCTGAACTGAGTTTTTCATTCAAATTCGTCTTTTTATTATTAACAGTTACAACAACAGTAACCGCAATTATTGTAACCATTATTATTAACGCAAATATGCTAATTAACCAATTCTTACTTTTCATATTTAAAAATCCCTTCAATTTTCTTTTAATATAAATTTCCCTAAATTGCTCTATTTTATTCTATATATTGTAAGTATATATTTTTTTAATAATCAAATAATAATTTTAGAATTTACAAGAAAGGATTTAATCAGTAAAATAGAAATATTTTTATAAGATTAATTTAAATACATCATGCATCCAACAATAAAATTTTATAGTAATAAAGATGGAGAAATTTTTAGGTTTCTCTCAAAATATTATGACATAAATGAAAAAATTTCACAGAATTTTGATATATATTATCATTCCTTAGAATGGCAAAATTCATACGAAAATCCAATAGAAATTGCAACCATTTTAGGCGTTTTTGCTGATAATATGGATAGATATGAAATAGCAATGTGGCTCTGCCTAGATAAAGGGTATTATATAAAAATAACACCTAACAATGCAGATAGCATCATTAGGTATTTATATGAGAGATTTCCCTATTAATTTATTCACTCTTTTTAGCTCTTGTCATTAGCATTGTTACTGCTTTTCTTGGTTCTAGTCCATTGTATAATACATCATAAACAGCATTTACAATTGGCATTTCTATGTTATATTTTTTTGATAATGCGTATGCGACTTCTATGTTGTCTATGCTTTCTATTACCATTCCGATTTCTTTTCTTGCCTGTTCAACTGTATAACCTTTTCCTATAAGTCTGCCGGCTCTTCTATTTCTACTGTGTTCGCTCATGCATGTTACAATTAAATCTCCTAATCCAGATAAACCGTAGAATGTGTCGTGTTTGCCTCCCATTGCCATTCCAAGTCTTGTTATTTCTACTAATCCTCTTGTGATTAATGCTGCGAAGCTGTTATCCCCTAAATCAATTTCTGTTGCAATTCCTGCGCAGAAAGCAATTATGTTTTTTAATGCTCCACCAAGTTCTACTCCAATTACATCGTCTGATGTATATACTCTCATCTTCTCATTCATGAATGTTTCTTGTACTAAATTGCGAACTTCTTCATCTTTTGAAGCTATAACAATTGCTGTTGGTATTCCAACCGAAACTTCTTCTGCATGGCTTGGTCCAGAGAATATCCCATATTTTGAATTTGGCATTTCTTGTTCTATAATTTGGCTAAGTGTACATAGTGTTTCAGCTTCAAAGCCTTTTGCACACATTATTATTGGTTGATTTGTTACATAATCTTTATATTTTTTTATAGTTTCTCTAACAAATTTTGAAGGTGTAACATGTAAAATCATATCTGTTCCTTCTATTACTTTTTGAATATCTGTGTAACATGTAATATTGTCGTTTATTCTTACATCTGGCAAGAATTTGCACTTTCTTTCTATATTGATATTATCTGCTTCTTCTTGCATAAAAGCCCATAATTTTACGTTGTGTCCTATATTTGACAGATGCATTGCCAATGCAACACCCCATGTTCCACTTCCTATTATCGCGATGTTTTTCATAATAAATTCCTTCTTTCTGTTTTTCTTCAAACTATTTTATAATTATAAAAGCCCACTATCGAAATCAGTATTTTTTGTGCATAGGCATAATTTTGCTCTTTGAGAAGTCCGAAGGAGCTCCGACCAAAAATCATGTCCGATTGTATCAAAAAATTGATTCCGTCATAGGGCTTATACATTTAATTTAGTTCTTATTTTGTTCCTTTAAAACTTAGTTTATTTTCTTTTCCTTCTAATAGTCTTTTTACGTTTGATCTATGATTGAATACTACTAATACAGCCATTATTATAGCAAATATTACATAATTTCCTGGTACTAAGTAATTTTCATGAATGAATACTGTTAGTACTGGGAATAGTATTGCAGCAGCTATTGAGCCTAATGATACAAATCTTGTTAATGCCATTAGTATTAGTGCAAACACTAAACAAATTAATCCTATTTGCCAGTTGGTTATTAATAGTACACCTAACGATGTAGCAACACCTTTTCCACCTTTAAACTTGAAGAATACTGGAAAAGTATGTCCTAATACAACAAATATTCCTGCTAATTGAACTAATAATCTTGAATCTGTATCTTTTACAATTTTTCCTGCTATAAAAGCAACTAAAACTGCAAATACACCTTTCAAACAATCACATAAAAGTGTTAAAGCTGCAGCTTTTTTGCCAACTGTTCTTAGTACATTGGTTGTACCTGCATTTCCACTTCCCTTTTCTCTTACATCAAATCCAGCTAATTTCTTGCTGAATATTACCGAAAAACTTATACTTCCTAATAAATATGCTATAATTGAAACAATAATATATGTTGCCATAAATAATCACAATCCTTTCTTATAAGTCATAATCTTTTACAATCAGACCTTGTTTTTTCTTATTTAGTATTACTCTTTTCATTTTTCTCTATTTTTTCTCTTGCAATCATTCTTATTGGAGTTCCAACAAGTCCAAACTCTTTTCTAAGTTGATTTACTAGATATCTTTCGTATGAAAAATGGAACAATTTTTTATCATTTACAAATACTACAAATGTTGGTGGCTTTGTAGAAGCCTGTGTCATGTAGTATAATTTTAATCTTCTTCCCTTGTCTGTTGGTGGTTGAACAACAGCTATTGCCTCTGCTAATACTTGATTTAATACAGATGTTGAAACTCTTAGTGCGTTTTGGTTTGCGACATTATTTATCATATCGAATAATTTTTCTACTCTTTGACCAGTTTTTGCTGATATGAATAGAATTGGTGCATATGATAAATATGGTAATTTTAAATATACATCTTTAGTATATTTTTCTAAAGTTCCATTTTGTTTATCATATTCATCCCACTTGTTTATTGCTATTATAACGCCTTTTCCTGCCTCATGAGCCTCTCCTGCAATCTTTGTATCTTGCTCTGTAACGCCTTGTGTTGCATCAATCATTAAGATACAAACATCTGCTCTTTCTATTGCAAGCAAAGTTCTTGCAACACTGTATTTTTCAATTTTCTCGTCTATTTTGCTGTGTCTTCTAATTCCTGCAGTATCAATAAAAACATACTTTCCATGAGAATTTTCAAATTCAGAATCTATTGCATCTCTTGTGGTTCCTGCCATATTACTTACAATTAATCTATTTTCTCCAAGAATCTTGTTAATTAATGAAGATTTACCCACATTTGGCTTTCCGATAACAGCAACTTTAATCTGAAGATTGTCATCTTCATTTTCTTGTTTTGGAGGCAATTTGTCATATATCTCGTCCAAAACATCTCCAATTCCTATTGCATTTACAGAAGAAACTCTGAATGGATCTCCTAATCCTAGATTATAAAATTCATAAATTTCAGGAGCATTCTTTCCATAATTATCTGCCTTATTGCAAACCAAAATTACTGGCTTCTTAGACTTTCTAAGCATTAATGCGATTTCTGTATCTGCTGATGTAATACCTTGCTTTGCATCAGTCAAAAATATAATAACATCTGCCATAGCAATAGCAATATCAGCTTGTTCTTTCATTTGAATAGAAATGTCATTAGAATCGTCAAACTCTATTCCCCCTGTATCTATTAATGTAAAACTTCTACCTCTCCAGTTAGCTTCGCCATAGACTCTGTCTCTTGTAACACCTGGAGTATCTTCTACTATTGAAATTCTTTTTCCAACTATATAATTAAAAAATGTTGATTTCCCTACATTTGGTCTACCAACAATTGCAACCATTGGTTTTGACATTTTTTCACCTTCTTATAAAATTAATTTTTCAAATTACATTATGTATTTTACTATAAAATACATAAAATGACAAGCTTTTGTTTTAAATAAAATTAAAACGAGATATATCTTTATACCCCGTTTTAACTTTAGATTTTTCATATTTAATATTATTTTACTTACCACTATTATCATTGCACTTATTATAGAAATAGCACTTGCCACAATCATCTCATTTGTTCCAGTATATCTCACATTTATTTTTACATTTTGTTCATGCAATGCTGGATTGATTTTTATTTGTACAAATCCATTGTCTGATTCTGTACATTCAATTTCACTGCCATTTGCATACACTCTATATCCTAAATAATAAATATATGGTAGTTCGATTGTAAGTCCCGCTTCTGTCTTATTATTTTGATTGTCCGCTTCTCGCTCATTTTTCATGTTTGTCAATTCAAATTCTAAGTTTGTCCCATTTTTGTTGTAATTTAATATTTCCGCTTCTCCGCTCATTATTATTGGTTCATCTTTTCTATTTGCAATATAAGTATTTAATACTTTAAATGCCTTGCTTGGTAAATATTCCATGCTTGCCATTCCCGCATGAACTCTTCCAGTATTTTCAGTTACTCGTACTCCTTCTATCAATCTCTCTTCATTAGTAGACAATTCATATTCCAATTTACTATTATACGGAATCAACAATAATGTAGAAATAATAGTTAGCACAATTACATCGAATATCTTAAAGTTCTTTATTATAATCCCATAATTTATTCCAGCTACAAAAGCAAAGAAAAACGCCGTAAATTCATATAGCCTAAACGTAAATTGTATCATTTTAAATACGCTTGGTAACTTTTCGAATGGAAAGAATGTTAATGTCATTATGATTAAAATAATTCCAAATGTCAAAAACAGTACATATGTTCTCTTATACTCTTTTTCTATCCTCTTCCACACTATTGGTGTTAGAACAAGTCCTAAGATTGTAACCATGCCTATAGCATAAATCATTTGTTGGTCTTTACTAGTATAGAACAACTGATAAAATTCTGTTTTATAGTATTCTAGCTTGTTTCCTACTTCCATACGTCCTGGAACGAATACCTCATAGCTTGTAGCATTATGATGTTGTAACAACCCTACCCAGTAGAAACTTGTTATTAGTAAAATACATACTAGGCTTATTACTAATATACGTATGACCTTAACGCTTTTTAATTTTTTAATATTAAATACCAAATATAATAGGCATATTATTGCCATGTACATAGTAATAACCGTATGTGTTAGTATTAGTCCTACCGTTCCCCAGATTAGCTTAAACGATAACTTTTCTTCTTTTAGTACAGAATACAAGCCATCAAATATTATCGGTATAAACATAAAAGATGCAAGTTCTGCTACCGCTATTCTTATGTACATGTCTGTTATCCTGTATGGTGCAAGTACATATAAAATTGATGATAATAGTGAAACATTTTTATTTCTTGTTACATTTATCATAAATTTATACATGGCGATTCCAGATAATAATGTTACTGCAAACATAAATATCTTTAAACAATTTGTAAATGTAAAATTGAATATCTTAAAGATTAATGGAGCATATGCTGTTAATGGACTATAAAATATGTTCCATGAGTATCCAAAATTATTGCAGAAACTAGCCATTATCATTGGAAGCATTTCTCCGCTTCTGATAGTTTGATATGTTCCAATTAATCTGCATACATGTTGGATGCCGTCATCTCTATATATGTTTATATTCTTATTCATCAAAGGAATACATACTATTATGCTAATTAATAGTATGTATAAATATTCCTTGTTATCTTTTATTTTGTTTAGAAGTTTAATCATTTCAACTTCCATTCCTTTCTCATTTTGCTACATTTAC
>FR880082.1:24819-113360 GCA_000435175.1 Clostridium sp. CAG:245
ATATATAGTTTTCTTCAACTATATTATTTTAACACTTTTTAATAATTATATATCTTGTTTCTTGCTGTAAATTACATATCCTATAAAAGTTATTATTGAAATAGCTGATATCAAATATGATACTTTCTCTATAGTAGTTCCAGTGTACTTAACAGTTATATGTGCGCTTTCTATATTTTCATCTAGCTTTATTGCTAGCATTCCGTTATCAGATTCAAACATTTGTATCTTTTCATTTTGCTCTGTTGTAACTGTATAGCCTAAATAGTATATGTAAGGTAATTCCAAAATTGTGTTTGCTTTATAATTTTCTATATCAAATTCTAATTGTAAATCTTTCTTTTTTTCATTTATAATAGTTGCATTTCCATCTAATACATATACTTTATTTTCTCTATAATCTAAATAACTCTTTCCTAGAGCCTTGGTATCTACTTTTTTGGGTAAATAATCTCTATTTATTGACCATATAGAAGTTTTTTCAGCTATTTGTGCTTCATATTCTTCATCAGTCAGATTTTTTTCATCCTCATAACTATAATTATAATCTATTTTCACCATCGAAACTATAATTAGTGCTATCGAAATAGCAAATAAAACATTGTATAGGTTTTCTTTATCTTTTGCAATCATCTCTACAAAGTAATATAGATTTATCGCACATATAATTGAAAGTGCAAATTCAAAGAAAGCCAACATTCTCCATGCAAATTGAAGTGTTGTAAGTGTCTTAGGCATTATTATCCATGGAAATAATTTTGTTACCATTGCTAATGATATCATAGCTATTGCAGTAAAAGTAATATATTCACTTCTTATATTTTTGTCCACCTTTTTATATGAAACAATTCCCAATAGTGTTAATATAATTAACGGAATTCCAATTTTAAAACTAACACCATTTACTTCACCAATATCTTTAAATAATTGTGATATTTTTATTGTAGAATTTTGCACATCAATTGGAAGCGATTTCATAGATGTCGAATTAAATATCACATAGTTTCCTAATATCTTGTGTTCCATTAATGGTACAGTAAAGAATGCAGTAATAGCCAAAATAAAGATTACATTTATTGCTATTTTTCTGATTACACCTTTATTTTTTAATTGTTTAAAATTAAATACTATGTATAATAGTGCAAATATTGCAGAATATTCTGTTGAAATTGTATGTGTTAATATAAGTCCTATTGCTGCTATTGCAATATAATAGTGTTTCTTTCCATCACCTTTTAGTAAATTAAATAATCCATGGAATAACATTGGAAAGAATATATAGGCGGTAAATTCTCCTATTGCAAATCTGTTAAATATAGTTTCTAATCTATATGGTATAAAAGCATAAATTACGGCTCCTAGAGTGGCAATTTCACGTTTTTTTGATACTTCATATAGAAAATTATACATCGTAAAACAAGATATTAATATTGTGCTATATGCAAATAATTTTAAACATGTATAATAGTGTAATCCAAATATTCTAAAAAATAATGGCCCATATGTAACAATTGGACTATAAAATAGATTTATTGCATATCCAAACCCGTTTGCAAATTTGCTATATATAAAAGGAGGAAAATTTTGTTCTTTTAAAATTTGTTCCATTCCAAAAATTCTAAGCATATGTACATATCCATCATCCGTGCCATATATTCTTAAATTAATTAATGGAATAGCTGCAATTAAGCTTGCTGCAATTATTATTATATAATATATTACTTTATCTTTTCGTATATTTTCTATAATTTTTTTCATTAATTAGCTTTCCTTTCATACAGTTCCAATACAATTAATACATATTTTAATTTTCTACATTAGTGCTGGATTATATCTCGTATTTCTTATATTTTGTTAATGCACAGTATATCAATAACACAAAAAAATAACAATACCTAAATGATATTGTTACAAAAAATATAATTTTTTAATTAGTTTTCAGCTGTTTCTGTTGAGATAACCTTTTTTCCATCATAGTAACCACAGCTTGGGCAAACTCTATGTTGCATCATTTTTTCGTGGCAATGTGGACATTCTACTAAGTTCTTATTTTCTAGTTTCCATGTTGATCTTCTTAAGCCTGTTCTAGCTTTTGACCATCTTCTTTTTGGTTGTGCCATTTCTATTCCCTCCTCACACGCTTTGCTTATGTATATATTATTAATATATTTACTTTTTTCGTACCTTCAAATTATACTAGTTTTTTAAGTCTTTGTCAATACTTGTATTTATTTTTTGAATAATTTTATCATTTTGTTGTCTAATTTGTTTATGTCTCTAGCACATTTTACCAGTTCTTTAGATACATCTTCGTTTATTTCTCCATTTGGTTTGTATTTTATTTTGTGTTCTAAACTTGCCCAGAAATCCATTGCTAAACTTCTAATTTGTATTTCTACTTTTACCATACTAATATCATTGTCTATTGCTACTGGAACCTTAACAACCATGTGATAGCTTGTATATCCACTTTCTTTTGGGTGTGTTACAAAATCTTTTTCTTTTATTACATTTATATCATTAAATTCTCGAATATACTTTCTAATAGTAAATATATCACTTTTAAGTGGACATATAATACGTATTCCAGCTACATCATTTATATCACTTACTAAGTTTTTATAAGTTGGTTCCATTTCATCTTTTTTCAGCTTATTTAATATACTTTCTGGCGATTTTATTCTCGTCATAACATGATCAATCGAATCATATTTATTAAAATACTCATAATCATAACGAATTATATCTATTTTCTTTTCAACCTCTTTTAGAGCTAAGCCATATATATACATTAAATCTTTAAATTTTTCATTATTTATATTAATTCTCGCTTCTAGCTCCTCATACTCTGCTATTCTTATAATAAATTCATTCCTTTCTCATTTTTCCAATAATCTTCGCCCATTAGGGACGCCCCTTTTGGGGCGAAAAAGCTATAAACATATTTTCCAAAATGGACATATATCAAATAAAATTATATTACTTGTTTTCTGAATAAATCTAATATATAGCAAATGTATGTCTTTTCTGTGTTTAGTCGGTAAAATCTAGTCTTGAATTTTTCCTCCGCCAACAACTACGTCTCCTATGTAGAATACAGCAGATTGGCCAGGTGTAATTCCACGTTGTGGTTCTTTAAATATAACCTGTATATTTCCAGATTCTGTCTGATTTATTATTGCTTCAGCAGGCTTGCTAGCATATCTTATTTTTACTGTTACGTCTAGAGTCCTTTCTATTTTATCCATAAGCAATAAGTTTACTTCGTTTACCTTCATTTCTTTTCTGTAAAGTTCTTGTTGCTCGCCAACTATTACTTCATTTCTTTCTTTGTTAAATCCTATTACAAATAGTGGAGCCTTATATGAAATGCCAAGTCCTTTTCTTTGTCCTATTGTATAATTGTAAAGTCCAGTATGTCTTCCTAAAATTTCGCCTTTTCTATTTACAATATTCCCTTCTTTAGGAACTATACTAGAATTTTGCTCTAAAAATTTTTTATAATTTCCGTCTGGAATAAAGCAGATATCCTCACTATCAGGTTTACTTGCAACAGATAAATTATGCTCTTTTGCAATTTTTCTTACATCTTCTTTAGACTTGAAATCGCCTAATGGGAATAATACTTTTCCAAGCAACTGTTTTGGCATATTATACAAAACATAGCTTTGATCCTTACTTAAATTTTTGGCTTTTCTTAAAACATACTTTCCATATTCGTCAGAATATTCCATTTTGGCATAGTGCCCTGTTGCAATATAATCACAGCCAAGCTCTTTCGCCTTTTCATACATTGCTCCAAACTTCATATATTTATTACATTCTATACATGGGTTTGGAGTTCTCTGGTTAGAATATTCATCTATAAAATTATTAATAACTTTGCACTGAAACTCTTCCTTTAAATTATATGTTATATGTGGTATTCCAATAGAATTGCATATTTGCTTAGCACCAACAATCGCATCAGTATTGCAACAAGTACCGCCAAATAGTTCTAAAGTTATTCCAATTACATCATATCCTTGCTCTTTTAATAGAATGGCAGAAACACTACTATCAACACCACCACTCATACCTAGTAAAACTTTTTTCATATTTTCATCCTTTCGTAATATAATACCAACTTTAAAATCATTGCCAAATTCGCTTTTTGAGTAGTTCGAATGAGCTACTGCTAATAATACATACCGAAATTTTATAAAATAAAATTGTATTTTCTATAAGTTCGCCCCAAAAGGGGCGTCTCTATTGGGCGAGAATTGCATTTGCTACTTTTATTCCGTCTACTGCTGCAGACATTATTCCGCCTGCATATCCAGCACCTTCTCCACAAGGGTATATACCTTGCACACTTGCCATCTTTTGTTCATTCCTTTTTATCGTAACAGGAGATGAACTTCTTGTTTCTACTCCTGTCAATATTGCATCAGCACTTGCAAAACCTGCTATTTTCTTATCAAAATATATTAATCCTTCTTTTAAAGTCTTAGTCACAAAATCTGGTAAGATTTCTTGTAAATTTGCAAGAGTCACGCCTGGTTTATATGTTGGCTTAACTTCTCCTATAAAAGTAGATTTCTTATCATTTAAGAAGTCTGCTACTCTCTGTATTGGAGCATTGTAATTGCTTCCGCCAAGTTTGAATGCTTTTTCTTCAAGTTCTTGTTGAAAGTACATTCCTTCTAAAGGAGAATCTCCCTTAAAATCTTCTGGTGTAATATTTACCAAGACTGCACTGTTAGCATTTTCTCCATCTCTTGCAAATGTACTCATTCCATTTGTTACAATAGTACCTTCTTCACTAGAAGAAGCCATTACTGTTCCACCTGGACACATACAAAACGTATAGCACGATCTATCTTCTCCGTGGTATGCAAGCTTATATTCTGCAGGTGGTAACTTTAATTTAGGATTTTTCCCATATTGAGACTCATTTATCATCTGTTGCTTGTGCTCTATTCTAACACCAACAGAGAAATTCTTTTTCTCCATTTCTACATGTTTTTCATATAGCTTCTTGAACATATCTCTTGAACTATGACCTATTGCAAGAACTACTGTGTAAGTTTCAATTTTATCAATAGTTGTACTTTCTTGTATTCTACTAACTATAACAGATTTTACTTGATTATTCTCAATTTCAAAATCTACAGCTTTGGCACCAAACATAAATTCGCCACCATTATTTTCTATATATTTTCTAATGTTTGCAACTATTTTTACTAAATTATCTGTTCCTATATGTGGCTTATTTATATATGAAATCTCTTCTGGTGCTCCAAACTTAACAAATGTATCTATTACATCTCTACATAATGGGCTGTGCAAATTTGTCGTAAGCTTTCCATCAGAAAAAGTTCCTGCTCCACCTTCGCCAAACTGCACATTCGAAAAAGTGTTCAACATGCGCTCTTTCAAAAATAATTCAACATCTTTCTGTCTTTCTTCTACAGTTTTACCTTGCTCTACAATTATCGGCTTAATTCCATTCTCAATAAGAGTAAGTGCACAAAATAGCCCTGCAGGACCGGCTCCAATTATAACTGGTCTATTATAGGCTTTTAAAGCATTGTGCAATACTGTTTTCTGTTTTTGTTCTTGCTCAATTAAGCTAGCATTTTTGTTTTTCAATAACTTGCTAACTTTAAAATTTTCCTTCAAGAGAATAACAATAGAATAATTGTAAAAAATATCATTCTTATCCCTTGCATCAATCGACTTTTTTACAATTTTATAGTCTGTTACACTTTCTTGCGGAATATTAAATTTTGTATAGGCAATTTTTGCAACCTCATCATTCGATAAATCTTGCCTAATTTTTATATTTTCTAATCTAACAGTAAACATTTTCGTTCCTTTTCTAAAAATCTACCTATAATTATACTATTTTGAGCAGTTTACGTCAATCATATTGACAAAAAAACTAGGTATGCCGTTAACATACCTAGTTTTTTTAGTAATCTTTGATTACTAACATCTCGCACTGAAATTCAGTTACTTGAAAAACAAGAGTTTCAAGTATTATTATACTATATTTTTAAATTTTTTCAATGTCTTTGGCAAAAATTTTATTATAATCGTTCGACATTTTTCTTACTATATTATAAAAGCCCTCCTACATAGTCTGCACACTATATAGGGGGAATTAGGTTTTAGCTTTCAAAATCTTGTTAGCAGATTTCAAAGGTTGCCTTAGGCATTTGTGCTTGCATTCTTTCGATGAACTTTCTAACGGAATATTCGTACTCACTAGGATAGTACACAATGGTTACAATTCCTTCGAAACTGCTGCAAGCATCTTCATCAAAAACGCTTTCGCAATTATTTCCGAGGTCAGACAACAAATAGATGTGTGCATCTTTAGGTGCTTCTTTCAGAGCGACATTGATTGCTTCAACAATATCAGTTGCACCTCCAATATCATAATCCAAGATACTCCTATTTTCAGAGAACTCTTCGCTTTTCTCTGCAAACACATACTTCTTGCCTTCAGAGACTTGTACCTTTTGAAGCACATCTTCTTGAAATGCAGCCATACTACCAGAACAGTCTCCCAAGATATATGATTCGCGAGGAATCTCCATATCTTCGAGAATTGCATTGTTTAAGGTATTAGCAGTCTTAGCAACATCTTTTTCATCAGAAAGAGTCTCCAAATTTTCCAACATGTCTTCATCTACTTCAGTAGTACGATACATCAGGTCCTCATCAGGGTCTGTTTCAGGTTCAAGAGTTGGCACGCTCTTTACCTTAGGCCACTTGCCCCAATATTCCACATTTACTGTAGAAGTAGTGGTGAGTTTTTCAACCACATCAGAGAGATGCTTATCAACATCCTTTGACTCGAAATACGGAGTAAGCAATATTATCTGAGCATTGTTTGCCTCTACGCTTTCTCTGCCTGTAGTATTCCAGCAGTCACTGATGACGTATATGTTAACATAGCCGTCGTCAATAGCTTTCTGCACTTCATCATAGAGTGCAGTCTTGCCATTTTTTCCAAACCGAACAATGTCAGCAGATGTGTTATTCAAGTACTCCGAGACAGTCGGCTCATAGCTAAAGTACCGCGACGAATAGGTCTCGTCAACCAATACAACTGTTGTTTTTGCCGCCGCACTTGCATTTATGCAAAATAACGCAAGTGTGGTCAGGCTTATTGCAAAAGCTAGCAATGCCTTTGCTATCGTTTTTTTCAGAGTCATATTGACTCTCCTTTCTTTTTCTACATACCACTTTGGTTACGTAGATTGCGTACTCTTGTGCAGAGAGTACTGGGGTGTATTGCTAACAAAATTTATTATACCATTTTGCACTAATTATGTCAATTAAAGAACAGGCATGTATTTTAACACACCTGCTCTTTGTTATAGAAATTTTTTCAATCTTTCTATTGTTTTTTGATGCTTTTCAATTTCTTTCTTCAAAGCAACCACTTCAAGTTGAATCAAGGTTTCATCCTTAATTTGCTCATACTCTGCACTTTTTTCAGCATACAAGAATACCTCCAAAGGAACCATACCTCTGTAGTCGTCGTATTGGTTCTCATCATTTCTGTTTATACGAGCATACCAGCAGTTTTCTGTTCCTTTGCATTTTCTGTCATAATATTGCTTATCACATCCAACATCTTCGTATTTTTGAAATTTTTGAATTGCAGAATATATGACATCTTGATTCATCACACATAACATAAAATTTTTATTCTTAAAATCAAATGTTAGTGTATCAAAACAACCACATTCACCAAATATATCAGTCTCAACTTTTAACTCATACCACCTTCCACATAATCCCGGTATAGTAGTTTTAAACTTACAATTACCCTGATTAACAATTAAAATCTGAGCACTAACATTAAATTCTGTACAGTGCAATTCTAAGGATTCATGGCTTTTTTGTGTATCATGCCAATTACGTCTTTTTTCAAAGCAATGTTTCTTTCCGCAATACGGACACTGAAAACCCACAAAATCTAAGCTCTTAAAAACATTTTCATGTAATATTTTCATCATTCAATCCTCTTTTGAAAATATAATGTCCTCCTTTTCTTTGGATAACATTTCTTGTGTTTTTCTTGTGGCTCGACCTTTTTTCTTGTTTTAATATCTGATTCCAGAGTTTTCTCCTGCTCAACCTGCCTTTCAGTTTCTGATAGCTTTGTTTGTTCAACCTGTTTTTCAGAATTTAATACCTCATCTTCTTGTAAATTAGACGGTAAACATTGAGTATCAACCTGTTGCATCAACCTTTCTTCTTCAGCTCTTAGTTTTTGTTCCATCTTTTGTAAGTTTTCTCTTTGTCTAATTGTAGCATGTACTGCATAATCCTTAGAGTCAAATTCCAATGCAAACTGAATATTTGAACTTCTCTTTCTTATACAAACTGTAGAAAACTCACAGTCGCTTCGAGTACAGAGTTCTGCTTCAGCAAATGGTTGTAGTAAATAAACTCTTGGCTCTGTTTCAGACTCTTTAAAGTCATATAAATAATAGACATCTTCATAGATACATTTTTCATTTTCAAAACCAGTAGAGATTACTAAGCTAAAATTGCATGTTATAACAATATTATAAGATGCATAAAAAGACATTTTTATAAAAACACCTTTTTCATACCATTCTTCTTCTATACTGTCACAGCTCAAATATATTTTATATTTTTTCCCGTACTCTGAACGTTTAACTTCTCCATCCGAAAAACTAAATCTTGAATTCCAATTATGCCATTTTCCACAAATCGGGCATAAAAATCTCTTCACATGGCAGCTTAACAATTCAGGGTTCATACTCATCCTCTTCTACATAGTCTTTACAAAATACATTGTCACTTGAGAAGTATCTCATAAACATACTACCATCGGTATGACCTATGCTTGCTCTCTGAAAATTTAGACCAATTAGTGACTGTACAATAATGATTATGTTACCTCCGTTTATTTTTTTCAACATTTCCAAAGACTTGGTATCCATCGGATTTGTACCATAGTCCATTATAAAAATGAATTTTGTATATCCAGTGTAGAAACAATTTTTCATCATTATAATAGCTTGTTTAAGATGTTCATCTCTTTCCATGTTTCTATTTATTCTTTGCATCATAGCCAAACCTGACATATATTCCGTGTCAACTTCTCTACGAACAACCTGTTCAAGTTCTCTTAAAATTGCACGACTATCATAACTTCTATTATCATATTTTTGGTGTTTCTCCAATACTGACGCACCCATAGCGGCATAAACATCCGTATCCAAAGTTATTGGGATTTTGTTGAAAATAACAATATTTCTAACATGTCTCAATGCATCTTTTACCAGTTCGTCAGCTCCCGTTCCGAAAACACCGATTAAGCCACAAGTATCATTGTCACTCTCAGAAATATTTCTCAGTTTTCTCACTAACCGCTGAAGTTTCAGTTCTTCATCAGTACGAGAATGGTACTGCCGTTCGTTTTCATATGTATCTTGTATTGTTGTTTCTACTCTTATGTTCTCATATGGTTGTACATATGTCGGTTGCTCCTCATCGCGGATTTCTATTCTAGGATTAGTAGTTCGCGGAGCACTCCTTGTTTCTCCTGGTCTAGAGTTTGCAGTTCCATTCGTTCCTGCTTTGTTCTCATAGCCCGGAATATACAAATGGCGTCTTTTGCCCATAATTGTTCTCCTTTCACATTTGTGATCAGGCATTGTTTAATAATAAACTTCTTGCTTTATTTTTTTGTTGTTCTTTAAAATCTCCTTTTTCCATTATCTCATAAAACTTTGTTTTTGCTTCATCAGTATAGACGCTCAAGTTTTTCTTAACTCTTTCAAAGTCAAAATCACTCCTAGCCTCAATAATTTGAAGCATAACACTTCGGAATACCCGTTCGAACTCAAGTTTTTCCTCCGTATCTGTTCCGGCAATATACGCATACTTTTGTCTCGCTTCTGCCTTAAAAATATTTTTTGGCATTTGCTTTAAAGCATGATTTACCGTAAAGAATTCGTCAAAAACACTTTTGGGTTCTCCATCAGGTGCAGGATAGCATGTTGCAGAAAACTCTTGCATAATACATTCCATCCTTCTTTTCTTGGTTTTGGCTGGTATTTGTTTTGGTAATTCAGCTGCCAGAGTGCCTTCAACAGGTTCGTAGCTTGCAACTCCAATATCATCAAAGTATCCCTTTTTAAGATATTTTACAAGTTCCTGAAATTGTAAACTTGTTTCTCCTGGAAATCCCGTAATCACCTCTGTTGAAATAACTAAGTCTGGTCTGACCGTTTTCAAAATCCGAATTTTTTCATCTACAATGTCAAAAGCAGGTCTATTCATATCCTTTAGGATTTTCTTAGATACATGCTGAATATGTAACATTATTTCTACAATATTCTCATTCTCCAAAATAAGAGTCATAACCTCTTCTGTTAATCCTGCAGGATGAAACCAACCTATAACATAATTGCAATCCGGAAATCTTGTAACAATTTTTCTCATTAACTCAGCAAAGTTTCTCTTGCCATACAAGTCAACACCATAATCAGCCGTTTCTTGTGCTCCGGTTATATAAATAGTAGACTCATTAGCATGCATTGCTTCAATTTCATCCAAGATATCTTCCATTGGTCTGCTCTTATACATTCCTACAATTTTCGGATATACACAATAAGAACATTTATGAAGGCATCCTGTAGAAATAATTACTTTGTTCTGTGGAATATACTGTTTAACTGTAGTCGGCTTTGCAAGTGTAACAAAAACCTCATTTAACGGTATTACGTCAATCCCGGGAATTGCTTCCAAGTCGGAGTGGCATAATTTTTCAAGGCAACCAGTAACAATGATTTTTGCACTAGGTTTTGCATTAATTCTAACGTCTGCAATCACATCAACAGAATACATCTTATGTGGGCCGAAGGCGCATGTGAGAATAATCACTGTATCAGCAATAGTATAATCACATACGACTTCGTACCCTGTTGCCATAAGATGATTTACGATGGTGTTTGCATTAGCTATATCCATGTGCATATCATTGCAAATAACTAATGCAACTTTCAATTTAGTAGCCTCCTACCCTCAATTTCTGACGGTTTTCTGTCTTAACTTCTGCTGCACTTTCCTTCAAGTATTCTTTGGTAAATTCTCTTTGCTCAATTTTTCCCAAAGAATCTTCAAGTTGAAGATACTTCGCACATTTTTTTCCTTTCAACCCCTTAGGTTCAAAAGTCAGATTTCCATCTTTAGATACTGTTACCAACATATGGCCACCATCGGTATCCTGTGGATCCCTTACCTTATAGATGTCATTACCCTTCGGAGTTACATAAAAATGTAATCTTTTTGCAACCTTTTTAAGCATCTCAACAGAATAATTGTGCAGAAGAATGCTACCTCTCGGTCCAATAGTCCTTTCAACATACCCACCATAAAAATCAGCAGTAATGCGATAAGAACCAGTACCATTCTTTTCCAGAGCCATATCATATTGTCCAGGCAATCTGACAACATTCTCTTTCATTTCTGTTCCAAAATAATACCGACAGCTTCCATAGCTTTGCATGGTAAGCCCCATATTATTAAGAGCTTTGTTGCAAGCGTCAAGATCTCTGATTTCAGCAGAAACATGCGTAAAGTGACTCATTCCTTATTTCCTCCAACTCTTCTAATAACACGGCCACCAGGCGTCTTTTTAGTTGCGGTCTTTTTTGCAGAGTTCTCATTTTGAGTACATACAGTAGAATTAGCGTTCCGAACATTTTCTTTGCTAGCCCATTCATTAAGAGCTTCTACGGTATCTTTCATAATTCCCTCAGAAGCGGGTTGGCAGCTCTTCATCTGCGAAATAATGTCATCACTCGTTAATTCCCTTGCATTATCTGCATAAGCTTCAAACATTGCTGATACGATAGCTTCTTCGATTTCAGCTCCTGTAAATCCATCGCAACTTTGTGCAATTTTCTTAACATCGAAGTTTTTTTGCTTCCTACCTTTTCTTTCAAGCTGGATTGCAACAATTTCTTCGCGTTCTTCCTGAGTAGGAAGCCCAACAAAAAAGATTTCGTCGAATCTACCTTTTCTTAAAAGTTCAGAAGGCAAAGATATAATACTATTTGCAGTTGCCACGACATAAACAGGAGATTTCTTTTCCTGCATCCATGTAAGGATGCTGGCAAACATTCTCGAAGATACGCCAGAATCATTTCTACCACTAGAACCAGCACCAGCTAATCCTTTTTCAATTTCGTCAATCCACAACACACAAGGTGCCATAGCTTCTGCAATCTGAAGGGCTTTTCTAGTATTAGCTTCGGTGTCTCCAACATAGCTTCCGAAAAGTTTTCCTAAATCGCACTTAATCAGCGGAACATTCCAACTGTGTGCAATTGACTTAGCAGCCAAACTTTTACCACAACCGGGAATGCCGACCAACAATACACCTTTAGGATTAGGCAATCCATATTTTTTTGCTTCATCGGAATACGCCAAAATTCTTCTTGCAGTGTATTCCTTTAAATTTTTCATGCCACCAATCTTAGAATCTTCACTATTACTCCAGAATTCCAGCAAACCATCTTTGCAAATAGTTTGTGCTTTAACTTCTGCAATAACATCAATATCAATCTTCCTTTTCAGGAAAACAGATGTAAACAATGCACTGTCAGCCTGAGTATACGTTAAGCCGATAGAAATTTCTGCCGCCTTTTTTATGGTACTCTGCTTCTGTTCCTCGCTTTCGAAAGCCAATAGCCCTTTATTGTTTCTGTCAATATATCTGATTGTTTCATTGAATGAATCTACAAGATCTTCTTTAGTTGGAAGTTCGAGTTCAATAGAAATAATCGTCTCCTGCCAATCAGCCGGAACTTCAAACTTGCTGCTAATAAAAATATAGCTAACACCCAAGTTCTCAGCTTTTTCAAAAGCATCTTTTGCTGCTCTTAAGACCATCGGCTGGTTCAGATAATGATGAAAATCGATAATACAGAAAATGTATCTTCCTTCACCGCCATTTAATTCAAGGCCTTTAACAAGAGCCTCTTGCGGATCAGTCATATCTGGATCGCGCTTTTTAAATACGTATCCATCCATAACTTCGTATTCTTCCGGATTTTTTTCTATTTCTCTTGTCAATTCGTTGTAATAATTGACACCAGTGTCATCTTCGGCTTCGTTTTCAGGTTCATCTTCTACTTCATAAGGCAATATTTCTACAATGCCTCTCGTACAGGTCCAACCAAACAGCTTAATTCCATATTCAATACTTGCTTGCAGGCACTCCTTAATCGCCCGAGTTTCTTCTGTGGTATTAATCAACACAGAAGAGTACCCGGAACCAATACAATCCCGAACAGATAATTTACTCATGTTTTTTCCTCCAATATTGTTTATTATTAAACTTATCATTTATGAAATAATTACCTCATAAATAACAAATTTTTACGTGAATATTATATCATTCTATCTGTGTTATGTCAAATTGATCATGTTGTTTCAGTTTTCTTAATTTATGCTTTCTATAAATAAAAAATAACCCACCATATATAGGATATACACTATATATGTGGTTTATTATTTACTATCCCAACGCAACATCCAAAAGCATCATTATTACAAAGCCTATACCTACACTAATAGTCACTAAATTTGATTTTTTTTCAGCTTGTGCTTCAGGTATTAGCTCAGATGATACTACATAAATCATTGCTCCTGCTGCAAATGATAGAAAATATGGTAAAATTGGCACTACAATCCTCGTTAATGCGATGGTTATTATTGCCCCAATTGGTTCTACTATTCCAGATAAAGTTCCTCCTAAGAATGACTTAAATTTACTTTTTCCAGAGCTATGAAGTGGCATTGATATAATTGCCCCTTCTGGTATATTTTGTATCGCTATTCCAATAGCTAACGCAAATGCCTCTGCGAGTGTTATTCCTGTATTTTGTGAGAATAATCCTGCAAACGCAACTCCAACTGCCATCCCTTCCGGAATGTTATGTAGTGTTACTGCAAGCATTAGCATTGTAGTACTCTTTACTTTTTCTTTGATGGTTAATTTTTCTTTATTTTTTATTACAATTTTTTCATCATTTTCTTCTGTGGTTAATAAATTCTCGATATCATCACAAATAGCACATTCGTTTTTCTTATTATTTCTTTTTTCTATTTTTTCTGCCAGATTATTTACACCAATTAATGTTACAATTCCTATCATAAAGCCGACAGAAGCGGGTAACCACGCAGTTTTTCCTTGTGTTTCTGCCATTTCTATTGATGGAATTAGAAGTGACCATACAGAAGCGGCTATCATCACCCCTGCAGCAAATCCGAGCAATAATTTTTGTATTATTGGTTTAATTTCTTTTTTCAGTAAAAATACTAAAGCAGAACCGTAGTGTTGTTCCTATAAAAGGTACTAATAAACCAATAGCAATTTGTGTCGTACTATTAATACTCACGTAAAGTTCCTCCTTGAAGCCCTATTATTTTACCTATAAAATGTAATTTTATTAGGACTTCTCTTTTATATAATATGAACTTTACATAAGGTTGTGAATGATTTTTAATTAGCAATTCAGACAAGTCCATACGATCCGCTAGATCCGTCTGGTCCGCCCGGGCCGCGCCATCCCCTTCTTCGTAGGGTATGACGCGATAAAAGGGCACTGCTCGTTTCACTCGCTGTGCCCCTCTATATGTTTATGTTTATTTTTTATATATTATATTTTATTACTTTTGCATCTGCGTTTTCTTCTATTCCAGTTGCTATTACTGTTACCATTATTGCATCATGTATTCTTTCGTCTACTATTGTACCGAAGATTATGTTTGCTTCTGGGTCTAAGAATTCTTTTATGTATCCAACAGCAGTACTTACTTCGCTTAGTCCTAGGTCCATACCACCTGTAACATTTACAATTAATCCTTTTGCACCTTTTACAGATGTTTCTAGAAGTGGGCTATCCATAGCAGCCATTGCAGCATCTAAAGCTCTTTGGTCGCCTTCAGCTACACCAACACCCATATGAGCAATTCCACTATCTCTCATTATTGTTTTTATATCTGCAAAATCTATATTTATAAATCCTGGTATTGTAATTAAGTCTGTTATACCTTGAACACCTTTTCTTAGAACACTATCAGCCTCTTGGAATGCTTGTATCATTGTTGTTCCCTTTGGCATTGCTTTTAATAAGTTGTTATTTTCTACAACTATAAGAGCATCAACATTCTTCTTCATTCTAACAATACCGTCATCGGCATTTGCTTTTCTTTTTCTTCCCTCAAATAAGAATGGCTTTGTTACAATTCCTACTGTTAAAATTCCCATTGATTTTGCTATTTCACATACAACTGGGGCAGCACCTGTTCCAGTGCCTCCACCCATACCACATGTTACAAATACCATGTCTGTATTTGCTAATGCTTTCTTTATATTTTCTTCATCTTCTCTTGCAGCCATTTCTCCTAAAACAGGGTTAGCTCCAGCGCCTAAACCTTTTGTTGTACCTTTTCCAATATGCATAACAGTTGTAGCTTTATTTTGTGCTAAAGCCTGTTCTTCTGTATTTATCGCAATAAATTGTACATTACGTATTCCTTCATCTATCATTCTATTTACAGCGTTGTTTCCAGCACCACCAACACCAATTACTTTAATTCTTACTAAATCGTCTTCATTATCTTGTTCTGTGTATCTCATTTTTTACATCCTTGTTTATTATAAATTTAGGTTTCTGGGAGTGTCCTATAACCCATAAAGCTTGTCTGCTTTTTGCTTCCTATATATTACTACTTTTTCGTCCAATTGGCAACAGTAAATTCAATAATTTATGTGTCTATTTTGTAATTTTTTATGCAATAAGAAATATTATTATAAAATATCAGTTAGCTCTGTAAATTTACGAATAGTAGCCATTATATGTTCATTCGAATTTATCTTTATATTGTTTCTATCATAGAATATCACATTCATATTAGCATTTACAGCTCCAGATACGTCTGTTTTTAGGCTATCTCCTACCATTACACATTCAGAAAATTCATATGGTCCTTTAGCAATTTCAAATGCTTCTTTGTTAGGCTTCATTGGAATGTTTTCTGTCATATATGTTGTTGAAAAATACTTATCTAACCCTAATCTTTTTAGTCTTTCATCTTGCGATTTTTTAAACCAATTTGAAAGAACAACTAAATCATATTTTTGTTTCAAATATTGCAATGTGTATACAACTTCATCATCAGCTTTTTCTGGTACGCACATACCTAAATAACGTATCCATATTCCAAAAAAGCTCTCTGGCAATTTATATCCTAATTCTTCTTCTATAGCTTTCATCATAGATTCTTTTGTGTATGTAAAATTTGTACCGTCTTCATAGTTGTCTACAGCATGCTGAATTTTTGCTTTAATCTCACTTGAATATGGTAAATTAAGCTCATCAAAAACATTTTTCAAGCAATCCCAGTATTCAGCTTTCCAATCTATTAATGTATTATCTATGTCAAAAATAATTCGTTTAATCATGGTTCCTCCAAAATTTTTAATAATGCAAATATTATCATATAAAAGAGGAAATGTAAATTGTTTATTACTAAATTGAATAAATTAATTCCACCATATTTCTTTCCCTTGTGGTTCCCCCCAATCAATTTCATATGGGATATATGTTTCTTGAATATTCATAAATATACTTCTACGTCTAGCGTCTCTTTTTATTTCAGATATAAATTGTGGCAGATTCGTTAAAGTTACTATTTTGCCCAAATTAGTTAACCTGAGTACTTCTTTTGCTTTCTTTAATACCTCTGCTTTTTCTGTTTTTGGAACCTTAATTATACCATTATTAGTTTTATATATTCCTATAACATAATTCTCTAATGTCGGAAACATATTTTGAATAAGAAATACTCCTCTTTTTCCGGCAATATTTTCAAAAAACACAAAATTGTTCGGCTCTTTTTTTATTTTTTCTCTAATTCTTATATATATTTTTTGATATTTCTCATACTGTGTTGACATTGGTATAACCCAAAGTATTTCTTTTTCTTTGCTATCTCTAAAGCAAAAATATGCTGGTCTTTTATTTTCGCTTCCTTTGTTTTCCATTATGCTATATTTGATACCATACTTGTCCATAAACTCATCACAAATAAAGCATAAGTTTCCTTCTTTTAATTCCATATATTACCTCCATAAAAAAATGGAGAAACTCAATTTACTACTGCATTTAAGTTTCTCCATCTATATATTTTTTCATAGCATATTTATACTAGCCTGCTAAGGGGCATTTGTATATCGTTTCATAGCATATTTACCCAATCGCCTACTAAGGGGCTGACATTATATTTACATATTTATTGTACCATCAGACTTTTGCTAAGTCAATAGTATTAATAAATATTCATTTATATTCTATGATATTTTGTAAAATTAATTCACAATTTATTTTCCTGAATTTGTTTCTTTATTTTCTTCGTTATTTGTTGTATTTTCGCTATTTTCTACTGGCATGTTGCTTTCTTCTTTTTTACTGTCTTTTTTCAAGCTATCTACTACAAATATGAATTTTGTTGTTCCTTCCGCTTCTTCGTCTTTTCCTGCAAAGCTATTGTATTCGTTTGCTAAGTCTTGTAGTTTTTCTACTCTTGTTTGTAAGTCTTTTACGTCTCCGTTTACCATTGAAACTATTTTGTTTATTCCTTCTTTATCAAATTCAGATATTCCTTCTGCTAGTGTTTTAGCACCGTCAGATATTGTACTTGCACCTTCTAATAATTGCTTGTTAGCACTGTTTAATTTATCACTTGATGTGTTTAATGTGCTTAATCCTGTTTTTAACTCTTTTGAACCGCTTGCAAGTGTGCTTACTCCTGTTTGTAATTTGCTTGTTCCTTGGCTTAATGTTGATGTACCATTCTTTAATTCGTTTGATCCTGCTATTAATTCTGTTGTTCCGTCTGTTATAGCATCAAATCCTGATGAGATTTCGCTTATTCCACTCTTTATGCTTGATGTAGCTTGTGTCTTTAATGTATTTAATCCAGCTTTTACGCCTTTTTCATTATCATTTATTGCATCTAATCCCGCTTCTTGTGCCTTTGTTGTTTGAGTAACTGCACTGTCTATTGCTGTTCCAATTTGTTTTGACATAGCTTGTTTTTCTGCATCTGATATTGATATACTTGAAAGTGCTTTTTGAATTGCAAGTTTTTCCTCTTTTGTTAATGTTTCATCTGCAAGAATTTCTTTTTGTACACTTGCCATTTTCTTTTCCATTGTGCTATCTATTGCAGAAGATACTGCTGAGCTTACTCCTGTTTTTAATCCTTCTGATAATTTGCTGTTTGCATTTTCTATTACTTGTTCTTTTATTGTTTCTACTTCTTGGTCTTTTCCTGCTATTATTTTGTCGATTCCAACAGATAATGTTTTGCTACTTTCTTCTAATGAAGAAACAGCTTGTTCTTTTCCGGCAGATACTCCTGTTTGTAATGAATTTAATCCATCACTTAAATCACTTGCACCTCGATTTAATTTATTTGCACCGCTCTTTAGTGTGCTTATGTTTGAATTTACAGAATCAATTCCTTCGTCTATTTTATTGTAGCTGTTTGTAGCAGTGTTTATTCCTTGATTGAAGGCTTCTAATCCATCAGCAAATTCTGTACTCTTTGAAACATATTCTTCTGTTCCGTCTTGTAAAGTCTTTGCACCCTCAACTAATTGTGTTGAAGCGGATTTTAAATCATTTATTTGGCTATAAACTTCGTCTAATTTATCCATTGCAGAAACATCAGTATCATCAAATATTTTTGGTGTTACATATGACATTATATTTCCCATTTCAAAGTCTGTTGCTTCAAAGCTTATTTCAACCTTATTTAAATCTGGTAAATCTTCGTCTTCTAATCCTAAGCTTTCTATTAGTCCTGGGCAAGCAAGACCAACAACTACTGTCTTTTGGCCATTATCTAGAACTTTACCATTTGTAACTTCTATGTTTTTCATTTTTGTGTTATCTAGCATAGTTCCAGCCATTACAACAAATGGTACATACATTTTCTCACTCTTACCATTTATATTAACAAATCTTTCTTCTTTATTTGTATATTCTATTGTTATTTTTACATTTCCACTCTTGCCAATTAAATCATTTGGAGCAATTTCTTCTCCGTTTAATTCATATTTAATTGTACAATCTAATGGTAATTCTCTGTCTGTATTTCCTTGATAATAAATATCATTTCCAGATGTCTTCCATTCAAGTGAAGTTCCATTTTGAGAAGCTTCTTCATCTCCATTAGTATTCTTTATGTTTAACAATGTAGACATATCTTTTAGCAATTCTGCATTGTCAGAATTCTTTAAATGCTCACTTACTATTGTTTGGTATGAGCTACCATTTGCATTTGCTTTAGTATAAACAGTCTCATCTTTGCTATATGCGAAAACTGGAACCGCATTAATTGTTCCTAATGCTAGCACCAAAGATGAAGCAATAACCTTTGACATTATTTTTTTATTATTCATAATATTTTTACTTCCTTTCTAACTCGACCCTAAAGAATTAAATTTTAACAAGGAAAACGATATTTAAAAAGCAATGGCGCATACTTTGTGTATGTAACTGCGTTTTAAATGTTGTTTGACGTAGGTAAAATTGTAATTATTTAGTGGTCTAATATTTTATATCTGCATGTCTAGTTCGTTTAGTAGTCTTGCAAATAATCTTATCAAATACCATTAAGAATGCTGGTAACATTGTAATTACTACAACCATGCTTATTAGAGCACCTCTTGAAATTAATGTACAAATTGAACCTATCATATCTATCTTTGATATTATTGAAACTCCACATGTTGCTGCAAAGAAGCATGACGCACTTACTATTATTGATTTCGCTGAATTTTCAAGTGCATATTTTGCAGATTCTTGTTTATTCTTTCCGTCACATCTTGCATCTAAGTATTTGTTAGTCATTAATATTGCATAATCGACTGTTGCTCCTAACTGAATTGTTCCAATTACTATAGAAGCTACGAATGGGATTGTTACATTTGCGTAACATGTGCAAGACATATTAACAAATATTGCAAACTCTATTACGGCTATTAATATGAATGGTATCGAACCTGATTTGAATACAAATATCATTAAGATAAATATTACCGCTATTGAACTTATATTTACACTGTTGAAGTCTTGGTCTGCAATCTCTACTAAGTCTTTCATAAGAGGAGCTTCTCCTGCAAGAATTCCGTCTTCATCATATTTCTTTATTACATCATTTATCTTGTTTACTAACTCATTCTCTTCGTTTGTTGCAGTCTCATAACTTGAGTTGATAACAATCATTTGATACTTGTCACTCTCGAAAATGCTCTTTATGTCGTCATCAATCATCTCGTCAGGAACTAATCCATTCGTAATCTTCGCCTTTGCGATTGACCATTCTACACCGTCTAGGCTATCAATTTCGTCTAACATTGCCTTAACTTTTGAATCTGACATATCTTTATTTACCAATGCAATCTGTGTAGAAACCATATTAAAGTCATCTGCTAAAGCTTTATTAGCTGGCACACTTGCTAAACTTTCCGGCAATGAACTATTGATGTTGTAATATACGTTTACATGACTGTTTCCATAAATTGCTGGAACTAACAGTATTAAGAATACTATAATTGCAGCCTTGTAATGCTTTACAACAAAATCTATCAGATGGGTAAACTCTGGTAATATAACCTTATGTGATGTTTTTTCTATTAGCTTGTCGAATACAAGTATTGTTGCAGGTAAAACTGTTACAACACAAATTAATCCAATTAAAACACCCTTTGCCATTACCAAACCTATATCTCTACCAATTGCAAGTTGCATTGTACATAATGCCAAGAAACCTGCGATTGTTGTTATAGAACTTCCTACAACAGATGAAATTGTACTCGTAATAGCCTTTTCCATAGCTTCGTATATATCTTTAGAGGTTTGTTTTTCTTTGATATAGCTGTGATACAAGAATATTGAGAAATCCATTGTAACACCTAATTGAAGTACACTTGCAATAGCTTTTGTAATATAAGAAATCTCTCCAAACATAATGTTTGTTCCCATATTATATAAAATTGCAATTCCTATACTTCCCAACAAAAATAGAGGAACTATATAAGAATCAAGTGCTATACTTAAAACTATCATACAAAGAGCAGCTGCAACCACAACATAAATTGCCATTTCAGAATTCAAAATATCCTTCATGTCGTCTTCTGTTGCAGATAAACCTGCAACCGCACACTTTTCCTTTGCAATATCTCTGATGTCATCAATAGCCTTAAGAGTATCATCAGCTGCAATACCTGTTTTAAAAGTAACAAGGATTGGCGTCTTGCCATCTGCACTAATCTTCTCTTTAACATCATCTGGAAGAGAATCAAGAGGAACCTGAGTTCCAAGAACATCGTAAACACCAACAACCTTGTCTACACATTCAATATCCTTAATCTTATCCTCCATGCTTAAAATATCTTTAGCTCTCATATCGTCATCTACAATCAAAACTGCAAACGAACCCATGTTGAACTGTTCAGACAAAATATTCTGTCCTTGAATTGTTGCTACATCATCTGGCAAGTAAGTTAAAATATCGTAATTAATTCTTGTAGCTACCATTCCAATAGCAGATGGAATTAATAATAAAAGTGCTACAATAATAATTGCAACTCTGTACTTGCAGACAAACTTTCCAAACTTATTCATAATTTCACATTCCTTTCTTTTTCGCTTTGTATATTTGCCAGTTTCAACCTCGTTTGGTTAATTCTGACTATCAGTCACTTTTTATATTTTATGACTTTTCTGACCATTAGTCAATATAGTTCACAAAACTTTCACAATTTTATTTAACTATTTAAATTATTATATTATAAGGTTTTATTTTATTATTCATATTTTTTAGCTTTGTTGCTCCTGAATTTCAGCATTTTTCGACCATACAATAATTTTTTGCCCAAAAAGGGGCGTCCCTATTGGGCGAAGCATTTGACCAAAAGTCATTTTAGTGTTATAATCTATTTAGTTTAAATTTTATTAAGGCTTATTGCCTTAAAGAACGAAGGTTAATATGATGGATAAAAAAGAGAAAGAAAATAAATTAATGGAAAAAGCTTTAAAACTATTTACTGAAAAAGGTGTAAACAATACTTCAATTCAAGATATTGCTGATGAAGCGGGTGTTGGTAAAGGTACTTTTTACTTGTATTTTAAAGATAAATATGATATTAGAGATAAGGTTATTGCAAGTTGTTCTAATAAGCTGTTTGCTGATGCTTTAGATGCTTTAAACAATAGCTATATACAAAATTTTGAAGATCAAATTATATTTGTAATTAATCATATATTAGATGAATTAAATAAAAATAAGGTTTTGTTAAAATTAATATCCAAGAATCTATCTTTTGGATTATTTAACAACACCATATCAAATTTGTCGAATCTATCTAATATAAATAATGATACTTCGACACTATATGAAAAATTCGTAAATCGTGTTAATGAAAATAATGTTAATCTGAAGAACCCAAAGGTTACACTATTTACAATTATTGAACTTGTTAGCTCGACAGGATTTAACTCTATATTGTATTCAGAGCCACTACCACTAGACGAATACAAGCCATATCTGTACTCAATTATAAGAGGAATATTAAAAGAGAATATTTAATGCAGTAAAAGACTAATTCAAATACGAATTAGTCTTCTTTATCTAAGTCTCTCCACATTTCTTCTAAATTTATATAACCTTTACTCAATCCCGTTTCATTTTCTATTTTTTTAATTTGTTCTTTTAATTTTTCATCCGTATCTATTGGGATCATATTAGCATCTCCGCATATGTTTATGTATGTAGCATTTGGCGTATATTTTACCTTTCAAAATCATCTTTTATTATTTTTTCCATCTTTCTTGAATTATCATATTGAAGAACCTCACAATTTTTAAGTTTGTAATTATTATAAATTCCGTCTTTGGGTTCACCCTCAAAATAACATCTTACATAAATACTAACTCCAGCATGAGTTACTACCAATACATCTTTCCCTACATATTTTTCACATAGTTCATCAAAAAAACTAGTTATCCTTCCTCTGAAATCAGGTAAAGATTCAATTCCTAACTTTACTTCATTTTCATCTGTAAAATCAACCATATTTTCGCATTCTGTTTTTAGTTTGCCTTCTAATTGGCCATTACATCTTTCGATTATTCTGTCATCAATATCAATCGGTTCATCTGTGATAATTTTTGCTGTCTCTAGCGCTCTTTTTAATGGGCTTGAAAATACTTTATCAAATTTAATTCCTTCTAATTTTTCTTTTGTCTTTTTTGCTTGGCTTTTTCCTTTTTCATTTAAAGGAATATCTATTCTTCCTTGAAATCTTCCTTCTAAATTCCAATCCGTTTGTCCATGTCTTACAACGTAAATCATCTATTTTTCCTCCTTTTTTAGTTTACTATAGTTTTTATTTTATGTCAACGATCAACTAATCTTACATAATGTGTTAAAATTTTATATTGTAACATTTTTTTTACCTCTCTATTATCTATTTCAGACTTTCTTCGCAATTTTTTGCTTTATAATTGTTGCAAATTATGTAAATTGGTATTATAATAGATAATCGTTAAAAGGAGATAATTCAAGATGAATAATTACTTAGATTTAAAAAATATAAAAGCTTTTTCTGAATATTCAAAATTAGAAGAAGCGGGACAAGTCATCAGAAATGGTGGTCTCGTTCTGTTCCCTACCGAAACTGTTTATGGCCTAGGTGCAAATGGACTCAATTCAGAAGCGGTTAAGAATATTTACGTAGCTAAAGGACGTAGCTCAGATAACCCATTAATTTTACATATTTCTGATATTGAGATGCTTGGCAAAATTGCAAAAGATATTTCTGACGTCGAATTCAAATTGATGAATGCCTTCTGGCCAGGTCCATTCACAATAATTCTTAACAAGACCGATGCCGTGCCTTCTGTTGTAGCCGGAGGCTTGGATACTGTTGGCATTCGTATGCCTAGTAACGAGATTGCTAAAAATTTAATAAAATACGCTGATGTTCCGATTGCTGCACCGAGTGCCAATATTTCTGGGAGGCCTAGTGGTACAAATGTTGAAGATATTGACCAGGAGCTTAAAGATAGAGTTGACTATATAATTGATGGTGGAGAGTGCCAGATTGGAGTTGAATCTACTGTAGTAAGGGTTATAGATGGCATTCCACATATTCTAAGACCTGGAAAAATCACAGCCGAAGAGATTAAAGAAATTGCTGGCAGTGTTATAATAGACAAACACATTTTAGGGAAATTAGATGTAAACGAGAAGGTTATGTCTCCAGGAATGAAATATAAGCATTACGCTCCCAACACCAAATGTGTATTAGTGTACAATGAGAATACAGAAATTTTACGTGCAAATATTTGTAAAATAGTCGGAGATTGTTATACATCTAACAAAGTACCACTTGTAATGTGCTTAGATGAAAATGCAGAATTCTTAAAAAATATGTATCAAAATCTACAAATATTTAACCTTGGTTCTTCTCTTGATGAAATGTCTAAAAACATATTTACTGATTTACGAAAAGCCGATAAAACCAATGCAGATTTAATCATAATTCAAGGAGTCTCAACTGATGGATTAGGCCTTGCTATAATGAATAGATTATTACGAGCTTGTAATTTTAATATTATTAGATAAAAAATTTCTCAATACTTAATGTAGAAAGAGTATATAGAATAATTTGTGTAAAATTATTCTATATACTCAAATCGTCACTTTTCTTTCTATAATTTAATTGTTATTTAATTATTTGTTTTACTTCCTCAGTGCTTATATTTACAATTTCAGCTATTTTTTCAATTGGAGTATTTAAAGAATGAAGTTTTTTTACAATTTCTACTTCTTTTTCTTTTCTGCCACGTGCTTCGCCTTCTTTTTCTCCAAGTTCTCTGTTTGTTTTCATCTCAACATTGTATCTCATTATACTCCATTCACGTTCTTCATATTTAGCTATTTCATCTGGATCTTTGCTTAATTTATCTAATTCTTTTACTGTTTTGTCTATTTCTTCATTTTCCTTCGCCGACATTTTTACCTTCTCCTCCTTACTTCCATCTATCAACCATAGCCATTGCTCTAGCTTTGTGTTGCAGTCTGGATTTTTTTCTTTAAATTTAGGCAGTTCTATAAAGTGCATTTCAAATATATTTGTTGCCTCTTCCTCTTCTTTTTTATAACCCATATCAACAAATTCTATTGGTTTTGTTTCTTCATATTTCATTTTGGCTATTGAATGATATGAATTTCTCTCTAAATAATTATATTTCAATATGTTTATTGTTATTATCTTTTTTAATTCTTTATAATTCTGCTTAGCTTTTAATTGCTCTGCTGCAAGTTTTGATAAATATGTACTAGACCTTTCTTTTATATTGTGTTCATTTGAGACCTGCATCTCTACATCTACTACTTTTTCATTATCTATATCCAATTTTAAATCTAATATTCCAAGTTTTTCGTCTGCCATATTAGGTGTTAATTCTGGATTTTTTACTTCTACTTTATTTATATGTATATTTAAAATTGATTCTAAAAAATCCTTTAACATTGAATTATTTTCTTCTCTTGCAAATATTCTTTTAAAGACATAATCTGATGTTAATGGCAATCTTTTTACTTTTTGTTCTTCTGTTCTAATATTATTTTCTTGTAAATCGTCCATTGGCTTCCTTTCCATTTTACCATCTTATTTACTATTTTTCAACTAATAAGTAAAATTTTTGTATATTTTCTTTCATACTTTTATCTGGAAGTTCTCAATATAATATTTCTCTTTGGATCACAATTGTTTTAATATAAAGTTTGGTATTCAACCTTTCGCTATAGCGAATACAGAAATTAAATTCTTAGATTTAATAGTAGTTTGATAAAATTTTTTAGAATTCTAATAAAAATTAACGTTAATTACTCTTTATAGGTTTTCATCTACTTAAAGTATCTGAATTATATACCTAAAAATGCATAAAAACAAGCATAACCGTGTGTCAAATTTCGACACATTTACGCTTGTTTTTCATTACACCATAAACACATAAATTTCAAGAGCAAATAGTACAATAATTATAATCTACCTTATGCTCCCATTATATTGTACCCATTATCTGCATATATCACTTGTCCTGTTATTGCATCTGACATATCACTTAGCAAAAATGTAGCTACATTTCCAACTTGTTTTGTAGTTACATTTTTGTGTAACGGTGCTTTTTCTTCCACTATTGTAAGCATTGATGAAAAGTCTTTTATTCCTTTAGCAGATAGTGTTTTTATTGGTCCTGCAGATATTGCGTTTACACGCATTTCTTCTTTTCCAAGGTTTTCTGCAAGATATCTTACATTTGCTTCTAATGCTGCTTTTGCGGCTCCCATTACATTGTAACCGTTTATTACTTTCGTAGAACCATGATATGTTAATGTTACTATGCTAGAGTGTTCATTTAGCATATCTATTTCTTTTGCTTTTCTTGTAGCAAGTAGCAATGAATATGCACTGGTTTCCATAGCATGTAAATACCCGTTTTTACTTGTATATATAAAATCATTATGCAAGTCTTCTGTGTTTGCATGTGCTATTGAATGTACTATTCCATCTATTTTTCCATTTTCTTCTTTTATATTTTCAAAAACAGATTTTACCTGTTCGTCATCAGAAGCATCATCTAGTGCATATATTTTGCTGCCTTTAAATTCAGATACAAGTTCTTTTACTTTTTCTTTGTTGCTCTCTCCTCTATATGTAAATATAAGTTTGCCTCCATTTTCATACACTGATTGTGCGATGCCAAACGCAATACTCCATTTATTTCTAATTCCCATTATTAATATTTTTTTGCCTTCTAGTAACATTAGCTAAACCTCCTTAAATCCGCTTATTTTTCTAAATTTTTGGTATCTTTCTTCTACAATTTCATCATTTGTTTTACTTTTTAATTCTTGAACTGTTGTTTGTATTTCTTGTTTTATTTTACCTGTTATATTTTTAAACAATTCTTTTTCTATTTTCTCGTTATCATTTATTTTGTTTTCTTTCAGTGTTTTTCTTATTTCTTCTACTTGCATATTGGGTTTCATTTCTATATCCATTGTTTTTTTAATATTTTGATTTTTTTCTATTGTATAATTTTCAATTGACTCCTTAATTACTGTTTCTATTATCCCCATGTCATATAAATCGTTTGCTGTTAATTTCATTCTGTCTGCAGCCTCTTTGAACCTACTCGAATCTTTCCATAGTATACTACTATATCCTTCCGGAGACAATATTGAATATATAGCATTTTCCAACATTATTACCTTGTTTGCAACCCCTATTGCCAAAGCTCCTCCTGACGAGCCTTCTCCGATTACAATTGCAATTACTGGTACTGTGAGTTTTGCCATTTCAAACATAGATTTTGCAATTGCCTCACCCTGTCCTCTTTGTTCCGCTTCTACACCAGGATAAGCTCCTTTTGTATCTATAAATGTAATTACGGGTCTATTAAATTTTTCAGCCTGTTTCATAATCCTAATTGCTTTTCTATAACTTTCTGGATTTGGCATTCCAAAATTTCTTTCGATATTTTCCTTGGTATTTCTGCCCTTCTGTTCTGCAATTATTGTATAATTTTGATTTTCAATCCTGCCTAATCCACATACCATAGCTTTGTCATCTCCATAGCATCTATCACCATGAAGCTCTATAAATTCATCAAATATTTCATTTATATAATCTAATGCTGTTTTTCTCTTTGGGTTTCTTGCAATTTCAACACGTTCCCAAGCCGTAAGCACATTTTTTTCTATTTTTTCTACCATATAAAAACTCCTCTTCGAAATTTTTTCTGCTTAGCAATCATCTATTTAATTTTAATAGTCTGCTTAGTGTTTCTTTCATATCTTTTCTTTCTACTATTTTGTCTATAAACCCATGTTCTAGCAAAAACTCTGCAGTTTGAAATCCTTCAGGTAGCTCTTCTCCAATGGTTTGTTTTATTACTCTTTGCCCTGCAAACCCAATCATTGCACCCGGTTCTGCTAAAATTATATCTCCTAAGCTTGCAAAAGAAGCCGTAACTCCACCATATGTTGGGTCTGTTAGTACAGATATATACAACAAGCCTGCTTTGTCTAGCTTTGTTAGTGCAGCAGTAGTTTTTGCCATCTGCATAAGTGATATTATTCCTTCTTGCATTCTTGCACCTCCAGAGCAACAAAATATTACAATTGGCATCTTAAATTCAATTGCCTTTTCTATGCTGTATGTTATTTTTTCACCCACTACTGCACCCATGCTACCCATCAAAAAACCACTATCCATTATGCATATTACTACATCTTCTCCATTTATCTTGCCTATTCCACAGCTTACTGCTTCCTCGAGCCTTGTCTTTTCTCTTAATGACTTTATTTTCTTTTCATAATCTTCCAGTCCTAATGGATTGGTAGTATCTATGTTTAAATTAAACCTTTTATATGTTCCTTCATCTATT
Source organism: Clostridium sp. CAG:245 (assembly GCA_000435175.1). Lineage (GTDB taxonomy): Bacteria > Bacillota > Clostridia > TANB77 > CAG-508 > CAG-245. Next base: position 53,406 of record FR880082.1, read on the forward strand.
ATTTGCTCTAGCCTTCTGCCAATATGCATTCTAAAATAATGACCACAATTAGGGCACACACTTAAATTGTTTCTCAGATTTTCCTTGTATAAAATTTCTTTGCAATTTTCACACTTTACCCATTTTCCGACTGGTATGTCAATTCTAGAATTTTTGTTATTTATTAGCTTATTTTCTCTTTTCTTTATCTGGTCTACAATCATTGCATTTTCCTCTCTTTTATGCTTTTACATTTCTTAATATAATCTTAGCCAAGTATTATAATGAACTATGTATTGTATTTTTACTTTAATTATTCCAACTCTAAGAAACTATATTTATTTCAGGATTTTTCTTCCGTCATCTTTTCTATAAAGGATGTGTCAAAGTTTCCTCTTATAAAGTCTGGATGAGTGATTATACTATATAAGAAATCTCTATTAGTATCTATTCCCTCAACTACAAGCTCTTCCAATGCTCTTTTCATTTTACTTATAGCCTCTCCTCTAGTCTGCCCATGCACAATTATTTTTGCTATCATAGAATCATAATTTGCAGGAACAGTGTAACCCGCATAAATTGCAGTATCAACACGTACACCATTTCCTCCTGGAAGGTTTATTCCAGTTATAGTTCCTGGTGAAGGTCTAAATTTTTTACTTGGATTTTCTGCATTTATTCTACACTCAATAGAGCTTCCTCTAAACTCAATATCTTTTTGCTTAAATCTTAATTTTTCTCCTGCTGCAATCTTTATTTGTTCTTTTACTATGTCTATTCCTGTACGCATTTCTGTAATTGGATGTTCTACCTGAATTCTAGTATTCATTTCCATAAAATAAAAATTCTTATCTTTATCCACTAAAAATTCTACAGTTCCACAACTAGTATATCCAGCTGCTTTTGCTGCTTTTATTGCCGCATTTCCCATTTTATTTCTTAGTTTTTCGTCAATAGCAGTTGATGGTGTTTCTTCTATTATTTTTTGATGGTTTCTCTGAAGTGAACAATCTCTTTCTCCTAAATGAACAATGTTTCCATGTTCATCTGCTAATATTTGAATCTCAACGTGTCTAGGATTTTGAATAAATTTCTCTATATATATTTCATCATCATTAAAAGCATTTTTTGCCTCTTGCTTAACAATATTATAATTAGTTTCTAATTCATCAAATGAATTTACTTGCCTTATTCCTTTTCCACCACCACCGGCAGAAGCTTTTAAAAGCACAGGATAGCCAATTTTTTCGCACACTAGAACTGCTTCTTTCAAATTTTTCACACTGCCATCTGAGCCAGGAATTGTTGGAACTCCTTCTTGTTGCATTAATTTTTTGCTATTTGATTTGTTACCTAAAAGATTTATTACATTTGACTTTGGTCCAATAAATTTAATATTTGATTCTTCACAAATTTTTGCAAACTCTGCATTTTCAGATAAAAATCCAAAACCTGGATGAATGCTATCTGTTTTAGTAATGTTAGCAGCCTCTATTATGTTCTTAATGTTTAAATAACTTTGTTTAGGGTTTGCTGGTCCTATACAAATAGCCTCATCTGCAAGTTTAGTGTGTAGTGCTTCTTTATCAGCCTCTGAATATACAGCAACAGTTTTTATATTCATTTCTTTGCACGCTCTTATAATACGAACTGCAATTTCTCCTCTATTAGCAATCAAAATCTTGTTCATTTTTTAAATTATTCCTAGCCTTTCTTTATTTTTAGTCTTTGTAAAGTTTATAACATACTACTAGCATTTGACTCGTAACTATTTTGAGATGTGCACATCATTTTTTAGACAACCGCAAACGTAAACTCTCCCTTTGCAGCAAGTTTACCGTCCACTGTTGCAATTCCTTCTCCGATTCCTATCGGACCTTTCTTCTTTATAATTTTTACTTCTAGTTTTAATTTATCTCCTGGCACAACCATTTTTTTAAATCTTAATTTATCAATTCCACCGAATAAAGCATTTTTTCCTTTATTCTCTTCTAGGCTTAATATTGCAACCGCACCAGTTTGAGCTAAGCTCTCTGTAATTAATACACCTGGCATAATCGGATTACCTGGAAAATGTCCCTTAAAATACCATTCATTTTCGTTCACATTCTTATAAGCTATAGCCATTTCTCCAGGTACAAATTCTTCTACCTCATCAATCATTAAAAATGGATCCCTTTGCGGAATTATTTTTTCTATATCTTCTTTCTCTAACATTTTTCCTCCTTTTCTCCCAATAGGGACGCCCCTTTTGGGGCGAAATATTTTTAAGCAATTTCAAATAGTGGCGTGCCATATTCTACTGGTTGTCCATCTTCTACCAATATTTTTTCTATTTTGCCATTATAATCTGATTCAATTTCATTCATTAGTTTCATTGCCTCTATTATACAAAGTGTGTCTCCTTTTTTTACTTCTTTTCCAACTTCAACATAAGCATTTGATGTTGGCGAAGGTTTTAGATAAAATGTTCCAACCATAGGAGATTTAACGATATTGTTTTTTTCTTTTGTTTTTTCCGAGTAATCAGTCTTTTGTCTAGAATTTTCTTCTACAATCCCTTGCAAGTTTTCTATTTTTTCTTGTTTGTTATTATTTTCTTCTATTACACAATTATTTTCTATTGTCTGATTGTTTTGTTTAGTCATTTTTATCTTTGTTCCATCTGCAAAATCGATGTCTATAGATGTCAACTTAGAATTTCCCATATCTTCCATTAACTGTTTTATTTTGTCATATTCCATTTTAATAATCGCACTCCTTTCTTAATTTTTAATCTTCAAATTTTTTTATTGCAATGCAAGCATTGTGTCCACCAAAGCCCAATGAATTGGATAATACTATGTTTAAGTTTTCTTTTATTGAATCTCCAACAACTAAATTCAAGTCGCACTCTTCGTCTTTTTCCTTGTAATTTATATTTGATGGAACAATTCCTTCCTCTATTGCTTTTGTACATATTACTGCTTCAACTGCACCCGCAGCTCCAAGCAAGTGCCCTGTGTTGCCTTTTGTTGAACTTACCATTACATCAGTATTGTTTCCAAATACTTTCTTTATTGCTAGAGTCTCTGTTAAATCATTTAAATGAGTAGACGTTCCATGTGCATTTATATAATCTACTTCATTTGCCAATATTTTGGCATCGTCCAGAGCTCTTTGCATTGCACAGGCGCCTCCTTCTCCGTCAGGACATGGTGATGTTATATGATATGCATCTGTTGTTGCTCCAAAACCGATTACTTCTCCGTATATATTTGCATTTCTGCGTTTTGCATGTTCTAGCTCTTCTAGCACAACAATTCCAGCACCTTCTCCCATTACAAAACCGTTTCTTTGCTTATCAAAAGGAATGCTTGCTCTATTTTTATCTGTTTCAAATGATAATGCCTTCATATTCTCGAATCCAGCAATTCCAACCTCACATATAGCTGCCTCTGCTCCACCTGCTATAACAACATCTTCAAGTCCTAATTTGATTGTTTTATATGCTTCTCCAATTGCATGAGTTGAAGATGCACAAGCAGTTAAAATAGACATTGATTCTCCTTTAAAACCAAATTCAATTGCTATATTTCCAGCAGCCATATTAGCTATTGACATCGGAATAAACATTGGAGATACTCTTTTATTGCCTTTTTCGTTGTCTATTCTACATTGTTCTTGAATAGTAGTAAGCCCTCCAATTCCTGAACTTACAAATATTCCAACTCTATTAAAATCTGTATTTTCTTTTGAAATTTCACTAGATTTTACAGCCTCTCTTGCTGCAATTATTGCAAATTGAGAATATCTATCTAATCTTTTTGCCTGCTTTGCTTCAAAGTGTTCAAGCGGATTGTATTCTTTTACTTCTGCAGCAAGCTTAGTTTTAAAGTTTTCTGTATTAAATAAAGTAATTTCATCTATTCCGCATTTCTTTTCCTTTATTGAATTCCAGTTTTCCTCAACATTTTTTCCAATTGGAGTTATCGCACCTAATCCTGTTATAACAACTCTTTTATCCATTTTCTCCATTCCTCTCTAACCGATTTTACTCTTTACCAGCATTTTAAATAAGACTGGTTAAGTCTTTCTATTTTTGCCAAATTACATTAACATTCCACCATCTACATTAATAATCTGTCCTGTTATGTATGAACTTTGTTCTCCTGCCAAAAATTTTACAACATTTGCCACATCTTCTGGCGTTCCCATTCTGCGTAATGGTATGTTTTTTGCAATTTCTTCTTTTACTTCTTGTTTCAAAACATCTGTCATTTGTGTTTCTATAAATCCTGGTGCTACCGCATTTACCAAAATGTTTCTACTTGCGACTTCTTTTGCCAAACTCTTTGTAAATCCTATTATTCCTGCTTTAGAAGCCGAATAGTTTGTTTGACCAGCATTTCCGCTTACTCCAACCACTGAAGAAATGTTTATAATTCTTCCACTTCTTTGTTTTATCATGTATGGTATTACGTTTTTTGTTACATTGAATGTACCTACAAGATTAACATTTATAACATCTTCAAAATCCTCTTTTTTCATTCTCATCAATAATGCATCTTTTGTAATCCCTGCATTATTTACTAAAACATCAATCTTTCCAAATTCATTTATAATCTGGTTTACCATATTTGCAGTATCATCAAAAATTGATACATCACCTTTTACTGGCAAGCATCTTACATTTAACTCTTTTATCTGTTTCTTTATATTTTCTAAGTCTTCATTTTCTTTTCTATAATTAAATGCAATGTCATAACCATCTTTTGCAAATTCTATTGCAATTTGCTTTCCAATCCCTCTGGTTGCTCCTGTTATAAATGCTACTTTAGCCATTCTCTTTAACCTCCTTAATCACTTGCTCTAAACTTTGGACATTATTTATATTCATTATTTTTACATTTTCAAACTTCATTCTTTTTACAAAACCGCTTAAAGTTTTTCCTGGGCCAATTTCTATGAATGTGTCTATTCCACTTTCATACATGGTTTTTAGGCATTTCGTAAACCTTACTGGATTCATTATATGTTTTGCCAAAATTTCAGATATATTGTCTTTTTCTTCATAATACTTTCCATCTAAATTCTTTATTACTATAGAATTTTTCGAGTTTATACTTATCTTATCTAATTCCTTCTTCAATTCTATTGAACATTTACTTAATTTTTCTGTATGAAATGGTCCTGAAGTGTTAAGCAGACTTACCTTCTTAGCTCCTGCTTTTTTTGCCTCTTCTCCAGCATTTAACACAGCCTGTTCTTCACCAGAAACCACAACTTGTCCAAGTGTATTGTAATTTGCTGGCTTTACAAAACCAGATGAAATATTTTTGCAGATTTCTTCTACATTTTCATCATCTAAGCCAAGTATTGCAGCCATTTTCCAATTTCCTTTCGGAGTAAAATTTTGCATTATTTCCCCTCTTTTAGAAACTATATTTATTCCATCTTCTATATTAAAAACACCATCTTCTATTAAAGCTGTATATTCTCCAAGGCTTAGTCCTGCCATTGCATCTGGTATAATTCCATTTTTCTTTAATATTTGCGATATTCCTAAGCATTCTATTAAAATAGCAAGTTGTGTATTTTGAGTCTTGTTGAGTTCAACATCTGGTCCATCAAAACAAATTTTAGCAATATCTATTCCAGTTATTTTTTCTGAGTATTCATATAATTTTTTTATTTCTGTAAAATTTTCATACAAGTCTTTGCCCATTCCAACAGATTGTGAGCCTTGCCCAGAAAATAAAAATCCAATTTTCATAGTGTATCTTATTCCTTTCTTACAATTAAGCCAAAAAATTTACATTTTCAGCCATTATTCATCCACTAGCACTGCATATGTTGATGTTCTATTTAATCTTTGTTCTTTGAAATCCTTGTCTCTAGCACTTTTTCAAATCTATTACAAAATTCTGATATTATTTTTTCTCTATCAATGTCAATTCCAGTTTCCTTTTTTATTGATGTTGCAATCTGCTTTATATCTTCTGAAAAGTGTATTTTGCAAGTATTTATTCCAATTCCAATAACTAAAAATTTAGTTATTCCATTCTCCACTTTAGATTGTGTTAATATTCCTCCAACTTTTTTGTTGTTAAGCATTAGGTCATTTGGACTCTTTATTGTAAGTTTCACTTTATATAAGTCTTCAAATATTTTCTGTATTATTGTAGCCATGTCTATTGTTATTCCTTCTAATCTCTCTGGTTTGTCATTTATCTTTACATAGAAAGAAAAGGCAATATTTTCAGTTTCGTCTGTGTGCCATACTCTGCCATGAGTTCCCTGCCCATTGGTCTGAATGTTACTCATCACAAGCATTCCATCTGCTATCTTATCAGAATCAACAAGTCTCCAAATTTCACTTTGCGTTGAATCTATTTTCTCATAATACTTAAAATTTTGGCCTAATTTATTAGTTTTCAGATTTATTAATTTCATCCAAATTTGCCTGCCTCTTTATCTTATTCGTTGTTGTTTTTATTAATGGTTCTTCCGTCAAAATTATACCTCTAATTGCTTTATACTTTGGCATTTGCGTGTTAATTGTCTTTATCTTGCCTGCTAATGTTTTTCGTATTTCTTCATCAGTAGTTGCTCCATAAACATCTTTTAAAATCTCTCTGTCAAATACTATTTTTACATTTATCTTGATATCATTTTTATCACTACTTTGTTGCTTTCCAAATATAAAAGATTCTTTTACACCTTCTATCTTGTTTACCAAACATTCCATTTCTTCTGGGAATATATTCTTACCATTTTTTAGTACTATTACGCTCTTCTTTCTGCCACAGATAAATATGTAGCCTTCGTCATCTATTTTAGCTAAATCTCCGGTATGGAACCAATCTCCCTCAAAGGCCTCCTTAGTAGCTTGTTCATCATTATAATAGCATAATGCAACATTTGGACCTTTTACCAATAATTCTCCCATTCCATCTTTATCTGTATTTGCAAGTTTAACCTCTACACCTGGAATAGCCTTACCGATCGAGCCTGTTTTATATTCTTTATTAGTTCCAACAGCAACTACTGGTGATGTTTCAGTTAGACCATATCCTTGCACAATATTTATTCCAAGTAACCTATATCTTGCTTCTATTTCTGAATCTAAAGCTGCTGCTCCACTTATAAACAATTTAATGTTTCCGCCTATTAAATTATGAATTTCCTTAAAAGCCTGTTTTCTTTCTTCCATTGATGAATTTTTATATTCTTCTTCTTTTCTTAATATTTCTTCTAATTTTCCTTGCTTTTCTAAGTTCTTTCTAATCATCATAAAAATTCTCTCATAAATTCCTGGGACACAAGCCATAACGGTAACTTTATATTCATTTAAATTTTCTACAACATGCCTTATTCCATCACAAAAAACTGTTTGAGCACCTTTATAAAGCGAAAATAAAAAACCTACGGTGCACTCAAAAACATGATGAATTGGCAATATTGAAAGTATAGTATCTGTTGAATTTACATCTAAAACGCTCCCAATTGCCATCAAATTAGAGCTTATATTTTTATGTGATAACGCAACCACCTTTGAATTTGATGTTGTTCCTGAAGTAAATAACATTATACTCATCTCGTCAGCATTTATCTTTGCATCTATAAACTCTTTGTTACCTTGTTTTACCAGCTCTTTACCTTGTTTTATCAATTCTTGCATTGAATAAATTCCGTCTGTATTTTCTAAATTATCCATTGATATAAGATGTTTTAATTTATTCTCTGGACTTCTTTTTATTTTTTCTAGTATTTCTTCATATTTACTAGAGTAGAAAATAGCTTCAATCTCAGAGCGTTCTATCAAATTTTCAAGTTCGTTTTCTGGAAGTGCCTTATCTAATGGTACAACTGTTCCTGTTCCACAAACTACCGAAAGATACGCAATCTCCCACTCATACCTATTTTCTCCTATTACTGCTATTCTTTTATCTTTAAGCCCTATATCTATTAATGCTGTTCCTAGAGCATCTATCATATTTCTAACTTCTTTATGTGTTATAACCTTATAATTTGGTTGTGTATTCTCATCTTTTTGCTTTATTTTATATGCTGGTTTATCTCCATATAATTCTTTTGTTTTGTTCAGCATATCTTTTAAATCTGTAATTTCTATTGTTTCATATAATTTTTCTGACATATATTCCTCCTTTGAATTTGCAATATTTTTATACCACAAATTGTAGGAAATGTCCTTAGACTGAAAGGTCAGTTCAAATTTATTATTTGGACAATTTTTGCATAAAAAAAGAGATTCTGAATATAAAATTTCACTTTTCATAAAAATTTTTTTCAGAAATCTCTTTTTATTTTCTAGAATTGTTTTTGTAGACTATCTATTTTTTTATACAATTATTTAATTAAATTTTTAAAAATTTAATTGATAATATATTGTTATATTTGCTCTAATCTCTTTATTGTGTCTTCTAGCATTTCTTTGTATTTTTGCATTTTTTCTTTTTCTTCTTGAACCTTAGCCTCTGGAGCCTTGTTTATAAATCCAGGATTTGAAAGCATTTTTGTACTTCTTGCAACCTCTGCTTCAAGTCTTGTTTTTTCAGCCTCTAGCTTTGCCTTTTCCTCAGCTAAATCAACTAATTCTTCTGACGGAATGAATGCTTTTATTCCGTCTGCAAGCAATGTTACAACATGTTTTGGTATGTTTGTTTCATCTTTTTCTATCTCAATCTTAGAAGCAAATCCAAGTTTTTCAATCCATGATTTAGAATTTTCTATTAATGTCTTGTATTCATCATCATCTATTACAAAAATTAATTCAGATTTCTTAGATGGATGAACATTCATGTTTGTTCTTGTATTTCTAATTTGAATTATTATTTTTTTGATTTCTTCTAGATGATATTCTTCTTTCTCAAACTCATATTCTTCGCAATATGTTGGCCAAGCAGAAATCATTATGCTTTCATCGTTTGTATATAGCTCATCATATATTTTTTCTGTTATGAATGGCATGATTGGGTGTAATAATTTTAATATATCTCCCAATACCTTGTTTAGAACTTTTTGAGCTGTTATTCTTGATTCTACTGCTTTTTCGTCTGTATTTTCTTGGTTGTATAGACGAGATTTTACGATTTCAATATACCAATCGCAGAATTCATTCCATGTGAAATCATATATTTTCTGAGCATATACTCCCATGTCGAAATTATCTAGATTTGCTGTAGCTTCTTTTATTAAAGTATTTAATTTAGATAAAATCCACTTATCTTCATATTCAAGTTTTGAAACATCTATGCTCATTATTGATGATGATACATTTTTTCCTCCGTCCCCAGATTGTATTCCATTTATATTCATTAGAACGAATTTTGATGCGTTCCATAGTTTGTTTGCAAAGTTTGAAGCTGATTCTAGTTTTTCTGGCATGTATCTTATGTCATTTCCTGGTGTTATTCCCATTATTAATGATAGACGTAAGGCGTCTGTTCCATATTTGTCTATTATTTCTAATGGATCTATTCCGTTTCCAAGACTCTTAGACATTTTTCTGCCTTGAGCATCTCTTACAATTCCATGTATTAATACGTCTTTAAATGGAACTTCTCCTGTGTGTTCTATTCCTGAGAACATCATTCTTATTACCCAGAATAATATTATGTCATATCCTGTTACTAGTGTTGAAGTTGGATAGAAGTATTTGAAGTCTTCTGTTTGTTCTGGCCAGCCAAGTGTTGAGAATGGCCATAATGCAGAGCTGAACCAAGTATCTAATGTATCTTCATCCTGATGTAGATGTGTGCTTCCACATTTATCGCATTTTGCTGGCATTTCTTTTCCAACCATTATTTCACCACAGTCATCACAGTAATATGCAGGTATTCTATGTCCCCACCATAATTGTCTTGATATGCACCAATCTTTGATGTTTTCTAGCCAGTTGAAATATGTTTTTTCAAATCTTTCTGGTATGAATCTTGTTTTTCCTGTTTTTACGGCTTCAATTGCTGGTTTTGCAAGTGGCTCCATTTTTACAAACCATTGTTTTGAAATCATTGGCTCTATTGTTTGATGGCATCTATAGCATTTTCCTACATCATGTGTGTAGTCTTCTATTTTTATTAATGCACCAATTTCTTTCAATTTTTCTACAATACGTTTTCTTGCTTCATATATATCTAATCCTGCAAATTCAGGAACTATATCATTCATTATTCCATTTTCATCAAATACTTTTATCATTTCTAGATTATTATCTAGTCCTGCTTGATAATCGTTTACGTCATGTGCAGGAGTAAGCTTTACTGCACCTGTTCCGAACTCTGTCTCAACGAAATCTGCTGCAATTATTGGAATTTCTCTTCCTACTATTGGAAGCATAACTGTCTTTCCAATGTAAGCCTTATATCTTTCATCATTTGGATTTACTGCAACACCAGTGTCTCCAAGCATTGTTTCTGGTCTTGTTGTGGCAACTATTAAATATTTTCCTTCTTCTCCTTTTATTGGATATTTAATATGCCACAAATGAGTTGGTTCTTGCTCGTATTCAACTTCTGAATCTGAAATTGATGTATGACAAGTTGGGCACCAATTTATCATTCTTTCGCCTCTGTATATTAAACCTTTATTATATAAATTGATAAATACAGTTTGAACAGCGTTAGAAAGTCCTTCGTCTAGAGTAAATCTTTCTCTTGACCAGTCGCAAGAACTTCCAAGCTTTCTGATTTGCTTTGTAATTATTCCTCCGTACTCCTTTTTCCAATCCCAAGCTCTTTTTAAGAATTCTTCTCTACCTAAGTCTTCCTTAGTAATTCCTTCTTCTTTTAATTTAGCAACAATCTTAGCCTCTGTTGCAATAGAAGCATGGTCTGTTCCTGGAACCCAAAGAGCATTATATCCAGCCATTCTCTTATATCTAATTAATATATCTTGCAAAGTCTCATCTAAAGCATGTCCCATGTGTAATCTACCAGTAATGTTTGGTGGTGGAATTACTATTGTATATGGCTTTTTAGACTTATCATTGCTAGGTTTAAAATAGCCTTTCTTCTCCCAATTTTCATAAATTTCATCTTCAAAATCTTTTGGATTAAATTTTCCTTCCAATTCGTGTTTACTCATAAAACATCATCCCTTCTTTAAATATTTCGTTTTTTAGTTACAGTAGCATTTTTCATATAAAACAAAAAATTGCCACTTAACCTAAATTTAGTTAAGGGCAAGAATATTTCTCGCGGTACCACCTTATTTGTATACTTTCTATAAAATATACATCTCATTTGTTTTGTAACGTAAACTACACGGATATATTTACTATTATTTCTATATATCAGCTCCCAAGCTACATTCAGTTTAACTTTCTATAAGAAGATCTCAGCATTTTTCTTCTTTTCTCTGGATAGATGTTCCAAACTTACTCCTCTTGTTCTTTGCTTTTAATTATTATGTTACTATAATAACATATTTTATACAGAAAAATCAATAGAATTAAATAAATTCCATTGATTTTATTAGTTTCCTTATATATTATTCCTTTATAAATTTTTTTATTTTCTTTTCATCTTTTCCTTCGTAATTTCGATTTTTTCTTCCATGATATTCCTCCTTAAAAATGTGAAACATTTCTAGCTTTTTTTGCTAATTTTGTTTCACATTTTATTTTACATTTTTATTTTCGTAATATATATCATTAGTAAGCTTATTATTAGAGCAATAAAACCAACTATTTTCAATACTTTCGTTGTTTCGTTTGTCTCATTTGAGCTAAATGTTTTTGTTGCTATCTTTCTAGCATCATATATCATTATTACAGAAATTCCAAGAACAATTAATTCAATAATTATAAATATAATTTTGGCCATTTTGATAAAATCCCTTTCTTATAGTTCTTCTCAGCTATTTTTCAACTACTAGTTAAAGAATTCAACAGTATATTTACATTCAAACTCTTTTCTTGGTGCTAATGTTAACATGTCTGTCTTTTGCGTAAATACACCAGTCGATTTTATTGCATCTGCTGTTGTATACCATGGTTCTAAGCAGATAAATGGTGCTCCTGGTTTTGACCATACAGCTAAATATGGAAATCCTTCAAAGTCCATTGTTAACAAAGTCTTGTTTCCAGTCTTCTTTTTTAGACTAACTCTATGAGAAGTCAAACCTTTCATTATTATAGCATCATTCTTGAAAGAATCTTGATTTATTGGTATTCTTCTTAAATCTTGCATTATATTTCTGGCATATTCTGTTCCAATCAAACCATCAACAAGATATAAGAAATGTATTTTATTCTCATCTTCTTCGAATTCCAAATAGTATTCATCACTGTATAAATCTCGTTGATCTATTTTGAAAGCCGGATGTCCGCCTATTCCAAATGTCATATTGTTATCGCCTTCATTTACAACTTTATACATTGTTGTAAGTTTGTTTTCATCGGTTCTATATGTTACATATAAAGAAAAATCGAATGGATATTTTACAAAAGTGCTGGGATTACTTTTTAAAACATATGAGTGAAAATTATCCAATTTTGTAACAGGTTCAAACTCCATGTCTCTAGCAAATCCATGTTGTCCCATTTCATATGTCCTGCCATTTATAATTGTCTTGTTTTGTTTTAACTTTCCCACAATTGGAAATAGTACTGGAAAATGACGTTTCCAGTAGACTCTCCCATTCTCATCTATGCAATCTTGTCCTTGGTGTATTTTTTCTATGCCATCTAGCTTGTAACTTATTAATTCTGCTCCAAGCCTAGATGTAAGCATTTGACTATGCATATACATTACTCCTTTAATACTTGATTTATTTGTGCGTTTTAGAACCCGTACTTTTTTCTTAAGTAGATTATTACCTCTTTAATATATTTTTCTTACATATTACTTATTCTTCTGTATGAAGTTCCAAGAATCTTCACACATTTCTTTTATTCCTTTTTTTGCTTCCCAACCAAGTTCTTCTTTTGCCTTTTTAGTGTCTGAATAACATGTTGCAATATCCCCTGGTCTTCTTTGTGTTATTTTATATGGAACTTTATTTCCAGTAATTTCTTCGAAAGATTTCACCATATCTAAAACACTGTATCCAGTTCCTGTTCCAAGATTATAAATATATAAGCCTTTTCCTTCTTTATCTAGTTTATTTAGTGCTGCTAAATGTCCTTTTGCTAAATCTACAACATGAATATAGTCTCTAACACCTGTTCCATCTGGAGTATCGTAATCATTTCCAAATATAGATAATTCTTTTAATTCTCCTGATGCAACTCTTACAACATATGGCATTAAATTGTTTGGTATTCCCTGTGGTTCTTCTCCAATTAATCCGCTTTCATGAGCTCCTACTGGATTGAAATATCTTAATATACAAATATCCCATGAATTATCAGATGCATATAAATCTTTAAGTATTTGCTCTATGAATAATTTTGATGTTCCATATGGATTTGTTGTTCCACCAGTTTTACAATCTTCTGTTAGCGGAATTCTTTCTGGCTCTCCATATACTGTTGCAGATGAGCTGAATACGAATTTCTTTACTCCATATTTTTGCATTGTTTCTAATAATACAAGACATCCAGAAATATTGTTATCATAATATTCTAATGGCTTTCTAACAGACTCTCCAACAGATTTATAACCTGCAAAGTTTAGAACTGCCTCAATATCATTTTCTTCGAATACCTTTTTTAACTTTTCTCTATCCAAATAATTTATTTCATAAAATTTAAAATCTTTTCCAGTAATTTTCTTAATAGCTTCTAAAGCCTTTGGCTTACTGTTAGAAAAATTATCTACTATAACAATATCCTTTCCTGAATTTAATAACTCAACTGCTGTGTGGCTTCCAATAAAGCCAGCACCTCCTGTAACTAATATAGCCATAAATATCATCTTCCCTTCTTTAATAATTTATATTTCTTGATATTTTCCATAAATGATTCCAATGTTTAATTGTCCAAAGTCGTCTGTTGAAGCACTTCCACCATTATTGCTTGTACAAGATGCACAGTTAGTGTTTGTATCTTCATTTGGTATAATTTCTTTTCCAGAACCACTTATAGCTCCATTATTTTCACAAAGTTCTACTATACTATTATTATACAAAATTCCACAAATTCCTCCTAGATTAACCAAAGTATCTGTTTCGGAATTTACATTTCCATAATTTTTTGAATTTGATAATCTAGCTGCTTCACCATTTTTTCCGACTAATCCACCTAAATTTACAGTTTTACATATAACTCCTACAACTTTAGATACTTGTCCATCATTTCGGCATTGTGTAATTGTTCCTTTACTTTCTCCTGCTATTCCTCCAATATTAGTACTTCCAATTACATTTCCAGTATTTTTAGAATTTTCTATTGTAGCTGTTTCTAATATTGCAACAATTCCGCCTGCAAATTCTTCATCATTTGAATTTTCTTTTAAGTTACTTATTTCTGCAGTATTCTGACAAGCAACTATGTATCCAGTTGATTTTCCTACTATTCCACCAACAATTTTTCCATCAATCTTTCCATTATTGGTGCAACTCGTAATGTTTCCATTTTGATTATCTGCAACAATACCAGCTGTATAATATTTTGATCCTGTTTGTTCTTCAATCTTACCTTCATTTGTACAGTTTGTAATTTCACCACTATTTTCTGTATTATTTTCAACATAATTTAAAGCAACTATTCCAGCTTTTAATTGATTTGATATAATTGCAATGCTATTTGCTGTATCAATTATTTTTCCGCTATTTTCTGCGCAAATTCCAGCAACTTCTATATTTGAACTCTCTGCGTTAATATTTGCTGTTATTGTTCCCTCCGTTTTGCAAGTCTGAATTATCCCAGAATTTTTTGCTGATATAGTTCCAATTAATACTTTTGTATTTTCAATGTTTTCGTCCACAGAAATTGTTACTGTCACTTTTAAATTTATTATTCTACCTTTATTATTACCAAATACTCCAACTAATACATTATTTTCTGCACCTTGAGCTATATTTACAGAATAATTTCTTATTGTTTTATCATTTCCATTAAATATCCCCTCAAAGGCATGTTCTGAGTCTCCAATCGGCAAAAAACCGTTTGCAGTAGTCAGCTCTGTTTTTATATCTTCAACTTTGCCATCTTTATTTACGTCATCATACTTAGCTTTTGGATTTTTATATGACTCATCACTTTGAAAATCTAGCTTATTTGTAAGTTCAAAATACTGGTTGCTATATGTAATTCCGCTATTTACATTTTCTGATAATTTTAATAAGTCCTCTATGTTCTCTATTTTATATGGATCATCACTCGTTCCACTACCATTAAAATCACTGGCCTTTCCAGTCGCAATTCTATTTGTTTTTGGTACATGTTTCTTAACAATCGAAACAGTTACTATTATTGCAATTATTACCATCAATGCTATGAAAATTTGATATACACTTATAGTAATTTGTTTTTTCTTCATCTTTTGTTATGCTCCTTCATAAATAATCTGGTACATTCTATAATTATTAATAATCTTCCTAACATACATATTTGTTTCTTTATATGGAATGTTCTCTATGTCACTCCCATCGGCTTTTATTATTCCATCTCTAATCCATTGATTTACGTTTCCCATTCCAGCATTATATGCCGTGATTGCAAGTAACATATTTCCGTCAAAATTTTTTAATAATTCCGAATAGTATTTTGTGCCAATCATTATATTTTTTTCTGGCTCTAATAAGCTTTCTTCTTCAACCAACGGTTCATCTATTTTATCAGCAATTTCGTTTGCCGTGGCCTCCATTAACTGCATTAAGCCCTTTGCTCCACTCGATGATTTAGCCTTTTCTTTAAAATTGCTTTCGGCTTTTATCATGGAAAAAATTAGTAATGGATCCACGTTAAATTCTTGTGCATATTTTTCTACATATTCTGAGTACTTTTTAGGATATATTTTTTGTAATATAATTTGCTTTATGTTAAATACTTTTATAATAGTTATAAGTAGTATAATACCAATTAGAACACCCACTATAACCTTATATTGTTTTTTCAAATTACATCTACTCTCCTTTGTTTATTTTACTTCATACCAGTCCTCACCCTCAGAGATTTCTACTTCAAGTGGAACTGATAATTTCATTGCATTTTCCATGCATTGTTTTAGAATTTCTTTTGCCTGTTGTTTATCTTCTTTGCTAACTTCTAATAACAATTCGTCATGTATTTGCAGTACAATTTTACCATTAATATGCTTTTCTTTCAATGCTTTATTTACATTTATCATAGCAATTTTCATAATATCTGCTGCTGTTCCCTGTATTGGAGTATTCATAGCAACACGACTTCCAAATTGTCTTACCATATAATTTGAAGATTTTATTTCTGGAATGTATCTTCTTCTTCCAAAAAGAGTTTCTACATATCCCTTTGCCTTTGCACTTTCTACTATATCATCCATGAAGTGTTTTATTCCTTGATATTTTTCAAGGTACTGATTAATGTATTCTTTAGCTTGTTTGTTGCTCACTCCTAACTGATTTGCAAGTCCAAAGTCACTTATTCCATACACTATTCCAAAGTTTACGGCCTTTGCAGATGACCTTTGCTCCTTTGTAACTTCTTCAATTGGAATTCCTAAAACCTTTGATGCAGCCTGTTTGTGAATATCTTCTCCGTGATTAAATGCGTGTATCATATTTTCATCTTGTGAAATATGTGCAAGCACTCTTAATTCTACTTGAGAATAATCTGCATCTATATAAATATTGCCTTCTGCAGGTTTAAAGGCTTTTCTTATTTGCTTTCCTAATTCTGCTCTAGTAGGAATGTTTTGTAAATTTGGCTCTGTACTGCTTATTCTTCCTGTTGCAGTAATTATTTGATGGAAACTCGAGTGTATTCTCTTAGTTTTAGGGTTTATATAAGGAATTAACCCCTCAACATAAGTAGAATTTAATTTAGCAAGTGTTCTATATTCCAATATTTTTTCTATAATAGGATGTTGACCTTTTAACTTTTCTAACACTTCAACATCAGTTGTGTAGCCATTTTTAGTCTTTTTATAAACTGGTAATTGTAATTTTTCAAATAATATTTTTCCTAGTTGTTGATGAGAATTTACATTAAATTCTTCTCCTGCTAAATCACATATTTCATGTGATAAGGTTTCTACTTGGGCTTTTAATGTATCTCCAAAATCTTTTAATTCACTTTCATCTACCATCATTCCATTAAATTGCATTTGTGCCAATACTGGTACTAACGGCATTTCGATATTATTAAATAAGCTTAATGAACCTACTTCTTCTAGCTTTTTCGTTGTAACTTCTTCTAAATTTGCTATTGCATAACAAATTAAAGCACTCTGATATTTGCTTCTTTCGTCGACTTTATCATCTTTTTGTTCCAAATTATCAAATAAATTCATCTGGTCACTCTTCTTCTCATCTGCGCCATTAAATTCATTCTCTAAATATTCATCCATGTCTAATTCTAAATACTTTTTAGACATTTCTTCAATATTGTTTTTATCTGTTGGGTTTAAATTATATCCGGCAATCTCAGCATCATATTTTATGTTATTATATTCACAGTCATGTTCTTTAAGAATGATATAGTCTGGTTTAGTTCTATAGCTTATTTTGTCTATTTTCTCGTCTGCAAAGATATTAATAATTTCAGGAGTTAACTCAAAGTCTTTTACATAAAGTACCTTCTTATCTTTATAAAAATATAATGATTTAAAAGTTTCTTTTATAATTGCACTTTCATCTTCAATCTTTTCTTTTTCGATATAATAAATAAATTTATCATTAATCTTTGAAATCTCGTCTTTTAAAGTATTTTTGTCTAACTCTACTAATGTAAATAAATCTTCAATCTTAGCTTCTTTCTTGGGTGTACCAAGTCCATTCAAATCAAATCTTTCTATAAATCGATTAAATTGAAGCTCTTTAAATTTATTTGTTACTGCTTCTTTATCCCACTCCTTAGTCCTTAAATCTTCTATATTAACTCCGAGTGGTGCATCTCTTAGAATAGTTCCAAGAGTCCTAGATAGCATTGCTAAATCCTTGTTATTTTCAAGTTTAGTTTTTAATGCACCTTTGATATCATCTGCTTGTCCAGCCTCCAATTTTTCATACAAATTATCTATATTTTCATATTCTTTAATTAATTTTAGAGCAGTCTTTTCTCCTACTCCTGGAACTCCTGGAATATTATCAGATGTATCTCCCATCAAGCCTTTTACTTGAATTAGCTGAACTGGTTTAACACCATATTCTTCGATTATCTTAGAATCATCATAATCCTCTGTCTCGGTCTTGCCCATTTTAGTACGAGGAATACGAATTGTAACTTTATCACTTGCAAGTTGAAAGTTATCTCTATCTCCAGAAAGAATAGTAACATAATGTCCAGCATCAGATGCTTGCTTAGAAATAGTTCCTATAACGTCATCTGCCTCATAGCCCTCTTTTTCGATTATTGCTATATTCATTGCTTTTAAAACTTCTTTAATAACAGGCATTTGCTCAGCAAGTTCTTGTGGCATCGCATGGCGAGTACCTTTGTATTCTTTATACATCTTGTGTCTGTGAGTTGGAGCCTTCAAATCAAAGGCAACTGCAATATAATCTGGTTTTAAATCCTCTAAATCTTTAAATAAAATTGATAAAAATCCATATACCGCATTCGTATATTTACCATCAGCAGACATCAAAGATTTAGAGCTCATTATTCCATAAAAAGCCCTATTCATAATGCTGTTTCCATCTATTATTAATAATCTATTACTATCCAAAAATTATACCTCCAAAACTATTCGTATATTCCTATACTTCTCATATAATTTATATATCCTTTATCTATATTGTTCCACTTATCAATTTTATCATTTAAAATCTCCATGTTTACTGGTGCTTTTGAGTATGACTCATAACTCTTTACAATGCCATTTTTAAACTTTTCTGGGCATCTTCCAATTATTCTAGAAATATCATCATATTTATCTCCAAAACCACCAAATCCGAAATCTATAATAGCCGCAACATTATTATTATCATCTAACAATACATTGCTTGGGTTCAAATCACCATGAACCAAGTTATTGCAACTATCATCTATTTTACTCTCTTTCCAGAATTTTATATCATCTTCACTCAAATGCAAATTTAAAAGTTCGTCTAGGAAATCTGGTAGTTTCAAGCCAATATTTCTTGTATTAAATACTTCGTCTTTATTAAAATCTAAGTTATGCAATTCATACATAAATTTTGCAATTTCATTTCCAACATTCTCAACTTCTTTATCACTAAGTGAATCCATCTTCTTAGCAAGTGGAGTGCCTTTTATTTTTTTATGTACACTAAATGGTTTACCATTATAATATTTTAGTTCTAGCTTACTAGTATTAAAATCTGTTTTATTATATATGTAACCTGCAAATTCACAGTCCTTTACAATAGTTCTAGACCAGAATTCATCACGTGGAAATCTAAAGAAATAGTTCCCTTCATCAGTTTCAACCTCATATACTATGTTAGTCCAGCCAGTTGTAATCTGGTTTGCTTTTACTATTTTTTTCCCTTTTAGGGTATCTGCAATTATTTTTTCAAAATTTTCATCACTTTTAAAAAATATATCCATATTAATCCTTTCAATACTCAATTTAAAGAAAATAAAACACTCATATTCTGCATTTAAATATGACTCATTTATTTCCATTTTATTGTTCCTTTGTCAACAATTATTAAAGTAAAACATTTGTATTCATTCTGTTAACCTAGCTTGTTAACATACTCTGTTACTAGCTCAACTACTCATTATTTTGCATTTTATCCTTAATCAATTTAATAAGTTCATCTTTTGATTTTTCGTCATAATTATTATATATTATGTAATCAAACATATCTTGTAATTTCTTATCACTCATAAAATTTTTATATTGTTCTTCTGTCTCTTTAATTCTCTCGTTTTCTTTCTCTGGTGTTAAATTTCTTTTCTTTACTTGTTCTAATGCCACATTTATATCATTTGGCAATATATAAATAGTGACAATATCTGGTCTTATTCTTTTCCAGTCTTGAATAGTAGTATAATACATTTCAAACACATAATTTTCATTAGATAAAATTTCATCTTTTTTATATGCATATGTACCACCAAACACATCAAAATCGTAAGCAATTTTCCCATCATCTTTGAGTTTTTGTAACTCTTCATGAGTCATAAAAAGTCCAGTTTTTCCGTTTTGTTCACCTATTCTCATAGTTCTTGTTCTTATAGTATGTACCTTTTTGAAATCAAGCTTTTTTGCAATTTCTTCTGCATAAAAACTTTTTCCCACTCCAGTAATACCAGAAAGTGCTAATAACATTATGTTCTCCTTTTGTTCTTATATTTTGTTGTTATTTTTCATTGCAAACTATATCATATTTTAGGAGATTTATCAATGAAAAATATATAAAATAATTGTAAGTGCTAAATAAAACAGCGTAAAATAACCCCAGATTTTTAAGTTTTGCTTAAATTTCTGGGGGTATTATTTTATTCCAAATTTTTATCATATCCTTCTTGAAGTTCTATCTTTATTTTGCTACTTACAAAAACGGTCGGTTTTAATATATTTGACATTACTGGTTGTTTTTCTTTATCTAATTTGTTTAAATTGATTTACTTTCCTTTTTTAAAGGCTCAAGTTGTCTACTAAAAATATTTTTTGATTCTAGAAAGTAGTAGCTAGACGAACATGGTAAGTATTCTTCTTATCCAAAAAATCTATTGTCCACTCACTAAATTCTATTTGCCATGCTCCAAAACTACCTGTCCAATCAGGTTCTCTTGTTGAAGACCAATAATTTGCTGCTAATTTATAAGTGGTATAGTTTGATTTTGTAATTCCTAGTTTTGTTGCAAACGCTGCCCATTCATTTTTTGGAGGTACAATCCATACCCCATTAACCTTATTTTGTGCATCCCAATATCCATAAGTATTATTATCTACATCTTCTAATGCCATTACATAAAATCTATTATTTCCATTTTCACTTTTCGCTCTTAAAACATCCTTAGTTCCAAATGGTCCTTTATACCCTATTTCACTAATATAATATTCCTTCAAATCCGTCACTTCATTAATAGAATAATCACCCTTATAACACCAGCTTCCACTATCAGCCTTAGAGAAATCTTCAAATATTATTCCATCTGGGGTTCCATCTCCATCTGTATCTGCATAATAACCTACACCTGAATCTGCTGTAAATGTCGGATTTTTTACAGTTACTGTATATGTTGCTGTTTTTTCATTATAGTTTGTACTTGCTGCACTCTTTACAGTTATTGTTGCACTTCCTGCACCAACTGATTTTACTGTTACCGTACTTCCACTTATGCTTACTGTTGCCACACTTGTATTGCTTGAAGATACACTTAAAGTTCCTGTATTTCCGCTAACTGTAAATGTTGTACTATTAGGATAATTAATTGTTCCACTGGTTGCTGATAATGTTAATCTTCCTGCTGCTTTGTTTACTTTTACTGTTTGTGTTGTACTTTGTGTTTTATAACCTGCTTTACTTGCTCTTACTGTTACTGTAAATGATGATGTATTTGTTATTGTTGGCTACATGTTTTGCATCATCATCTGCATCTGAATACCCTCCGCTTTTGTATGCTTTTGTATAATTTTCTAAATCCGCTGTTATTTTTGTGTATGCTGCACTATCAAAATTAGTTATATTAGTTCCTGCTGTTGGATATACCGTAGATGTTTTTGGTACTTCTATCCATACATACTGACTTCCATCTTTATCTTCTATTACTAATCCGTTACTTAAGTCTGTGCCATCCACCTTTTTAAAGTCATTGCCTGGCAAATATGGGTTAGAGCCAGTTGATGAACTCATATATTGATTTACAGTAACACTAACTGTCTTTTTACTTGTTATTCCATTACTTGTACCTGTTACTGTAAACGTGTAAGTTCCATTCTTAGTAACTTTATATGGCAAACTAGGTGATACACTTGTGCTTCCTGATGCTATTGAATGGCTAAATGTTATATATAAATCTTTGCCTGTCAAAGCTCCATTAGCTGCTATTGCTGTTCCACTTCCATTACTGTTTTCTACTACTTTTATAGTTCCTATTACTATCTGCCCTCCAACTTTTACAGTCTGCGTTGTACTTTGTGTCTTATATCCTGCTTTACTTGCCCTTACTGTTACTGTAAATGATGATGTATTTGTTATTGTTGGCATTGTTGTACTATATGTTGTTCCATTTGTTGAATATTCTATCTTTGCATCACTTGGTGTTACTGTTACTTTTGTTATCGCATTGTGTGCCTTTCCATCATATGTTCCTGTGTATGGTGTTGCACTTAAACTTATTGTTCCATTATTTACTGTTGCTATGTATGTTGCAGATTTTGCATTATAATTTGTTGCAGCCGCACTTGTTACTGTTATTGTTGCTTTTCCTGCTGTTGTTCCTGGTTTTACCGTTACTGTATTTCCACTTATACTTGCAGTTGCTATATTTGTGTTATTTGAAGATACACTCAATGTTCCTGTATTTCCGCTTATTGTAAAGCTTGTGCTTGTTGGATATGTTAATGTTCCACTTGTTGAAGATAATATTAAACTTCCATTTGCTTTATTTACTTTTACTGTTTCTGTTGTAGATACTGTTTTGTATCCTTCTTTACTTGCCACCACTGTTACACTAAACTCCGATGTATCTTTTATCTTTGGCATCTCTTCACTATATTTTCCACCATTTATAGAATATTCTAATTTAGCATCACTTGGCTCAACACTTATATTAGATAACGCATCATGTTCTTGTCCATCATATGTTCCAACATATGGTGTTACTTCTAATTTAATTGTTCCATTTTGGACCGTTGCTATGTGAATTACTTTATTCTCTGCATAATCTCCATTTGCTGCACTTTTTACAACTATATTAGCCTTTCCGGCTGTTATACCGTGGTTTTACTGTTACAGTATTTCCATCTAAACTTGCCGTGGCAATGTTTGGTGCATCTGAGTTTACCGTTAGCTCTCCTCCAGAAGCATTATTTGTTATTTCAAAACTGCCACTGTTTGGATACGTATATGTTCCATCATATGAAGATAATGTTAAATCTCCTGAAACTGCCACTCCTTCATACGTTATTTCTACGTCTCCATTTTCCTTATCTTTTAACAAAAATTTGTATTGGTCATTAATTATAATGTATGCATTCTTGTTATCTATCTTTTCTGTTGAACTCAAATCATAATTTTTCTTTCCTGTACTTATTTGCTCCAAATAATTTTCTAAATTTACAGTTTTGCTTTCAACTTGAATATCTGCTTTTTCAAGTTCCAATGCCTCTTTTATTCCAGCTATTGTTTGAATTTTCTGTGTGCTTTTCGCTTTGTCAAATAAATTATTATTTCCAATTACTAAGCTTACACTTACCCCTGCTAATATTAATAAAACTACTATTGTTACCACTAGCGAAATTATTGTAATTCCTCTTACTTCTTTTGTTTTCATGTATTATATCCTCCCGCTTTTATTGTTAAGTAATATACTTAATGAATTTTTAACGTTCAATATGTTTTTTATTTAAATCAATTTTAAATTTTCAATTGTATATTTTTTATTTTATTGCTAATTTTTTTCAACTTCATTTTTTCATTGCACTAAATTAAACTTATTCTATTAATTTTTCTTTTATCTCAATTTTCAACATACTAATAAAAAAGAAGCATTAGTTGCATGTAGCTACTTTTCTGTACTCGCACTATAAACTTCTTTTTTATTTTTTATTTTTTCTCTAATCTAAAGTTATAAGCATTTGCATATTGGTCATTTATTCCAGCTTGTATTCCAACTGTTTCACCAATTTGTGTTTCTGGTATAGCCACTGGTATTCTTCCTTGTTCTTTTCCTTCTTTGTCTAGTAATACTATTTCTGCCATAAAGTTACCTTGTGCAGTACCTGTCATATTTGTTACATCTGCTTCTAAACTTGTATGTCCATCTTTTTCAGAAAAATTTATATTTGATATTTCAAATCCAGATTCTACCTTATCTTCTTTTAATTTATTACTTGTATTTACTACTGTTCCATCACTTTCTGTTTTTGTAAACTCTCCACGGCTTGCATCAACCTGTGATTGGTTAGTATCACTTATTGTTTGATTTGCTGTGTTTGTGTTTTTATTTTCATTCTTTGATCCATGTGTTATGCCATATATCACTGCAATTATTACTATAGATACTAGTATTAGAATTAAAATTCCCTTCTTTTCACTACTTTTCATTTTGTTTTCCTCCTTAATTTTACATACGTTTAATTTTCATTAAAATGATAACACAAAAAATCAGTATTTACAATACACTTTTTAATTTGAAATAAAATTGTAATAATCTGTTTTTTCACAACAATTCAGTCATAAAAAGAACGCCCATCTAGAGCGTTCTTGTCTTATGCATTAGTCTTTTTTATCTAGCTTTTTGTTTATTTCTGTTGTGTTTCTGCATATAATAAGTCTAACTAATATAAGCTCATATGCTATTCTTACAATAAGGTTGCCTACAACTAAATATAATAAGAAAGCTATAAAACTTGTAGATATTGTAGCAAATGAAGATAATGTAACAAATATAGCACATATTAAGTATAATATTTTTAATACATTCTCAATTGTTAATTTTTTAAATGTTAAAAAATCATACATCCAACCTAAAAAGCCAGTATATTTTCCTTCATTATCTTTTTTTAAGAATGTAAAGTACAATACTATGCCTCCTACAATAGCTAATACTAAAGATACAATTATCCATATAGCACTAGATGCTACAGAATTCATCGTTGATGCGCTTCTTGCATATGATGATGATGCGTACATATGAACTCCCCCTTTCAAATTTTTTTCAAATATAGAATACTATAAAATAGTTCAATTTTCAAGAAATATTCATGATTTTTTTAAAGAAATTTTCATAATTTTTTTTAAATTGACAACTTGGCTTTATTTGTAGTATAATTAACTTGTAAGCGTGTAATTATTACACATCACTTTGTTAAGCATTATGGAGGCATATATGAACATCATGCTTGTTATTGTCGCTTTGCTATTTAACCTGTTGGCCGGCAACGGAACGGCCAACATCTCCAACACCACTTCAGTTGACAGTTCAGCTTGGGCAAATCCCAACTATCTTGTTCAGCTCATGTACATGTACGGCGGCAACGTCGACATGAACAGATCCTATGAACAAGAGTATGACAAGACCTATGTCTTTGAAGACGGCTTCAAAGATTATGGTTGGGGCAAAGGCTCGTCCGTTCGTGTTCATGGTAACATGAACACGGGTATCTACTTTGATTTTGATATCAAAGTGGATCAACACCAGCAAGAAGTCACTGTCGACACTCCGGTGGAAGGTTTGAAAGTTGTGACCAGCCAGTACTCTAACGGAGAAGCTGGATACAGCTTTAGTGTCGGCCCCATCAACCTCTATAATGCAATGCAGCTTTTCAACTCTGCATCGTCTTATATGGTGCAGAGCAATACAGCAAGTTAAAGAAATTTGCTTGCCGCAAAGCTGTAATTACAAAATCTCTCAGAGTCAATTGGCTCTGAGAGATTTATATATATTCACATTATCTTTTAGTCATAAAAAAACTCTACATTTTTCATGCCAATTATGTATGCATTCTTATGCAAAATTTCCAACAGCTTATGCATATTGCCTCCCTTATTCTTTATCTCTCTTAATCTGTTTACTATATCTATCTTCCTCACTAAATATGCATCCACAATATTTTTGCATGTATAGTCCTAAATCATGAGCTTTTTGATGTCCTTCCCAGAATCCGACTCTGAAATCTCTATACAAAAAATCTATTCCATACTCTTCACTATATTGTTCCATTAACTTTTTTATGAAGTCGTGTTTTTGATATATGCTGTATAGCAATGTAGTCGTAACGGTATCATATCCATGTTCTTTCGCATATTCAAATGTTTTTCTTAGCCTAACTGGATAGCAGTAGTTTACACATCTTGCATTTAAGTTTTTTACAGCTTCCTTGCAAAACTCATCTAAGCCATATTCTTCTTCGAATATGGCTTGTACATTTATTGATTTTGTATATTCTTTTAGACATTCTCTACGTGCTTTGTATTCTGTATATGGATGGATATTGGGATTATACCAATATGCTGTTGGTTCTATTCCCTCTTTTCTTAGTTTGTCTATACAGTACACGCTACAAGGTGCACAGCATGTGTGCATTAATAGTTTCATTATAATTAATTTGTAATCAGTTACAAATTTTATTTAACTGATTTTCCTCCTTTTTATCTTATTTTTTTATTTCAATTTTGTTTGATAAGTATTCTACTTTATTTTTTACCATTGGCACGCTTGTCAAAATTCCAGTAACTATTGCCACTAAAAAAATATATAAAACACCTAAATTTTGTGCTTCACTATATAACGCAAAACTTCCAATATATGCAACTTCTACAGCATACGATAAATTTATTATCAGCCTTATATTTTTTCCATTTAAAAACATTAATGTTGGAAACAACCATAATATATACCAAGAATTGAAATTTGTTATTAATATAAATGTAAATATATATAATAACGTGCTATATTCTCTTATATATGATGAAAATATTTCTGTATTATTATTTAATAATAACTTAATAACCGTATATACATAAAGTATTGCAAATACAACCAATAATGCAGTTTTTAATATATTTGTTGATTGTTCCCCAATCAAATAATAAAACACTAACATTATTGACCTGTTATACTTTGATTGTTGTATGAATAGACCTGCAAATATATTCAAATCTTTTACATATATTGCATAAAATCCTACAAGTATTACTATAAATTCTAGTCCATACAATACACAATACTTTATTTTCTCTAATATGTTTTTTTTCCTTAGATGATATAAGATTATAAATGGTAATATTAGTATTCCCAAATATTTTATTGCTGTAGCCATTGCTACAAATGCAACTGATAGCATCAAATTGTTCTTTTTTGTAACAAAATATATTGCAAGTAATATAAATAAAACTATAAATATATCATTATGTACATTTGATAAGGCCTCGAATAATATTGCTGGATTCGTACCATAAATCAAAACAAATTTCTTTTTATGAGTTATTTTCCAAATTAATAAGCAATTTATTAGATGAACTATTAGATTAGTTCCTTTAAATATAGCTAATGCCACATCAATATTTCCAAATGAAATACTGGTTAATAATTTGCAGATTAAAGTCCAGAGTGGCCCATATACAACTGTTTCGTATCTCCAACAGTTTGCTACTTTATTGTACATTTGGTCTCTTACCTGATGCTCATTGCTAATTTGTCCAACAGATTTGTAATATGGATTTTCGTGATAGTGTGAAGCCGACCAACCATTTGCTATATAAGAATATACATCTGTACTTGTATATGGAATAATTAATGCAAATAAAACTGAAATTATGCAAATTGCAATAATTAATTGTTTTTTGCTTTTAAAAATTTTATTGCTATGTTTTATTATTAATATATACAGAATAAACATTACTGACATAAGACCTATAAAGGATATTGTGTTTATCCATTTTGCCGAAATCATCTTAGGAATTTTAAATATGAATGTCCACTGATAAATAAAATTATATATTGATTGATTTTTTGCCAAATATATTATTGATGGCATGGCAAAACATATAACTACAGTAATAAATAAAAGCAACCATTTTTTATTTTTCATATAAAAACTTTCCTTCCTTTTTATCATATGTAATAATAAAAATGGTATTGTGTTGTCAAAACATTTTTAGTTTTAATACAACTCAGGATATCATTTTCTATTATATTAAGAACTACTTTAAGTTTTTTCTCATATTGTTTGATTATAACTGTAATTGATATGATGCTCCGATATGTTTATATGCTGCTGGAAGTGGAACTCTTCCTCTTTGCGTTCTAGATATAAAACCAATTTGTATTAGATATGGTTCATAAACATCTTCAAGTGTATCTATATCTTCTCCCACTGTTGTTGCTAAAGCCTCTATTCCAATAGGTTTTCCTTGATATTTTAGTATCATAGTTTCTAGAATTTTTCTATCTATTTCATCTAATCCGAGTTCATCTATTTCTAGTTTATTTAATGCTGTTTTTGCAATTTTTAAATCTATTTTACCATTTCCAAGAACCATAGCATAGTCTCTAACTCTTTTCAATAATCTATTTGCAATTCTTGGAGTTCCTCTAGATCTTCTTGCAATTTCTGTGCTTGCTTCTTCATCAATTTCTACACATAATATTTTTGCTGACCTGTTTATTATTTTAATTAAGTCTTTCTCATCATATAATTCTAATCTATGTACTATTCCAAATCTATCTCTTAATGGAGTAGTAAGAGAACCTGCTTTTGTTGTAGCTCCAATTAATGTAAATGGTGGCAAATTTATTCTTATAGATTTTGCTGTTGGTCCTTTTCCAATTATAATGTCTAAAACATAATCTTCTAGGGCTGGATATAAAATTTCCTCTACATTTTTATTTAAACGATGAATCTCATCTATAAATATGACTTCGTTTGGAGTTAAATTTGTTAATAATGCTGCAAGGTCTCCAGGTTTTGTTATTGCTGGTCCAGATGTAATTTTTAATTTTGCTCCCATTTCATTTGCAATTATCCCGGCAAGGGTAGTCTTACCAAGTCCTGGAGGACCATATAACAAAACATGGTCTAGTGACTCTCCTCTTTGTTTTGCGGCTTCTATATATACCTTCATGCTTTCTTTTACTTTTGTTTGTCCTATGTATTCTTCTAGCAACTGAGGCCTTAGAGTAGTTTCAAGCGTTTCTTCATTATTATCGGTAATTTCCGGATTTATTACTAAGTTTTCTTTCATCTTGCACCTTTCTAGTAATTTTCTATATTCTTATGTTATTTTTTCAAAACCTATTTATCATTCATTTCTTTTTCTCCATTGTATTCGTTTACTAAATATAATGGTCTATGTTTTGATTCATTGAATATTCTTCCTAAATATTCTCCCATTATTCCAATTAGTATTATTTGTACTCCAGAGAAAAATAATATTAGTAATATGATTGCTTGGAATGCTTGTATTGCAGTATGAGTAACACATGCTTTTACAATTACATATATGAAATATATAAATAATGCTAAAAATGTTGGAATGCTCAAGAATGTTGATATTCTAAGTGGTGATGTTGTAAATGATGTGATTCCGTCTATTGCTAAGTCTACCAATTTTTTGTAGTTCCATTTTGTTTTTCCGGCAATACGTGGATCTCTATCATACATTATTTCTTTCTTGTTATAACCTATCCAACTAAACATGCTTTTAGAGCATCTTCCTGTTTCTCTCATTTTTTTCAGTGCATTTACGCATCTTCTATCCAATAGTCTAAAATCACCTGTATCTTTTTGTATTTCAACCTTTGTTAGGCTTTGTAATACTCTATAGTACATTTTTGATGTGAATTTTTTTAGCCATGTCTCTCCAGCTCTAGATCTTCTCTTAGCATATACGTCATCATAACCTTGTTCCCATAATTTTATCATTTCTGGAATAAGCTCCGGTGGATCCTGAAGGTCTGCATCCATTATTATTACACAATCTCCAGTTGCATAGTCAAGCCCTGCTATCATTCCTATTTCTTTTCCAAAGTTTCTTGAGAAGTCTACATAGCATACTCTTTTGTCTTGCTCTCTTAATTTTTTTATTTCATTTAATGTGTTGTCTTTACTTCCATCGTTTACAAATAATAATTCGAATTCATAATCTTTTACTTCATTCATTATTTTGCTAACTCTTTCATATAAGAAAGGTAATGATTCTTCTTCATTATACGCTGGTACTAAAATTGTAATCTTTTTCATATTATCGTCCTTTTCTACAAATTTATATATTTTTATCAGTTCTGTTTGACTTTAGTTTTTCATTTTCTATTTCTTCATTATCTCTTAAATGTACTATGTCTTTATATCCTATTGCAACTATAGCAATTACAAGCAATGCAAATGATAATGCTTTCCATATGCCGCTATCAAGCAATATTATTGCAATCATTCCAAGTGTTGCAGTTACTCCATATAAGATTAAAACGGCTTGTCTTTGTGTATATCCTTTTGCCATTAGCCTATGGTGTAAATGTCCTTTATCAGCTTTAAATACTCCTTTTATTGACTTTGTTTTTACAATTCTTCTTACAATAGCCCATAAAGTATCGAATATTGGAAGTGCAAGTACTATTATTGGAGCAATAATTACAATTGCTGTGTATGTTTTTGCGACTCCTAATATTGATATTATTGAAATTGCATAGCCCATAAAGTTTGAGCCAACGTCCCCAATGAATGTTTTTGCAGGATTAAAATTATATGGCAAAAATCCAACTATTGCACCTGCAAGAGCTGTTATTAATATAATTGCAATTAATGGTGATTCATTCAAAGAGAATATTATTAGCATTGAAATACATGCAATTAAGGTTATTCCAGATGATAGTCCATCTAATCCGTCAATTAAGTTTATTGCATTTGTTATTCCTACAATCCAACCAATAGTTAAAATATAGCTTATTACCTCATTTATCATTATGCTGTTTTCTTTAAATGGTATAGTAAAGTTATCTATGCGTACTCCACAACTTACTACTATTATTGCAGCAATTAATTGTCCTGCTAACTTAACTAATGGGCTTATTCCCTTAACATCATCAATATAACAGGTAATTCCAAGAACCATGGCTCCAAATAAAAAGCCTAATAATTTCTTTCCTAGTCCATCTGTTATAAAATCTATATTGTTTTCTATTCTCATTGTTATTATTAAATAAATTGCTGATACTAAAAAACCTGCAATTACAGCTATACCACCAAGCC
The DNA here is from genome assembly GCA_000435175.1 of Clostridium sp. CAG:245. Lineage (GTDB taxonomy): Bacteria > Bacillota > Clostridia > TANB77 > CAG-508 > CAG-245. Next base: position 84,308 of record FR880082.1, read on the forward strand.
TTGGCATTGGTTTTTTATTTACTCTTCTATCATTTGGATAATCTACCGCTCCTACTTTTTTCGCCAGTCTTATAGAGTATGGCGTTATAACAAATGCTGTTATAAATGCAAGTAAAAAAGCTATGGCTATATCTCCCCACATACGCAAAATTTCCTTCCAAATTTAATTTATTTTCACACTAAAATTATATCATATTATAGTCATTTTTCAACTTTATTTCTCAGTTTTCGTGCATTTTTTATAAAATAATTTGATTATCTTTTTAATCATGCTTTTTTATTCTTATTTTTGTTGCAATCTTTCCTGGCACAAATAAAATTGCAACCATTATTTTATTAAACAATCCATTAACATTTTTTATTGGATGCTTTTCTTTTGTCAAAACGCTAAATAATATGTAATGTTTATAAACATATAGTCTCTTTTTAAAAGTAACCCCACGCATATCTTGATTAAATATTTCTTTAAAATAACTATAATATCCGAATGGGCTCTCACTAAATAATTTATTAATATTTTGAGTATAGCCCTCCTTCTGATATTCGCATATCATTATTGGTCTGTTAAAGCACCTTACTTGATATTGTAAGTCCATTTCATGGTGTAATCTTGCCTCAGTTACAAATTTTTCATTATGTTCGAGCTTATATTCAAATTGTTTCCTTATTGAAGCATTGTACACTAACGCTTTCTCGCCTGTTATGCCATTCTTAAAATATAAATCAAACATAGTGCTTGGATAATCATCTTCTATAAAATTATTCCCCATGTTCTGTCCATCTTTAGTATATTTTAAAAATACTAAAGCATAAGTTTCTCCCATATCTTTGCATGCTTGTAAAGCTTGTACAACAACTCTAAAGGCGTCTCTAGTAAAGTAGTCATCTGAATCACATTCGACTATTAAATCTCCAGTTGCTACTTTCACCAAGTTATTTATTGCTGTCATTTTTCCCTGATTTTCTTGATAAAAATATTTAATATCAATCAATCTTTCCTTACAATATTCTTCCATTATTCTCTTAGTGTTGTCTGTTGAGCCATCATCCATAACCAACCATTCTAGCTGGACATCTGGACAATTATTGCTGTTGATCAATAGGCTTGCATACAACTTATCTAAAAGATTTGCTCTATTATATGTAGCCGTAAGTACTGATATTTTCACGTTTTTTCCTCCAAAGTATCTCTTTTTTATTTAAATTATCTTGCTAATCCTATCTGGATGTTTTTTATTTTCTTCTATCATTTTTTCTATTTTCTCTATTATTCTATCGTTTTTATATACATATTGATTATATTGATTATTCTTTTGCTTATAGTTTTTCACGGCAAACTTTATTGCATCTTCAACACCTGCATCATCATTAGAAACAATATAACTTTTTTTCGAGTAATCAATTAATGCCTCTCTTGTAGCAGTATTCGTTGTTAAAATAAATTTATTTAAAATTTTTGCTTCTTCTACTACCATTGGATATCCTTCAAAATTCGATAACAAACAAAAGAAATCGGCCCTCTTCACAAATGGATATGGGTTGTTCCTTGCACCTAATAGCTTAAAAGTTTCTTCTACGTTTTCTTCGTAAATCTGTTTTTCCAAGCTTTCCTTTAGTGGTCCGTCACCTATTACAAAAATTTTATGCTTATATCCTTGCTTTATAAGTTTAGAATGAACTCTTATCAGTCTTTCTATTGCTTTTTGACTTACAAGTCTTGAAACTTGAACTATTATTGGTCCATCATTTTCTTCTGTTGCAAATACTTTCTTATCTTGTTCTATTAAGTCCTTCTCTGCTAATTTTAGTATTCTTTCACTATTAATGTAATTGTTAATTACTTTTTCATGAGGTAAGTCCATGTCATCATACACTTTGTTAAACTTGTCTAAATTATCTATACTAACAAAAACAAGAGTATCAAATTTTTCATATATATTTCTGTCTAAGATTCTCTTAATTCTAGATTTTGGTCCTTTTCCAAAAACTTTAGAAATATCATTGTGAATCCATGCAATTTTAGTAGACTTTTTGTCTTTTACACTAAAAATTCTAGTAATAGGTCCCTCCAAAAAAGCGATTTGTGTAGAATATTCACCACTCTGAACATATTTTTTAAATATTTTTTTCTTTTCCAACAAGACTTTGATCGGTATTAATTTTTTCTTTAATTTTCCCATATCATTATACTTAAAATTGAATAGACTTATAAGTTTTATTTTAGAGTCAAGCTCTTTTTCTAGCTCTCCTCCAGCATAAATTGTAAAAATTGTAACATCATACTTTGCTATAAGCTTATTTGCAACATCTACTAATACCCTCTCAGCACCTCCAAGTGTAAGACCAGTTATTCCAAAAATAATTTTTTTCATATTGTAGTTTTCCTCCACCATACAAATCCTATTTTCAGGTTATATTTTTAATCATTTTTTTATTTCATAAATCTTCATTTCATCATCTTCCAAATCTTTGCATCCATTAAATATAAGTGTTACAAGAACTATTATAATCATCATGCTTGATGAATTGAAAAATGTATATCCAGATAGAAATGATATGAATATGGCAAACCATAAGCCTAAAGTGCTCATCATAAATTCAATATTCATATTTTTTATTTTCTTTACTGCCATATAAGTTCCATACATTGCAATAGCTAAAAACGGCATAAAATATAAGAAAAATCCTATTACTCCAAAATTATATAAAAATGCTGGAACTTCCATTTCAAAAATCATCTCATAAAAATGTACCATATATCCATTACCGAAAAGTAGCATTGGAATACTGTCTTGATTTTTTATTAATCTACTATGGTATATAAATTGCAATGCTCTCATATTAGTATTTTGAATTTGCTTTTCATTTGCAATATCATATAATTCTAAGTAAGTTTTTTGCATACTCTCAGGCATATAGCCTTCATCAATTTCGTTATTTTTTATTTTCTTCACAATATCAACAATATCACCTGTTACATGAGCAGTTTTTCCAGTCATTGTATCTATAATTTGATTTTCTCTTTCTTGAAGGTCTTTTCTTCTTTCAATAGTTTTTGAGCCAAATGCAATTACTGCAATACCAATAACAACCAATGCAAGTAAAAATGCTGGCAGGGCCTTTTTGTTTAATTTGCTATTTTTTATCAAGCTGTTAATTATACAAATTATGCAGTACATCAGTATTACAATTATAAAGCCAAATAAACCAGTTCTAGTTCCTAGTAAAGTACATAAATATGCTCCGGCAAGAACAATTGTCATAAAAGTCCATATTCTAATTCCAGTTTTATTATTTTTTCCTAAGTTTGGCAGAATAATAAACATTTCTAATAACATTATTGTACCTATACTATTTCCAGATTCAAACCATCCCTTATAACCAATTTGAACTTCACTATATGTATATGAAGATGTTCCTGTAATTAGAGAAATATACATAAGCACAATATATACTGTAAACGAAATTAGCACAGACAATTTTAATTTATTTATAATCTTTGTACCATCTTCATTTTTAAGCTCTTTTTCTCTATTTTTATAAACAAAGAAATAAATGTAAATAAATAAATTCATTATCATGAAAGTGTAATTAACTAAATACTGAATTTCTTGAGTTATACCTCCATATGCACATTCCGTACTCTTTTTATAAAATATGTAAAGATGGCATATTGCATATATAAAATACGTGCCTCCCGCCATAAGAATATAAGGCTTTAACTTATCTTTAAAAAATATATAACAAATTGCAATTATTGGTATAATTGGTCTTATAAATGTAGATATCGAAATATTAGTGTTAAAATAGTTTCTAAACAGGAAACTTGCAGCATCCAATATCGGACATATTATTATTAAAAAACACAATAAATTTTCTATTGTGATAATATTTTTCAAATTAAACTTTTTTTCTTTTTTGATATTATCTTCCATAATTAATATCTTCCTCACTAAACATATATTGAGTTGAAAAAACTAAAATGGTAATCTTTTTTCAACCCTTTTCGATTGTAATTTTTCAAGATTATTATATATACTAAACGCTAAAAAAGCAATAGAAAAAGCCAGAACAATTTGTATTTTTTAAGTTTCAACACGTTGCTTTTGTTCGGAGCTTCTTCGAACTCCTCAAAAGGTGAGCTTTTAGTTTTGTTTGAAAAATACAAATTGTTCTGGCTTTAATACTTACATAAAAAAGGTTTTAGTATATTTTCTGCCTTTTACAGTACATACTAAAACCTTTTCTTTTACAATTCTTCTGCAAATCTTCTTTCTAATTTTTTAAATACAAAATATCCAACAATACAAAGAACTATTCCCATTATAAATGCAATTAGCAATCCTCTAAAATCTGGCATTGTTTTACTATAGAATATAGATCTATAGCCATCTATCAAATACGACATTGGATTTAATCTTAATAGCCATCTAAAATTTGCTGGTACAGCATCCATCGAATATACGATTGGTGTTGCGTAAAATAACAATTGCATAAATACACCTAGTAAGTGTAATAAATCTCTAAAGTATACTGTTAAACTACTTACAAGAAGTGATATTCCTATAGATACAATGAATTGTATTGCAAGTATTAAGAAATACCATAATATGTTCCATGATAATCCGATTCCACCAAAAACAACAAATCCTAGTATAATTATTGTTGCAATTAAAAAGTTTACTCCTTCACTTGCAACAAGTGATATCGGCAGAATTTCTCGTGGAAAATACACTTTTTTTATAATATTGCCATTATCAACCATTACAGCTGCACCTCTTATAACAACATTAGAAAAATATTGCCACGGAATTAAACCACAACACAAGTAAACGGCATAGTTCTCTATATCACTTTTTAATATTACTTGGAAAACTAATGCATATACAGCAATTTGAAGTAGTGGATTTAAAAAAGACCATAACACGCCTAAAAATGAGTGTTTATATTTTCCACCTACATCTTTTGTTATATTTGTTTTTAATAGTTCTCTATACGCGTACAAATCCTTTATTATGTTCATTTACAAAGTCTCCTTCAAATATTCTTCTATTACATCATCTGGTTTTCCATCCATTTTTACGACTCCGTCGCATAACCATACTGCTCTAGTACAAAATTCTTTTACTGTTCCCATACTATGAGTTACAAATACCATTGTTTTTCCTTGAGCCTTTAATTCTTTCATTTTTGCAATACATTTTTCTTGGAAATGTTGATCTCCAACAGCTAAGATTTCATCAACTAATAGTATATCCGCATCAACATTAATAGCAACTGCAAATGCAAGCCTCATATACATTCCAGAAGAATAAGTTCTTACAGGGTTATCTATATAAGAACCCAATTCTGAAAATTCTATAATATCATTAAGCCTTTCATCTATTTGCTTTCTTGTTAATCCAAATATTGATGCATTAAAATATATGTTTTCTCTTCCAGAGAAATCAGGGTGGAATCCTGCACCAAGTTCCAATAATGAAGTTAATTTTCCATGAGTTTCAATCTTACCTTTATTTGGATAAATTATTTTTGTCATTAATTTAAGCAAGGTGGATTTTCCACTTCCATTAACACCTATTAATGCAACAGCCTCACCATTTTTTATGGTAAGATTTATGTCTTTTAATACTTCTCTTTTTTCTTTTCTATTTCTGTTCCAAAATAATAATTTTTCTTTTAAACTATTTGCCTTGTCCATATAAATATTGAATGTTTTATATACATGGTCCACAACAATTCTATTTTCTTGTTCAGCTTTTGACATCTTACTTTTGCCTTTCTTTTTATTTTTCGATATCATTATATTATATAATGTTTATATTGTCAAAATTTTTAGCTATTCATTTTAATGTTTTCTATTTTTCTTCCTTGTAAGCAACATAAAAATTACAATTACAGCCAATACCATTATTACACAAATAGCTGTTTTATTATCTTTTTTGTCTGTCGGAATACCAGATGTTTCTCGACTACTTTCTTTTATAACATCTATTTTATAAGATACTGTTTCAGTTTTGCCTTCTTTCGATACAGTTATAATAATAGTATTTTTTCCATCTTTTAGGTTTTCATTTCCTTCTACTGTAATTTTAGCATTTTCGTTTAAACATGACGTATCAACATCAATTTTTGAAGCTCCGTTATATATTTTTGCAGTATAACTAAATACGTTTTCAGAAAACGATGGTGATAAATCAACTTCATCTTTATTTCCATTTTGGTCAACTGCATTTAATTTTATAGAAGAAAGTCTTAGAGTCTCATCTTGAATTTTTCTAGTTACTTTTATGAAATAAGTTCTTACAGTACCATTTTCTGCAGACACGTCAACTCTTAAATTATTTTCTCCAGTCTGAAGCTTTATATTACCTGTGCCTGTAATGTTTGCTCTTTTATCATCAGCAATTGCCTTTATAGTTACATTATCTTCTTTCGTATCTGAATCTAATGTATATTCTTGAATTTGTTTATCAAATTCAGGTAATAATCTATATCCTTCTACTTCCAATGATGAAAGATAGTTATTACTTGATTTATTAGCATTTTCACTTTCTGCCTTTTGTTGATTTGTAAGTTGTTCGTTTGCAAGTGTATCTGACATTTCATCTGTTAAATCTGCCATTCCAGCATATGATTTATTCATTGCTATCATTATCACCAATAGGACCATCAATGATATAACTACCTTTATTTTACTTTTCTTCATATTTTTTCCTCTCCTCAAGGTATAAAGTAGGCTGGAAATAATTTAATTATATTCAGCCTTTTTTATACTTTATAAATTTATCTTAAATATTTGCTTGGTATAAATGCTTGTCTTCCATCTGAAATTATTATTCTATACCAATCATAACCATTTATATTTTTATAAGTAGAATTATCTATTACAGTTACTTCTGCATTTTCAGCTAATGCTGTAAGCTTTGCGACATCTGTACTTGGTCCAATTCTCACATTACATCCATATCCATCATTAGTCTTTACATTAGCTTTATAGTCACAAGTTTTAACATCATCTATTTGCTTTAAATATTTTCCAGACATATAGCCTATAGTTCCATCTGGTGTAACTACTTTCTGCCAATCTGAATTTATACCTCTTTCGATTGATAAGAAAACGGTTCCTTTGTCTGTAATTGTTTTAATTATATTTGAAGAAGTACTTGGTCCAGATCTTAATAATACGTTTGTTCCTGTCGTTTCAACATTCATAGGATATGTTTCAGAGCTAGCAGATGGTAATGGTGTAACCGTTTTATTCATTTGCTCATATAATGGAATTATGAAAGTAAAGCTTGAATCTAGCTTACTAGTATTTTTGTACATGCTTTGCAATGTTTTTGCTTCACTATAAGCTCCCATTAAGTTTTGCATATATTGATGAGTATATAATGAAGTTCCGTTTGTAGAGTCTATATCAAATCTATTTTGATATAATGTGTTTTGATAGTTTTCAAGCCAGTTGTCCTTACAGAACCCAATTCCGCCTTCTAGGGCTTTTTGCATTGTATCCCAACCTTCTTTTTTTGCTCTAGCTAAGGCATTTGCATAAATTTGCTCCCATCCAGTTCCATTTGCACTAATGTTGAATGGATTATAATACGTTTTTCCATCTCCACCATCCATGCCTCTTCCAATTTGCGTTCCATTATTTCCTTGTTCTTGAATTAGTCTTGCAATTATGTAATATGGGTTAACATTTGTGTTTCTACATGCTTTTTCTATATCGTCTGCATATTTTTCTAAATATGTACCTTTAACTTTAGCCTTTATTCCTTCTAGTGTGCAAGCTTCATCTAAATATTCATTTACATCTTGGAATTGAAATATATTTACTTCATCAAAAAAGTTTCTTGGGTCCATGTAATATGCTATAGCTTTTTCAGAAGCACAGTACCAGCCACTATCATATAGTTGTGTTCCACAAGTCGAACATACCCATTCTCCACTATTTGATGTTTCCACTAAGTTTCTTCCATGTACTTCTGCTTCACCAGCAACTGCACTATCAAATTTCAATCCTGTATATAGGAATTTTACATTCCAATTTGGATGAGAGGCTAATAATTTTTCGAGTGTTGCTTTATATCCGGGATATTTATTATCATCTATGTCTACAACAATTTTTGAATCAGTTATTGTAAATTTTTGTGCAACTCTTCCTGAATAATTTTGAATTGTTAAATTAGCACCTTCTTTAACTTCTTCATTCTCAACAGTCATATATAATTCACTATTTTTAGAAATTATGTAATATTCTCCATTTCCGGCTTCTTTTATAATCCATTTTTGTGCATCATAGCCATTGTTAGCATATTGAGTAATCTTAGTTCCAATTATTGTAGTTCCATTGGCAAGTTCTATTGATGTATTTGCATGTGTTGCAGTTATTGTGTAATATCCATCACCAACATATTTTATATTAAATTTTTGATTTGCAGTTTTGCCATTTTTCCAAAGTTCAATCTTTTCACCATTATCTTTAGAGCTATGAGGAATATCTATTACAAGCCTTGTATTTACTACCGAAGCAATAGTATAAGTTCCATCTTCTAATGTTTTTGTACCTTTCATTGCAGTTGGAACAGTAAGCTTAAATTTTTGGCTTGAAGAATTATTTAATTTTGATGTTACTATCTTTCCGTTATCAACTGTTAAATACAAGCCATTACATTTTGAAATTATGTAATAATATCCGTTTCCAGCGTCTCTAATTACCCATTGTTGGTTATTTCCACCATGGTACTCCCATTGGTCAACGGTTGCACCATTTTGTTTTGAGCTTCCTGCAACATCAATATATTTTCCAGAATGCATTGCAGATATTGTATAATAACCGTCATTTCTATATTTTATATTAAATTTTTGGTTGGCTGTAGATGAGTTTTCCCATACCCCAATATTTGTGCCATCTTGAGTAGAGCTTCCACCTATATCAACAACCTTTGATGTATCTTCAGCAGTTTGTATTTGATAAGTTCCATCATTTATTGTTTTAGTTCCTGTAGGTGTTTCTTCTCCCTCTTTTACAAATTTAAATTTTTGATTATTGCATCCATTACTAGTCCATACCTGCACTAATGAGCCATCATGAGCGTCAGAATGAGGTATATCTAAATATAATCCATTGCTCTTAGAAATTATGTTAAAATAGCCATTTCCAGCATCTTTTATAATCCACTTTTGGTTATTTCCACCATGATATTCATATTGTAAAACTCGTGTTCCCGGTTTTTTTGAATTATTGGCAACATCAATAAGTTTTCCAGAATGTACAGGTGATATTGTATAACATCCATTTCCAATATACTTAATGGTAAATTTTTGGTTATTTGTTCCTCCACTTGTCCATAATTCCACCTTAGCATCGTTTGTTTTTAAACTGCTGTAAATATCAAACACAAATTTCTCGTTTAGAGCAGATTTTATAGTATATACTCCATCTTCAAGAGTTTGATTTGCATCAGTCGCAAAAGTAGTATTGCTGATGTTAAGAGTTCCAAAAAACACGCTAAGCAATACTACTATTTTTATAATATTTAAAATTTTTCTCTTCATAGTTTTATCTTCTCCTGTTCTTAAACTTTTTGTCACAAAAACAAATTTTTTATCTAATTTTGTCTCTTTTATTTTAACATAAATTTAAGAATTAGAGAATAGTTTTTTATATTTTTTTATAACTTTTTTCTGATAAAATCCTTTTCTTGGTAATTGAATTTTTATTTTTTTAAATTTTCAATTTGTTCATATCTTAACAAATTTAATTCATAATTTTCCCTGTGTTGTCTTGTTATTGTATCTAATATAATTGCACATTGGAAGGCAACAGCGGACAATCCCATAAAGCCTGTTGCAAGTATTGCAGAAGGCACCTTAGTAATAAAGTGTGTGTTAAAGAATTCAACAAGTACTGGTACTCCAACAGCAAGTCCCAATATAAAGAATATTAAGGCAATAGCTCCAAAAAATTTAAATGGTTTATAATCCTTAAACATTCTTGCAATTGTTTTTACAACTTTTATACCATCACTTATAGTGTTTAATTTTGAAGAGCTTCCCTCCGGTCTGTCTCTATAAATTATAGGAATTTCTTTTATAATATATTTTTTATCCAAGGCATATAAAGACATCTCTGTTTCTATCTCAAATTTAGGACTAAGAACAGGCATGTTTTTCACAAATCTCTTGTTAAATACTCTATATCCTGTCATAATGTCTTTTAAATCTGTCTTAAATAACACATTTATAGATTTTTTTACTAGATTATTACCTAATTCGTGGAATGGTCTCTTGTTTTCCTTTTGATATGTTCCATTTGAAAGTCTATCTCCTATTGACATATCAGCCTCACCATTTTTTACTGGTTCAATCAGTTTGTGGACAAATTCAGCAGGATATGTGTCATCTCCATCAACCATTACATATATATCTGCTTCGATATCTCTAAATTGGCTTCTTACTACATTGCCTTTTCCTTGTTTGTATTCATCTACAACTATTGCACCATTTTTCATAGCAATTTCTCTTGTTCTGTCTTTAGAATTGTTGTTGTAAACATATATATCGGCTTCTGGTAATTCTTTTTTAAAATCTTTTATTACTTTTTCGATTGTTAGTTCTTCATTATAACAAGGTATTAGTACTGCTATTTTTTCCATCTTCATTATTTCCTTCCTTTATAAAATTCATTCCAAGATATACTGGTAATGCTAAGAATATTGGGTATGCATATCTGTATTCACAATAAGCAGGTGAAGCAATAAGCGTTAGCCATAATATAAATGTTGGTAGATAAACTAGCAAATATTTATATTTTTTCTTATAAATGGTATAACTTAGTGCAATTACAGTAAGTAAAACTCCTGCTCCAATGCTAAATACAAAGCCAAATACTGGTATTCCTCTTGCATCTATCAATCCATCTATCTGTTCAACCCATTTTCCATCTATTAATGGTGTTTGTTTAATTCCCATGTTATGGTCCATAGTAACTCTACTAACCACCGAATTTCTTACCTCTGGATAATAATATCCATACGAATTTGATATAAATGCTTCTATATAATCTTTAGGATATTTTACGAATAATTTTAACCAAATCGATATAAATTCAGATTTATTTTCTGAAAAATATTCGTTATTAAAATTAAACTTTACAGGATCTGATAATATAGGATTGTAATCTTCCCACACATTTTCTATAATGAAATATTTATTTATTTTTTCTATTGTTTCTTCATCAATATCATTGTAATTATTTTTTACAGTTCTTACTATTTGTTGCATTGGAACAGATAACATTTCTCCTACTGCTCCTTTTTCAACCTTAAGTATTTTAAATACCACAACATTGTAAGCCTCATAAATAACAAGTATAGACATGAACATAATTAATAATTTTTTCCAATGTTTCCTTAGTACTATAAATATAAATGGTAAACTTAGTACAACAACATATAAACCATTATGTCTTAAAATCATTGTGAATATTGAAATTAGCACATATCCTACCATGTTTCTTTTCTTAGCTAAAAATTCATCTGTATTAAATATAAGCTCTATGTTTTGTATTATAAACAAAGGCATTATACCAGAGAATAATATGTCTTTCCACATTGTTATACTGTACATTCCATTTACTGGGTAGAACATGTAAAACAATAAAGTTATTAGCTGAACAAATGCTGGAACTTTTTTCTTTCTTAAATATTTCAATACAAATGCTGCAAAAGTTGCCATTGTTAGCATAGAGAATATGCTATATAAAGCAATTCCTGTATTTATGTTTCCAGATAATTTTAATCCTAAATTTACGAATATTCCTATTATTGCCGTATGTGTAATAGGATGATGGTCTTTTAGTGGCAATATTCCTATTGTTTGTTCTATTTGAGAATACGAATCAGATGTTACAATTCCAGGATAATATCTTAAAAAGAATGGCAAATATGATAAAAATATAAGTAAAATTGTGATTATAACAAGAAATACTTCATTCTTAAGTAACTTTATATTTGATAAATCTTTTCCGAATATTGTTATATTTTCAGTTTTCAACTTATTGTTTTCAAATATATCATAAACCCATAAAACTATTATGCTGAACATTGTGAAATACCCGATAAAGTTTACTATAAGCCATTTATTTAAAATGTGATTAAGAGTAAAATCTGTATTTATACTCTTTCCTATTATTTCTATTATCGTGTATATAACTGCTACAATTCCCGCTGTTATCATTTCTCTTTTTGTGTTCTTTGTCGATTCTAGTGTTTTCTTTATTACAAAATAGCAACTTGCAAATATAAATACAAATATTATGTTATTGCCACTTATTAGAAAGTTATGCCATATACATATAGTAAGAATGCATGCAAGTATAAAAGATATAATATTGTTTTTGTACTTTTTCATCTTCTCCTAGAGTTTTTTAAGCTCTTTCTCCTTGTGTAATATTTAGGTTTTAAGGGTTACCCATACCCCTATATAATTTCTAAAATTTTTGAATATATTTTATATGTTGATTTATTTACAGTTCTCATATATTTATTTTTACCAATATTTACAGTTTTTAAAATTACATTCTCTTTCCAGTTTGGAAAATTCGAGTTTAGTCTTTTCCAGCTCTCTGTTAGTAGTTTTTCTCTAATTGTCTTATCCTTTATTTTGCACATTCTTTTCAAAGAACTGCATAGTAAATATCTTGCATAATTATATTCTAGTTCATCTCTATACTTTTCATAAATATTGTTCTTTTTATAAAATTCGATAACATTGTCCAATACGGTAAATATCTCTGCCGTTCTTTCATTTTGAACATTTGCAATAGAGCCTTCTCTTTGTACATAATGAATGAATGGCTTATCAACATAGGCAAATTTATTTATAAATGGTATAAGCTTATAAGTAAATTCTACATCTTCATATCTTAATCCTTTTGGAAACTCTAAGTTATTATCTGTGATTAATTGTCTTTTAATCAGTTTATTCCAGGCAACCACTCTAACAAAGCTAAGCATCTCTTTTTTATTTTTGTATGGATACTGCTTGTCCACCCTAATTTTATTAGGGAATTCCCATATAAAATCACATTCAACATAATCTGCATTTTCTTCTATTGCCTTATTATACATTTCTTCATAAGCATTTTTTTCTATGTAATCATCTGAATCTAAAAAGGCAATAAAATCACCAGTTGCATATTTTAGTCCATAGTTTCTTGCATCTGATAGTCCACCATTTTCTTTTTCTACATAGATTATTCTGTTTTTGTTATTTTTTTCGCATTCTTTTGCTATGTTTCCAGAATTATCTTTAGAGCCATCATTTACAAGAATTATTTGAATATCTTCTAAAGTTTGACTAAGCAATGAATTAATGCACTTTTCTAGATATTTTTCTACATTATAAATTGGAACAATTACACTTACTTTTGGCATTTTTATCCCTTTCCTAAATCTATCTCAATTTTAAATATAGTTTTATATTTATTTTCAAAAGTATTTTCTTTATAAATTGTTTTACATCTCTTGCCTTTATGTTATTTGCAAGTTTTCTCTTTCTTATTTCTTTTATAAATTGTTTTTGCTCTTTTCCCTTTAGATTATTCACTTCTAATATTATACAATTAGCATAATATATTTTTATATTCTCCTTAGATTTTTCTGAAATCTTATATTCTTTAATTTTTTTAACCATTTCATCATAGAAATACAATAAATCTAAAGCTCTTTTATATGTAATTTCTGTATTTCCTCTCGTGATGCTTTTTTGAGTTTGCACATAGTTATAACCAAATACATCTACACTCGCAACTTTATCAGCCTTCAATAGTATAAGAGGAATTAATCCAAAATCTTCATGATATTTTCCTTTAGTAAACTCAAATTTATTTCTTCTAAAGAAATCTCTTTTATACAAATACCCCCATGCAACTTCTGTCATTACATCTGCTTTATATAAAATGTCGAATGCCTCTTCACCACTTTTTTCTTCAAACAATGGTGTATAATTTTTCTCAAGCACATTACCTTGTTCATCAACTTTTGCAATTTTAAATTTAATCATGTCATATTTTTGTTCCATATAAGGTAGCAAATCAGTGTATAAATTTTCTGTTATATAATCATCTGAATCTACAAATGATATGTACTCTCCAGTTGCATATTTCAATCCATAATTCCTTGCATCTGATAATCCACCATTTGCTTTTTCAAAGTACAAGACTCTATCTGGATCTTTTACAACATATTTTTTTGCAATTTCTGCACTCGAATCCTCTGAGCCATCATTTACAAGTATTATTTGTATATCCTTCAAAGTTTGATTTAGTAATGAATCTAAACATTTTGCCAGTTGCTTTTCCACATTATAAATTGGAACTATAACACTTACCTTTATCATAAATAATCTTATCCCTTTCTTAAAGTGTAAATCTATTTAGGAAAATTGTTATTTTGTAATATTCTTTTTTTAAAAACTATTCCAATACTTCTTTTAGATTTTTTAAAGCATCTTGTTTATTCTTTTCTCTCCATAATTTGTACTCTTCTAATATCTTCTCCCTATTTTCTAAAGCATTTAATGTCTTTTCTTTTATCTCTAATATATCATCTGCATTTTTTACTACTAAATAATCTTGTAAAGAACTTCCTTCAAAGGCTTTAAAACTGTTTCCAACCAGGCATGGTGTTCCAAGTTCAAGGCTTTCATACGGAATCATGTTGTTTTCATCAACTGTACTTACACATAAATTTATATCATTGTTTGCTAATTTTTTATATAGTTCTTGCTTTGTCATTAATTTATTTGCAACAGTTAAATTTATATTAAAGAACCTTGCAATTTTAGATATTTTGTAATTTACTGGAGAACAATCTAACTTTGCATTTTCAATCATGCTTACTGCACAAAGTTGATTATATATATTTCTACTAATTCTATCATATGCTTCATACATTCCAATTTTTATTGGCAAGTTTTCATTCTTTTCTGCTTTATTATCTTCGTTGTAGCTTTCTCTATTTTCAATCTCTACATATTTAGATAATAATTTTGCTCTATATCCTTTTTCTTTATAGAACTCATATACAGACTTTTTTAGAAATACAAATTCATCAATCAAACCTTTATCATACATCCCTAAAATATTGTCAAAATTGTTCCATATTATTGCATCTGTTAAATCTTCTTGCCCATTATGAATTATCATTTTTACCTTCATACTCGATTTCTGTTTTTTTATGCTTGATATAAGCATATCCCAACCATCAGCATATTGGTTAAACAATATCTGTTTCTTACTAGAATTAGCTATTGCACTTGCAATCATTTCAGCTTCTTTTTTTGTATACTGCTCTCTAAGTTCTAGTATACTGCCTTCAATAAGATTTCGTATTTCATTTTTCTCTACTGGCATTTCTGGATGACAAATTGTAATGAAATCTTTTTGAATTTGGTTTATCTCATTTGTTATCCTCTTTACTCTTCTACTTCTTGTAATATATATAGAAGCCTTCATTCTAGCCCAGCTATAAATTTTTTTTAATGTAACAATTATGCTTGTTTTAAAATTAAATATTCCATCAATAATAGAATTTAAAGTTTTACCGAGTGCTGGTCCAAAAGTTCTATATATTCCTATTGTTCTTTTTTCTCCTCTATCGGTCCAGGTTGCTTTAAATAAGTGAACCATACACGTATTTTTAGTATACACCTTTTCAGAATAATTGTAGTTTATTGGATAGAAATAATCTCTTGGGTAAACATAAATATTATCATCAAATATATGAATTCCTTCTTCATTTACTTTGCTCTCATATTGTTTCAAAATCTTTGTAATTATTACCGGGTTTGCAAAATTATACATAATTTCGGGTTCAAAGTGTTTTATTTTACCATAGTAAGCAAGTATCGCTTTTATATACTTATTTTGTGGATTTTGTGCATAAATCATGGCTGTTCCAACATATCCACTATCTTCATATCCAAGTACAACTTCTTTATTTAAAACATCAGTTGGATCTTTTAATATTTTTACATCAGTATCGAGATACAACCCACCTTCATTGTATAATGCATATATTCTTACATAATCACTAACAAATGCCCATTTTTTACTCTCATAAGCTTCTTTTACAAATGGAAAGCTGTTAACATCAAAATTACTCTCATCCCATTGTTTTATTTCGTAGTCTGGCAAAAACTTTTTCCAAGTTTTTATGCAATCTTCTACCGATTTTGGTAATTTTTTTCCTCCAAACCAACAATAATGTATCTTTTTTACCATTGTTTTCCTCCAATTATTTATTTATAATAGATTTTAAGAATGTTTTTAATGAAACTAATATATTTCTAAAATAATTTATTATTTTTCTTTTTATTAAGTTATTTTTTATACTCTTTATATTACCATTTTTTAATGCAATAAACATATTTGTAACCAATTGCTTTTGTCTTTCTGAATAATCATTCTTTTCAGTGTTTACCATATTTGTGTTTACAATATATTCTATTGTGTTTTTATTATCTTTTACAAATCCTTCTAAATGTTTTTCGAATTCTTTTTTATTAGCATTATAGTCTTGTGTTATCATGTCCAATATTCTTCTTACAAAAAACTCATTTATTATAAGCTTGTATTTTTCACAATCATTATCATGATTTTTTATAACCTCTGAAATATTGCTACAAATTTTATAAAAAGCCGACATATATGTATTTGTTGCAACTATAGACTTCTCTCTTTGTAAATAATAATACATTGGATATGGTATATACTTTATGTTTTTTGCATTTGTCAATATAAATGGTGTTACAGCAACATCTTCATATTGTTTTCCAACAGGAAATTCAAATCCATTGTATAATTCTTTTTTTATTATTTTGTTACAAGATGAACCAGACATTGCTCCATTTATAAGGCCATCCAAGAAATTTTCTTTATCATCTCTGCATGCTCTTGATGTATAGTTCCAAAGAGGATTCTTCTCGAATACGACATATAAATCGTATATTATAATGTCATTATCTTTCACATATTCTCTTGCAATTTTATAAAAGTTTTTGTCGATGTAATCATCAGAATCAACTACACTGATAAACTCGCCTCTAGCCTTTGCAATTCCCACATTTTTAGTGTCTGCAAGCCCTTTGTTGTCTTTCTTCACATATACAAAATTATTTTTATACTCTTCTGGTAGAGCATTTATAAATTTTTTTATAATTTCCTCGCTATTGTCTTTCGAGCCATCATTTACAACTATTACCTCACAGTCCCTGTCCATGGCTTCGTATATTGACTTTAGAGTTTTTTCTACGTATTTTTCTGTATTGTAAACAGGTACAATTATTGAAAATAAAAATTTGTTTTTTTCTTCTGTCATTTATATTTTCCTCTTTTCTTTTTGATATTTCATGCTTTTATGTCAGACTAATCGTTTATAAGCTTTTCTAGCTTTTCATTTATTTCTTGATTATACTCTTTATAATCAAACTCTTCTTTCTGAGAAATTCCGTTAATTATTGCATTTTTCATCGCATTATAAATTGAATTTACATTTTTTTGTGTGACAACACCATGTTTGTTTTGTATAATTCGTAAGCTATCAGATACATTCGTTGTAATTATTGGAATATTTAATATCATAGCCTCCAAATAAACAACTGGAAAGCCCTCATATTCAGATGTAAGAATTAGACTATCTGCAAGTTTAAAGTATGGATATGGATTTTGTTTCTTCCCTAAGAATATTATATTATTTTCTAATTTATATTCATTTACCATTTTTTTGTACTCTTGCGTTTTGTTCCCGCTTCCAACTAGCAAAATTCTAAAATCTAGATTATTTTCTTTCAGCTTCTTAGCAGCTTCAATTAATCTCGTTAGTTTCTTATCTTCCTCAGTATGTCTTCCAACATTCAAAAAAGTAAAAGTTTTTTCTTTACAACAATCTGTAACTTTTTCTTGAGACTTTCTTAAAATTTCTTCTGCATCAATAAAATTATAAATAACACTTGTTTTATTCATGAAATCCTTATCATTTTTTAAATTTTCTACAAATATATCTCTTGCATTTTCAGATACAAATACAATATTCTTAAATTCTTTTGCTTTAACTCCCTCGAAAAATTCAACATATTTTGACTTATTATTATCAAACATTTGCATATATTCACTATGTACCCATAAACAACTATTTTTCGAAGCAGTTCTTGCCACAAAAGATGCAGGCTTAGAATATGTTGCATATGCACATGAAAAATCATACTTATTTTTATATTTCATTCTAAACATTGTCTGTTTTATAAAATTAATACCTTTTCTTAAAATGATTGCCTTACTATCATTTGGGCAATACACGCATATCTGTATTTTCTTATCAATTTTATCTAAAAAAATTCCTTCTTTTTTCTCCAGAAATAACGTTATTTCATATTTATCTGTCCTTGCTAAGTAATTTAATAAATTAACAAGTGCGTTTTCAATTCCACCTATATCAAGCGAAACTGCTGAAAACAATAATTTTTCCATTAACTTCTCCTTTTTACTGAGCTACAATTTCAACATTATATCCTATAAACAAGCCTGTTTCTACAACTCCAGTTATATTTTTTAATCTTCTTTCTAATGTCTCATCTATGTTATCAAACCAAGCATCTAATATAATATTGCCGTTTTCTGTTATTACTGGGCCGTCTTTTTTTTGCGCTAAACGTAATTCTACGTTATGTGCTCCTTGTTTATATATCTCTTCTTTTACCAAATTTATAGCCTTTGGAGTACACTCTACTGGTACTGGAAATTTGCTTCCTAGTCTATTTACTATTTTTGATTCATCGACTAATATATAGGTTTTATTTGAACATTTAATATTTAATTTTTCATTAAACATCGCAGCTCCTCTGCCTTTTATCATCCAGTTGTCATGGTCAACCTCATCAGCTCCATCAAAGCACCAGTCAGGCTTTTTTTCTTCCAATGTTGCTGTTGGTATTCCAAGATAAGTACATAACATTTTAATTTCGTATGACGTAGGAATAGCAATAATATTCAAATGTTCAGTTTGTACCTTTTTTGCAATTTCAATAGCAGTCAAATAAGATGTTGAGCCAGAGCCAAATCCTATAATGTCACCTTCTTGTACACGTTCTGCCATTTTCTTAGCAACCTGTTCTTTTGCCTCTCTATTTTTTATTTCTTCCTTCCACATTGGTTTTTGCAATGTTTCTTTAGCCCAATCCATCTTATTTACTTCCTTTCTACTTTTTCTATTGTATTATTTTACTATTTTAAAGAAACTTCCTTTTCCCATTTGTATTATCATTTCACCTTCAAAGTTATTTAATGGTTGATAATCTGTTACCTTTTCTCCTTCAACTTTTATTCCACCTTGTTCGAAAAGTCTCTTTAACTCTGCTTTTGAAGCACATTTCTTTGTTTTTAATAATGTGTCTAATATATTATTTTCGAATTTGATTTTTTCAATATCTTCTGGAGCTTCTTGCTTTTGGAATGCTGTTTTAAAATGTTCTTCTGCTTGCTCAGCTTCTTCTTCATTATGATATAATCTTGCTATTTCTTTTGCAAGTTCCATCTTTATGTTTCTTGGATTTTCTCCATTATTTAGTCTCTCTTCAATTTTTGCAACATCATCTGGATGTACATCTGTACATAAATTGTAATATTTTATTATCATACTATCTGGAATCTTCATTACTTTTTCATACATCGTATTTGCATCTTCATTTACACCAATGTAGTTTCCTAGGCTCTTGCTCATTTTTTCAACTCCATCAATTCCTTCAATTAAAGGCATGAAAAGTGTAATTTGAGGATCTTGTCCATAATCTTTTTGTATGTTTCTTCCCATAAGTACATTGAATGTTTGGTCTGTTCCACCCATTTCTAAATCTGCTTGAATTGCAACAGAATCATATGCCTGCATTAATGGATAGAAAAACTCATGTACAGCTATTGGTTGATTATTTGTATATCTCTTCTGGAAATCGTCTCTTTCTAGTATTCTTGCTACAGTACATTTTGAGCAAAGATTGATAACATCTCTGAAATCCATTTTTCCTAGCCATTCACTATTAAATCTAACTGTTGTCTTGCTTGGATCTAATATCTTAAATATTTGCTTTTGATATGTTCTTGCATTCTCTTCTACTTGCTCTTTTGTAAGTTGTTTTCTTGTTTTAGACTTTCCTGTAGGGTCACCTATCATTCCTGTAAAGTCACCTATTATAATTATTACTTCATTTCCTAAGTCTTGTAATTGTTTAATTTTTCTAAGCACAACAGCATGTCCTAAGTGAATATCTGGTGCAGATGGGTCTAAGCCTAATTTTATTCTTAGTGGTCTATGTTCTGCATCTACCTTTTTTAATTTTTCTCTAATTTCTTCAACATCTGTATGGTCAGCTGCACCCTTTAACATTATTTTTATTGTATTTTCTATATCCATCAAAATCTCTCCTAATTATAAATTTTACATTTTACTCCATTTATGAGTCTATTTTTTTCGTGTATATTATATGCATTTTGCAATGCTTTGTCAATCATACTATTTTTCATCAAAATATTGACTTTCTTCTTGTAATCCTTCAAAGTTAATCTGTCTTAATATTTCATATGCTATTATGCATACAGAATTTGAAAGATTTAATGACCTTAATACTGGTCTCATTGGAATTCTTATTGTTTTATCTATATATTTTTGCAATAAATCCTCAGGTAGACCTTTGGTCTCTTTTCCAAATAACACAAAGACATCCTCATCTTTAAATTTACTATAATCTACATCTGTATAGCAATGTTTTGCCTTTGTTGTAGCCATAAACATGTTATGCTCCTCCGGCTTATATTTTTCTAAAAAAGCATCTAATGATGTATGTTCTTCAATCTCTAATTTATCCCAATAATCTAATCCGGCTCTCTTTAGTTGTTTATCATCTATTTTAAAGCCTAATGGATAAACCAAATGTAGCTTTGCACCTGTTATAGCACAAGTTCTTGCAATGTTTCCTGTGTTTTGTGGTATCTCTGGTTCTACCATTACTATGTGTAATTTCATTTTTTCTTGTTCCTTCCTAATTTACATTATTTTTAATACTGCTTGAGGTACATACCTAGAAATATCTTTTCCATTATCAAATATTTCTTTTACTGTACTTGAACTTATACCGCCAAGTGTTCCTGCTCTTACATATATCGTATCTAGCCCTGATATTTCTTCATTAATCTCTGCTATATTTTCCTCATAGTAGTAATCCATATCATCTCTTATTCCTCTTACTAAGAAATTACATCCATTATTTTTTGCTGCATCAACTGATAGACCTTCATATGTAATTACATCTACATTATCCACGTTTTCATCTTTTAATGCCTGCTCTATAGCATTTTTCATTATTTCTTTATCATATCTTCTTGCCTTCTTATTGTTAATGCCTATTCCGATTACTAACTTATCAAATACATTTGAAGCAGTCTTTACAACATGCATATGTCCCATAGTAAAAGGATCAAAACTTCCAGCATAAAATCCTATATTCATTATTGTTCCTCCTTTAGATAATTTAATATCTGCTTTAGGGCCTTTTCTCTATGAGTTACTCCAAGTTCTTCTTCTGTAAGTTCATTCATAGTCTTATCAAATCCTTCTGGAATAAATATTGGCCCATATGTAAGCTTTCCAAGAGGCCCTGGAGTTCTAACTATTCTTCCTAGAGTTTCCCCTCTTGCAACATTTATTTTTCCATCTGGCATCATTAATGTAAGAACACATACAAATTTTGCAGTTCTATCTTCATCTTTAACATTTTCCATTTTTGAAAGTACCTTATTTATTGCAACAATCTGAGGAGCATGGTCACCTGCGTATCTCGCGCTATATACTCCTGGTTCTCCATTTAATGCATCAATGCAAAGTCCAGCATCATCTGTCATTATAATCTCATTTATATCATTTTTTTCACAATAAGCCTTGATGGCTTTTGCTTTTATAAGTGAATTTTCTTCAAATGTAGTTCCATTTTCATCAATTTCTTCGTTAAATCCAATATCTTTTAAAGATAAAATTTCAACATCAATATTCTTGTAGTCCAAATAATCCTTTACTTGAGCTATTTTTGCCTGATTTGAAGTTCCATATATAATTTTCATATTTAATCACAATCCTCTCTATAAATTTATTCACAGTACTTTTTATATAATCTCTTTAAATTGCTTTTAGTTATAGTTTTTTCAATGCCATTTATGCTTACTTGTGTAAAAACCTCTGTCACCATAGATTTATTTTTTTCATTAAGTGGCATATTGTCTTTGCGTGAGTTCCAATATTTTAATTGGGTATCGTTTCTCCATCTCTTACCATTATAAACAATTCCGGCGGCTAAATTATCACATATCATCTCTACAATGTATTTATACGGAATTACTGGCATTGGATTTCTAGACATTGGGTCATACCAATATTCTGGATGATGTTTATTTCTTCCTTTATGGTGTAACCACGCTTTCGAATAGCCTTGTTTTCTCTTTGCAAATAAAATTGGGCTCATGCTTCCATTATAGTATTTTACAGACTCCCAAAATTCTGTTGGAGAAAATTTTGATAAATCGTGTACTAATCCTCTCCAAGGTATTCCAGCTTTGCAACATAACTTGAATACTACCCATCTATGTCTTGTGACTAAATTAAAATGTTTTAACGTGTTGGTAAATATATTTCCTGTCATGTTTTGATTCCTTTCTACTTTCATTTTTCTTACAATATCCTATCACAAATGGCTTAAAATCTCAACATTTTCATAAAAGAAACTTGGAATAAAATTTAAAACTTTTAACTTTTATATTGCATAACAGCTTAAATTGTTTTAGCATTACGTACAATTTTTTCTTATTTTCAAATTGCGCCAATTAATTACTTATGTTGTATTTCTTCTGAAAAAATGATAAAATATCAATAGTTTAATATTTTTATACGTAAAAAGGAGTTACAATGTTTAAGTTACATTCAGAATACAAGCCTACTGGTGACCAGCCACAGGCAATTGAATATTTATCTAAAGGCATAGAAGAAGGAAAAAAGTTTCAGACTTTGCTTGGTGTTACTGGCTCTGGTAAGACTTTTACTATGGCTAATATCATTCAAAAAGTACAGAAACCAACCCTTGTTTTGGCTCATAATAAGACATTAGCAGGACAACTTTACAGTGAATTTAAAGAGTTTTTCCCTGAAAATAATGTTGAGTATTTTGTTTCTTATTACGACTATTACCAACCAGAAGCATATATTCCATCTTCAGATACCTATATAGAGAAGGACTCTTCTGTTAATGATGAAATTGATAAACTACGTCATTCTGCAACAGCTGCATTATTTGAAACACGAGATGTTATTATTGTTGCGTCTGTTTCATGTATTTATGGTTTGGGTGACCCCATTGACTATGAGCATATGACTGTTTCTTTAAGACCCGGCATGAAGATTGAAAGAGATGCTATGTTAAAGAAATTAATAAATATGCAATATTCCAGAAATGAACTAGATTTTAAACGTGGTACTTTTAGAGCAAAAGGAGACATTGTTGAAATATTTCCTTCTGATTATGGTGAAAGTGCTATTCGTGTTGAGTTCTGGGGAGATGAAGTTGAAAAGATTTCTGAAATTAATCCTTTAACAGGTAAAACTGTTGCAAGCAGAAACCATATTATGATATTTCCGAACTCTCATTATGTTACGACTTCTGATAAAATGGAGCATGCAATTACTACTATTGAAGAGGAAATGAAACAGCAAGTCGAATATTTCAAGTCACAAGGTAAATTAATTGAAGCTCAAAGAATAGAAGAACGTACTAATTTTGATATAGAAATGATGAAGGAAACTGGCTTTTGTCAAGGCATAGAAAACTATTCTAGACACATAAGTGGTCGTGAGCCAGGAAGTGCTCCATACACCCTATTCGATTATTTTCCAAAGGATTTTCTTTTGCTTATTGATGAATCTCATGCTACTATTCCTCAAGTTAGAGCTATGTACAATGGTGATAGAGCAAGAAAAGAATCTTTAGTAAAATATGGTTTTAGATTACCTTCTGCATTTGATAATAGACCTCTGAAATTTGAAGAATTTGAGCAAAGAATTAACCAAGTAGTGTTTGTTAGTGCTACTCCTGCAGAATATGAAAAAGAGCATTCTAAAGAAAATGTTGTAGAGCAAATCATTCGTCCAACTGGTTTGCTTGATCCTGAGATTGAAGTAAAGCCAATCGAGAATCAAATTGATGATTTGATTACTCAAATTCATAAAAGAGTCGAGAAAAATGAAAGAGTATTGGTTACTACTCTAACCAAAAAGATGGCTGAAGATTTAACCAGCTATTTAGCTGAACTTGATATTAAAGTTAGATACATGCACTCTGATATTAAAGCTTTAGAAAGAATGGATATTATTAGGTCATTACGTCTTGGTGAGTTTGACGTGTTAGTTGGAATTAACCTTTTAAGAGAAGGATTAGATATACCTGAGGTTTCTTTAGTAGCAATATTAGATGCAGATAAAGAAGGGTTCCTTCGTTCTGAACGTTCTTTAATTCAAACTATTGGACGTGCTGCAAGAAATACCGATGGTAAAGTTATAATGTATGCCGATGAACTTACAGACTCTATGGATAAAGCCATATCTGAAACTAATAGAAGAAGAGCAATACAAATGAGATACAATAAAGAACATGGAATCATTCCTCAAACCATAAAAAAATCTGTTAGAGATACTATTCGAGCTAGCATTGTTGCAGAAGCATCTGAAAAATATGAAATTGATAAAGAATCTAGTGTTGAAGACATTATAAACAAGTTAACTGAGGAAATGCTTCAACACGCAGAAAAAATGGAGTTTGAAGAAGCAGCAAAATTAAGAGATCAAATAAAAGAATTAGAATCATCCTTGTAATTTTGTTTTTCTTTTATCTCTAATTTTTAGAATTCCATAAACTGCATAAAAAGGTAAAAACATTTGTGCAATTTCCATAAATGCTGTAAAGTGCTTTCCTGTGAGCTTATAAATTATTGTAATTGGAGTTCCAGGAAAGTCTTTTGATATAAACATCAAGTTACTGTCAAATATTTTGTTTACAATCTGAGCCAAAATACATATTATTCCTATAAGTGTAGCAAAATAAACTGCATCACTTGCCACAACTTCTATATAATGAGTAATGTTTACAAGCAAGCCCAAATAAACCATTATTCCATGGTATAAAAAGCTATGCAAACTCACAATATGAAGTGCTGGATATGCTGGTAAAGAAGTAGTTGGTAATAAAATGAATACTATTCCCCCTATTATGCCTCCTGTTGCTAGGAATACATCTCCCATTCTTTTTATCTTACCTTTAGCAAAGCTACTTAAAGTACCCGCATATAATAAAATACTACAGTAATATAATGGAACATAATTATTTACATTTCTAGGATCCCCAGTACATAATTTAAAGATAATTATGAAAATTTCCATAAACCATAGCATAATAGTACAGTTTTTTATAATTTTTTTAACCTCTTCTTTGCTACTTTTATATGTATTTTTTATTGCAATTGCTATACAAACAATAGTTACAGCAATAAGTCCAAAATGTTCCAAAGAAAAAATTCCACAAGGTTTATATTCTCCCGGTCTTGCAAATAACATTTAATCAAATCCCTTCTATATTTTTGCAATGTATTTTATAAAAAATAATTCAAATTTGTTATATATTACCAAACTTTTGTTCCTTTGTCAACCAAATTTTAATAATTTATCAAAATTTTTCCAAATGTCTAGACTTTTTTGTAATTTTTGTGTATTATTATATAGAAATAAATTTTGAACTAGAGAGGATGAATTAATAATGAAAAAATCTTTAAAAATATTAGTACTTAGCTTTATATGCCTTTTTGCTATTTCAAGCAGTTGTTGCTTAGCAATTAACATAGATATGAACTTATCTGACAATGTTATTGACGCATCAAGCAATACAACAAGTTCAGTAGCCTCTAATAGTACATCTAGTTATAGCAATTCAACAAATTCATCATTAAATTCTAATACTTTAGATGATGGCTATGATCAATTCGGTGATGAAGGGTATTCTTCAAATACAACTTCAAACATGGTGTATCAAAATACTTCAAAAACCGATGCAACAACAGGTAGCAATATTGCTGATAGATTACAAGCATTACCAGAATCTGAACTTGGTTTAACAAATATTCTAAATATATTATTGATTGCTGTTGGTGTTGTATTAATACTTTTAGCTATCGCAATTTTCATCAGATTAAAAAAATAAAATTCTAGAAACTCAAAAAGAGTTTCTTTTTTTTGCCATTTTTCCCAATTTTTTGATGTATATTTTACTTTTATAATTTAATACTAATAATATTATTTGAAAAAGGAGGAAAAACATGAAAAGAAAATTTTTGCTTATTTCTACATTACTAATCGTTCTTTTATCTATTACAGCATCTACGGTTTTTGCTAATAATGCATTAAATACTATAGGAAATGTTGCTGAAGACGTAACTTCTGCGGCTGGTAATGTCTTAACAACTGGCGTAGATGCTGTTAGAAATACTGTTGATGACGTTGCTAATGGAACAATGAGAGCTAGCAACAATGTTGCTACTGGAATAACAAACATGGGTAATAATAATCGTTCTGGAAATGGTAACACTGGTTATACTGCAACAAGAACAAATACAAACGCAACTTGGCTTGGAATGGATGCTACTATGTGGACATGGCTAATAATGGCTATACTTGGAGTAGCAATTGTTGCAATGATTTGGTTTTACGCAAAACAAGATAATACAGAACAATCTGAGCAACATTACGAAGAATAATATTAAAAAATTATTTGCATTTAATTTTCTATGGCTTGCTTGTCTTTAAAACAATACTAGTTTCTATTTTTGTAAAATTGCATACATCGTGCTTTGTCGCAGATCTCCGCTTCACTCAAAATGCACAATTAAATTTATTTTATAAAAATAGAAACTAGTTCTGCTTTTATAGTTCACTCAAAGATTGAAAGACTCTCCCCAATCATCACTTTTCATAAAATAATTTTGCAGAGTGATCTTATCATAAGTTATTCATAACCTTTATATTTTCTAATTGCAATCCCATATTTAAAATGTTATAATTATATCAGTTTTATGAAAGGAGTTTGCTATTTATGATTAAAAAC
The DNA here is from genome assembly GCA_000435175.1 of Clostridium sp. CAG:245. Classification (GTDB taxonomy): domain Bacteria; phylum Bacillota; class Clostridia; order TANB77; family CAG-508; genus CAG-245. The sequence continues at coordinate 111,551 of FR880082.1, forward strand.
ATTGCAAAAAATCCTGTAGCAAGGCATAATTATATAATTACAGATACTTTAGAGGCTGGCATTGTTTTAACTGGAACAGAAATAAAATCTATCAGAAACGGAAAAGTCAATTTAAAAGATAGCTATGCTGGAATAAAAAACGGTGAAGCATACATATATTCAATGCATATCAGTCCATATGAACAAGGAAATATATTTAATAAAGACCCTTTACGTGACAGAAAATTACTTTTAAATAAAAGAGAAATATTAAGACTCTCTGGATTAATTAACCAAAAAGGATACACTCTTGTACCTATCTCTCTTTATTTTAAAAATAATATTGTTAAATTAGAGCTTGGCATTGGAAAAGGTAAAAAGTTATATGATAAACGTGAAGATTTAAAGAAAAAGGACTCGGAAATGTACATTAAGAAGCATATGAACGATTAATGTTCATATGCCTTTGTGCTTAATAATATTCATTTAACTTTTTCTTTATCGTTTATTCTCTTCATCTCTTCGACGATGTATTTGTCTATTCGTTGACTCTGTTTTAAAATTTTTTCATAGTCAGCTTCTTGTGCAATTAATGATTCAAGTTTCGCAGTATGCTTTAGTCTCTTTAAAGTCTGGTTCCTCATATTATTTACACTCCTTTTTCTTTATAATATCACATTATAATCAAAAAGTTTGTCGAAATCTGTCATTAAAATTAATTTTTTTATTTTTTTGTCATTTTATTTATTATTGTCTATATTCTTGTAACTTGAACACATAGATTCATCTGGTTGTGTAGTTTGGCAACCTTGAACTGGTGTAACGATAATATGTTCTAATTCACATAGTTGTCTTTGTCCATTGTTATATTTACATGATGTTACCGTGCAATTTATTGTTTGACTCTCTTTGTTAGTCTGCTTCATAATAGAAAACCTCCTTAAACATTTTCTATTATCATTACCCTTTTTTAGGCTTTTCATTCTCATTTAAACATAATTTTTCAGGATTTTGAAAAGACAAATACCAATTCATTCCATTTTGTTGTTTCATTATATTTTCATTTCTTTCTTGTAGCTGTGCAAATGTTTGTGGCATAGGAACAATCATTGGCTCATTTGGCATCCAATTTACTGGTGCCATTTGATTATTGCAATCAGCTACTTGAAGAGCCCTTACAACTCTCAATATTTCTGGAATATTTCGCCCAATATTCATCGGATATACTAAAATTGTCCTTACTATTTGTTTATCATCAATTATAAACACATTTCTTACTGTTGCAGTGTTGTTCACAGTACTTGATATCATTCCATATTTTCTTGCAATTTCTCCATTTCTATCTGCAATAATTGGAAATGGAATTACAATTCCAGTCCTGCAGTAAATATCATATATCCACGCTAAGTGTGATGGATTGCTATCCACACTAAGACCTAATAAACATGTATTTAATCTTTCAAAATATGGATTAGCCTTAGCAAAAGCAATCATTTCTGTTGTACAAACTGGGGTAAAAGCCTTCAATTTGGGGATATTATATTAATCGACTAATTTCAGGTTTTAGCTCGAATTTCACACTTTTATCGTGATAAATCCATATTTTATCAATTAAACACTCTAAAATATATCTATTGGGTTCGTTAGATTTTAGAATATCATCAAAATATTCTATTGCCGTTTTTAATTTTTTTATTTTTTCTGTGTGTAAATCTTCTTGTTGTTGCTCTAATAATTTTTGTAATTGTTCTATGCGATTAGTTTTATCTTTTTCCAATTCTTTATATGTATTTTCAATCATTTCTCGTTGATACTCATTTGTAGTGTTAGT
>FR880083.1:0-719 GCA_000435175.1 Clostridium sp. CAG:245
GATTACAATTAAAAAAAGAGGCAGAAGAAGCATTAGAAAAAGGAAAAAGAGAAAAGACTAATGAGGTTATAAGAAAGTTGAATGAAATGAATTTGACTATAGAACAGATTGCTAAAGCTGTTGAATTAAAAGAAGAAGAGGTAAAAGCAATACTAAATGAGAAAAAATAGTAATCTTTTGCTATAGCGAAAAATACATAGTTAGTGTAAAAAATATTAAAATAATAGAGATAGTGCAGATATAATTATATGTAATTGCACTATTTTTATTAAACAAAATTTACTTTTTCAATCAACAAAAATCCTAAAGTGTAAAAAATGCTCACTTATTATGTTGATTATTTTAACAAAATGTGCTAATATAAAAAAGTAGTAAAAAATAAAGAAAATTTAAGAAGAGAATAGGTGAAAGATATGATAGATGTTATAAAAGATACATTATTTGATTCAATCAAATTGTTACCTTTTTTATTTTTGGCATATTTGCTTATGGAATATTTGGAGCATAAGACTGGAAATAAAACGAAAGATATAGTAAAAAAATCTGGCAAGTTAGGGCCTTTGTGGGGCGGAATTATAGGAATATTCCCACAATGCGGTTTTTCTGCTGCGGCAGCTAATTTATATGCTGGTAAGATTATAACTATGGGAACATTAATTGCAGTTTTTTTATCTACTTCTGATGAAATGTTACCAATATTAATTTCAGAAGCAGCCCCA
>FR880083.1:770-1319 GCA_000435175.1 Clostridium sp. CAG:245
TTAAAAGTATTAGCAATTAAATTGGTTGTTGGAATTATAGCAGGTTTTATAATAGATTTAGTAATAAATGTAATAGGAAAAACTAAAAAAATAGAGCCAGAAGAAGCAGTAGGGCATATGTGTGAACATGACCACTGTGATTGTGAGCATGGAATATTCAAATCTGCATTAAAACATACAATTAATATTTTCATATTTATAACAATAATTACATTTGCAATAAATACTCTAATTCATTTTATTGGAGAAGAAACAATAGAAAAAGCTATTGCGGGTGTGCCAGTACTTGGAATACTTGTATCTTCAATATTTGGGCTAATACCAAACTGTGCAGGTTCTGTAATAATAACAGAATTGTATTTATCAAACCTAATAAGCTTTGGTTCAATGATAGCAGGACTTCTAGTAGGCTCTGGAATAGGAATATTAGTACTATTTAAATCAAACAAAAACATAAAAGAAAACCTTACAATAACAGGATTATTAATGTTAGTTGGAATAATAGTAGGACTAATAATAGACTTCGTAATATAACAATTAAAAAAACAG
>FR880083.1:1446-5706 GCA_000435175.1 Clostridium sp. CAG:245
TAAATTCAGGAAAAAATAATACTGAAAAATATAATTAAAAGCCGGGAATAATCCATTTGGGTAAAATTAAACTGGAACGAGCGCTTTAGTGCGATTAAGGGAGACATGTTTAATTTTGCAAAAAATGGGGTATTCCCGGTTAAATAATTATAAATTATATTTAATAAGACTTAAATTCCTAAAAGCTTTTTTGCTCTTTCCACATCTTCATTATTAGCAACTCTCACACCATCTAATGGATATTCTAGCCCAAGTTGTTCCCACTTGAATCTACCCATATCGTGGTAGGGAAGTATTTCAACTTTATCAACTGTTTTTAAAGTAGCCAAGAACTCTTTTAATTTTTTCAAATCTTCTTCTTTATCTGTGTAACCAGGTACTAAAACTTGCCTAATCCACATGTGTTTTCCGTTTTCGCTCAAGTATCTAGCAAATTCTAATTCTTTTTGGTTAGAAACGCCAGTTAAATCTCTGCAAATTTCATCATTTATGCATTTTATATCAAGCAAAAACAAATCAGTTAATTCAATAACTTCTTTTATTCCAGGCGTTAAATAAAATACTCCAGAGGTATCTACTGCTGTTGAAATACCTTCTTTTTTTAGTTCTGTAAATAGTGCTTTCAAAAATTCTAAATGTAGTAATGGTTCGCCACCACTTACTGTAACTCCACCACCAGATGGAATTATATAGTTTTTATATCTTAATATTTTATCTAAAACTTCTTTTACAGAATATTTTGTTCCACCCTGATGACACCAGGTATCTCTATTTTGACAGTATTTGCATTTTAGATTACAACCTTGTGTAAAAATAACATATCTAATTCCAGGACCGTCAACTGCGCCGAATGATTCGAATGAGTGAATAGGGCAGGTTATATCTTCTAAATTCATATTGATAATCTCCTTTTTTTCTGTACTATTTAAGTTATATTAATAAGAAACTATATGTTAAAGTTTTTTAGAATAACAATATAAAGTTATAAAAATCTTATTAATAATAGCATGCAAATTATGTAATTGTAATAACTTAAATAATACAAATTTTTTTTAAAGGGGCTCTGCTTTTTTCAAGTAGCGCCCCTAAAAACTAAATTCTTTCGTGAATAGTTCTGTTTACAACGTCTAATTGTTGTTCTCTTGTTAATTTTACGAAGTTTACAGCATAACCAGAAACACGAATGGTAAGTTGTGGATATTTTTCTGGGTGATCCATAGCGTCTAGTAATAAGGCTCTATCGAATACGTTTACGTTAATATGATGTCCTGTTTGTTTGAAATATCCGTCTAACATGCTTACTAAGTTGTTTATTTTTGTTTCTGAATCTTTTCCAAGTGTTCCAGGAGTTATAGAGAATGTGAAAGAAATTCCGTCTTCTGAATACTCATATGGAAGTTTTGCTATTGTATTCATTACAGCTAATGCGCCAGATGAATCTCTTCCATGTAGTGGGTTTGCACCAGGTCCGAATGGCGCTCCGGCTCTTCTTCCGTCTGGAGTATTTCCTGTTGCTTTACCATAAACTACGTTAGATGTTATTGTTAATATTGATTGTGTTGGTATAGAGTTTCTGTATGTGATGTGTCCTTCTAGCTTCTTCATAAATGTTTTTACCAAGTTTACAGCTATTTCATCAACTCTGTCATCATCATTTCCGTATTTAGGGAAGTCTCCTTCAATTTGATAATCTGTTGCAAGACCAGTTTCATCTCTTATAACTTTAACTTTTGCATATTTGATGGCTGATAATGAGTCAACTGCAACTGATAAACCAGCTATACCGCAAGCCATTGTACGGATTATATTTCTATCATGTAGTGCAAATTCTAAAGCTTCATAAGAATATTTATCATGCATGTAATGGATTGCATTTAATGCCTTCATGTAGATTTTTGCAACATAATCCATCATTTGGTCGTATTTTGCCATTACTTCATCATAGTCTAGATATTCTGATGTGATAGGGGCAAACATTGGTGTAACTTGTTTTCCTGTGTTTTCATCTCTACCACCATTGATAGCATAAAGTAAAGCTTTTGCAAGGTTAGCTCTTGCTCCGAAGAATTGCATTTGTTTACCAATTTTCATTGCAGAAACACAGCAAGCAATTCCATAATCATCGCCTAAAGTTATTCTCATTAAATCATCGTTTTCGTATTGAATAGATGATGTTGCAATTGAAATTTTTGCACAGTAATCTTTGAATGCTTTTGGCAGATTAACTGACCATAAAACAGTTAAGTTTGGCTCTGGAGCAGCTCCTAAGTTTTCTAGAGTATGAAGAATTCTAAATGAGTTTTTAGTAACCATAGTTCTTCCATCAATGCCCATACCGCCAATGCTTTCTGTTACCCAAACTGGGTCTCCAGAGAATAATTCATTGTATTCTGGGGCTCTTAAGAAACGTACCATTCTAAGCTTCATAACGAATTGGTCCATAAGTTCTTGAACTTCTTCTTCTGTAATTAATCCTGCTTTTAAATCTCTTTCAAAATAGATGTCTAAGAAAGTAGATGTTCTTCCTAAAGACATAGCAGCACCATTTTGATCTTTTACAGCACCTAAATAAGCAAAGTACAACCATTGAACAGCTTCCTTTGCATTTGATGCTGGAACAGAAATATCGAATCCGTATTTTTCAGCCATTTTCTTTAAGTCTTGTAAAGCCTTAATTTGCTCAGCAATTTCTTCTCTGTTACGAATAACTTCTTCAGTGAATTCATCAACATCAAGAATATCAAGTTCGTCTTTCTTTTCAGCAATTAAAACATCAACACCATATAGTGGAACACGTCTGTAATCTCCAATAATACGTCCACGTCCATATCCATCTGGTAAACCAGTTAATAGGTGATGTGTTCTTGCAATACGAATGTCTGGTGTGTAAACATCGAAAACACCGTCATTGTGAGTTTTTCTTAAATTGTGATAAATGTATTCAACCTCGTCATCAACCTTGTAACCATAAGATTCGCAAGATTTTTCTACAATTCTAATTCCACCATTTGGCATTATAGCTCTTTTTAATGGGGCATCTGTTTGGAAACCAACTATTTCCTCTAAATCTTTGTCTAAGTATCCAGCCTCGTATCTATTAATTCCAGAAGGAGTTTTTGTATCAACATCTAGAACGCCGTTTTCTTTCTCTTTTTCATATAATTTAAGAACTTTATCCCATAATTTTAAAGTTCTTTCTGTAGCACCAGATAAGAAACTTTCGTCTCCTGTGTATGGAGTATAGTTCTTTTGAATGAAATCTCTAACGTCGATTTCATGTGTCCATTCTCCTTTATTAAAAGTATTCCATTGCTTAAAATCCATATAAATATCCCTCCTATAAGATAATATGAAATAGTTAAATATTTCAGTATTAATATTAGCATAGTGAGGTATAATTATCAATAAAAATTTTGGAAATTTATGATGAAAATAGTGAAATAAAAATTAAAAAGATTAACCTGTTTTTTTTCGTAAAATAAAAAAGTAGAGAGAACAAAATGTTATAGATAGTTATAGCTAAAAACAAAACCCGTCGTTATACGACGGGCTGACGAATACACAAAATAAAATATAAAATCTATTCTCAGTTATTGTGTTATTTTTTTGATTTATATGTTTCATCTTCTTCAGCTATTACTTGAGAAAGTTTATAAATTAATTTTTGTTTTTCTGGAGAACATTTCTTTAATATATCGTTAAACTCGTTATATAAATATTTCTCGTTTTTATCAGAAACACCACTTAAAATGTAACCTTCTGAAACATTTAATATAGTACAAAATTCACTCAATCTTTTTAAATTTATATGAGAACTACCTCTTTCAATTCTACTAATAAAAGCAACTGAAAGGTTAGTTTGTTCTGCTAATTCTTGCTGAGTTAATCCAGCTTTAATTCTAGCTTGTTTTAATCTTGATCCAATAATACAATAATCTACTGCCATAATTTGTCACGTTCCTTTCATAAGGCATAAACTACGTTAATATACCTTTAAAATATATAAAATAATAACATGTAAACCTTTAACTTTACAGAAACTTATGAGTAAAGAAATAATAATAAAGTAAATAAAGTTTGATAACAATATTAGTATGCGTCAAAATAAAAATATTAAACATTTTTATATATTTATTGCCGTGAGTGTAAAAAACAAAAATTAAAATGAAGAAAAATTAGCAAGATTTGTAAAATTTAATTTTAATTACTTTTCAGAAAAATATATTATATAAAATAATGCACATGAAAAAAATTAAATTT
>FR880083.1:5756-8440 GCA_000435175.1 Clostridium sp. CAG:245
GGGTAAGGATAGAAAATTGAAAATTTCAAGATTTGTTCTTGCACAATATGGCAGAGAAACATAATATTGTTATTGCCATTTTTACCGAAACGTGCTAAAATAGACAAGTAATTGATTTCGTAAGAAATGTAATGTCTATAGGAGACAAAATAAAACCTAAATATATTGTAAGGAATGAACTTTAAATGAAGAAAACAGTCAGTTTTTATACTCTAGGTTGTAAGGTTAACCAGTATGAAACAAACGCTATGGAACAGCAATTTATAAAGAATAATTATGAAATAGTTGAGAATACTCAAAAAGCAGATATTTATGTAATAAATACGTGTACTGTTACAAATATGGCAGAAAGAAAATCTAGACAGATGCTTAGAAGAGTTAAAGAGATAAATCCTTCTGCTGTTTTAGTTGTGTGTGGCTGTTATGCGCAAGTTGCAAAAAATGAGTTAGAGCAAATTCCAGAAATAGATATAATTTTAGGCATAAATGAGAAGAATGAAATTGTACAAATTGTGGAAAATTATATGGAAAAAATGGCCGAGCAGGACAAGAAAAGCCAGGAAGCTGAAATAGACGATGTATCAAAGCAAAAAGAATTTTTAGACTTTGGCGATGTTACATATACAGAAAAAAATAGAGCAGTTGTTAAAGTACAAGATGGATGTAATATGTTTTGTTCATACTGCATAATTCCATATGCAAGAGGAAGAATAAGAAGCAGAAAAATTGAGAGTGTTGTTTCTGAAATTGAAAAAATTGCAAAAGAGAAAATTAAAGAGGTTGTGATAACAGGAATACATGTTGCTTCTTATGGTAAAGATTTTGATAATGAAAATACTTCTAAAAAAATAAGATTAATAGATTTGTTAGAGGCTATAAACAAAATTGATGGTATAGATAGAATAAGACTTAGTTCATTAGAACCAACTATTGTAGACGAAGAATTTGCAACAAGATTATCTAAATTAGATAAAATTTGTGACCATTTTCATTTATCTTTACAGAGTGGCTGTGACGAAACTTTAAAGAGAATGAACAGAAAATATACCACACAAATTTATAGAGATGCTGTTGCAACACTTAGAAAATATTATCCAGAGGCAAGCTTTACAACAGATGTTATAGTTGGTTTTCCCGGTGAAACAGACGAAGAGTTTGTAAAAACATACGAATTTTTGAAAGAGATAGATTTTTACAGATTACATGTTTTTAAATATTCTCCAAGAAGAGGAACAGTTGCAGAAAAAATGCCAAACCAGATAGACGGAAATAAAAAAGAAGAAAGAAGTAACAAATTAATAGAATTATCAAATAACACAGAAAATAAACATAACAAAAATTACATTGATAAAACTGTAAAAGTATTATTTGAAGAATTCGAAGATGGCTTTTTTAAAGGACATACAACAAATTATATGATGGTAAAAGTCGCGGGGAGTGAAGAACAATTAGGTAAATTTGTAAATAAAATTTTAGATGTAAAAATTAAAGAAAACAATGATGAAACAAGAGAGCTAATAGGAATTTTGTCTTAAATTAGGTGAATAAATGATTATTTTTAAAACAAAACTGGAAGCTCGCCTTTGAAGAGTCCGAAGGAGCTCCGACCAGGAGTGACATGTTGAGGCTTTATAAAATAATCATTTATAACCAAATTTACAAGGTTTTAATTGACAAATTGAGATTAAATGGTAAAATTATATAAGAAAATTTGAAAAGAGGAAATTATATGAAGGCTATAGAAATAAGAAATAAATATTTAGATTTTTTCAAGAGACATGGACATGCTGTAATTCCAAGTGCACCATTAATACCAGAGAATGATCCATCTGTATTATTCACAACTGCTGGAATGCAACCATTAGTACCATATTTATTAGGAGAAAAGCACCCAGAGGGAACACGTTTAACAGATTTCCAAAAATGCTTACGTACAAACGACATTGATGAAGTTGGAGACAACAGACATTTAACATATTTTGAAATGCTTGGAAACTGGTCTTTAGGAGATTATTTTAAAGAAGAATCAATAGCAATGAGTTTTGAGTTCTTAACAAAAGAACTAGGAATACCAGTAGAAAAATTATCTGTAACATGCTTTGCAGGAGACAAAGACTGCCAAAGAGACGAAGTTACAGCTTCTTGCTGGAAGAAAGCAGGAATTCCAGAAGATAGAATCTATTATTTTGGAAAAGATGATAACTGGTGGATTGCCGGAGAAGAAGGACCTTGTGGACCAGATACAGAAATGTTTTATGATACAGGAAAGCCAAAATGCTCAGAAAATTGTAACCCATCTTGTGGATGTGGTAAATATGTTGAAATTTGGAATAACGTATTTATGGAATTCTTCAAGACAAAAGATGGAAAATACACAAAATTAAAACAACACAATGTTGATACAGGACTTGGACTAGAGAGAATGACTATGTTATTACAAGGAAAAGAAACTCCATTTGATACAGAATTATTCAAACCAGTAATGGATAAATTACAAGAATTAGCCGGAGAAAATGATAGCATAGAGAGCAGAAGAATTGTTTCAGAACACTTACGTTCTAGTATGATGATAATTCAAGATGGTGGACTTCCAAGCAATGTTGATAGAGGATATATTTTAAGAAGATTAATCCGTAGAATGGTAAGGCATTTAAGAAAGTTACAAATTAATTTAAATGAATTAG
>FR880083.1:8543-30239 GCA_000435175.1 Clostridium sp. CAG:245
TTAAAAGTGTGATAATAGAAGAAAAAGATAAATTTGAGAAAACGCTTGAGCGTGGAGAAAGAGAATTCAACAAGATAGTAAATAGAATGAAAAATGATGGAAAAGACACAATTTCAGGACAAGATTTATTTACTCTATACGAAACTTATGGATTCCCACCAGAAGTTACTCAGGATTTAGCTAGGGAAGCAGGATTAAAAGTAGACACAACGGAATTTGACAAACTATTCAAAGAGCACCAAGAAAAATCAAGAATGGGTAGTGAGCAAAAATTCAGAGGTGGACTTGCCGGAACAGGTGAACAAGAAGTAAGATACCACACAGCTACACACTTATTAAATGCAGCATTAAAAGTAATACTTGGAAAAGATGTACATCAAAAAGGCTCAAACATAACACCAGAAAGAATGAGATTCGACTTCAGCTGTGACCACAAGCTTACAGATGAGGAAAAGAAGAAAGTAGAAGACTTAGTAAACGAGTGGATATCACGTGGCTTAGATGTAAAATGCGAAGAAATGAAGAAAGACGATGCAATAAAATCTGGAGCAGAATGCATGTTCATAGAAAAATATCCAGACATAGTTACAGTTTACTCAATTGGAAACGATAAAGAAACAGTATCAAAAGAACTATGCGGAGGTCCTCACGTAAAAAATACTTCAGAATTAGGACACTTTAAAATAAAGAAAGAAGAAGCAAGCTCAGCCGGAGTAAGAAGAATAAAGGCAATACTTGAATAACAATTTCGCCCAATAGGGACGCCCCTTTTTGGGCGAAATGTTATAAAAGACTCGGAAAAATTTATAATCAATATGTAACGCCCAAAAAAGGGCGTACCTATTGGGCGAAAAAGGAGAAGAGTATGGAAGATTGTATTTTTTGTAAAATTATTAAAGGAGAAATTCCTTCAACAAAGATATATGAAGATGAAAATGTGCTAGCATTTAAGGATATAAATCCAGCAGCACCAATTCATATTTTAGTTGTACCAAAGCAACATATTGAAAATGTGCTAGAAATAAATGAAGAAAATAAAGAAATTGCATCTAATATATTTTTAGCAATAAACAAAATTGCCAAACAACTTGGAATAGACCAAAATGGATTTAGAGTTATAACAAACTGTGGAAAAGATGCAGGACAAGAAGTTATGCATTTGCATTTTCATATATTAGCAGGTGGAAAAATGGGACCAAAGATTGTTTAGTTATTGTAATAAAAATGACAAAAAGAAATTAATAGAATGGCAATATAAAAAGTAGATATAGATAAATTTAGAAAAAACGACAAAATTATAGGCAAAAATGATAAAATATGGTATAATAGATGTAATATGATTTTATACTATAGGAGGAAGAGATGAGCGAAGGAAAATATGGGAAAATATTAACTATAATATTAGGAATTGTTGTAATAGCTGTTTTAATTTTATTGGGATTTCTAGGTTATGATGTATATAGAAAAAAGACAATAGATAAAGATACCTCAAAAGCACTTGATGACTTTGATACAAAACTAAATTCTATTGCAAGAAACGACACAGTAGAAAATGTCGAACTTCCAGATATAGATTTACCAACAGTAGAAAATGTAACGACTAATACAAATACTACAGGAGGGAATGCAACAAAGAGGGTTCAATATAAAGGATATAATGTAGATGGAAAGATACAAATACCAGCAATAAATTTGGAATATCCCATTCTAGAAAAAGTAACTCCATCATCTATAGAAGCTGCAGTTGCTATATTATATAGTGCAAACGGATTAAACCAACCGGGTAATACAGTAATTTCAGGACATAATTACAGAAATGGTTCTTTCTTTGGAAATAATGATAAATTAAAATTAGGAGATAAAGTGTATATTACAGATAATTCTGGTACAAAATTAAAATATAATATTTATAACATTTATGAAACATCTCCTGATGATGGCGACTTTATAATGAGAGACACAAATGGAAAAAGAGAAATTTCGCTACAAACATGTACAGATAACTCAAAAGGAAGACTTATAATTTGGGCTGTAGAAGAATAAAGTGGTAATTTCTTAAAATAAAAATAAGAAATTTGAAAAAAATTAAAAAAATAAGAATTAATTGTTGACAAACATATACTTTATGAGGTAAAATAGATACTGCATTTGGTTATTGCAATTAAATGCAGTATTCAATGGTGGATTTAGCGTAGTTGGTTAACGCGCCAGTTTGTGGCACTGGAGACCGTGGGTTCGAGTCCCACATTCCACCCCATATAAAATAATATATTGGGCTGTAGCCAAGCGGTAAGGCACATGACTTTGACTCATGCATGCGCTAGTTCGAATCTAGCCAGCCCAACCAAAGTAGGGAAAAACAAACTTTTACGTCTTTCTATTGAGACTGTAAGGGTTTATTTTTTTACATAACTATTGGTTATATGTGATATATCAATATACAGACAGGAAATATAAAAATATTAATAAATTATATATACAAATTTTATTAAAATAGTAGTTTTTCTAGATTTTAAATGATATAATAATATTGTAAAAATAAATAAAAGGAGAGTGAAAATATGGTATATACGCTATGTAAATATCCAGATGAAACTGAGGTTGTTTTTTCTGATATCAGAAAGAAAGATAATGGTGAAGAGTATATTAGAGTTTCTTTTGAAAGACCTACTGAACATGGATTTGATACTGTTGTTTTTGAACTCCCAAGCTATAAAATAATAGAAAGAGAAGGAAATTATTCAGATGAAGAAGTAGAAGAATTTAAGCAAATAGTTGAGAGAGGGGCTAATTTGTTTTTTAAATATGCACGTGAAGGAGGTCTTAAACTTGCCTAGTTTATTAGAAATAATGCGGATACAAAGTTTATTTTTGGTCAAATGAGCTCACTGAACCTATTCATGTCCATGTTTCAAAGGGAAAGCCATCTAAAAATTCTACTAAAGTTTGGTTAACTAAAAATGGTAAATGTATATTGGCAAGTAATCCAAGTCGTATTTCAAATCAAGATTTAAGTCGATTATTTGAGATTATTGAGTTAAACTATTTTAGAATTATAGCAAAGTGGAAAGAAACTCAACAGACAGATGAAATTAAATTTTATTGCTAATTTAATTTTTTCGGAATGAAACTATATAATGAAATCATTATTGTTAAATTATTTGTTTTATGATAAAATAAATAAGCATACAATTTATGTGTTGGAACATATCCACGAATTATATTATAGACCCAATTTTATATTGGTTATTGTATGTAAAAACTAAGAGAGCAATTGTGCTCTCTTATGATGTTAATTAGAAGGAGAAATTAAATGTGGAATAGTTATTTCTTTCAAATACAGAGCAAGTATAGCATGAGAGTGAGTTTTAAAAATCCATTAGTTATACGATTAGATGGAAAAGATGTTACAAAAAATAAAAAATATGATTTGCTGAACAATTATGAAGGAAATTTTAGAAATACTTTAGAGAAAACAGCTGAATTTTTTACTAAAAAATATAAATGTTTAGCAATATTGGGCTCAGATGAAATAAGTTTTATTTTTACAGATCCACTAGTGGTAATAAGTGATTTAGATAAAGAAAAGTGGAATACATCAAATGAAATAATATCAGTATTTTCACAGTATTTTTTTGATTATTTTAACGAACATAATAAGCAATCTAAAGTGTTTTGGCATGGCAAGTGCTTTTCTATAAGAAATGAAAAAATAAATTCATATATAAAATTCAGGTCAAGTATAATAAAAAATGTAATGACAACGTATTTTTTATCAAAATATAATATAAAAATGGGAAAAGAAAAACAAGAAAAAAGAGAAATTGAATGCAAAAAATTACAAGGCTATGAGGTGCTAGAAGACATACAAAATGGTGTTTTATATTTAGAAGGAGATAGAATTGATATAATTGAATTTTATAAAGGAAATATAAAGAAAGTAAAAAGCACAGAACATAAAAGCAGTGATTTGTATATAGATTTAACTAATTTTTAAATTGTAAAAGCTAAGTGGTTATAAAATACTACTTAGCTTTTTAAGCATTTCGCCCAAAATCCCCCGTCCCTAATGGGCGAAAAGGTGAATGAGCGAGAAAATTATGGATTAGTTTCTATTAGCAGCAGCCGTTATTTCCACCACAGCAACAACATAATACTATTAATATAATGAAAATCCATATACAGTTATTTCCTCCGAAACAACCACATCCGCAATTGTTTCCACAACATCTACTATTATCTGGCATACAATTCACCCCCTTATATAAGTAAGTCTTTTGCTAATTTAATGTCTAGCAGCAAGAAGATCTGTTACATCCGCAACCACAACCACAGCAGAAAAGCAATAAGAATAAAATTATGAACCAAAGAAGTTCGCTATTGCAACCGCAATTTCCCATTATAATTACCTCCTTTAAAAAGATAATGATTTCTAAATCTTTCGTATGGTATATATTATTCAAACTGAAAATATGTGTTACAAGGAAGTTTGAAAAAACATTAAAAGAAATTGAAAAAAGGCTATACAAAAAAATAGAATTAATGATATAATCTACAATGAAAATAGACGAATGAAAAAGAGTTATAAGATTACAAAAATAATTACAATTAAATTGTACTTTGAAGAAGGGGTATACAATGGGAAAAATAGTTTTATTAGATGACTCAACAATAAATAAAATAGCTGCAGGTGAGGTTATTGAAAGGCCTGCATCTGTTGTAAAAGAGGTAATGGAAAACTCGATTGATGCTGGAGCAACTGCAATAACAGTAGAAATTAGAAATGGTGGAATTTCGTATATTAGGGTAACTGATAATGGAAAGGGAATAATGCAAGATGACCTAGAAATTGCTTTTGAAAGACATGCAACTAGTAAGCTAAGAAGTGCCGAAGATTTAGACGATATTAAGTCTATGGGATTTAGAGGCGAGGCTTTGGCAAGTATTGCGTCAATTGCGAAGGTTACATTAGATTCTAAAACGGTTGATAGCTATACTGGATATGAAGTTGTTGTTGAAGGCGGAAAAATATTAAGCAAAGAAGAAGCAGGGTGTGCAAATGGTACAAGCATTACAATAGAGAATTTATTTTATAATACACCAGTAAGATATAAGTTTTTGAAAAAAGATTTTACAGAGTCAGGTTATATTGAAGATGTTGTAACAAGAATTGCACTTGTACATCCAGAGATTGCAGTAAAGTTAATTAACACAGGTAAAACAGTTATACAAACATCTGGTAATGGTGAAATTAAGCCTGTAATTTACAATATTTATGGAAAAGAAATTGCAGATAACTTGATAGATATAGACTATACATATGATGACATAATTGTTAAAGGTGTTATTGGAAAGCCAGTAATTTCAAGGTCTAATAGAAGTAATCAATTATTTTTTGTAAATAATAGATTTGTTAAGGACAAGGCTTTATCTGGTGCTGCAGAACAAGCTTTTAAAGGATTTGTTACAATTGGAAAGCATGGATTTTTAGTATTAAATATTGATATGGATCCTAGAAAGGTTGATGTGAATGTTCACCCTGCTAAATTAGAAGTTAGATTCCAAGAAGAAACAAAAATATTTAAGGCTATATATCATGCGATTAGAGAGGGATTATTAAAAGGAGACTTAGTTGCAGATACAGAAAGCATAGATAAAATTGATGAAGAAAAAACAAAATATAGCACAGAAAATATAAATTTAAATCCTAAAATTGAAAACACTGGAAGTTCAATATTTAGAGACATGGCTGCAAAAAGTGCATTTAATAATTCATTTACACAAGATGTGAAACAACTAAATACATTAGCAACCGATTTAAAGGCAACAACTTCAACTGAAAATACTTCTTCTTCACCAAGCACAGCATGGCAAAAAAATGATGAAAGTAATGATGATAAAGAAAAGAAAAGTGAGCAGACCTTTGAAGATGTTATGGCTAAACTAAATAGAATGCAAAACGTAATATCTGCCGTAAAAGAAGATGGAGAAAAATATGATAGCGAAGTAGCTGATACACAAAATGATGAAAAAATAGAGAGTAAAACTAATCAATACAATGAAGAAAGCTCACAAGAGCTAACTAATGTAGAAAATAAACAACAAGAAGATTTTGCAACCGAAGGAGCAACAACAGTTGATGAGAATAGTAATTGCTTTCAAACTAGTACTACAGAACTTCCTCAAATTGAGAACCAACCATCTCAAAGCTACAATGTAAATGATTCTAAATTTATGGAGATGTATGAGAAAACATTTGGGATATCTGTAAAAAAAGAAGAAAATGAAGAAGATAAAATAGATGTATCTCAAGAATTTAAACCAATGACTGCGGAAGATAATGTATCTGTATTTGAAGGAGAGTCTAGCTATGATACGAAACCGGTATACAAATATATAGGAATTGCTTTTAATACATACATAATTATAGAAATGAAATCAGATTTATATATAATAGATCAGCACGCAGCACATGAGAGAATTATGTATGAAAAAATAAGACAAAACTACTATAACAATGACACAAAAGATTCGCAATTAATGTTGCTACCAGATATTATAACATTAACACACAAAGAAATGGGAATATATAGAGATAACAAAGAATTATTCCAAAGAGCAGGATTTATGGTAGAGGAGTTTGGAGAAAATACAGTCAAATTAAGCGGAGTTCCAGATGTATTGTTGGACCTAGAAACTAAGGAATTGTTCTTAGAAACATTAGACGAAATAAATACAGTTGCAAGAACTGCAAAACAAGAAATTGAAGAAAAATTTATTGCAACAGTTGCATGTAAGGCGGCAGTAAAAGCACACATGGTATTGGAAAGACAAGAAGTAATTCAATTATTAGATAAACTATTACAATTACCAAATCCATTTACATGCCCACATGGTAGACCAACTGCAATAAAGATGACTAGAAATGACATTGAAAAGAAATTTTCAAGAAGATAAAATTTATAATTTTGTTGTATTAAACATTATTTTAAATACAACTTTGAATAAGGAAAGGAACAGAAAAAATGGATAAATTATTTATATTATTATTTATACTAGTTGCAAATATAGTATCAATACTCTTAATATATCATTCATTAGATAAAAATATAGAAAAAACAAAAAGACTTTTATATACAATGATTGCAATGGGAGTTGTATACATAATTGTGCTAATAGTATATTTCTTTAGCTCTATAGGAATAGATAAAAGGATTGCAACACAGGCAAAACAAACGATTGTATTTACATTTGTTCCAGTAAACTCAATAATAGTAATTCCTTTCATGTTAAGATCATTTAATAAGAGAAAGGATAGAGAAATAACAGGAGAGCAATTAAATAAAAGAGCAGTTGTAATGTTTATAATAGCTGTGGTTATTGTTGTTAGCGAATTTTTCTATTTTAGAAATATAGAAAAAGGAATAGGAAGAATAATAGAACAACAAGAAGCGACAAATGAAGCTAGCACTAATAGTGCAGTAACAAATTCTGTTTTAAATACAGAAAATAAAACTAATAGTATAACCAATATTGACAAATATTACATCTGGGATAGAACATTTGGAGATGGTTAATATTTTAACAAATACAACTTTTAAATATAGTAGTTTTACTGAAAATTGGAAAAAAACAATTTTATTTGCAATGTAAAGGAGAACAAAATTAGTTATGCAAAAAGTTATAGTTATTTGTGGCCCTACTGCGAGCGGAAAAACAGCTCTTTCCATTGAACTTGCTAAAAAAATTGGAGGAGAAGTTGTGTCTGCAGACTCTATGCAGATTTATGATGAAATGAGCATTGGAACCGCTAAACCTGATGCAGAGGAGATGCAGGGAATTAAGCACTATTTGGTCGGAAATATTGAGCCAACTAGAAGATATAGTGTATCTGATTATAAAAGTGATGCTACTAAGGCATTGGAAGAAATAATTGAAAAAAACAAAACTCCAATAGTCGTTGGGGGAACAGGACTGTATGTTAATTCTTTAATATATGGAATCGATTATCCAGAAGTTGAAACTGATTTAGAATACAGAAAAGAACTAGAGAAATTAGCAGAACAAAAGGGACTCGGATATTTATATGAAGAAGCAAAAAAGATTGACCCAGAAGCGGTAAAGAATATTAGTGTAAATGATAAAAAAAGAATAATAAGAATATTGGAAATATATAAAGAAACAGGAAAAACAAAGACTCAGCTAGAAATTGAATCTAGAAAAAATGGAGTTCCATATGATTATAGAGTGTTTGCTATAAATATGCCTAGAGAAATTTTATATGATAGAATTAATAGAAGAGTAGATATAATGCTTGAAAAAGGGCTAATAGAAGAAGTTAAGCAATTGTATAAAAAGTATGGAGATGAGCTTCGTACATCTGTACAAGGAATAGGTTACAAAGAAGTAATAGATTAT
This sequence comes from Clostridium sp. CAG:245, assembly GCA_000435175.1. GTDB lineage: Bacteria > Bacillota > Clostridia > TANB77 > CAG-508 > CAG-245. Next base: position 16,962 of record FR880083.1, read on the forward strand.
TTGAATGGAATGTACTCTAAAGAAGAAATGATTGAAAAAATAAAGATGGAAACACGTAGATATGCTAAAAGACAATTAACATGGTTTAGAAAAATACCAAATATAATTTGGATTGATGGCTTGGGAAATGTTCAAGATAATGTTAATCTTATTTTGAAAGAGGCAGAACTGAACGAAAACTAAATTAATTTAGTAGGTTTTGAATAACACAGATTCTATGTAGAATTTAATAGAAAGGTGATAAACTTTGGAGAAAAAAATTAGAAAAGGAAGAGTATTTGCGGTAGTTTTAATACTTGCACTTGTATTTATATACGCGGTATATTTGGTTGCTAAACTTGTACAAAATCCTACAAATACCTTCATGGTTACGAATGGAAAAATATCACAAGAGGAAAGTGATATTGGGTACATTATAAGAGAGGAAACTGTTATAAAAGGACAAAATTATAAAAATGGAATGGTAAAAATAAAAAACGAAGGTGAAAAAGTTGCAAAAGGAGATTCTGTTTTTAGATACTATTCATCAGGAGAAGAAGAATTAAAAAATAAGATTGCTGAATTAGATGTAGAAATACAATCTCTAATGCAAAACGAAAAAAGCAGTTTCCCAAGTGATGTAAAGTTATTAGAAAGCCAAATTGAGAAGGAACTTGACTCGATTTATGGAGTAAATAATGCTCAGAAAATTCAAGAATATAAGAAAAATATAAACTCATACATAACAAAGAAAGCTAAAATATCTAGCCCATCTAATTCTCGTTTGAAAGAATTACTAAGCCAAAGAGAAGAATATGAAAATAGATTAACATCAGATTCTGAAAATGTAAATGCACCAGAGAGTGGAATTGTTTCTTATAGAGTAGATGGATTAGAGAGTGTTTTAACAACGGAGAACTTTACTAAATTTAATAAAAGCTTTTTACAAGACTTGAAATTAAAGACTGGACAAACTGTTGCAAGCAATGAAGAAGTTGGAAAAATAATAAATAATTATCAATGTTACATTGTTTTTAATTCTAACACAAATGAGGCAAAAAACTCGAAAGTGGGAGATACAATCAAAATAAGAGTGCAAAATTCTGATACTTTAAAAGCTAGTGTGGAAAATATTATAGATGAAGATGATGAGTCTAAAACAATTACTGTAAAAATTACAAATGATGTTGAAAAATTAATTGCATATAGAAAAATATCTTTTGATATAATTTGGTGGGATGCAGAAGGCTTTAGAATTCCAAATGAAGCAATAAAAGAAGAAAATGGCTTATCATATGTTGTAAGAAATAGAAATGGTTATTACAATAAAATGCTAGTGAAAATATTAAAACAAAATGACGAATATTGTATAGTTAGACAGTATAAAACAGAGGAGTTAGAAGAACTTGGGTTTACTAGTTCACAAATATATAGCATGAGAAATATAGCGCTTTATGATGAAATTGTACTAAACCCGACTGATGAACAAATGTTACAATAATGTTACAGAATATTAAATTAAAATTACAATATTAAAAATACTATTGACAATAAAGCTAAAAAGATAGATACTATAGCTAGTAATTTTTACAAAGGACGATGAAATTTTAGGAGGTTTATAATGTCAGGAGCTATAATGAATAAAATCTGGGGAGCATTTGGAATGGATGCAAATGAAGAAGAGGAAGAAGATTACGTAGAAAATAACGAAGAGATGGAAGAAGAAGAGGAAAATAATAAAGAAAATAAATTATGGGGAAGACGTAACAACAAAGTTGTAGCAATGCCTCAACCTCAACAAGTGAAAATGGTTATATCACAACCAACAACATTTGATCAAGCAGAAGATATATGTGATTTACTAAAAGAAAAACAATCTGTAATAGTAAATCTTGAATATGTAAATAAAGATGTTGCAAGAAGAATAATTGATGTAGTAAGTGGAGCTGTTCATGCCTTAGACGGACACATTCAAAAAGTATCTAATTCTATATTCTTAATTGCACCATACAATTACGAAATAACAAATGAAATGGCAAGAGAAGAAATTAAAAACAAATTATCTGTTTCTTGGTTAAAAAATGCAGGCAATAATTAGACTAAATGTAATTGGGAGGAAGCAAAAATGATTACACCTTTAGAAATTGAAAACAAGAAATTTTCAAAACAAATGATGAATGGATATAGTGTAGAAGAAGTTGATGATTTCTTGGATGAATTAACAGCATGCTACGAAAAATTATACAAAGAGAGTAACGAAAATCAAGATAAAATAGCAGAATTAAACGGAAAACTTGAACATTATAAACAAATAGAAGGCACATTAAACAATACACTTATAATGGCTCAATCTACAGCTGAAGATATAAAAAATGTTGCAAAACAACAAGCTGACCAAATAATAAAAGATGCTGAATCTGATGCAAAACAATCATTAGCTTCATTAGAACAACAAATATTATTAAAGAAAAAAGATTTTGAAGATTTACAAAAACAATTTGACGTATACAAAGCAAAAATGGAGTCTTTATTAATATCACAACTGGAATTAATAAAAGACATAAACAAAGAACAAGATAACTAAAACAAGACATAAAAAGAACGAAAGCAAAAGGTTTGGAAAATTTCCGAATTTTTTGCTTTACTTTTTATCAAAAATGTTACAGCACTATTAAATGTATGTTACAATTGCATTATAAATATTGACATCTATGAAAAATTAGATAAAATATATGTATAAAGTTACCATTTAATATCTGTTAATATGCAAAATAATGCTGTTGGAGGATACATACATGAGAGTAATAAGTGGAAGTGCTAGAGGCACTGTATTACATTCTATTGAAGACATAAGCACAAGACCAACATTAGACAGGGTTAAAGAGTCACTTTTTAATATAATTCAAAATGATATAGAAGATACTACTGTATTAGATTTATTTGCTGGAAGTGGAGCAATTGGAATAGAATTTCTTAGTAGAAGAGCAAAACAGGTTTATTTCTGTGATAAATCAAGTAAAGCTGTTGCTATGATTGAGAAAAATCTAGAAAAAACAAAACTAAAAGAAAAAGCAATAGTATATAACAAAGATTATATAGATTGCATTAATACAGTTAAAAATATCAAATTCGATATTATATTTTTAGATCCACCATACAAGGAAGAATTTGCACTTGATGCTATAGAAAAAATAAGTAATTTACAATTATTAAAAGATGATGGAATAATTATAATTGAAACAGATGAACCAGAAAGAGATATAAATAGAATAAATAATATGAATATTAATTACAAAATATACGATTTAAGAAAGTATGGAAGAGTATCATTAATATTTCTTAAATGAAAGGGGAAAACATGGAGATATTTACCTTGTTAGAAACAATTGAAGATATGCTAGAAAATAGTAAGGAAGTGCCTTTTACCCACAAAGCTATTATAGACAAAGAAGAAGTGTTAGACATAATAAAAGAAATTAGATTAAAATTACCAGAGGAATTGAAACAAGCAAAGGTAATTAAAGAAGAGCATGACAGAATAATAAGCAAAGCCAATGAAGAAGCTAGTGAAATAGTAAAAGAAGCCGAAAACAGAATAATTTCGATGATAGATGAACATGAAATTACCAGAAAAGCATATGAGCAAAAAAATAAGATAATTGAAAATGCTAACGATATGGCTAGAGAAATTTCTAATGGAACAAAAGCATATGCTGATAACATTTTGGCTGGCGTACAAGTTACACTAGAAGATGCTTTAAAAGTAATAGAAAATAATAGAAAAGAAGTAAAATAGTGCGATTTGACCAATATAAATTCCAAAGTTTATATTGGTTAATTTTGTATTGAAGAAAATTTGTTTGGCAAATGCTAAAAAAATATGGAAATTTAATAATTAATATGATAGAATATCTAAGTATAAAAAATACTTTAAGAAAAGTAGGCAAAGGGAGGAACATATGGCAAAGAGAGGAAGAAAAAAGAAGAAGCAACAAGTTAATATAAATGTAGTTGTGGCTGTAATGATAATAGCAAGCATATTATTAGCGGTTTTAATATATACAAATTCAGGATTTATAGGAGAACACTTGAGTCCATTTTTAGGTGGAATAATGGGATATATAAAATATTTCTTGCCAGTTGGTGTTTTTATATTGGCAATATATATTGCATACCAAGGAGAAACCTCGTGGTCTAAAAAAATAGCCCAGTTTTCCGCATTATTGTTGTGCATAGCAGTAATTTTTAATGTCTACGAAATATATCAAGGAAATGTTGTAATAGAAAACAGAAGCATGGAAAATGTTATGAAACAATTCTTTGAACTTGGTGCTAATGGCGCTGGAGGTGGTGCTATTGGAGCTATTGTTACAATTCCACTTATAAATCTATTTGAAAAAGTAGGAACCATAATAATTGCATCAGGAGGAATAATTGCACTTACTGTATCTATGTTTGGAATAGATTTAGTAAATAGAATATCAGATTTTATAGATGGTACAGAAGAGAGAAAGAGCGCTAAAAAAGTAAAACAACAGCAATACGCAAAAGCAGAACCAGAGAACGATGAGGAAAAAATAATTGGAATAGATGAAAGAAAAGAGACTAAAAAAGAGAGAAAATTAAGGGAAAGGCTAGAAAAAGAAAAGGCTGCTTTAGATGTTGAACAACTCCAAATAAATTTGAATGGTAAGGATATTGGAAAATCTTCTAAATTATTTGATGTTGAAAAAGAGATAAAAGACGATAAAAAAGTAAGAACAGAAAAATCAGAAGAAAGAAAACAATCACCAGAATTTATAGAAGATCCATTATTTAAGAAACAAGAAGAACAGAAGGAAGATAAGACAAAAGAAGTTTTACAATTAGAGCATACGCTTACTGTTGAGGATGAAAACTATGAATTTCCTCCACTAAATCTATTAAGCGAAGGAACATCAAAAGGCTTAAAGGGCGGAAAAAGAGCACTAGCAGATACTGCTTCGAAATTACAAAAAACATTATATAGTTTTGGTGTTTCTGCAAAAGTAGAAAATGTTTCGGTCGGACCTGCTATAACAAGATATGAATTAAAACCTGCAGAAGGAGTTCGTGTAAGTAAAATTGCAAACCTTGCAGATGATATTGCTTTAAATTTGGCCGCTAAATCAATAAGAATTGAAGCACCAATCCCAGGAAAACAAGCTGTTGGTATAGAAGTGCCAAATGAAGAAAGTGAAGTTGTACACATAAGAGATATTTTACAAACAGATGAATTTAAAGAACACAAGTCGAAACTCGCATTTGCACTTGGAAAAGATGTTTCTGGTGATGCAATTGTAACGGATATTGCAAAAATGCCACACGTTTTAATTGCTGGTGCAACTGGTTCTGGTAAGAGTGTATGTATAAATACTCTAATTGCAAGCATAATATATAAGGCAAAACCAAGTGAAGCAAAGCTGGTTATGATTGACCCTAAAATAGTTGAATTATCTGTATATAATGGAATTCCACACTTATTAATTCCGGTAGTAACAGATCCTAAAAAGGCTGCAGGAGCACTTGCATGGGCTGTTCAAGAAATGGAAAACAGATATACAATGTTTGCGTCAAAAGGTGTAAGAGATTTAAAAGGCTATAACGAAGTAATAGAAAAAGAAGATAATTTCGGAAAACTACCACATATAGTTATAATTGTAGACGAGTTGGCAGACTTGATGATGGTTGCAAAAGGTGATGTTGAAGATGCAATTTGTAGATTGGCACAAAAGGCAAGAGCTGCTGGAATGCACTTAGTAATTGCTACACAACGTCCATCTGTTGATGTTGTAACAGGTTTAATTAAAGCAAATATTCCATCAAGAATTGCATTTGCGGTATCTTCTCAAGTAGACTCGAGAACGATTTTAGACCAAGTTGGCGCTGAAAAATTGCTTGGAAAAGGAGATATGTTATTCTTCCCAACAGGAGCTCCAAAGCCAGTAAGAATTCAAGGAGCATTCATATCTGATAAAGAAGTTGAAAAACTTGTAAACTTTGTAAAGGCAAACGGAGAAACAACATATAGAGATGATATTACAGAATACATAGAAAAGGCTAACACAACAGATAAAGAGATTGATGAAGGAGTCTTAGATGATGATGAAACAGACCCACTTCTAAATGATGCAATAGAAACAGTAATAGAAACAGGACAAGCATCAACATCGTACATTCAAAGAAAGTTTAAAGTTGGATATGCAAGAGCAGGTAGAATAATAGACCAAATGGAAGAAAGAGGTATTATTTCAGGCTACCAAGGAAGTAAGCCAAGAGAAGTTCTTATGACGAAAGAGAGATGGGCTGAACTTAATTCCTAGAGAGCGTTGAAAAATAATTACAATTTTGGACTGCGTCAAATTATATCTAAAACGCAGTTACATACACAAAGTATGCGCCTTTGCCTTTTAGATATAATTTTCCTTGCCAAAATTTAATTCTTTTCCAACTATAAGAATAGATATTTGCAATTTTGGCTGCGTTAAATACCATACGACAGATAGGAGAAACATATGAAAATTTTTTCAAAGCTTTCGTCAAATGAGTACAATAATAGGTTAGAAAAAATATTGGAAAATAAGACATTTGACGAACATGTTAAAAATTTATTATTAAGTATGTTATATAAAATTGAAAATGGATATGCTGATTATTCTATAGTAAAATTTAGTGCACTTCCAAAAGCAGATTTTATGGAAAAAATATTAAATATAATAGATAAACAATGTTTTGAAATAAAACTAGTAATACCAGAAACAGAAGAGAGCAAGCCTCTAGAACACGATGATGTGGTTTGCAAAATAGATGCAGATAGAGGCTCTATTTTGGTATATGCAAATGAGGAGGCAATTTTATATTCTTTAATTCAGATGAATATGCTACAAGAAAAGTATAGCAAAAACCAATTGGAAATAACCAAGAACAAGTATTATAAAAATGCAATAAATGAGTTTTTACTTAAAGCAAAAAGCATTAATGGAAGTGAGGTTATACGTGATTTTGATGGTTGGTCTTGGAACAATAATATAAAAAAGCAGAATGATTTTGAATATAATTTGATATTTCAAAACATGATACTTTTGAAACTAAAATTAGACGATAATTTTAAAGAAAAGATTTATGAACAGAATTTTCAAAGTCCAAATTTGTTTTATCAGAAGTTATATACCATAATTCTAGCTATTATTGCAAAACAAGACAAAAAGACAAAAACTGAGATTACATCAAGGTTAAATGAATTGATAAGACTATTATTTTTGATGGAAGATAGAGTAAGCTTGCTAAATAAGATTACAGAAGAAAAGAAAATGATTTCAAGTAAAATTAGAGAAATAGATGAGACTTTAAATGATAAAGAAAAATTGAAAAAAGAATATATTAATAGAAACTCTAAACTTCCAAATAAGGATAAGATATTTAGTGTAAGTTTTTTATATGATATACTAGAAAATGAAAGAAAAGCACAAGTTGAGAAACTAAAAACTATGAATGGATACCTAGATCCAAGAAATTTTTCTAAACAAAAAACGAATATGGAAAATGAATGTTCATTGTTAAAAAATGTAATAGAACTAGCAGAGAACGGAGATTTAAGAAAACAAGAAATAATAGAATTTCAAAAAGAAGTTTTAAAATATTATCAACAAAAAATAGAAGAAAATTTGGAAGATAAAGATTTTTTAGAAAAAGTACTATATGAATTTAGATATTATTGTATGATACCAATTACAAAAAATGAAGTAATTGGAAAAGAGCCTGAGCTACAAGAGTCAATTGAAAAAGTAATGAATATTATAATTGATAATTGTATAGATAAAGAGATAATAACTAATTTCTCTAATAGTACAAGCATATGTTATGCAATTTTGAAATATATATTCATAACAAAGATAATAGATTTAAAAGAAATACAAATAAAGATAAATAAGATAAAAGAAATACAGTATGTAAATGAAGTACAAAGCCAAATTGCTGTTAGTATATATGATGAAAAAGAGGCTGAAAGTATATATAATGAAACTGTATATAATTTAAAATCACTAAACGTAAAGCTAAACAAAAAAATTCCGTTATTTTTGAAATAATAGAAAATTTGAATAATAAACTGTGAAAATAATTAAATTTATAAACATGCAGATTGTTATTTAAATGTGAAGGGAGAAAAACGAATGAATATAACTTTTTTAGGAGCAACAAAAATGGTTACAGGCTCTAACTTTTTGGTGGAAGGAGCCGGCAAGAGATTTTTAGTCGATTGTGGAATGTACCAGGGAAAAGCAACAGATGAAATGGAGAATGAAGCACCATTTTTGTATAATCCAGCTGACATAGATTTCATGCTTTTAACACATGCACATATAGACCACTCTGGTCGTATTCCAAAATTATATAATGAAGGTTTTAGAGGACCAGTGTATGCTACAAAAGCAACATGTGAGCTATGTTCGATAATGCTACCAGATAGTGGACACATTCAAGAACAAGAAAATGAGTGGAAGAATAATAAGAGAAAAAGAAAAGGATTAAAACAACAGCCACCACTTTACACTGCAGAAGAGGCTACAAAATGTTTGGAAATATTTAAACCAATAAAATATGATGAAATTATTGATATTGATGAACATATTCATGTTAGATTTAACGATGCTGGGCATATGCTTGGGTCTGCAATAATAGAAGTTTGGGTAGATGAAGACGGAAAAACTACAAAAACAGTATTTTCAGGTGACTTAGGAAATAATGATATTCCACTGCTTTCAGAACCAACCATGATAGAAGATGCAGATTATTTAGTAATGGAATCTACATATGGAGATAGATTGCATGTTGGAACACATGACAAGGCAAAAGTGTTTCTAGATATTGTATCAGAGACACTTGACAATGGAGGAACAGTTGTAATTCCCTCATTTGCTGTTGGAAGAACTCAAGAAATTTTATATGAATTAAACATAATAAAAGAAGAGAGAAGTAAAGATGAAGCTTTCCAAAAAGAGTATGAAACATTGATGAGGGCACCTGTTTATGTTGATAGTCCGCTTGCAATATCTGCAACAGAGGTATTCAAAAATAATGAAGATTTATTTGATGATGAAACAAAAGCTATTATGGAAAGAGGAGACAATCCACTAGAATTTCCTGGACTAAAATTTACAAGAACAGCAGACGAATCTAAGGCATTAAATGAGAGTGATGAACCATCAATAATAATTTCTGCCAGTGGTATGTGTGAAGTTGGAAGAATAAAACATCACTTAAAACACAATATTTGGAATCCAAACAGCACAATATTATTTGTTGGATATCAAGCACCAGGAACACTTGGAAGAAGTATAGTAGATGGAGCAAAAAAAGTTAAAATATTCGGAGAAGAGTTTAGCGTAAAAGCTAGAATAGAATATATAGAAGGATATTCTGGTCATGCTGACCAAGAATGGCTACTAAATTTCGTATATTCATTCATAAAAAAGCCAAAGCACATATTCTTAGTACATGGAGAACCTAATGGGCAACTGGTTTTGAAAAACAAAATTGTAGACACAACACAAATTCCAGTTACAATACCTGGATATGGAGAAAAATATACGCTAGATGACAATTTTACAGTAGAAAAGAAATACGAAGATCCAATAGATAAACGTTATTTAAGGTTAGAAGTATTAGACAGAATAGAGACATTACAGGAAGAAATTGAAGATATGAAAAACATCATCAAAGAAGACCTTCTATCAAAAGAAAGAAGCGATGATGATGTAAAAAGAGTTAATGAAAAGGTTAAGGAATTGGAGCAGAGAATTGTTGATATTATAGAGAACAGTTAAGCTGAAAAGTAATTACAATTTTGGCTAAAGTCAAATTTAATTCTTTTGCAACTGGAAATGATAAATAATTCGAAAAAATGAAGGAGAGAACCAATGAGTAATAAATTTTTTAATGATGCGGTTATTGGAAATAAGAATGTAAGAGCAACCTTTAGTAGCACTGGAGAGCTACTAAGGGCTTACTATCCAAGTGTAGATTTTAAGCAATTTGTGGACTTTTTCCATGTTGGAATGAAGGTAAATGATTCTGCAATTATTTATCTTCACCAAGACATAAATAACAGATACAACCAGTATTATACTGACAATACAAATATTTTAAATACTGAAATTGAGAATACATATTTTAATATAAAAATAAGACAGACTGACTTTGCTCTTGTTAAGGAGAACATAATTGCAAAGAGATACACAATTGTAAATGGAAATAAGCTTGATCTAGATTTAAGCTTTTTGGTACGCTCAAAATTATATTCAAATGATAATAATATGGTGTCTGGAAAAGTAATAGATAATGGCTTAATTCAATATAATCATGATTTTTCATTTAGCATATTTACAAATAAAAATATATCAGGACATAGAATTAATGATGTGGAGAGTTGCTTTAGAGAAGCTGTGCTAACTGATAAAGATTATATAGGAATGTCTAATGATTCTGCTGTAAGCTATAATCTTGGACAATTGAAATCAGGTGACCAGATAGACTTTACTTTGTTTATATACATTGAGAATAATAACAATATAAAAAATATGGAAGAACTCGAAGAAAAAATAGAAAATTATAAAAAAATAGATGTAAATAAAGAATATACTCAAGCGAAAAAATATTGGACAAACTATTTGGAAAAGCATGATGGATTAAATTTAAGAGAAAATAGCAACAAGCTTGTGAATGACAGAGTGAAAGAAATATATAAACGTACAATATTGCTGTTTCCTTTATTACAAAATGAGGAAACAGGAGGAGCATCTGCAACTGTTGAGATAGATGAAAACAGAGAAAAGAGTGGAAGATATTCGTATTGTTGGCCAAGAGATGCAGTGTTTATTACAAAAGCCTTTGATTATTTGAATATGAAAAAAGAAACAGACAAGTTCTATGAAAATTTCTGCAAAAAAACTCAAAGCAAGAATGGAATGTGGGAGCAAAGATTTTATACAGATGGCACATTAGCACCTTGTTGGGGATACCAAATAGATGAGACAGCAAGTGTAATTTATGGTGTTTATGAGCATTATAAAAACACTAAAGAACTAAAATTTTTACAGAGCAATATGAAAATGTGTGAAAACGCATTACATTTTTTATTCAAATATTTAGAAAATGTTTTTGACGAAAAAGAAGAAAAAGACTTAGTAAAAAAAGAGATAGAAGAGCAGGTAATAAAAGAAGGTAGACCAAAAGACCAAATCTACAAGCATGTAAGCTACGACTTGTGGGAAATGAACGAAGGTGTTCATTTATATTCGCTTGCAAGTATTTATGGTGCATTTAATGCTATGATTGGAATGTATGAGGAGATAAAACCTAAATACGAAAATAATAGATTGAAACTTGAAAAAATAGCAAAAGACATACAAAAAATAAAAGATGAAATAGAAAATATAAGAAAGTATGTTGAAAATAATTTGTATGATGAAAATACTAAAGTGTTACGCAGAAATACGGAAGATAGTAAAATGGATATTAGTACAATAGGAGCTGTTTATCCATTCGAATTGTTTGGAGCTGATGAGAAAAAAGTTTTAAACACTGTTGAAAAAATAAATATGACACTACGTACATATACAGGTGGATATTTAAGGTTTGAACAAGATAGTTACATGGGTGGAAAATACCCATGGCCAGTTACAACTTTGTGGATGGCAATGTATTATTTAAAAGCAGGAAATAAGAAGATGGCTCAAGAATGTTTTAATTTTGTTGTAAACAGTACATCTTCATTAGGATTTATATCAGAACAGGTAGATAACAACACAATGAAGCCTAGTTGGGCAATTGGTTTAGGCTGGTCTCATGCAATGTTTATAATAACATTAGCAGAATTATTGAAATAATAATAAAAAAATGTTAAAATAAGTATGAAAGTGTAGAAATAAAATAGTTAACACGAGAAAGGAATATGAAAATTATGGCAAAGAAAAAACATGAGGCAGGAAAAATATTTGTAAAAGTAATGGCAGCGCTTTTAGTTTTATTAATGGTATTGGCAGTGTCTGCAACACTTATATTTTACCTAATGCAATAATAAAATTTGACGTTGATTAAATTCTAGAAATAGAGTTTAACAACGTCTAAATGTTTTATAATGATGGACTTATTTTTCACGAAGAAAGGACAGCAAAAAATGAAGGAAAATTTTATAACAAGTATAGTATCAACATGGAGCAATAGTATATCTGAATATTTTAAGTTATTACAAGAATATCCGATTAAACTAGTATCATTAATTTTGGATTTAGCAATAGTCATATTTATTGTAGTAAAAATGTTCCAAATAGCGAAAGGTTCAAGAGCATTGCAATTAATAAAGGGAATAATTTTGTTCATTCTTATAACATGGCTTAGTGGAATACTTAATTTAACAATAGTACACTCTGTTTTAACGGCATTTTTGCCTTCTGGAGTAATTGCACTTGTTGTAATATTCCAACCAGAAATAAGAAGAGGATTAGAACAAATTGGAACAAACAAGTTTACAAATTTATTTGGAATGGACAAAAGTATAGAAACTAAAACAAGAGAAGATATCTACAAGATTGTAATTGCTGTAGAAGAACTTGCAAAAACAAAAACAGGAGCATTAATCGTAATTCAAAGAGACATCAGCTTGAGTGATATTATATCAACAGGTATAGAAATGAATTCAGAAATATCTCCACAATTATTGGTAAATATATTCGTTCCAAAGACTCCGTTACATGATGGTGCAGTTGTAATTAATAATAACAGAATTGCTGCAGCAGCATGTATATTACCACTTGCAAACAATACAGATATTTCAAAAGAATTAGGAACAAGACACAGAGCTGCAGTGGGAATTTCTAAAGAATATGATGCAATAGCAATAGTCGTATCAGAAGAGTCTGGAAAAATATCTATTGCAAAAGATGGAACTTTAATTGTAGATGTTAAAGAAGATGCTTTGAAAAAAATATTAATAAAAAATATCATAACAAACAGATTGGATGAGAAAGAAAAGAACAAATTAGCAAGCTTGAAGAATATTCAAGAGTTAAAGAAAAAAGATAAAGAAGAAAGTAAAGAAAATAAGGAAGCAGACAAATAATATGAGAAATATAAGACTTACCATAGAATATGATGGCAAATGCTATAATGGATGGCAAAAACAGCCAGATAAATTAAACATTCAAGGAGAAATAGAAAGAGCAATATTTAATATAACAAAAGAAGAAGTAGAACTTATAGGATCGGGAAGAACCGATGCTGGAG
>FR880083.1:30274-41917 GCA_000435175.1 Clostridium sp. CAG:245
TCATGCATTAGGTCAAATTGCAAACTTTAAAACAAACTCTAATATGCCAATAGAAAAAATGGCAATAGCAATAAATTCTCAATTAAAAAATAGCATTATAATAAAAAAGGCAGAAGAAGTCGATGAAAGATTCCATAGCAGATATAATGCAAAGCAAAAAACATACAGATATATTATAAATAATTCCGAATATGGAACAGCAATATATAGAAATTTACAATACTGTTTTCCGATAAAATTAGATGCAGAAAAGATGAAAGAAGCGGCAAAATATTTTGAAGGAGAACACGATTTCAAGGCATTTAAATCTAGCGGAACAAGTGGAAAAAACAGTGTAAGAACAATATATAAAGCAGAAGTAAGAAAAGAAGGAGACAACATAATAATAGAGTTAACTGGAAATGGCTTCTTGTACAACATGGTAAGAATAATTTCAGGAACATTATTGGATGTTGGACTTGGAAAAATTAAACCAGAAGAAATACCAGAAATAATAGAATCAAAAGATAGGCAAAGAGCAGGAAGAACACTTCCCGCACACGGATTGTATTTAGTACAGGTTGTATATAATTAAATTTGTAACGAATAATAGTAAGAACCCATATTATATATAAACATAAACTTAGAGAGGAATGTGATATAATATGGATTTATTACTATTATTTTTTGCAATACCACTTGCTGTTATTATATTATCTATTGTCCTACAGAAAATACTTAAGTGTCCATGGCTTGTAGCGGCAACTTTTTTTGCAATATTTTTAATAGTTACATTTGCAGTAGGAGATATAAGATTACTAATATTTACGGTGGTATACACAATAATTTCATATATTACGGCTTTAATATTTAGAGCAGTATGCAACCTTATGTGTAATGGAATAACATTAAGAAACATAAATGCGCGAAACATTAATACAAATACATTAAATGCAAACCAAGTAATAGACAATGGAGATAACAGTATAGATGAAAACAATAATAACAATGGATGTAGTTGTTCTTGTGGTAACTGTTATAGAGGAAATTGCAGTTATAACTTAAATAGAAATTACAATGGATACAATTGTAGATGTAGAAGATAGATTATATAAAATATGAATGAAATTTTTTGTTTGACATATAATAAAAAAAGTGCTATTATAATTATAGCAATTGCAATAAATGTTTCAAAGAACATAAAGAGACTAGGTACATCAGACCTAGTCTTTTCCTTTGCTAATTATCAGAATATATTACAAAAATATTACAATACAATTAAACTTAAATTACAGCAAAAAAAATATTGTTTTTACTCTTAATTTGTTGTACAATTATATAAGTAATAATTTTGTCAAAATATTGACTTTTAGGAGGAAAAAAGTATGGCTACAAATCCAATGCAAAAAAAAGCGAGAAATTCATTTATATTAGGAGTGTTAATTACTTTTATAATTATGGCGTTAATAGTCGCATATCTATTTTTACAAATGAAAAAATTGCAAGATGAACAGGCAAAAATGGCTGCAAACTATGTTAAAGTATGTATTTTGAAGAGTGACGTAGTATCAGGACAAATTATAACAAGTGATTTAATTACTACTAAGGAAGTTGATAAAAATACAGTTCCATCAAATGGTACTGCAACTATAACAAATTTAACAAATTATTTTTTAGAGGACAAGAGTGGTAATTCTGTAATTACAAATAATGGTAAAACTTATTTACAAAGAGATGGCAGAGACATAGAATTAAAAACAGAAGATGCAACTGGAGAATATTATATAGAAAATAATAATTCTAAAGAGTATGTAGAATTAACAACACCACCATTAATTGCCAAAATAGACATGAAGGCAAATACAGTTGTAACTTCATCTATGATTGCAAAATCTGATGAGAAGACAACAAATGATTTAAGAATTCAAGAATATAACATGTTAAGACTATCAAGCCAGATTGCTGCAGAAGATTATATAGATATTAGATTTAGAATGCCTTCTGGAGAAGACTACATTGTTGTATCTAAGAAAAAAGTTGAAATTCCACAAATAGATGGAGTAGATTCAGCAACTACAATTTGGCTACAATTAACAGAAGATGAAATTCTTACTATGAGTAATGCAATTGTTGAAAATTATATGATTGAAGGATCTGTGCTTTATACAGCAAAATATGTTGAACCTGGAACACAAGAAAAAGCTACACCAACATATGTTCCAAGTGAAGCAGTTCAGAATTTACTAAGAAATAATGATTCAAATATTTTAAATACTGCAAAACTAGCTTTACTTACGAGATATCAAGGAAATTCAGATGTAAGAAATAACATAAATAATACAAAGAATTCTATAGATCCAGATGATGTAGCAACAAATATCAGTACTGGAGTTAAACAGGAAGTTTCTACAGCACAAGAACAAAGACAAGATTACTTAGATGCCTTATCAGGTAACTAATAGATAGAATACTTCTAGGAGGAGACAAATGGAAAAGATAAATTTTATAGGAGCATATGATAAAACAGATTCTATAATGTATATTGCAAAAATTTTAACAGAAATGAAGAAGAAAGTTATAATAGTTGATGCAACAATAACACAAAAAACAAAATATGTTATACCAACTATAGATAATAGAAGTGAATATATAGCAAATTATGCAAATATAGATTTTGCAATAGGTTTTACTAATTATAATGATATAAAAACATATCTTGGCATGCCTCAATCTGCTGCATTTACATATGATTATATGCTTATAGATATTGATAATTCTGATTTGTTAAATAACTTTGATGTTTATAGTTCTAAGAAAAATTATTTTGTTACATCATTCGATTTATATGCATTAAAGAAAGGAGTGGAAGTCTTAAAAAGACTTTCACTACCTGTGGAAATAATGAAAGTATATTTTTCAAATTTAATGTCTCAGTCAGAAGATGATTATTTTAATTATATAGCTACTGGGTGTAGAGTAAAATGGAACCAAGATAAAATATATTTTCCATTATTAAATGAAGACCTAGATGTTATTAAAGAAAACCAACGATTATCTAAAATAAGATTTAAAGGCTTAAGCAATGAATATAAAACATCACTTATGGAATGGACTCAAGATATATGTGGAGACTCTAATGGAGTAAAAAAAGCATGTAGACAAATAGAAAGAGGAGTATAAATATGGCAGTAGTATCTTTTTGGGGAAATAACACAAAAGAAACAGGACAAACATTATCAGTTGTTGCACTCGGAACAGAAATGGCAATTGACCATAATAACAAGATTCTTATTGTGTCGACAGGGTTTAATGAAACAACAATGGAAGATTGCTTTTGGGAAAAGAAAAAGAATAATGGAATAATCCCAGAAAATGGAGTAAAAACAGGTGGAATAGCAAATGGTTTTGAAGGATTAATAAAAGTAATACAAAGTAATAGAACATCATCTAACATTATAAGAGATTATGCGAAAGTTGTATTTAAAAGCAGATTAGACGTATTACCAGCACCAACAACAAGAAACCCAAAGATGTATAATACTATAACATCATATTATAAAGATGTTTTAAAGTTTGCTAATAAAGAGTATGATTTGGTTCTTGTTGATGTAGATAAAAGAATAAGTGTTGAAGACAAATCAGCAATACTTCAAGTCTCGGACGCTGTTATGATTACATTTAAACAGGGATTAGAGGAAATTGAAGAAATAAAGCAACTTAGAGAACAATATCCTGATAAGAAAAAAACGAATATTATGTTTATGATGGGAAAATATGATTTCGATTCGAAATATAATATAAAAAATATAACTAGAATGTTAAAAGAAACAAAAGAGATATCTGCAGTTCCATATAATATAGGATTTTATGAAGCTAGCATGGAAGGCAAAGTTGCAGATTTCTTCTTAAATAATAGAACTTTGAATGACAGTTCAAGTGCAAATGCAAAATTTTTGCAGGAATGCAAGAGGGGCTGTGATAATATTTTAGCAAAGTTGGAAGATTTAAAAATGAGAATGTAAGCCTAACGAAAGGAGAAAAATATGATTGCCAATCTTATATTGATAGTAGTTGTTTTAGGAGTAGCCTTTGCAATTATTCGTAGGTTTATTACCAAAAGACAAAACGAAGAATCAGATGAAAAAATGCAGGTTGATGATAGAACATATACATTGGAAATGATGATAAGCTTTGTAAAAAGAAGATTAGATGAAATTACTAAAATCAACTTGTATGATATAGGTCTTTCAGAGGAAGAATTAAAAAGAAGAAAGAATAAGAAATATGAATTAAAAAAGGCTTTAAAAGGTTGTACATATGGAGATGTAAATGATAAAAAATACATAAAAGAATTAATTTACGATATGTTATATAATGAATATGGAGTAAATGAAACAAATGTATCAAAAGCAATACCTTTTGATGTACCATCACTTTTAACAGCTCAAGATAAATTCGATATTATATTATATATGTATAAGTCGGAATTTGGTTATGAAGCATTTGCTGAAATTATGAAAAAATATAACCTTGATGATTTGAAATACATAGAAGGGGAGTCAAAACCTTCATACGTTATAACTCCAGAGGAAATTGATGATATTTATGAAAAAGAAAACTTTGCATTAACATTCCAAGATAAATTGAATGTTGTTGTACAAAGAATATATCAACAGTATAAAGGTTATAGCAGTATAGATGAAATAAGAGATATGAATATAGATGGTATATCAGGTGGTGTATCTGGTCTTCCAGAAAGCTTCCTAAGCCAGGTTGCTCAAACAGAAGGAGATTACTTAAGCCAAATTTCTGAACATAAAGTACCACGTGCTTGTGATAGTATTTGGATAATGTTCCATGGTAAATCTATACGTTTAGCTTTTCTTTCATTTGGAACAGAGGCAGAGCTTAAAAGAGTTTGCCAGAATATATACAAATTTAACAACCCAGGACAGTTATCAGATACAAATGGTTACAAGATTAACGAAATGAAAGATGGTTCTCGTGTCGTTGTTGTTAGACCAAGTATGTCTGAAACATGGGCATTCTTCGTAAGAAAGTTCGATGTTAAGCGTGCAACACTAGAACAAATAGTAAAATTTCCGGGAAAAGAAGATACAATCGATTTATTAAAATACTTAGTAAAAGGAGCTAGAATTATTTCTCTTACTGGTGAGCAGGGTTGTGGTAAAACAACAATGCTTATGGCCATGATAGAAAACATATACGAAACAATGAACCTTCGTATTACAGAAACTGCATTCGAGCTTCACTTAAGAAAAATATATCCAACAAGAAACATATTATCAATGCGTGAAACAGAAACAATTTCTGGACAGGCCTGCTTGGACGTTCAGAAAAAGACTGATGGTTCTGTTAACATCATCGGTGAGGTTGCAACTGACCCCGTAGCATCTTGGATGATCCAATCTGCACAGGTTGCTTCTAAATTTACATTATTTACTCACCACGCTAAAACATTCCCAGACTTGGTAACAGCACTTCGTAACTCAATGCTTAGAGCTGGTGTATTCAAGGATGAAAGAACAGCAGAAGAACAGGTTGTTTCAGTATTAAACTTCGATATCCACTTAGTTAAAGACTTTAGAGGTAGAAGATATATAGAAAGAATAACAGAATGTATTCCAGTTGAAGAAAGAAACGAATATACATTTGATTACAGAAAAGAAAAGACACTAGAAGGAAAATTAGACAAATTCATGGACAACGCAACAAACTTCTTCACAAAAACAACAAACAGAGAATTATATAAATACAGAAATGTATTAGAGTATCATGATGGAACATATGTGTTAACAAACCCTATAAGTGATCATAATATCAAAGAAATGTTGAATAATATGGATGACAGAGATGCAGAAGAGTTTAAAAAATTTGTTAAGAGAAATTATGGTATAGATGCACATAGAGACTCTGACGAAATAGAAGAAGAAACTAAATAATATCATCAAAGGAGGTGCAAAAAACAACATAATGAATAGCAAATTAATAATATATTTGATGGCTGGAGTAGGAGTACTCTTTATGGCAATTGTTGTTGCATATGTTGTATTAAGTAAAAAGCTAAAAGCTTCTGATACAATGCAAATAAAACAATTGAGAGAAGGTACTCAGGAAAAAAGTTTTTCTTTTGAAATTCTTTATCAAAAATTGTACAACATATATATACGAAATCCTTTTACAAAAAGATATTTGTTCAAAGTAAGAAGAAGACTTGAAATTATAAATATTGATGATGAATATTTAACAAGAAAGCAAACATCAGCAATAGTTACTAAAGCACTTATGATGATTATTCCAATTACATTAGTAATAATTTTAATAACCAAAAGTAATACTTTATTGATGTCAATATTACTATTATTTGAATTATTTATGATAGATACATTAGTAGATGGAATGGTTGATAAGATTGATAATAAATTACTAGTTCAACAGATAGATTTCTTTGCTGAAATAAGACATGCTTACCATGAATTTAACATGGTTGAGGAGGCTATTTACCAGGTTGCACAAGGAGATAGTGCTCCAGAAATGTCTAGACAGGCTGAAAAAATATATGAAATATTAATTTCAAATGATCCTGAAAGTGAACTGGAGAAATATTATGATGTTGCACCAAATAGTTACTTAAAAGAATTTGCAGGTATCTCATATTTGACAAAGGAATTTGGTGATAGAACAGTAGATAAGACATCGTTATATTTAAAAAACTTAAATAACATAAGCCAAGAGATGCAACTTGAAATATTAAAGAGAGATAAACTAGACTATGTGTTCCAAAGCTTATCTGTAATTTCTATATTACCATTATTATGTTTGGAACCAATTAAAAGTTGGGCTGTATCAGAATTCAACTTTACAAAGTCATTTTATTATGGAAAAAATGGAATGATAGTTCAGTTATTGCTTGTTATTATAACATTTATATGTTATATCTTAACAAGAAAATTAAAAGATAATGGCTCAACAGCAATAAATACAAAACCAGAACATCCTTGGGAAGAAAAAGTTTATAATATTCCTTTTGTTAAAAAAATTGTAGATTTATTCATACCTAAAGATGGAACAAAAGAAAGACGTAAGCTTAGAAATTTAATAAAAGATTCAGCTTCAAAAGATAAAATAGAATGGATTTATGTAAAAAGATTGCTACTTACAGTTGTAACATTCTTTGCTTCACTTATAATAC
Source organism: Clostridium sp. CAG:245 (assembly GCA_000435175.1). Lineage (GTDB taxonomy): Bacteria > Bacillota > Clostridia > TANB77 > CAG-508 > CAG-245. The sequence goes on from FR880083.1 coordinate 37,467, forward strand.
TTACACAATTACATAGAATTCAAATAAATTATATATACACAGAACCTACTTCAACATACAACATAGTTGGCGAAATGTCTGGTAAAGATTTGAAGAAGGCAGAAGAGCTTACAGAAAGTGATAATAAATTCCTAAATATGTTTAAGGGAAAGACCGATACAACACAAAAAGATATAGAAAAAGCAATGAAAAAATCTGATGATTATAAACAAAGTACAGATGATGAAATTGCGACAGCTGCGGAAAGAGTATTAGGAAAATTAAGACAGGTAAACAGCGAATATTTAAGTTGGTTTGAAATAGTACTAGCAATGGTATTTGCAATAATAGGATACAACTTACCAGTGTGGTTACTATTTTTCCAAAAAAAGATGAGAAAAATGGAAATGGAAAACGAGGTAATGCAATTCCAAACCATTATACTTATGCTTATGAGAATAGAGAGAGTTAATGTTGAAATGATTTTGGAATGGCTTGAAAGATATTCAAACATATTTAGAGAGCCAATTGCAAAGTGTGTTAATAACTACGAGAGTGGTCCATGGGAAGCACTTGAAGAAATGAAGGATGACGTTAATTATAAAGAATTCATAAGACTTATAGAAAGTATGCAGGCAGCAGTTGAAAAAATTCCTATTGCAGAAGCTTTTGATGAGTTGGATTCTGAAAGAGATTACTACCAGGAAAGAAGAAAAGAGTCAAATGCAAGATTAATCCAAAAGAAGGGTATGATAGGAAAAGTAATTGGATTTGCTCCAATGGTTGGATTGTTTGTTGGATATTTGATTATACCATTGGTATTCATTGGATTAATGAGCATGATGTCATCTATGAACGATATGTCATCGATGGCAGCTTAGAAGGGAGGACGAAATACTATGGAAAATGCAACAAAAGCGTTGGAAATGGCAGGAAGTCTCCTAATAGGAGTATTGTTGCTTGGTTGTTTATTGTTTGCTTATACTAGAATGTCAGAATTGAAAGATACTGAACACAAAGTAGAAGTAAGTGAGCAGGCGAAAGATTTTAATCAAGATTATGAAACATATAATAGAAACAATTTATATGGAAGTGATTTATTTTCGCTAGCTAATCAAATTGAGGATTATAACAAAAAAGAAGCCGATGGAAAAGCATATGGAAGAATCGAAATGAAAGTGACTCTAAAAACAGAAATAATAAATGCTAAATTTTTTACAGATATGACATATGATGGTGACAGCTTAAATCAAAAATATAATAATCTAGCAAAAGCTATAAATAAAATAAACAAAGAATATTATGGAAAAGCAATTTCGTATTGGGCAAATTATGGCACCGGTTCAAGGCTAGAAAGTCAATTGTTACAAGAACTGCGGACAAACAAAATATAACAGTATAACAGATTCAAAAAAAGAAGAATTAAAAAACAAAATTACAGAATATAAAGACTATTTAAGTGAGCAAAAAGACATAGCAAGAAAGAGTTTTAAATGTATTTCAATAGAATATTACAATGATACAGGAAGAATAAAATATATGGAATTTACAGAAAAATAAAATATAGGAGGAGAAAATAGTGGAGAATGCAAGTAGAGCCTTAATAATGGCTGCAGGTGTATTAGTCGGAGTATTATTACTATCTTTAGCAGTGTATTTATTCACTATTTTCGGTAACTTCGGCTCAGAAATGACAACACAGATGAATGAAAAAAATCTTTCTGAATTTAATGCACAATTTACAAAGTATGAAAGTTATCAAGACGAAAATGGCAAATGGCAGAATACATGTAGAGCACAAGATGTTGTAACAATTGCAAATTTAGCAAAAGAAAACAACAATAAATACGAATATACTGTGAGTGATGCAAATACTGGATATTATTATGTGAAAGTAATAGTAAAGAATGTAAGTAGTAATTACAAAGATAATTTTGAGATTGCATCATTGAATGACTATACTACTTTTTTAGCAAATTATTCAGGAGAGTCAATATATTCTGAAGAACAGCAAAAGGATATTTTTAATGTAATATACTTTAAATGCACAGATATAAAGATAAATGAAAATAGCAAGCGTGTGTGTAGCATTACATTCACAAGAATGAAATAATAGAATGTTAAATTTAATGTGTCTGTAAATGAATATAGGTAAATTCTAACAAATGAATAAAAAATAAGATAAAATATTGCATAATAAAATCTTAAATGTTATAATTAGGAAGATGAAAATGAAAAAAATAATAATTTGTATATTATCAATTTTTTTAATAATAATTTGTATAGTAGTGTATGGAGTTTATCAAAAAAACGAGAATACTGCACAAATAGGCGTAGATAATAAAACGTATGAAAGCTACGAGAATAAAGAAGTCTTAGGAACTGACATTATATCAATAATAAACAAAGCAACAGATAGCAACAAAAAAAATGATATAAAAATAGGTGAAGATGGAAATTATATAGATAATGGAAAAAATTCTATAAGAATTGAAATTAAATTCTTGGAACTAGATAAAGTAATTACTATGGAAAGAATAAATAATGTAGGAATAGAAAAATTTTGGAGTAATTATGGTGCTCTAAGCTTCAAATGTACAAAAATTGAATACCATGAAAAAACACATAGAGTAAAATACATGTACTTTGAAGAAGTTTAAATTTGTTATTAATATTTAAAATAAAATTATATAAAATCTAAGGAGGAAAAATTTATGGAGAATGCAAGTAAAGCATTAATTATAGCAGGAGCTATTCTTTTATCAATTTTAATTATTGGGTTAGGTATGGCTATATACCAACAAGCAGCAGGAGCAATGAATGGTGCTAATATGGATCCAACAAAGATTCAAGCATATAATTCAGAATTTTTAAATTACGAAGGAACACAATCTGGAACACAAGTAAGAGCACTTTTAGATACAGTAAGATCTCACAACCTTGCACATACAGATGACCCATCTTTAAATGTTACAGTAATGACAAGCACAGCAGCAGGAGTTACAGCAGCACCAACAGCAGTTGTAACAGCAACAGATGTAAATAATGTAAAGAAAACTATAAATGCAGGAAAAACATATACAGTTGATTTTGGATATGATGCAAACTCTGGATTTATAGTAGCAGTTGGAATAGTTGCAAAATAAATAAATTGAAAGGTTATGGTTTATGGAAAACGCAGTAGAAGGTTTAAAATTAGCATTTGCAGTTCTATTATTGACTATGGCATTATCTTTAACTATAGCCTTTTTTTCTAAGGCCAGAACTACTGCTGAAATGGTATTAAGAAGTTCTGATAAAACTGTATATTATGATTATACAAGTTATTCAATACCACAGGATACATCTGGAAATAGAATTGTAGGATATGAAACTATTATACCAACCTTGTATAAGTACGATAAAGAAAGATACAAAGTTACTTTTAAACAGGGAAATTATAATGAAACTACAGGAGAACTTTCAAATGTAACAAATCTTTCAATATATGAAACAAAGTCAGTTCAGGCTAACTGGAACAAAAACTATGTTAATGATTTCGATGGTGAAACAACAAGCACAAGTGGACATAACATGAATATTTGTTCGTTTGATATAGTTGAAGAAACTCAAAGAAATGAGCCTTGGGTTGGTAGTTCAGAACAAGTTAAACTTCATTTAGATGCAATTTTTAGTGGAGGTAATTATACATTACCACAAAATCCATCTAAATATTTGTCTTATAGTAGAAATCCATTAAGTAATAGAAATAATAAATTTATAGAACAAATAGGAGAAATAAAAACTATAAGCAATAACGATAACGTAGATGGTACTGAATCGGTTATAGGAAATAAAACAACTACAAAAAGGATAATCACTTATATTTTAATAAACTAAAGAAATAGAATATTAAATAAAGGTTAGGAAGGAAATGAAAAATGGGAGACAGTTTTGTTACAATAATTGCTATATTTTTAGCAGCAATATTAATGTTTGTCTTTCCTTTAATGTCAATTTCGGAAAGAACTGACGACGTATCACAGTTATCAGTACAGACAGCAACAACAGAATTTGTAGATAAAGTAAGAACAACAGGAAAATTAACTTTAGATGATTATGATAAATACGTACAAACAATAACATCAACAGGAAACTCATTTGAAGTATCTATGCAAGCACAAATATTGGATGAAAACCCAGGTGTAAAAACTACACAGGCTGAAACAACAAAAATTGGTGAAAATGTATATTATAATTTATATACTAGCCAATTAGAGAATAAATTAAGTGATAGTTCTACAAAAAACAGAATTACATTTAAAGAAGGAGACAGATTTTCTGTTACTGTAAAAAATACAAATACTACAATTGCTCAGATAATAAGAAATTTCTTGTATAGAATTGCAGGAAACGATACATATCAGATTGCTGCGCAACATGGTGGAATAGTTACTGTAAATGGTACAAAATAGGTATTAAAAATATGGCAG
>FR880083.1:41941-42087 GCA_000435175.1 Clostridium sp. CAG:245
AAATATGGCAGCTTTAAGGACTATTTTAAATTGGTTCTTGGCTGCTTTTTTTATAGAAAGGTTACAAAAATAATGAAATTACAACACATAATTATAATATTTGTTATAATAGTTGTTCCAATAGCATTGGTTTTATCTATGTATAT
>FR880083.1:42185-42954 GCA_000435175.1 Clostridium sp. CAG:245
TTATGACGGTATAAAAGCTTTTCAATTAAATACTGCTAATAACATGTATTCAACAATTTCTAACTCTAAAATAAGAGATATAGAAGCTGCTGTAAACGTATTTTTTAACTCACTTGCAACAAATATGGGAACATCTGGGTATAGCAAAGCTGATTTGCAACCATATATTCCAGCTATAATGGTAAATTTATATGATGGTTATTATATTTATTCTAATTATTACGATACTGAATATGATGGAAATGGTGATGGAGTAAAAGGAGAATATAGATATGGGCTAAAGCCTTTTGTATATTATTCATGTAGATATAAAAAAGAGGGACAAAATACGGATTTTGTTGTTAATTATACTTTAGATAATACAATTACTATAATTGGAACTATAAAAGGAAAATATGTTGTAAAAACAGGTCATTTACTTCTTGCAAATGATGATGTAGCAGATGAAATACTGAACGAAAATCTAATTATATTAAGTGATGATAGTACAGAAAATGTAAACCCAAGAGCAGAATCTTTTCAATATATTGTATACAATAGCCAAAAAATATATAAAGTCAATAACGATGCAGTTTTTGCAAGTGGCCAGAATGATACAGGAACTTTAGGTAGACAAAGATACTTTTACTATAGTAGCGAGTATAAAAAGGATTTTGTAACAAATCCAGAAACAATTGCATATTTAAATAATCATTTAAGATACTTAAATGGCAGTTGGAACTTAGTAAGCGATAGTGCAACGAAATATTACGCTGAGTCATTAAATAAT
>FR880083.1:43015-46187 GCA_000435175.1 Clostridium sp. CAG:245
AATAAAATAAGTTTTACTGACTGGGTAAAAAAATACTTAGGAGATATTACGGCTAATGATGCAGTCGATACGGATGGAAATCCAATTGTAACAGATGAAGAAGATAATGGAAGTTCAAATGTTGGATTTGCATCTAATCTTGGAACTACTAAGATATTTGATATAAGTAGTACAAATGATCCATTAGATTCTGGGTCAGCTTTTAATGAACACAGAAGAAATGTAATAAGAAGGTCAATAGAGACGAATTTAGTTTCTGCAATAGCAACTTTTACATCACATACTGTAGTTGGTTACGAATTTACAATGCCAAAACTTTCTGAAGAAGAATGGAATAAAATAGAAAATAATGTATGCATGGTAACATTTTTAGAAGGAATTCCAATTGGTGCAAAGGTATATAACAATTACTGTGTAGTATCAAACAATACAAACCAAGAAACAGTTGGCAATGATTCTATTTATATTATTGGTAGAAATGAAGATGGAAGTGAAGAATATCATAAACCAGGGTGCTTAAAATTAATAGAAAATTTAAAAAATAATAAAGTAACTATAATAGGAGCCTATGCAAGTAGTGAATTCGAAAGAAAAACAGTTTCTATAACAGGAGAAGATTCGAATGCACATAGTCAATTATTAGGAGGAGACGTTGATTCCGGGAAATATGCGTATTATTACCCAGAAGCATATACACCATGCTATTATTGTATGGTATCGGCATCACAAACATATTCAACAGATGATATAATAAAAGATGAGATTTATAAAGTAGAAAATAATCAAAGGCGAAAAGTAAATATTACAGATTTAGGCTCTAATCACATAAATTTAAGACAAGTATATTTAACGGCATTGGCACGTTCTAGATATAATTTATACATTACAAATGGCTACTTTGGATATTAATTGAAAAAATCGCCCAATAGGGACGCCCCTTTTGGGGCGAAAATATTTTATATAAGAGAAATTGATATAATAAATAGACTAATTGAAAAGATTGAAAGGAGTAATATATGAAACAAGAAATAGAAGAACCAGTTGTAAAAATAACTTTTAAGCGCTTGTTGGCATATTTTGCTGTATATAGCTTTTTAGGATTTATAGTAGAGACAATATTTGGAATATTAACAAAAGGAGTATTAGAGAGTAGGCAGAGTTGCTTATTTGGACCATTTTGTTGTATTTATGGATTAGGGGCAGCTATAATGATACCAGGGCTTCAACCATTTAAGAAAAGCAATTGGGCATTATTCTTTGCAGGTGCAGTAGAAGGTTCAGTTATTGAATATGTAATAAGCTGGATAGGTGAAGTAATATTTCAAATAAAATGGTGGGACTATTCAAATATGCCATTTAATATAAACGGCAGAATTACACTAATATTTACAGTGTTCTGGGGATTATTAGCACTATGCTTAGTAAGGTTTATAAATCCATATATAGAAACTGGAATAAATAAATTGCCCCAAAAATGGTTTAATATATTGACTATTGGATTTACAATTTTTCTATTATTAGATTTATTAATAACAGCGTTGGGTTTAAAAGTTTTTTATACAAGACTAATAAAAGAACATAACTTAGAAGTAAAAGATAGTCAAATACTAATGGTAAGTGATGAAGTAATGGACAACAAAATAATAAAAGCTTTTTCTAAAACAATTTTTTCTAATGAAAAAGTACTAAAAACTTTTCCAAACATCAAATATGAAGATAAAAATGGAAATATAGTTTGGATAAAAGACATATTAACTGATATACAACCATATTATTATAAATTCAGCAATAAATTTAGATTGAAATAGATTTGCATGTTTGATAAAAATTAAAAGTATAGCCCAGAAAATACTATTTTTCTGGGCGAATTTTTATCTTAACATGTTAAACCATTTATTCATTACAAATTTTATTATAGAACCAAAATTTAATTTATCAGAAGATTTATTTGCAACCAGATTTACAGTGGAAACAACATTTCCGTTAATAGAAAATTCTACTTCTCCTAATTTTTGTCCCTCTAAAATTGGAGCATTAAATGTATCATCTAGTTTTATTTCTTGAGTTACATCTTTATTGCTACCATTAGACATAAGAACTTCTGCATCATTTTCTAAAATTGCATCAATAGAAGATGAAGTACCCTTTTTTATTTCAACAGATTTTATTACATCTCCTTTTTTGCCGAATGATGTTACAGTATAATTACTAAAACCATAATCTAAAAGTTTTTGAGCATTAGAAAATCTTATTGCAGGAGTTGGAGCCTTTAAAACAACTGCGATTAAAGAAAGATTATTTCTAGTGGCAGATGCCGATAAATTATATAAAGCGATAGAAGTAGAGCCAGTTTTTAAACCTGTACAACCATTATAATTTCTAACTAATTTATTTGTATTTACAAGACTAGATTTGCCATCTCTTAAGGAATCCATCCATATAGTTGTATATTTTGTGATAGAAGGATGATTCATTAATAATTCTCTGGACATAATTGCAATATCATATGCAGATGTTAAGTGACCATCTTCATCAATTCCATGGCAATTCTTAAATGTGGTATCATTCATTCCTAATTCTTGAGCCTTTTGATTCATCTTTTTTACAAAAGCATCTTGGCTTCCTTCAAGATAATCAGCCATTGCAACTACGCAATCGTTTGCAGACACAACACAAATTGCCTTAAGCATTTCTTCAACTGTTAAAGTTTCTCTAACATCAAGCCAAATCTGGGAACCTCCCATTTTGGCTGCATCTTCTGTACATGGAATCTTATCTGTTAACTGAATTTTACCAGAATCTAAAGCTTCCATAATTAACAAAAGACTCATTATTTTAGTAACGCTTGCAGGTCTTAGTTTTTCATGCATATTATAATCATAAATAATAAGTCCTGAATTTTGCTCTATTAGGCAAGCAGCCCCACAATCTAAAGCCAAAGGATTATCAGTAACAGTTGCAGAAGAAGAGTTTAATCCAACACTGGTTTCAGCAGTTTCTAACTTTTTAGATTGATTAGACCACACATATGCAGTGGCATCTGAAACAGCAAATGCAAATGTATTAAATAGTATAAAGCTACAAAGTAAAACAATGCAAGTAATATATATAAATTTATTTTTTAAAGACATAAAAAATCCTCCTTGCTAGAATATTAGTAAAATAATATTCT
>FR880083.1:46220-46708 GCA_000435175.1 Clostridium sp. CAG:245
AGGAGAAAATATTCATTTAAACTAATTTTACAATTTTTACAGTGAGAGTTACATCATCTGTTTCAAAATAAAGTTTTATATTATTTTGTGTATTATTTTTAAACTTGAAATCAATAGAACCATATGAAACGGCTGCATCTTTGCCATCTGGAACATATGAAACTTTCTTGCCATGTTCATGACGTTCTGTAACTTTTAAATCCGGAACATCAAGTACAGCATTATACAAAGTGCTACTTACTTGGCAGTTTCCGCCTCCTAAAGATTGAACTTCTTTACCATCTAAAAACATTGTTGCTTCTTTGTAACCTTCTTCAGCTGTTGAAGGACCGGTTATTTCACCAAAAGAAAAGGTTTCACCAGTATTTACTGTTGTACCATTTAATTTTTTACATGTAATTCTAATATTGGTTAATCTATTGGAAGTACTCCCAGAAACCTTTGTAGAATATGAAGCAATCTCTTCTTCTTTTACAGTTGGTGGAGTT